>NZ_NNBO01000009.1:0-346944 GCF_002803145.1 Kitasatospora sp. CB02891 | reverse complement strand
GGCGTCCTCGGTCCGGCGGTGCCGCCCGGTCCCCGACGCGGGGTCGGACACCGCTTCCTGTCCGGGGGTTCGACGTCGCGGCAGCCCGCCGGGCCCCGCGGACGGGTCGGGCGTGGACGGCCGCGGGCCGCCGAGCGCCTTGCCGGGGGCGGCGTGCGCCCGGCCGGGCCGGTCGGCGCCGGGGGCCCGGCGGTGGGCGGGCTCGTCGGTGGCGGGCCGGGCCCCCTCGGGGGCCATCTCGGCGCTGTCGGCGAGGAGTTCGCGCGGGATCAGCACCACGGCGGAGGTGCCGCCGTACGGGGAGGGCCGCAGGTGGACCCGGATGCCGTGCCGGCGGGCCAGCCGGGAGACCACGAACAGGCCCAGCCGGTCGGTGTCGGCGAGGTCGAACTCCTGCTCCACGGCGAGGCGCTGGTTGACCTCGGCGAGGTGCTGCTCGTTCAGGCCGAGGCCGCGGTCGTCGATCTCCAGGCAGAAGCCGTGCGCGACCACCTCGCCCTGGACGGTGACCTGGGTCTGCGGCGGGGAGAACACTGTGGCGTTCTCGACGAGTTCGGCGATCAGGTGGGTGACGTCGGCGACCGCGGAGCCGAGCAGCCCGGTGCCGGGGAACGGCCGGACGATGACCCGGGCGTAGTCCTCGACCTCGCCGACGGCGGCGCGCACCACGTCGACCATCCGGACCGGCTTGCGCCAGGCGCGGCCGGGCGAGCCGCCGGAGAGGATGATCAGGCCCTCGGCGTGCCGGCGCATGCGGGTGGTGAGGTGGTCGAGCCGGAACAGGTCCTCCAGCTCGCGCGGGTCCTCGGTGCGGCGCTCCATGGTGTCCAGCAGGGTGAGCTGACGGTGCAGCAGCACCTGGGAGCGGCGGGCCAGGTTGACGAAGACCGCGGAGACGCCGCGGCGCAGCTCGGCCTGTTCGACGGCGGCCTCGACGGCGACCCGCTGAACCTCGTTGAAGGCCCGGCCGACCTGGCCGACCTCTCCCGCGCCGAACTCCAGCTGGGGGACTTCGGCGACCACGTCGACGGCCTCGCCGTGGCGCAGCCGGAGCATCACGGAGGGCAGTCGGGTGGTGGACAGTTCGGCGGCGGCGTTGCGCAGGCCGACGAGTTCGCGCACCAGGCGGCGGCCGATGCGGTAGGACACCAGGATGGACAGCACCACCGCGATCAGGCCGACCAGGCCGGCGATGCCGCCGCGCAGCAGCGAGTTGACGGCGTAGGCGTGCGCCTGGTCGCCGATCTTGGCGGCCAGCCGGGTGTTGACGGCGTCCAGGTCGTCGAGCACCTTGTCGGCGTTGTCGCCCCAGGAGTCGACGGGGCCGCCGCGGACCTCCAGGGCCCGGTCGGCCGCGTCGTCGAAGCCGTGTTCGGCGGTGGTGAGGGTGCTCCAGGTGAGGCCGGAGCGCAGCTCGGTGTAGTCGGCGCGGTCCTGCGGGTCGAGTTCGGCGACGTAGACCCGGAACAGCGTCTGCTGGGCGTGCATGGCGTCCAGCGCGGCCTGCTGCTTGTGGCTGTCCCCGGCGGCCCCGGCGCTGCCGGCCCGCAGGGCGCGCATCGCGGCGGTCTCCTGGGCCAGGTAGTCGGTGGCCCGGGTGAGTTCGACCAGGATGGTGCCCTGGCGGGGCAGTTCGCCGCTCTCCTTGGCCACGAACGAGGACCGGAAGGCGAAGACCGGGCTGATCAGGTCGCTGTAGTCCTGCAGCGCGCCTTCCCAGTTGGTCCGCTGCTGGCCGATCTGGCTGCGGATGGCGGCGAGTTGGTCGGCGACCGTGATGATGTCCTGGATCCGGGAGCGCTGGTCGGCGTTGAGCCGGCCGGCGTCGCGGCTGGTGCTCTGGTAGCGCAGCAGCTGCAGGTCCCGGTCGGTGGCGGCCTGGGTCTTCAGGTAGGCGTCGCCGTAGTTCTTGTTGCCGGGGTCGGCGAGGCGCAGCACCGCGGCGGAGCGTTCCTGCCGCAGGTCGTAGGCGTACTGGTCGGCGGGGTTGCCGAAGGCCTCGTAGGTGGCGCTGAGGTCGAGCTGGGTCCACACGTCGCCGGTGGTGACCAGTGTGGAGTAGCCCCACAGGCAGCTGAGCGCCGCGATGGGCACCAGGAGCAGCGCGATGATCCTCGCGCGGATCGAGCTGCGGCGCAGGCGCATGGGGGGTCCTCTGGTGGTCCTCGGTCGGTGTTGGTCGCCGGGCACGAGCGGCCGGGGGCAGGGGGCGGCGGGGTGCGGCAGGGGGCGCTGGGGGAATCGGTCGGGGGGCACGGAGGGGTACGAGAGCCGCGAGCCTACTACTTCCTGACCTTCCGTTCGTAGGGTGAATTTGCATCGTGATCGTGTGTTGTCCGGATCGTCCTTTAATTTCCTCGCCGAGCCCCTCCAGTGCCCCCACCTGCGGCACTGTGCCCGGTGCGGGGTGTCGTCGGGCGGTGACTCTGGGCAGCACCGCGCCGATCGGGTAGCTTCGCCGGTACCGCCCGCCGGGTCGTGCGAGCCGGGGTGGGGATCGGCGGGAACGGGGGTACCGTGCGAGAGATCAGCAGCCCCGCGCTCGGCAGCTCGGCGGTGACCGGCGGGCTGGCCGACACGGTGTTCGACCGGGCCGAGCGCGAGCCGCGGCTGGTGCAGTTGTCCCGCTGGGCGGACGGCGCCTGGCAGCCGGTGACGGCCGCACAGTTCCGCGACGAGGTGCTGGCCCTGGCCCGCGGTCTGCTCACCCGCGGGGTGCGCTACGGCGACCGGGTCGCGGTGATGTCCTCCACCCGCTACGAGTGGACGCTGTTCGACTACGCGCTCTGGTCGGTCGGCGCGATCCCGGTGCCGGTGTACCCGACCGCGGCGGCCGAGCAGGTGCGCTGGATCCTGGCCGAGACCTCGGCGGTGGCCTGCGTGGTCGAGGACGAGGACCAGGCGATGACGGTCGGCGCGGTCTGCGACGCGCTGCCCGAGCTGACCGGCATCTGGCAGCTGGACCGGGGCTGCATGCAGCAGCTGATGGCGGACGGGCAGGGGGTGCCGGACGCCCTGGTGCACCGTCAGCGGGTCGGCGTGACACCGGATTCACTGGCCAGCGTCATCTACACCTCCGGCACCACCGGCCGCCCGAAGGGCTGTCTGCTCACCCACGGCAGCTTCGCGGCGGTGGCGGACGCGGTGCTGGAGAGCTGGGCGGAGGTGTTCTCCGACACCGGCGGCGACCAGCCCGCCACCCTGCTGTTCCTGCCGCTGGCGCACGTGTACGGGCGGCTCACCCAGGTGGCGGCGGTGCGCGGCGGCATCCGGATCGGCCACCACGCCAAGCTGGCCGCGGACAGCCTGCTGCCGGCCCTGGCGTCGTTCCGGCCGACCTTCCTGCACGCGGTGCCGTACATCTTCGAGAAGATCCACCGCCGGGCCAGGGAGGCCGCCGAGGCGTCCGGCCGGCTGGAGACCTTCGTCCAGGCCGAGCAGGTGGCGATCGAGTGGGCGGCCGCCTGGGAGCGCCGGGCGCACCGCAAGGGTCCCGGCCCGTCCCCCGCGCTGCGGCTGCGGCACGCCGCGTACGAGCGCCTGGTGTACCAGCGGCTGCGGGCCGTGCTCGGCGGCCGGGTCCGCTCGGTGATCTCCGGCGGGTCCATGCTGGGGCGGGAGTTGGCGCTGTTCTTCGCCGGCGCGGGCATGACGGTGTACGAGGGCTACGGCCTGACCGAGACGACCGCCGCCATCACCGCCAATCCCCCGGACCGGCCCAGGTTCGGCACCGTGGGCCGCCCGGTGCCCGGCGCGTCGGTGGCGATCGCCGAGGACGGCGAGGTGTGGGTGCGCGGCGCCGGCGTGTTCGCCGGCTACCTCAACCACCCGCGCTGCACCCAGGAGGTGCTGCACGGGGACTGGCTGGCCACCGGCGACCTCGGATCGCTGGACGAGGACGGCTACTTGACGCTGACCGGCCGCAAGAAGGAGGTGATCGTCACCTCCAGCGGCAAGAACCTGGCGCCCGCGATCCTGGAGGAGCGCGTCCGGGCCCATCCGCTGATCGCCCAGTGCCTGGTGGTGGGCGACAACCGGCCTTACCTGGGCGCGCTGATCACCCTCGACCCGGTGGCCCTGGGACACTGGCTCAAGGCCCGCGGCCGGCCCTGGCCGGACGTCCGGCAGGCCCTCACCGACCACGAGCTCCACCAGGAGGTGCAGCGGGCCGTGGCGGCCGCCAACACCACCGTCTCGCGCGCCGAGTCGATCCGGGCGTTCCGCCTGCTGCCGAACGAATTCACCCTGGAAGAGGGCCTGTTGACGCCGTCGCTGAAGATCCGCCGGGCGGCGGTGGCGGCGCGCTACGCGCAGGACATCGAGGAGCTGTACGCGGGCTGAACCGGAACCTGACGGTCCGTCACCGCCTCTGCGGGGCGGTGGACTCGACGGGCGGTACGGCGGTTGACCGATCTCCGCCAGTCCCCCTTGACCGCCGGGATTGGTCCAGTCCATTGTGTGCACCTGGCCCGGTGCGGCAGGGCCGCGACCGACCCCCGCCCCCTCCGGGAGTCACGTCTTCCCTCCTCCCTCACACTGGAGTCGATCCGTGCTCAGTTCCGCACGCCGCCGTCTCGCGACGGCTGCCGCCGCCACCGTGCTGGCCGCCCTCGCCACCGCCCCGGCCGCGCACGCCGACGCCCCGGTCGCCGCTGCCGACGCCCCCGCGGTCAACCTCGCCACCAACCCCGGCTTCGAGATCCCCGCCCTGCCGCTCGCCGACTGGGGCTCGATCCCCGGCTGGCACTGCGCCGCGGGCGAGGGCGCCGTCACCACCGCGGCCCGCACCGGCGGCTCCGCACTGGCCGTCACCCCGGCCTCCGCCGACTCCACCGGCCAGTGCACCCAGACCCTCGCGGTGCGCCCCAACACCAGCTACACGTACCGGGCGTGGGTGCACGGCTCGTACGCGTTCATCGGCGCCACCGGCACCGGCCACGACGCCCCGCCGGCCTGGACGGCGTCCACCGGCAGCGGCTGGCAGCAGCTGTCCACCACCTTCACCACCGGCGCGGCCACCACCTCCGTCCAGCTGTACGTGCACGGCTGGTACGGCCAGGGCCCGATCGCGGTGGACGACGTCAGCGTCACCGGGGACACCCCCGCCCCCGCGTACGCCACCTGGAACGCGCCGACCTCCGACAAGGTGGTCTTCTTCACCATCGACGACGGCTGGTTCCGCACCCCCGAGGCCGCGCAGCTGATCGCCGACCGCAGGCTGCCGGTCACCGCGTTCCCGCTGCCCATGCCGGAGGGCTTCGAGCCGGACTACTTCAGCAAGGTCACCGCGGCGCCCGGCTCCTCCATCCAGGACCACACCGTCTCGCACCGCGACCTGACGACCCTCTCGCCCGCCGAGCAGCAGGCCGAGATCTGCGACGCCCGCGACGCGGTGGCCGCCCGCTACGGCACCACCCCGACGATCCTGCGGCCGCCGTACTTCACCTTCGACGCCACCACCCAGCAGGCCGCCGCGAACTGCGGCATCAGGTACCTGCTGACCGCGACCGCCGACTTCACCTCCGGCGCCGCGAACGTCTACCACGGCGGTCCGCTCCAGCCCGGCGACGTGATCATCCTGCACTTCACCGACACCCTGGCGAGCGACCTGCAGCGCGCCCTGGACGCGGCCCGCGCGGCCGGTCTGACGCCTGCGGCGCTCACCGACTACCTGCGGTGACCGCCGCCGCGCCGCTGAAATAAGCTGACGTATCGTCAGTCCGTGGCGGCTCACGAACACCGGTGTCCGGGCCCCTCCCATGGGCCCGGACACCGGCTCGTCCGCCCGTCACGGACGTCTCGGTGAACTCCGGGGTCAGACGCCCGCGGAGAACGACGGCAGGTAGCCGTACGCCTGGCCCGAGGAGTTCGGGTGGTAGCTGTCGCTGATCGGCAGCGTGGTGCTGTTCAGCCACTGGGACGACGAGCCGCAGATCTCGTGGCCGGAGAAGATCGACCGGACGTCCTTGAAGGTGAAGCCGGCCGCCGCCACCTGCTTGGAGATCACCGTGTCCAGGGTGTCCGCCGCGCTGTTGATCGCGGTCCGCTTGGTGTCCGAGATGCCGACCAGGCAGCTGCCCGGCACCTGGTACAGGTGCGGGTAACCCAGCACCACCACGTGCGCGTTGGGCGCCTTGGCCTTGATCTGCGAGTACAGGCTGGAGAGCTTGCCCGGCAGCGTGTTGTTGGCGTAGCTCTTCGCCGTGTTCACGGCGCTCAGGCACGAGCTGTCGCTGCTCAGCACACAGGTCTGCATGGTCGACGCGAAGCCCGCGTCGTTGCCGCCGATGGTGATCGAGATCAGCGTGGTCGTCGAGCTCAGCGAGCTGAGCTGGTTGGCGACCACGTCGTTGGTCGTCGCACCCGAGCAGGCCACGAACTTGAACGAGGTCGGGGCGTGCGCGTTCTTCCACAGGTACGGGTAGGCGTTGGTGCTGCGGCTGCAGCTGCCGCTCTCGCTGGTGTAGCTGCCCGAGCCGACGCCGGCCGAGTACGAGTCGCCGAGCGCAACGTAGTTGACGCCGGCGGCGCTCGCCTGGGTGGCGGCGACAAGGGTGGTGACGGACAGGGCCGCCGCGGTGAGAGCGACGGTGATGGCACGGACTCTAGTCATGTTTCCTCCATGGGTGACGCAGGCCACACATTGGATACCAGCCAGTAGCCTCGCAGGGAAGCGGTCATGCCAAAGAATTTGACGAACTCTCATCCAACGGTCACTCGATTTTCGCTACGCGCGGAGACCCACCCCTGACCTGGGCTGCGGAAATCCCGCGAAGCACCGTCCGAACGTCCGATCGCCCGATTTTTCACCTGACGCACCGTCACCTCAGGCCCCATCTCCGAGCGCAATGGGGGCGTGACACAGCGTGCTCACGGCGCACTCCAGCCCCACCCGCCCCAAATGGGCAGTCGCGGCACCCCCCGGCGCGAGCCGCTCGCACCGCCGCCGTCCGAGCGCGCACCGAGCGCCGGATCGGGCGCGCCGAACCGTCCCACCCTCCGGACATCGAGGACAAAATATCGGTCGGCGGTCGCCGATTTCCGATGCGCCCGAAGAATTCCGCACCACGCCCGCCACTTCGCCGCGGACACTCGCCCGGCCAACGAGCAGCGCCGCTGCCCAGCGGCGGGCGGAGGTGGAATTCCCGACCCGCGCGGCTCGCACCCCCACCCGGCCCCGACACCCGCCCGCCGATCGAACGCAAGGTCAACTCGGCCATCACAGCGTGCAGTTAAACCCCCCGCAGCCGTGACTCGCACCACCCGGCCGCCCCCCTCCGGCAGGGTTTCGCAAATTTCCCGCAGTGCGGCGGTAAATTTCGGAAAAGGATATTAAACCCTCGACAATGTGAGGTGAATCACGACTGTCGACCATCTTTCCGCCCGCCCCTGCGGCTAGCTTTGATCCGCGTTCGCCGCCGATGAATGCGGCGGACATATCGGACACATATTGAGCAAGGGGGCAATGATGAACAAGACCATTCGCGGTGCGGCCAAGGCCGCTGTCGCCGTCACCGCGGCCGCGGCGGCCGTCCTCGGCGCGACCGGGAGCGCGTCGGCGACCTCCAGCCAGGGCATCATCCCGGGCCAGAGCCTCAACGTCGGGGACTCGATCGTCAGCCCCAGCGGCGTCTACCAGCTGATCCTGCAGTCGGACGGCAACCTCGTCGAGTACCGCGGGTCCGGCAGCGGCCGCACGGTGTGCTGGGCGACCGGCACCAACGGGAGCGCCGCCCACCACGCCTCGTACCAGTCGGACGGCAACTTCGTGCTGTACACCCAGTACGGCACCGCGCTGTGGTCGTCGAACTCCGCGGGCACCGCGGCCATCAGCGTCGTCATCGCCAACGACGGCGTCGTCCTGGTGGGCCAGAAGCGGATCACCGGCGCCTGCTGACCCGCACCGCCCCGCGCCCCGACCGCCGGGCCGGTGCCGCCCCACCCCCGTGGGGGCGACACCGGCCCGCCCGCGCCCCGAACCCCCGTCAGCCGGTGTGCCCCGGCGCGGACCAGTTCGGGTCGCGGCCGAGCAGCAGCAGGATCCGGTCCAGCACGGAGGCCCCGGCCGGTACGTCCAGCGCGGGCGCGAACGCGGCGCCCTCCCGCTCGCGGGAAGCACCGGTCGGAACCGCTTCGGCGACCGTCAGCGCGGCCGCCAGCACGTCCGCGTCGAACTCGATCCCGACGCCGATCGAGGCGGCGACGTCCCAGCCGTGCACCACGTAGTCGACCAGGTGGAAGCCGACCGCCTGAACGGCCGGGAACCACTGCCCGCCGCGCACCTCCGGAAGCCAGAACTCCCGCTCCGGCACGCCCTCCTCGCCGAACGCCGCGACCACCGCGGCCGCCGAGGCGGCGAACTCCTCGCCCGGATCGTCGCCGACCGGGCGGTCGCGCCACACCTCGCGCCCGTGCAGCTCGCCGCCGGCCGCGAACGCGAAGCCGTGGTTCTGTCCCGTCATGTGCGCGAGCAACTGCCCGAGTGTCCAGTCCCCGCACGGCGTCGGGCGGTCGAGCCGGTCCGCGGCGACGCGGTCGACGACCGTCTGCGTGACCTTCAGGGCACGCGCATCGAACTCCTGAATATCCGTCATGCCGCGGATGCTACCCGCCGGATCCGCCAACTCGGTTGGCAGCAAAACCAGTTGACTCACCGCACCGATTGCGCACCCGGGCGGCGGGCTCAGCGCAGCCAGCAGCCCCCGAGCGGCAGTTCCTCGATCGTCTCGTTCGCCGACGCCGGAACCCCCAGCACCCCGACCGCCGCCGCCACCGCCGCCCGGGCCTGCTGCAGTCCGGCCGCACCCCAGCCGAGGAGTTCGACGGCCAGGCCCGGGGCGACCAGCAGACGACGGTAGTGGCGGCCGGAAGCCGGATCGGGGGCGGACCGGGCCACGCCGTGCAGCGCCGCGGCCATCCGCACCCGGGCGCACTCGTGGCCGCCGTTCGCCGAGCCGACCCGGTCGTACAGGTAGCCGAGGTAGACCGGCGGCCCGATCAGCGCCTGGGCCTCCTCGGCCGACTCGCGGGCCAGCGTCGCGCCCGGATCGCCCGCGTCCTCCGCCTCCAGCGAGCCGCCGGGGAGGCTGACCACGCCGTCCCGGGGGTTGACCAGCGTGAGCACCCGGCCGTCGGGGGCGAACAGCCAGCCCCAGGACTGCTTCACCGGGAGCCCCTCCGGCACCGCCGACCCGGCGTGCCAGGGCCAGCCGGCGTTCGGCCGGCGTCGGACCCGCCCGAGCAGTTCGGAGATCTCCGGGCTGTATTCGATGCCCATGCCACTCCCTCCGCACTCCGGGCGGCCGCCCTCGCCACCTGATGATCTTCCCCGAACACCCGACCGATGAACAGTCCCGGCCGCCACCCGGGTCAGCGCCCCACCCGTCCCGACCACCCCTCCCGTCACTCCCGACCCGGCCTGTCACCCGCACCTGTGATACTCGGTACCGGCCGGACCACCATGAAAGCGACGAGGAGTGACAGACATGCTGCGGGGAGCTTCGGCGTGAGGCTGCTGCACACCTCGGACTGGCACCTGGGCCGTTCGTTCCACCGCGAGAACCTGCACGAGGCGCAGCGCGCGTTCCTCGACCACCTGGTGGCCACCGCCGTCGCCGAGCGGGTCGACGCCGTGCTGGTGGCGGGTGACGTGTACGACCGGGCGCTGCCCGGGCTGGAGGCCGTCGCGCTCTTCGACGACGTGCTGTGGCGGCTGGCCGAGCGGAACATCCCGACCGTCTTCATCAGCGGCAACCACGATTCGGCCCGTCGGCTCGGGGTCGCGTCCCGGCTGATCGAGCGGGCGGGCATACACCTGCGCACCGATCCGGGCACGCTCGCCGAGCCGGTGCTGCTGGCCGACGGGCACGGGCCGGTCGCGGTGTACGGGCTGCCGTACCTGGAGCCGGCGCTGGTCCGGGACCGGCTGGGCCTGGCGAAGGGCGGCCACGAGCAGGTGCTGGCGGCGGCGATGGACGCCGTCCGGGCCGACCTCGCCGCGCGTCCGGCGGGCACCCGGGCCGTGGTGCTGGCGCACGCGTTCGTGACGGGCGGCGAGCAGAGCGACAGCGAGCGGGACATCGCGGTGGGCGGCGTGCAGTCGGTGCCGGCCGGGGTGTTCGACGGGGTGCACTACGTGGCCCTCGGGCACCTGCACGGCTGCCAGACCCTCGCCCCGCACCTGCGCTACTCGGGCTCGCCGCTCGCCTACTCGTTCTCGGAGACCACCCACCGCAAGTCGATGTGGCTGGTCGACCTGGACGCCGAGGGCGCCGTCGAGGCCACCCGGATCCTCTGCCCCCAGCCGCGTCGGCTGGCCCAGCTGCGCGGCCGCCTGGACGAGCTGCTCACCGCCGACGAGCACGAGTGGGCCGAGGGCGCCTGGGTGCAGGCCACGCTGACCGACCCGGTCCGGCCGGTCGACCCGATGGAGCGGCTGCGGGTCCGCTTCCCGCACACCCTGCAGTTGCTGTTCGAACCCGAGGGCGGCGAGCAGGCCGCGTCCGGGTCGTACGCGCAGCGGGTCAGCGGGCGCAGCGACCGGGAGGTGGTGGAGGGCTTCGTCGCCCACGTCCGCCCGGGGCGGGAGTTGGACGACACCGAGCAGTCCTGGCTGTTGGAGGGCCTGGAGGCGGTGCGCCGCACGGCCGCCGACCGGGCCGAGGAGAACGGCCGATGAACCTCTCGAAGGGGAGCGCCCGATGAGGCTGCACCAGCTCACCGTCACCGCGTTCGGCCCGTTCGCGTCGACGGAGCGGATCGACTTCGACCGGCTCACCGCGTCCGGCCTGTTCCTGCTGCGCGGGGCGACCGGCGCGGGCAAGAGCAGCGTGCTGGACGCGGTCTGCTACGCGCTGTACGGCGAACTGCCGGGCTCGCGCAGGAGCAACGGCGTGCGCAGCGACCACGCCGACCAGGGGCGGCGCACCGAGGTGGTGCTGGAGGCGACGCTGGGCGGGCGGCGGCTGGAGATCACCCGCAGCCCCGAGCAGCTCCGTCCTAAGAAGCGCGGTTCGGGCTTCACCGCGGACAAGGCGCAGACGCTGCTGCGCGAGTGGGCTGCGGACGCCGGCGAGGGCGAGCCGGGCTGGGTCGCGGTCAGCAAGTCGCACCAGGAGGCCGGTGAGGAGCTGACCCGGCTGCTCGGCATGAGCCGGGACCAGTTCTGCCAGGTGGTGCTGCTGCCGCAGGGCGACTTCGCGCGGTTCCTGCGCGCGGATTCCAAGCAGCGCGCCGACCTGCTCGGCAAGCTGTTCGACACCGGCCGGTTCGACCAGTTGGAGCGCTGGACGGCGGAGCGCCGGCTGCGCCAGGAGCACGAGGTGCAGGCCGGGCGGCAGAAGCTGCGCGACCTGGCGGCCCGGGCCGAGGAGGCCGCCGGTCCGCTCGCCGCGGACGCCGCCGCGCACCGACCCGACGAGAACGCCTCCGCGGCGGACGTGCTGGCCTGGGCGGCGATGCTGCGCGGCACGGCCGCCGAACGCGTCACCGCGACGGCGCTCGCGCTGGAGAGCGCCGAGGCCGCCCGCACCCGGGCCCGCACGCGGCTGGACGCCCAGCGCACCCTGGCGGACCGTCAGCACCGACACCGCTCCGCGCAGCAGGACCACCTCCGACTCGCCGGCGCCGACCGGGAGTCGGCCCCCGACCGGGCCCGCCTGCGCCTCGCGCTGGCCGCCGGGGCGCTGTCCCCGCTGCGCACCCTGCACCAGGGCGCGCTGGCCGCCCACGCCGCCGCCACCGCCGCCGAGTCGGCCCACCGCGTGACGCTCACCGCCCGGGCCGCCGCGCCGTGGGCCGTCCAGCTGCTCGGCGACCTCGAACCCACCGCTGCGGAACGCACCTTGCGCACCGAGGCGACCCGCCTCGCGGAGGCCCGCGCGGACGAGCAGCGCCACTCCCGACTGCTGGTCGAGCGCGACGAGTTGGCCGCCGAGCAGAAGCGGGCGGACGACCTGGCGGAGGAGTCGCAGGACTGGCTGTCCGGCTTCGACGACCAGCTGAAGCAGCTGACCGTCGACCTCGACGCGGCCCGCGACGCGCACGCGCTGCTCGCCCGACTCGACTCCCGGCACCAGGAGTTGACGGCCCGCCAGGAGGCGGCCCGCCGCCACCGCTCGCTCCGGGCCGCACTGTCCGCCGCCGAGGCCCGGGTCCGCACCCTGACGGACGCCGCGCTGGACGCCCGGGCCCGCACCCTGGACCTCCAGGAGCGCCGACTGGCGGGCATGGCCGCCGAGTTGGCGGCCCAGCTGGCCGACGGCGAGCCCTGCCGGGTGTGCGGCTCGCCCGAACACCCGGCCCCCGCCCGCCCGTCGGCCGACCAGGTCACGGCCGCCGACGAGCAGCGCGCCCGCGCCGCCCAGCACGCAGCGGAGGCCGAACTCGACGCCGCCAAGCACCGCTTGGGCACCCTCCAGGTGGACGCCGCGGCCGCCGAGACCGCCGCCGCCGGCCGTTCGGTCGCCGAACTCACCGCCATTCTCGACGAGTTGACCGCCGAGCGGCGCGAGGCACTGCACACCGCGGAGCGGCTGGTGCCGTTGGGCCAGCAGGTGGAGCGGCTGGAGCAGGAACGCCGGGCCCGCCACGAGCGGCTGCGGCAGGCGGGCGAGCGCGGCGCCGTCCTCGCCGACCGGCTGGGCACCGTCGCGGCCGAACTCGACACGCTGGCCGGGCGGATCGCCGCCGCCCGGGGCGACGCCCCGTCGGTCGCGGCCCGCGCCGCCGCGGTGGACGCCCTCGCGGCCGCCGTCACGGCCGTCCTCGACGCGGCCCGCACCACCGCCGAGACCACCCACCGACGCGCCGAGGCCACCGGCGCGTTGGAGCGCGCCGCCGCCGACGCGGGCTTCGCCGACCTGTCGGCGCTCGCCGCCGCCGAGCTCCCCGCCCACCGACGCGACGCACTTCAGCGGCAGTTCGAGCAGCTGGACGCCGCACTGGAGCAGGCCGCCGCCCGCCTCGCCGACCCGGAGCTGCGCGCGGCCGCCGAACTCCCTTCGGCCGAACCGGAGTTCGCGCACGCCGCGGAGGAACACGCCACCGCCGTCCTGCGCGCCGCCGACACCGCGCACCGCACCGCCGACGACCGGGTGGCGGCGCTGGCCCGGATCACCCGCGACCTGACCGCCCTCGCCGACGCCTTCGCCCCCGTCCTCGACGCGTACGCCCGGATCAGCCGCCTGGCCGCGCTGCTCGCGGGCGCGCCCGCCGAGAACGCCCTGCGGATGCGTCTGGAGTCCTACGTGCTGGCCGCCCGCCTGGAGCAGGTCGCGGCCGCGGCCAGCCAGCGCCTGCTGAAGATGTCCGGCGGCCGGTACACCCTGGTCCACAGCGACGGCCTGGTCTCCGGCACCAAGCGCTCCGGCCTCTCCCTCCACGTCGTCGACGCCTGGACCGGCCGCGAGCGCGACACCGCCACCCTCTCCGGCGGCGAGTCCTTCTTCGCCTCGCTCGCCCTGGCCCTCGGCCTCGCCGACGTGGTCACCGACGAGGCCGGCGGCATGCCCCTGGACACCCTCTTCATCGACGAGGGCTTCGGCACCCTCGACGAGAACACCCTTGAGGAAGTCATGGACGTGCTCGACTCCCTCCGCGAACGCGACCGCGCCGTCGGCATCGTCAGCCACGTCGCCGACCTCCGCACCCGCATCCCCGCCCAACTCCTCGTCCGCAAGCACCGCCACGGCTCCACCGTCCACCACACCACCCGCGACGACGCCTGAACCACCACCCGGGCGCGCCGCCCCGGACCTCACCCGTGTCGGCGGCCCGCCAGGAAGTCCGCGGCGAGGCGTCCCCAACTCCTGACGTCCGCCAGGGTGGTGGCGGTGTGCAGCCGGGCGTTCGGGAGGTGTTCGGCCAGGGTGCGGGCGGTGGCGAGGGGGTGGACGGGGTCGGTCGGCCAGGCCAGGATCAGGGTGGGGTGCGGGAGGTCGCGGAGGCGGTCGGGGGTGGGGAGGTCGGCGTCGGCGGCGGCCCGCAGGACGGCCGGGACGAGGTCCTCGACGGCGTCGAACTCGGTGGCGTACTGGGGGGCTTCGGCGAGGACGGCGGGCGGTCCGGAGAACTTCGCGGCGGCCCTGAGGGTGCCCGTCCCGCGCCGCTCCACCAGCGTCGCGGCGGCCCGCAGCCCGGCCCGGCGCGGCTCGCGGGCCGCCCAGGCGACGGCGGGGACGGCCAGCACCAGGCGGTCGAACCGTTCGGGCCGGGCGAGCGCCGCCCACAGCACCGTCGCAGTGCCCATGGACGCGCCGAGTCCGGTGACGGGGGCGTCCGGCGAGAGGTGGTCGCAGAGCGCGAGCAGGTCGGCGGCGAGCGCGGGGTAGCTGTAGTCGGCGGCGACCGGCCGGCCCGTGGACCGGCCGTGGCCGCGCGCGTCGTAGCGGGCCAGGCGGTGGGTCGCGGTGAGCGGCGTCCAGTCGAACAGGCCGGCCCGCTGCTCGTGGGCCCGGCTGGACAGCGAGCCGTGCGCGTGCACGGCGAGCGGGCCGGCGCTGCCGGTGGTCTCGAAGGCGAGCGTGGCGTCGGGGCGTTCCAGCCGGCCGGCGGCGGGCCCGGCGCTCGGCACAAAAACGGTCATTGCCCGATTGTCTGATGGATCATCAGCCGGAGCACGCGCCACGCTGGGCCTGCTGCCAGGTGCAGACCGGGCAGAGCGTGGATCCGGGCGTCTCGGCCGGGTACTCGGTCTCCCCGCCGCACAGCACACACGCGGCGCGCTCGCCGGGCCCGCCCGGCCGCAGCCCGCGCCGGGCCTGCTCCGGGTCGGCCGACACCTCGCAGATCTGTTCGGCGCCCCTGGTCTCCGACTGCTGCTCCGCCATGCGTCCAGAGTACGTCCCCCGCCGTCCGGGCCCCGGCCGCACCCTCGCCGGATTGCGCGGCACAGGGCACCGATCGATGGTGGAAACCGACCGTGTACATCCCATCGTGACCACCCCCGGGGTGCTGTATGACGAACCGACCGAACACCGCCGCCCCCTCGCCCCACCTGCCCGCCGGCCCCGCCGACCCGCCCCGCCCGGCGCCGTCCGGGCCGCCGCCCCGCCCGGACGTCCGGCGGGCCTGGTCGCCGCCGGACGCACAGAGCATCGAGCTCGCGCACGAGGTCACGGCCTATGCGGGCCGACGGTAGCGGCCGGCGATGACGGACCGGACAGCGCGTACCGTCCCGGAGTTCACCGCCGCCCTGCAGGCGCACTCCGAGAGCTACTGGGACAATCACCCCTTCCACCTGCGACTGCACCAGGGCGGCCTGAGCGAGCCGGAGTTGCGGTCCTGGATCGCCAATCGCTGGTACTATCAGAAGTGGCTGCCCCAGAAGGACGCGGCGGTGATCGCCAACTGCCCCGTCCCGGAGGTCCGCCGCCGCTGGGTCAAGCGCCTCGCGGACCAGGACGGCACCGCGCCCGACCGGGGCGGGAACGTCGACTGGCTCGCCCTCGCCGAGGCCGCCGGGCTCGGTCGGGCGGAGGTGCTGGACGAGCGCCACGTCCTGCCCGGCGTGCGCTTCGCCACGGACGCCTACGTGAACTTCGCCCGCACCCGGCCGTGGATCGAGGCCGTCGCCGCCTCGCTCACCGAGCTGTTCTCGCCGGGCCTGATGCGCGACCGGCTCACCGCCCTGCGCACCCACTACGGCTGGGTGGAGCCCGCCGGCCTGCGGTACTTCGAGCAGCGTCCGGCCGTGGCCGACGCCGACTCGGCCCACGCGCTGGGCCTGGTCACCGAGTACTGCACCAGCCGTGAGCAGCAGGACGCGGCCCTGGCCGCGCTCGCCTTCAAGTGCGACGTCCTCTGGTCGATGCTCGACGCCATCGAGCACGCGGCCGCGGCGGGCTGACGAGTGACCGCGGACGAGGAGGGCCCCTGGCGCCTGCGCCGAGGCGTCCGGCTCGGCCACGACCAGGTGCGGTCCGTCCCGGTGCTGCTGCATCCGGAGGGCGTGCTGGTGCTCGGCGGGACGGCCGCCGCCGTGCTCGCGCGCTGCGACGGCGCCACCGGCACCACGGCGATCCTCGCCGAACTGGAGCGGCAGTACACCGGGGTGCGACCGGCCGAGGTGCGGTCCTTCCTCGCCTCGCTGGCCGAGCAGTGCCTGCTGGAGGCCGGACCGACCGACCCGCCCCGGCCGCCGACCGTTCCCGGGACACCGGCCGTTCGCGAGACCCCCGAGAGCCCCGGGACCCCCGAGGCTCAGGACGGCGCCCGGCCGGACCGGCCGTTCGGCCTGCTCGCCGAACTGACCTACCGCTGCCCGCTGCGCTGCGCGTACTGCTCCAACCCGGTCGCGCTGGACGAATACGCCGACGAGTTGAGCCCGGCCGAGTGGCGGCGGGTGCTCACCGAGGCCCGGGCCCTGGGCGTGCTCCAGGTGCACCTGTCCGGCGGCGAGCCGCTGCTGCGGCGCGACCTGCCCGCGCTGGTGGCGCACGCCCGCGGGTTGGGCCTGTACACCAACCTGATCACCGGCGGGCAGTCGCTCTCCCCGGCCCGGCTGGCCGGACTGGCCGCCGCGGGCCTCGACCACGTCCAGCTCAGCTTCCAGGACGCGACGGCCGCCCCGGCGGACGCGCTGGCCGGCCGGCCCGTGCACGCCCGCAAGCTCGCCGCCGCCCGCCTGGTCAGGGCCGCCGGCCTGGCCCTGACGGTCAACGTCGTGCTGCACCGGCGCAACATCGAACGCGTCCCCGCCCTGATCGACCTGGCGGCGGAGCTCGGCGCGGACCGCCTCGAACTGGCGAACACCCAGTACTACGGCTGGGCGCTGCGCAACCGCGCCGCGCTGCTGCCGACCCGTGCCCAACTGGCGGCGGCCGAGGCCGCGGTGACGGCCGCCCGCGAGCGCCTGGCGGGCGTCCTGCAGATCGTCTACGTCGTCTCGGACCACCACGAGACCTGGCCCAAGCCCTGCATGAACGGCTGGGCCAGCCGCCAGCTGACCGTCGCGCCGAACGGTGACGTGCTGCCCTGCCCCGCCGCCGCGCAGATCCCGGGGCTCGGCGTGACGGGCGTGCGCGACCGCCCGCTGGCGGACATCTGGTTCGACTCCCCCGCGTTCACCCGCTTCCGCGGCACGGACTGGATGCCCGAGCCCTGCCGCAGCTGCGAGCGCAAGGAGCTCGACCACGGCGGTTGCCGCTGCCAGGCCTTCCAGCTCACCGGCGACCCGGCCGCCACCGACCCGGTCTGCCGGCTCTCGCCGCACCACGCGCTGGTCACCCGGCTGGTCCGGGACGGCGAGTCGGCGCCGACCGTGCCGCTGGTGCCTCGCGGGGCCTGAGCCGAGAGAGAGGGAAGCCATGCGGCTACGGGTACTCGGCACCGCCGCCGGCGGCGGCCTGCCGCAGTGGAACTGCGCCTGCCCGACCTGCGCCAGGGCCCGCACGGCCGGCCCGGGCGCCTGGCGGACCCAGGAGTGCCTCGCCGTCGGCGTCTCGGACGACGCCTGGTACCTGGTGAACGCCTCGCCCGACCTCCGCGTCCAGTTGCTCGCCGCGCCCGGCCTGACCCCGCCGGACGGCACCCGCCGCACACCGCTGCGCGGGGTCCTGCTGACCGACGGCGAACTCGACCACACCACCGGCCTGCTGGCCCTGCGCGAGGGCGCCGAACTGGACGTCCACGCCCCGCCGCCGGTCTGGCGCAGCCTCGGGGAGGTCCTCCCGCTGCGCGGCCTGCTGGCCTGCTACGGCGCCTCCCGCTGGCACCCGCTCGACCGGCCGCTCCGGCTCGACGGCGGTCTGACGGTCGACGCCTTCCCGGTGAGCGACAAGCGCCCCCGCTACGCCGCCCACTTCGACGCTCCCGGCCCCTGGACCGTCGCCTACCGCTTCACCGACACTCGGACCGGAGCCCGTGCGGTCTACGCACCCTCGCTCGCCGACTGGCCGGACGGATTCGACGCGTTCCTGGACGGCGCCGACTGCCTGCTCCTGGACGGCACGTTCTGGAGCGACGAGGAGCTGCGCCACGTGAGCGGCGAGCGCCGCACCGCCCGCGCCTTCGGCCACCTGCCGATCGCCGGGCCGGACGGCACCCTGCGCCGACTGCGCTCGCACCCTGGCACCCGGCGTCTCTACACGCACCTCAACAACACCAACCCGCTGACCGACCCGGACTCGGACCGGCACGAGGAACTCGCGGCCGAGGGCGTGGAGGTCGCCGGCGACGGCATGGAGCTGCAGCTGTGAGCAGTGCGTGAACACCCCCATGACCCACCGTCACATCCCCCCGACAGTCGCTCGAAACGGAAGAGGCAGCGCACGATGACGCAGAATGTGGTCGCCCACGACCCGACCGTCTCGATGAATCCGATGCGCACCGGCTGGGACCCGCACCAGCCGCAGCTGGCGCCCAGCAAGGTGAGCGCCGGCGACTTCGGCCAGTTGTTCTCGACGCCCGTGGACGGGCAGGTCTACGCCCAGCCGCTGGTCATCGGGTCCACCGTGGTGGTCGCGACCGAGAACAACAACGTCTACGGCATCCACGCCGTCACCGGTGCGGTCCTCTGGTCCAAGTCGCTCGGCCCGGCCTGGCCGGCCGCCGCGATCGGCTGCGGCGACCTCATCCCCAACATCGGCGTGACCTCCACCCCGGTGTTCGACCCCTCGTCGGGGCGGGTCTACCTCACCGCCAAGGTCAACGACGGCCCGGACACCAAGCACCCGCACTGGTTCCTGCACAGCCTGGACGTGGCGACCGGCCATGAAGCCGCGGGCTGGCCGGTGACGATCCAGGGCTCCCCGGTGAACAACCCGGGCAACACGTTCAACCCGTTCACCGCGCAGCAGCGGCCCGGCCTGCTGCTGCTCGACGGCGAGGTGTTCGCCGGGTTCGCCTCGCACTGCGACGTCAAACCGTACGTCGGCTACGTGGTCGGGGTGAACACGGCGACGCGTGCGCTGCGCATGTGGTCCACGGAGAACGCGGCCAGCGACACGGAGGCCGGGGTCTGGATGGGCGGCGGCGGCCTGGTCTCGGACGGTCCCGGCCGGATCTTCTTCTCCACCGGCAACGGCGTCTCGCCCGCGCCCGGCCCGGGCAAGCAGCCGCCCGGTCACCTGGCCGAGTCGGTGGTCCACCTGTCCAGCGGCGGGCAGCTCACCGCGGTGGACTTCTTCAGCCCCGGCAACGCGGACAATCTGGATCTGAACGACCAGGACCTCGGATCCGGCGGCCCGGTGGCCCTGCCCTCGCCGCCGTTCGGCACCGCGGCCCACCCGAAGCTGCTGGTCCAGATCGGAAAGGACGGCCGGGTCTTCCTCCTCGACCGGGACGACCTGGGCGGTCGCAGCCAGGGGCCCGGCGGCTCGGACCAGGCGCTGTCCATCGGCGGGCCGTTCCGCGGCATCTGGGGCCACCCGGCGGTCTGGGGCGGCGACGGCGGCTTCGTGTACGTCCCCGAGAACGACGGCCACCTCCGCGCACTGAGGTTCGGCGTCGACGGCGCCGGCACGCCCGTCCTGACCAATGCGGGCTCCAGCAGCGCCGCGATCGGCCACTACCCGGGCTCGCCGGTCGTGACGTCCGACGGCACGACCTCCGGCTCTGCGCTGGTCTGGATCGTCTGCCCCGACCCCAACGGTTCCGACGGCGTCAACGCCCAACTGCGCGCGTACGACGCGGTGCCGGTCAACGGCGTGCTGAAGCTGCGCTGGTCGGCGCCGATGGGGACGGCCGTGAAGTTCTCCAAGGTCGCCGTCGGCGAGGGCCGGGTCTACGTCGGCACCCGCGGCGGCCACCTGGTCGCCTTCGGCAGCCCGTCCCAGGCCGCGCTGACGGGCAGTCCGGTCGACCTCGGGCAGGTCGCGGTGGGCGCCACCGGGAACGCCACGGCGACGGTCACCGCGACGCGCAGCGTGACGGTCACCGCGATCACCACCACCGCGCCGTTCAGCGTCACGCCCCCGACCCTCCCCGTCACCCTGAACACCGGAGGCACCCTGGCCGTCCCGGTGGGCTTCGCGCCGACCGGGCCCGGCGGAGCGACGGCGACGCTGTCGTTCGCCGTGACGACGAACGGCGTCGCCGACACCGTCGGCATCGACCTGAACGGCACCGGCACCCAGCCCGGATTCGCCGCGTCACCGCCGTCGTTGGACTTCGGCCAGCTGCCCACCCAGTCCTCGATGACGCTCGGCGTGTCCGTCACCAACACCGGCACCGCCACCGAGACGATCGCCGGCGCCACGCCGTCGTCGCCCCCGTTCACGGTCACCGGCCTGCCCGCGGCCGGCGCCACCCTCGCCCCGGGCGCCTCGATCGCCGTGTCCGTCACCTACGCGCCGACCGTCGCGAGCCCGGCCGGCGGCGACAGCTCGCAGTTCGTCGTCACCGGCGCGGACGGCCACTCGGTCACGGTCCCGCTCACCGGTACGGCCGTCGTCGGCGCCCCGCACCTGACGATCAGTCCGGCCTCGCTCGACTTCGGCCAGGTCGCGGTCGGCGGATCGCTCGGCAGGACCTTCGACATCACGAACACCGGCAACCTGGTGCTGACCATCACCAAGGCCGCTCCGCCCACCGCGCCCTTCGCCGCCCCCGACCCGATCGCCGAGGGCCAGAAGCTCGGCCCCGGGCAGGTGGTCCACCAGGCGGTGGTCTTCTCCCCCACCGCGGCCGGAGCGGCCTCCGGCCAGTTCGTGATCACCGGCGACGACGGCCAGGGCAAGCAGCCCGTCCCCTTCACCGGCACCGGAGTCACCTCCGGCAGCCTCTCCCAGCCGAGCACCGGCAGTTGGACGTTCAACGGCACGGCCGTGCTCTCCAACACCGACATCGTGCTCACCGAGGCGATCAACGGCCAGACCGGATCCGCGCTGAACGACATGACCGTGCCCTCGGCGAACCTGCGCGCCCACTTCACGGCCGTCATCGGCGGCGGCTCGGGCGCGGACGGCCTGGCCTTCGTCCTGCTGGACGCGGCCCACGAGACGCCGCACTCGCTCGGCGGGGGCGGCGGCGGGCTCGGCTACTCCGGCCTGCACGGCCTCGCCGTCACCCTGGACACGTCCCAGAACGCCAACGACCCCTCCGCCAACTTCGTCGGCCTGGCCACCGGCGGCAACGGCGACGCGCTCACCTACGCCGCCACCGCGACCGACATCGGCGACCTGCGCACCGGCACCCACGCCGTGGACGTGCAGGTCACCGGCGGCCGCGTCCAGGTCACCGTGGACGGCAAGGCGGCGATCGACGCCACCGTGGCCGTTCCGGCCGCCGTCCTGGTCGGCTTCACGGGCGCCACCGGCGGGCTCGACGACAACCACCGCGTCCAAGGGGTGTCGATCACGTTCTGACGACCGACCGGCCCGCCGGCGGGTGCGCCGTCCCGCCCGGCCGGCCGGTCAGCCGAGGAACGAGAGCCGCAGGGTGCGGTCCGGGTTGTCGCCGTTGGTGTCGATCAGGACGACCGACTGCCAGATGCCGAGGGCGAGTCGGCCGCCCACCACCGGCAGGGTGGCGTGCGGGGCGACCAGTCCGGGCAGCACGTGGTCGCGGCCGTGGCCCGGGCTGCCGTGCCGGTGGCGCCAGCGGTCGTCGGCGGGCAGCAGCTCCCGCAGCGTGCTGAGCAGGTCGTCGTCGCTGCCGGAGCCGGTCTCGATGACGGCGATGCCGGCGGTGGCGTGCGGGACGAAGACGTTCAGCAGGCCGTCGCGTCCGCCGGTGACGTCCCGGAGGAAGTCGTGGCAGCGGTCGGTGATGTCGAGGGCGACTTCTCTGCGGCCCGTGGTGACGTCGAGCGTGGTGGTGTGGAAGGTGTCGGACATGGGGCCATCCTGGCCGATCTTGTGACCCCGTCCGAAGGGGCGGCCGCCGAACGCCACCCGACCGCAAGGCCGCCCGCCAGGGCACGCCAGCGCCTCGCAACCCCGCGCCACGGCTCCCCCGCCTACCGGAGGGGACGCCGAAAGCCCGACGGACTCCCGGTCCGTCGGGTTCGTGGAGACGAGCGGTGGCCGCCCGTCCTCACGTCGGTGCGCTCAGCCGCGGCTGCCGAACATGCTCCGCTTGAGCCTGCGCAGCGGGGCCATCAGCGAGACCCGCACGGAGCGCCGGGGCACGGCGACCGGGACGCTGGGTCCACGCGGCGTCAGTTCCCTTATCAGGCCGAGCGCTTCCGCCGTGTCCACCGTCGAGAGCGCGGGGGCGCCGAGCACCGCGAGGTGCCGGTCGATCCGGCGGCCGGTCGCGCCGACGCCGCACTGGATCGCGGGCACCCGGGGCCGCGTCCGCACTTGCATCTGTTCCATCTGTTTCCCACCCCTACGAGGCGCCAGGGCCGTGAGGCGAAGACTATCCGGCTATGACGGTCTTCATGCAACCGTCCTGGTGTTCTGCCACCGTATCGTGCGAACGGACTGCCGTGTCACCCAAGTACGGTGGTCCCGGTCACGACTGCGCATCGGTTGATGGTGCACCATCCAAGCATGACCGGGCGTCAGGTGCCGCAGCGGCTCGGGGCGTTCGCGGGCGCACCGGGGCAGCGGGGTGCGCCGGGCGCACGGACGTCCGTCCGTCCCGCACCGGTTTCGACCGCGCGCGAGCCGCTCCGCCGCCGGACCGCCCGCGCCCGGCGCCGAGCTGTCGGGCGCGGCATCGAGAGTTCAGAAATTGAACACATACGAGGGATTGACGCCGCCGGAACCTCCAAGCAGTATCTGTACCGACAAGGGATCACGGGTCGCGCCCGCCGATCCCCGGTCGGATGAGTTCGAACATGAACGAATCACCTGCTCATCCGATGACAGGCTTCCGGCACCACAGAGAGTCACTTGCGGCCGTCTCGACGCTGCGGCGGTCCGACTCCTGCGTGGTGCACGGACCGGCGGTCGACCGTTGAGGGTCGGTCGGGCCGCCAACCGGACTGCCGGTGCCGCCGCTGGTACGGCGCGGCACCGGCGGTCGTCTTCCTGCCGACAGGCACCGCCCGCGGCGCCCCGGACACCCCGACCACCTGCGCCCGGGGTGCCGCGGCCCGGCCGCGCCCGGGGCGGGCCCGTACGCGCTCGGTAGAGTGGGCGGGGACCGGGCGATCTGCCGGAGCCCCCTTCCCTTCGCGGAGTGAACGCACGTGCCACCCCTGCTCAGCATCGTCCTGCCCGTCCACGGCGTGGAACGCTTCCTGCCGCAGTGCCTGGAATCGCTCCGGTCCGACGGCGCCGCGCCCGGCGAGGTCGAACTGATCGCGGTGGACGACCGCTCCCCCGACCGCAGCGGCGCCCTGCTGGACGCCCACGCCGCCACCGATCCCCGGATGCGCGTCCTGCACCTGGCGGAGAACCAGGGCCTGGGCGGCGCCCGCACCGCCGGCCTCGCCGAGGCCACCGGCACCTACGTCTGGTTCGTCGACAGCGACGACTGGCTGCCCGACGGCACCATCGACGCGGTCCTCGCCGAACTGCGCGCCGAGACCACCCGCGACCTGCCCGCCGACGTGCTGCTCACCGACTTCACGCACGTCTACCACGACGGCGGCGAGGAGCCGAACCCCTGGCGGCACGTGCTGGCCGGCTCCCCGCTGGTCTCCGGCTGCACCGCCGCCGAGCACCCCGCGCTGTTCAACTCGGTGCTCGCGGTGTGGAACAAGATCATGCGCCGGCAGTACCTGCTCGACCTGGACGTGCACTTCGGCCGCGGGTACTACGAGGACATCTCGGTCACCTACCCGCTGCTGCTGGCCGCCGACCGGCTGGTCTACCTGGACCGCCCCTGCTACCGCTACCGGCGCGGCCGCCCGGGCGCGATCACCGCCACCGCCTCGGCCAAGCACGCAGACGCCTTCGCCCAGTACGACGCGATCTTCGCGTTCCTGGACCGCGACGAGCGGGCGAACCGGCTGCGCACCCTGGTCTTCGACCGCACCGTCAAGCAGGCCCTGACCGTCTACGACACCCCGGGGCTCGTCCCCGTCGAGCTGCGCGCCGAGTTCTTCGCCCGGATCACCGGCCACTTCGCCAGGCACCGCCCGGCCGGCTACCGCTTCCCGTCCGGCGTGCGCGGCATCCAGTACCGGCTGGCCGCCCGCGGCTCCCGGCGCGCCTACGCCGAGCTGCGCCGCGGCGGCCGGCTGCCGGGCGCCGTCAAGCGCGGCACCAAGGCGGTCGCGCCGGGCGTGAAGAAGGCGATGCGCAGCAGCGCCCGGTTCACCGCGTACAACGCGTTCCGGCGGCTTCCGGTGGACGAGCACCTGGCGGTGTACGCGGCGTACTGGCACCGCGGGTACGCCTGCAACCCGGCGGCGATCTACGAGAAGGCCCGCGAGCTGGCCCCGCAGGTGCGCGGCGTGTGGGTGGTGGAGAACGCGGCACGGGCCGCGACGCTGCCCGAGGGGGTGCCGTACGTGATCGTCAACACCCCGGCGTACCTGAAGGCGATGGCCACCGCCAAGTACTTCGTCAACAACGTCAACTTCCCGCACACGATGGCGAAGCGGACCGGCACGGTGCACGTGCAGACCCAGCACGGCACGCCGCTGAAGGCGATGGGGATGGACCTGCGGGAGCACCCGGTCGCGGCGGACGGGATGGACTTCGAGCGGCTGCGCGAGGCCGTGGCGCGCTGGGACTACCTGGTGTCGCCGAACCCGCACACCAGCGAGCACTTCGCCCGGGCGTTCCCCGGCACCTACCAGACCCTGGACACCGGCTACCCGCGCAACGACCGCCTGGTGCACGCCACCACGGAGGAGTGCGCGACGGTCCGCCGCGAGCTGGGCATCGCCCCGGGGCAGCGCACCGTGCTGTACGCGCCGACCCACCGGGAGTCCCGGGGCGGCTACCTGCCGCTGCTGGACCTGCCGGCGCTGGCCGAGCGGCTGGGCTCCGGCTGGACGGTGATGGTGCGCACCCACTACTTCCACGACGGCGGCGCGGGCGACCTGGCGGCCCGCCCCGGCTCGGCCCGGCTGCTGGACGTCTCCGACCACCCGTCGGTGGAGGACCTGTACCTGGCGGCGGACACCCTGGTCACCGACTACTCGTCGATGATGTTCGACTACGCGGTGCTGGACCGGCCGATAGCCGTGTACGCCCCCGACTGGGAGGAGTACCAGCAGGTCCGGGGCGTCTACTTCGACCTGATGAAGGAGCCGCCGGGCGCGGTCGCCACCGAGCAGGACGCGCTGGTCGAGGCGCTGCTCGCGGGCGACCCGGAGCCGGCCGCCCGGCAGCGGTTCCGGGAGCGGTTCTGCCCGTGGGACGACGGCCGGGCCGCCGAGCGGGTGGTCAGCCGGATCTTCCCGGTCCGCCGCTGACCGATCGTTCTCCCGACCCCGTCTCACCTGGTGGG
Source organism: Kitasatospora sp. CB02891 (assembly GCF_002803145.1). Lineage (NCBI taxonomy): Bacteria > Bacillati > Actinomycetota > Actinomycetes > Kitasatosporales > Streptomycetaceae > Kitasatospora > Kitasatospora sp. CB02891. The sequence continues at coordinate 321,648 of NZ_NNBO01000009.1, read as the reverse complement.
AAGCGGCTTTCCCACCAGGTGGGCGTGACGAGGATCGCAGTGCCGGGATGGCCACGGGCGGTGGACGGGCGGCCGGGGCGATGTCGTAGTCTGCGATTCGAACCCAGTGGTCCGACCTCCGTCCGAGCCGCGTGCCTCGCCCCTCGGCGGGTACCGCCCTTGGGCCCCGGGCGGTCCGACCTTCGGCCAGGGAGGGCCAGTTGATCGACCTCGTCACCAAGCTCGTGCTCAAGCCGCTCGCGCGGGCCGTCTACCGGCCGACCATCGAGGGCCTGGAGAACGTGCCGCGCAAGGGCGGGGTGATTCTGGCGAGCAATCACCTGTCGTTCGTGGACAGCGTGGTGATCCCGCTGGCCGCGCCGCGTCAGGTGTTCTTCCTGGCGAAGGCCGAGTACTTCACCGGCACCGGGCTCAAGGGCGCGATCTCCCGGTACTTCTTCACCCACGTGATCAACGCCGTCCCGGTGGAGCGCGGCAGCGTCCGGGCCGCCACCGCCTCGCTGGAGGAGGGGCTGGAGATCCTCGACTCCGGCCGGGCGTTCGGCATCTACCCGGAGGGCACCCGTTCGCTGGACGGCCGCCTGTACCGCGGCAAGACCGGCGTCGCCTGGCTGGCGCTGACCGCCGGCGTGCCGGTCGTCCCGGTGGCCCTGGAGGGCTCGCAGCACATCCTCCCGGTCGGGAAGCGCATTCCGCGCATCAGCCGGATCACCGTCCGGTTCGGCGAGCCGCTGCGCTTCGACGACCTGCACGGCCAGGCCCGCTCCGCGAAGGCCCGCCGGCAGGTCACCGACGAGGTGATGGCCGCCATCCACGCGCTGTCCGGTCAGGAACTCGCCGAGCAGTACAACGAGTCCCCGAAGGCCGCCTGACCCGGCGTCGTCCCGGTCAGCCGACGGCCACCGGCAGCGCCTCCCGGTTGAGCAGCGCGGCGTAGCGGCCGTCGCGGGCCAGCAGCTGCTCGTGGGTGCCGAGTTCGGCGATGGCGCCGTGGTCGAGGACGGCGATCTGGTCGGCGTCCCGGACGGTGGACAGCCGGTGCGCGATGGTGATGGTGGTGCGGCCCTCGGCGAGGGTGTCCAGGGCCTGTTGGACGGCCAGTTCGGTCTGGTTGTCCAGCGCGCTGGTGGCCTCGTCCAGGATCAGCACCGGCGGGTTGCGCAGCACCGTCCGGGCGATCGCCAGGCGCTGCTTCTCGCCGCCGGAGAAGCGGTAGCCGCGCTCCCCCACCAAGGTGTCGTAGCCGTCCGGCAGTTCGGCGATCATCTCGTGGATCTGGGCGGCCTTGGCGGCGGCGACGAGTTCCTCGTCGGTGGCGTCGGGCTTGGCGAAGCGCAGGTTGTCGGCGACCGACGCGTGGAACAGGTAGGTCTCCTGGGAGACCACGCCCACCGCCCGGGCCAGCGTCTCGAAGGACAGCTCCCGCACGTCCACCCCGTCGATCAGCACCCGCCCGCCGGTGACGTCGTACAGCCGCGGCACCAGGTAGGACAGCGTGGACTTCCCGGAGCCGGTCTCGCCGACCACCGCGAGCGAGCCTCCGGCGGGGACGGTCAGGTCGATCGCGGACAGCGTCGGGCGGTCCTGGTCGGCCCGGTAGTGGAACTCGACGTCCTCGAGGCGCACGTCGCCGCGGATCCGCTCCAGGTGGACGGGGTGCTCGGGCTCGTCGATCTCCACCGGCAGGTCGAGGTACTCGAAGATCCGCTGGAACAGGGCGAGCGAGGTCTGCACGTCGACGCCGGTGGACAGCAGGCTGACGGTGGGCCGGAACAGGCCCTGCTGCAGCGACACGAACGCGACCAGGGTGCCCAGCGAGACGATCGGCGCACCCGTCGCGGTGGCCAGGCCCGCCGCCCAGTAGATCATCGCGGGCATCGCGGCCATCACGATTCCTATGGTGGACATCCGCCACCGGCCGGCCATGCTGGAGCGCACCTCCAGGGCCGCCAACTCGTCCGACTGGTCGGCGAATTCGCTGGTCAGCGAGGCGGAACGGCCCATCGTTCGGCCGAGCAGGATGCCGCTGACGGACAGCGACTCCTGCACCGCGGAGGAGAGCTTGGCCAGCTGGCGCTGCCGCTCCCCCGTGATCCTCTTCCGCTCCCGGCCGACCCGGCGGCTGATCCACACGAACACCGGGAGCAGCAGCAGCGAGACGACGGTCAGCCGCCAGTCCAGCGCGACCATCGCGACCACGCTGGCCACCACCGCCGTCAGGTTCGACACCAGCGAGGTGGCGGTGCCGGTGACGGTGGCCTGCATCCCGCCGATGTCATTGGCGATCCGGGACTGCACCTCACCGGTGCGGGTCCTGGTGAAGAACGCCAGCGACATCCGCTGCAGGTGCCGGTACACCGAGGTGCGCAGGTCGTGCATGACGCGCTGCCCGACGGTGGTGGAGATCAGCGTCTGCAGCACGTTGAGCACGCTGGTGACCACGGCCGCCGCGATCATCCCGAGCGCGAGCAGCGTGAGCAGCCCGGTGCGCCGCTCCGGAATCGCGGTGTCCAGCACCGCCCGCAGCAGGAACGGCGTCACCACGGACACCACCGCCGACGCCGCCACCAGCAGCCCCACCACGGCCAGCCGCCCGGCGTACGGCCGGAACAGCCTCAGAATCCGCCGCACCTGCGCAGGCTGCCGCTCCTCCCCCTCGGGCGGAGTCCAGTCGATCCGGTTCAGTCGCACGGGGACCTCCTGGTGGTCGGCGAACACGGCACTGCGAGCTTAGCGAGCTTCACTCACCATTAGCAAACCTAACCTTTTGGTCGGCCGAGATATTTCGGGACGAGGGAGGGGGCGAGACCGGGGCGCGCGGGGGCACCTCCACGCCCCTGCTCTCGCGCCCGCCGGCGCTCTCACCCCTTCCGGTAGTCCCGTCCCGCCGTGGTCGAGAGCTTGCCGAGCCCGCCCACCGGCAGCAGCCTCGCCGCCGTCACCGCTGCCTTGTAGCGCTTGCCGGGCACGCACAGCGGCCGGTTGCGGGCGAGGTCGCGCAGGGAGTCGTCGACGACGCGGTCGGCGGTGAGCCAGCCCCAGGAGGGGATGCTGGAGGTGCCCATGCCGGCCCGCTCGTGGAATTCGGTGCGGGTGAAGCCGGGGCAGAGCGCCTGCAGTCGGACTCCGCTGCCGGCCAGGTCGCGGGCGATGCCGAGGGTGAAGTTGACCACCCACGCCTTGGTCGCGCCGTAGGTGCCCCGCGGGACGAACGCCGCGACCGAGGCGAGGTTGACGATCCCGCCGAAGCCGCGTTCGCGCATGCCGGGGACGGCGGCCGTGGTGGTGCGCAGGACGGCCTCGATGTGGACCTTCAGCATGTCGAGTTCGTCCTGGACGGGGACGTCCAGGTACGCGCCGCGGTTGCCGAAGCCGGCGTTGTTGATCAGCAGGTCGACGGGGCGGGTGTCGTCGCGCAGCCGGTCCTCGACGGCGCCGATGCCGGTGTCGGTGGAGAGGTCGGCGGCGAGGGTCTCGACCTGGACGCCGTAGCGGGAGCCGAGTTCGTCGGCGGCCTGCTGCAGGCGCCCGGTGTCGCGGGCGACCAGCACCAGGTCGCGGCCGTCGCGGGCGAGGCGGTTGGCGAAGGCGGCGCCGATGCCGGCGGTCGCGCCGGTGATGAGGGCTGTCGTCATGGACCCGACCGTACCCGCCGGTAGCCGGATCCGGTGCGGATCCCCTCCGGAGGCCCCGTCGGCCCTTCGAGCGACGCGGAGGGTGTCGGCGGCGCGCCCCGTCGTGGCACCGGTCATATCACCCTACGGTTTCGGGCATCGCCGCCGTCCCATGCGGTGTCCGTCTCGCTCTGGAGAACTGATGCTTGTTCAGCTTCACCCGTTCCGGATAGAAGTCGCGTGCCCGGCCCGTCCCCGACCCCGGTGGTCCTGACAGGTCGGCACGCCTTCGCCCGCCGGGCCCGGCCCCCTCCCCTCGGGGCCGGGCCCGCGTGCGTGCCGGGCCGCGGAGGGCGGACGCGGCCGCGGGCACGAGTGCACGCGAAGGCAATCTGTCGATAAATCATCTCTCAAGCCCCGCTGGATACTGACCGGTAAGTAATCCGGTCAGATGTATTGACGGAGTGTCAACAGCTCGGGATTCTCGGGAAAACCGCCGCCTCCCCGACCCGAGAGGTGACCATGATCGAAAATGGTCGCACCAGGAACGTCCTCGCCCGCCTGCTGCCGCTGCTCCTGCTCGCGGCCGCGCTCGTCAGCGGCGCCGTGCCGGGCTCGAACGCCCGTGCCGCCGACAGTTGGTGGAATCCCACCGCCCGGCCGGCGCCGGACTCGCAGATCAATGTCACGGGCGAGCCGTTCCGCGGCGCCGCCGCCGACGGCAGCGTCCGCGGCTTCGTCGACGCGCACAACCACCTGATGTCCGCCGAGGGCTTCGGCGGCCGGGTGATCTGCGGCGCCGCGTTCTCCCCGCAGGGCGTCGCGGACGCGCTGAAGGACTGCCCGGAGCACTACCCGGACGGTTCGCTCGCCCTGTTCGAGAACGTCACGGGCGGCGCGAACGGCCACCACGACCCGGTCGGCTGGCCGACCTTCGCCGACTGGCCGGCCCACGACTCGCTCAGCCACCAGCAGGACTACTACGCCTGGGTGGAGCGGGCGTGGCGCGGCGGCGAGCGGGTGCTGGTCAACGACCTGGTGACCAACGGGCTGCTGTGCTCGATCTACCCGTACAAGGACCGCGGCTGCGACGAGATGGACGCCATCCGCACCGAGGCGCGTAAGTCGTACGAACTCCAGGCGTACATCGACGCGATGTACGGCGGGCCCGGCAAGGGCTGGTTCCGCATCGTCACCGACTCCGACCAGGCCCGCTCGGTGGTCGAGCAGGGCAAGTTGGCGGTGGTGCTCGGGGTGGAGACCTCCGAGCCGTTCGGCTGCAAGCAGATCCTGGACGTGCCGCAGTGCGACCGGGCCGCGATCGACCGCGGGCTGGACGAGCTGTACGCGCTGGGCGTGCGCAGCATGTTCCTGTGCCACAAGTTCGACAACGCGCTGTGCGGGGTGCGGTTCGACGAGGGCACCACCGGGGTGGCGGTGAACGCCGGGCAGTTCCTGTCCACCGGGACGTTCTGGACCACCGAGCAGTGCACCGGCCCGCAGCGCGACAATCCGATCGGGCTGCCCACCGCGCAGGCCCAGGGGATGCTGCCGGCCGGAGTGAATCTGCCCACCTACTCGGCGTCCGCGCAGTGCAACACCCGTGGGCTGACCGAGCTCGGCGACTACGCGGTGCGCGGCATGATGAAGCGCCACATGATGCTGGAAGTCGACCACATGAGCGTCAAGGCCGCGAAGAGCGCGTTCGAGGTCCTGGAGTCGCAGTCCTACCCGGGGGTGATCTCCAGCCACAGCTGGATGGACCTCTCCTGGACCGAACGCCTGTACCGGCTGGGCGGGTTCGCCGCCCAGTACCCGCACGACGCGAACGGCTTCGTGGCGGAGGCGAACCGCACCAAGGCGCTGCGCGACGCCTACGGGGTCGGCTACGGCTACGGCAGCGACCTGAACGGCGTCGGCGGCTGGCCGGGCCCGGTCGGCGCGGGCGCGCCCAACGCGGTGACGTACCCGTTCCGCAGCGCGGACGGCGGCGCGGTGCTGGACCGTCAGGTGACCGGCTCCCGGACGTGGGACGTCAACACCGACGGCGTGGCGCACGCCGGTCTGCTGCCGGACTGGATCGAGCAGATCCGGCTCAGCGGCGGGCAGGGCGTGGTGAACGACCTGATGAAGGGCGCGCAGTCCTACCTGACCACCTGGCGGGCCACCGAACAGCACGGCGCGGGGCGCGAGTTGGCGACCGGCACGGCGAGTGCCACGGCGAGTTCGGCGGAGTGGAACCCGTTCACCTCCTACCAGCCGGGCCGGGCGCTGGACGGCGACCGCTCCACCCGCTGGGCCAGCGACTGGAGCGACGACCAGTGGCTGCGGGTGGACCTGGGCTCGGTGCACACCGTGGACCGGGTGACGCTGGACTGGGAGCGCGCCTACGCCACCGGCTACCGGATCGAGGTGTCCACGGACGGCAGCACCTGGCGCACCGTCTGGTCGACCACGGCGGGTGACGGCGGGCTGGACACCGCCGCGTTCGCGCCGACGGCGGCCCGGTACGTGCGCTTCCACGGCACGGCGCGGGCGACCCAGTGGGGGTACTCGCTGTACGAGCTGTCGGTGCACGGCGTCTGACCCGGGCCACGCCGTCCGGTAGGACTGTCTGAATATGACGAGCGGACAATCAGCCTCTCTCGGGGCTGATTGTCCGCTCATCATCATGTGCCTGTCCGATCATCCGGCCGCCGGTCACTCCGCCTTGGCAGCCAGGGCGTTCCGGTCGGCGTCCCCGCCGGCGCCGACCGGACGCAGCCGGGTGTCGGCGGTGGCCTTCAGCTCGGGCGCGAGCTTGGCGACGTCGCGGGAGCCGACCGCGGCGATCAGGCCGGGGAGCATCCAGCGGACCGGCTGCATGCCGCGCAGCCAGGCCTGCGCGTACACGTGCGGCGAGCGGCGGCCGATGCCGGCCACCAGGCGCTCCACGGCCGGGCCGATCGGGTACGTCTTGTTGGCGGGCCACGGCAGCTTGGCGCGCATCTGCCGCAGCACGGCGTCCTGGTCGGCGCCGCGCACCATGTCGGTGTCCGTCCAACTCAGGTACCCCACGCCGACCTTGACGCCCTGGTAGGCGACCTCGGCGCGCAGCGCGTGGGCGAAGGACTCGACGCCGGCCTTGGAGGCGCAGTAGGCGGACATCAGCGGGGCGGGGGTGAGCGCGGCCAGCGAGGCGATCTGCAGCAGGTAGCCGCGGCTCTCGACCAGCGCGGGCAGGAACGCCCGGGCGGTGGCGACGGAACCGAGCAGGTTGACCTCGACCACCCGGCTCCAGGCCCGGAAGTCGCTGTCCTGCATCGGCCCGCCGAGCGCTATGCCGGCGTTGGCCACCACGGTGTCGATCCGCCCGTACCGGTCCTTGATCCGGTTCGCCACCTCGGTGAGCGCGTCCAGGTCGGTGACATCGGCCTCCCAGGCGGAGGCGTGCTCCCCGCACTGGGCGGCGACGGCCTTGAGCTCGGCGGGCTCCAGCCCGACCAGCGCGACCTTGGCGCCCCGGTCGGCGAGCTTCCGGGCCATCAGCGCGCCGAGGCCGCGGGCGGCTCCGGTGATGACGACGACCTGCGAGGACAGCGGCGGGGTCATGCGGTTTCCTCCACAGCGGCGACGGACTGGGACGGGATGTCGGAGGCGGCGGCGCCGACCGCGGCGGCCGACAGTTCGTCGGCGACCAGGGCGGCGACCCGGCGGATCTCCTCGGCCACCTCGGCGGGGCGTTCCACCGGGCTCATGTGGCCGGCGCCGGGCAGCTCCAGCAGGCCGCGGGCGTCGGCCAGGGCGGCGACGATGCGGTGCGAGTGCACGGGCGGGGTCAGCTTGTCGTTGGTGCTGGTGACGACGGCGGTGGGCGCGGCGATCCGGGCGAGGCCGGCGTACACGTCCAGGACGTCGAGGACGACCGCCCAGCCGTGGCGCGCCTTGGCCGGGCAGGCGTGCACCACCTGCGCGCAGGCCTCGACCCGGTCCGCGGGCGTGGCGGGGCCCATGGTGGCGTACTTGAGAGCGGCCCGGCTGATGCCGTTGACGGGGCCGAGGGACAGCCGGGACTGCAGCACCGGCCGGCTCAGGAAGCGCCGCAGCGCCTTGCCGCGCACGAACGGCGGCAGCACCAGCAGTTCGTCGACGAGGTCGCCGGCGCCGGTGTTGATCAGCACGTTGGCGGCGGTGCGGGCGGCCACCTCGGGCCGTCCGCCGGCCGCCATGATGGTCATGCCGCCCATGCTGTGGCCGGCCACCACCGCGCGCCGCCCGGCGGGGACGGTCGCGACCAGCACCGCTTCGAGGTCCTCGGCGAGCTTGCCGGTGCCGTACCCGGCGCCGTCGGCCGGCAGGGGGCTGCGGCCGTGGCCGCGCTGGTCGTAGGCGACCACGCGGTGGTCCGCGACCAGCCGGTTGATCACCGGCGCCCAGAACGTGGTGGCGCACGTCCAGCCGTGGGCGAGCACGATCAGCGGCGCGCCCTCGGGGCCGTACTCCTCGACGTTGAGTTCGGCGCCGTCCGCGGAGCGGACGGTGTGGACGGCGGCCGGGTCGGGCAGCACGCAGTCGGCGGGGATACGGGGGCTCATACGGGCACCACCTCGGGGTCGAGCGCGTCACCCAACGGGGCTGTGCGCTTGAGGAGTTCGTACTCGGCGAGGTCGACGTGCCGGGTGGCACGGCGGAAGGCGCTGGTGGAGGACGGCCACAACACGGTGTTCTTGCCGTCCTCTTCGAGGTACCAGCTGCGGCACCCGCCGGTGGTCCACACGGTGCGGCTCATCCGGTGCTGGAGTTCCAGGTTCCACTGCCGCTGGGCCCGTTCGGTGGGCTGCATCGCGGTGGCGCCGATCGAGTCCAGCGTGGTGAGCGCGTCGATCAGGTAATTGAGTTGGGACTCGATCATCAGGATCATCGAGCTGTTGCCGAGCCCGGTGTTCGGGCCGATCAGGAAGAACAGGTTCGGGAAGCCCCGCACGGTGGAGCCGCGCAGCGCCTCCATACCGTCCTTCCACGCTTCGGCCAGCGCCATGCCTCCGACGCCGTACACCCGCTCGGCGATCGGCAGGTCGGTGACGTGGAATCCGGTGCCGAACACCACTGCGTCCACCTCGTGTTCGCTGCCGTCGGCGGCGACCAGGGTGCTGCCGCGCAGCTCGCGCAGACCGGACGCGACCACCTCGGTGTTGGGCGCGGCCAGCGCCGGGAAGTACGTGTTGCTGAGCAGGATGCGCTTGCAGCCGATCCGGTAGTCCGGGGTGAGCCTGGCCCGCAGCGCCGGATCGGCGACCGCCCGGTGCATGTGGCGCAGCGCCACCTGCTGGACCAGCTTCAGGAATTGCGGACGGCGCACGAAAGCATCCACCTGGAGCTCGCGGATCGCGAACAACGCGGAACGCCGCAGCAGGCCGCTCGGCGGAAGTTTGCCGTGCAACCACTTCTCGACGCCGGTGACCTCGCGGTCGGCGCGCGGCATCACCCAGGCCGGGGTGCGCTGAAAGACCGTCAGGCTGCCGACGGTGGGCTGGATGGCGGGGATGATCTGCACGGCGGACGCGCCGGTGCCGACCACCGCGACGCGCTTGCCCGTCAGGTCGTAGTCGTGGTCCCAGCGGGAGGAGTGGAAGACCTTGCCGGGGAAGCCGTCCAGGCCGGGCAGGTCGGGGATCTTCGGTTCGGCCAGCGGGCCGGCGGCGGAGACCACGGCGTCGGCGGTCCAGCTGCCGACCCGGGTGGTGACCCGCCACCGGGTGCACTCCTCCTCCCAGCGCAGCTCGGTGACCTCGGCGCCGAACCGCAGGTGGGGGCGGAGCCCGAAGGTGTCGGCGACCCGTTCCAGGTAGGCGCGGATGTCGGGCTGGGCGGAGAACACCCGGGGCCAGTCGGGGTTCGGCGCGAACGAGAACGAGTACAGGTGGGAGGGCACGTCGCAGGCGCAGCCCGGGTAGGAGTTGTCGCGCCACGTCCCGCCGACCGACTCCGCGCGTTCCAGGATCACGAAGTCGGTGATCCCGGCGCGGCGCAGCCGGACGCCGGCGCCGAGGCCGCCGAAGCCGGAGCCGACGACGGCGACCCGCACGTGCGGCACGGCCTGCGGTGCGGCGTCCGCGCGCGACTCGTCGGGATCGGGCTCGACGGGGAGGGGCGGCTTCTTGGTACGGGGTGCCATGGGCGGGTCCTCCTGGCGAGGGTGGGGCGGCACGGGCCGGTGCGGTGCTGCTCAGCGCGGCGGTGAACTGCCGCTGAGAGGTGGGGGGATGGGGCCTTGACTGGGGCCCCGGATGCTGCCAGTAATCACTGGCGCGTTTGGCAGAGTAGCCCTTATTGACACCGAGTGGAATAGCGCGGACAGCGGGGATCACACATGTGTTCGCCCCGCCCGGTCGGCCCTATGCTGACCCGCGTGGCGGAGATCGAGCAGGACCGCGAACCCCCCGACGAGTACCGCATCACCGAGCTCGCCGAGGCGGCCGGCATCAGCGTGCGCACCGTCCGCTTCTACCGCGAACGCCGCCTGCTCCCGCCACCCCGCAAGGTCGGCCGGATCGCCTGGTACGGCCCCGCACACCTGGCCCGGCTGCGCCTGATCGCCGAACTGCTGGAACGCGGCCACGCGCTCGGCGGCATCGCCGAACTGATCGGCGCCGGCGAGGACGGCCGCGATGTCGCCGAACTGATCGGCCTCCAGGCCGCCCTGGTCGCCCCCTGGTCCGACGAGACGCCCGTCCACCTCGGCTGGGACGAGCTGCGCGCCGCGTTCGGCGACCAACTGACCGAGGCCAACACCGCCGAATCCCTCGCCCAGGGCTTCATCACCCTCGACCCCGACGGCATCACCCACATCAGCCGCCGCCTGATGGACGCCACCGTCGCCCTGGTCGACGAGGGCGTGCCGCTGTCCGCCGTCCTGGACGTCAGCCGGCGCGCCAGCGAGTACGCCGACGCGATGGCCGACGCCTTCGTCGCGCTGATCCGCGACCACCTGCTCGGCGCGCTCACCCACGTCCAGGACCTCACCCCCGCCGAGGCCGCCCGCCTCACCGAACGCATCCACCGCATCCGCCCCCTCGCCCGGGCCGTCAACGACGCCCAGTTCGCCCTGGCCATGGACCGCCGCGCCCGCACCGAGTACGGCCGGCTCGCCGGCGAGTAGTGGCTGCGCCGCCACCGATCACCCGCTCCGCGACACCCCGCCCCTCGCCGGCCCGGTCGCCGGCCGGCCCTCTCCACGCCCGCGCAGGCGCCCTTCTCGCCCGCCGGCCACCTGCCCACCACCCGCCACGCCCCGCACCCCATCCGTTCCCGGCCCTCCACCGCCCCGCACACGGTCACTGATCCCACCAAGCACCTGCACACCACCCACCACACCCCGCACCCCATCCACTCCCGACCCTCCACCGCTCCGCGCACGCGGTCGCTGGTCCTACGCACCACCTGTCACACCCACACCCCTCTACTCCCGACCCTCCGCCGCCCCGCGGACGCGGTCGCCGATCCCACCAGCCACCTGCGCACCACCCGCCACGCTCCGCACCCCCTCCACTCCCGACCCTCCACCGCCCCGCGCACGCGGTCACTGATCCCACCAACCACCTGCGCACCACCCGCCACACCAGGGCATGGGAGAGTGGGGGCGGTGAAGGGAGCGCGGGCGTGTTGATGGAGAAGGTCACCGAGATCCTCGTGGAGGCGGCGGCGGAGGCGGTCGAGCCTCGGTTCCGGGCGCTGGCCGAGGGCGAGGTGATGGAGAAGGCCCCCGGCGATCTCGTCACCGTCGCGGACCGGGACGCCGAGCGGATCATCACCCGGCGGCTGCGCGAGCTGCTGCCCGTCCCCGTGGTCGGCGAGGAGGCCGTGGCCGCCGACCCGGCGCTCGCCCGGGCGCTGCTGGACGAGCCCGCGGCCTGGCTGGTCGACCCGGTCGACGGCACCAAGAACTTCGTCGCCGGTGAGCCCTCGTACGCCGTGATGGCCTCGCTGGTCCGGAGCGGCCGGGCCGTCGCCGCCTGGATCTGGCAGCCGTGCTCCGGCACCGCCTACACCGCCGAACTCGGCGCGGGGGCCTGGCAGAACGGGAGGCGGCTGGTCCGGGAGCAGCTCACCACCGCTCCGGAGAGCTGGACGGGCATCCTGAAGTCCCGCTACTTCGACCCGCCCACCAGCCACCGCCTGCTCGCCAACGCCCGCGCGCTGGGCCCGTTGGATCCGGGCCGCAGAGCCGCCGGTATCGAGTACCCGCTGGTCGCCACCGGTGAGCGCGACTTCATCCTGTACTGGCGCACCCTCCCCTGGGACCACGCCCCGGGTTCCCTCCTGATCACCGAGGCCGGCGGCCGCTCCGCCCGTTTCGACGGCTCCCCGTACCTGCCCGAGCCTCCCGGCGGCACCAACGGCCTGCTGGTCGCGGCGGATCCGGACCAGTGGGAGACGCTCAGGGAGATCCTGCTCAAGGGGTTCTGACGCCCGCCGGGGCGCCTACTGCTTCTGCACCGCGCGCCCGCTCTCCACGACGGCCGCCAGCAGCGACTCCACCTCCCGTTCGGTGGTGTGCGGGTTGAGCAGCGTCAGCTTCAGCCGTACCCGGCCCGGGCCGCTGCCCGGGAGTTCGGTGCGGCCGACGACGGCCCGGCCGGTGCGCAGCAGGCGGCGGCGCAGCTCCGCGTTGACGTGGTCGCCGTCCTCCGCCACGTACCGGAACACTACGGTGGTCAGCACCGGTTCGCAGTAGAGCTCCAACTCGGGCTCGTCCCGGACGAGTTCGGCCGCCCGAAGGGCCAGCTGGTGGCAGCGGTCGACCAGCGCGCCGAGCCCGTCCCGGCCCAACGTCCGCAGGGTGACGGCGAGTTTGAACGCGTCGGGCCGACGGGTGGTGCGCAGCGACTGGCCGAGCAGGCTGGGGTAGCCGGCCTCCTCGTCGTCGGCGGGGTTGAGGTAGACGGCGCGGCGGGCCAGCGAGCCGTAGGTGCGGGCGTCGCGGACCAGGAAGACGCCTGCGGCGGCGGGCTGCCAGCCGAGCTTGTGCCAGTCGAGGGAGACCGAGTCCGCCCGGTCGAGGCCGTCCAGCAGCGGGGCGAGCCGGTCGGAGAACAGGGCGCCGCCGCCGTACGCGGCGTCCGCGTGCAGCCAGGTGCCGTGGCGGGCGGCGAGGTCGGCGACCTGCTGCAGCGGATCGACGGCGCCGGTGTCGGTGGTGCCGGCGGTGGCGACCACGGCGATCGGGGTGGCGCCCTCCCAGCCGGCCTCGGCGAACGCATCGGCCAACGCGTCCGGCACCATGCGCAGTTGGCGGTCGACGGGGACGGCGCGGACGGCGCGCTCGCCGAGGCCGAGCAGCGCGGCGGCCCGCTGGACGGAGAAGTGGGCGACCTCGGACGCCAGGATCCGGGGCCGGACGCCGTGCGGGATGCCGTTCAACTCGACGTCCGGGCCGAGACGTTGGTCGCGGGCCAGCATCAGCCCCATCAGGTTGGACTCGGTGCCGCCGGTGGTCAGCACGCCCGCCGCGCGATCCGGCCGGAAGCCCACCAACTCCGCGTGCTCCGCGAGGAGTTCACTCTCCAGTGCGGTGGCGGCCGGGGCCTGGTCCCAGGAGTCCTGGGACGGGTTGAGGGCGCTCACGGCGAGGTCGGCGGCCACCGCGACGGCCAGTGGCGGGCAGTGCAGGTGCGCCGCGCAGGCCGGGTCCGCGGGGTCGGCCGCGCCGTGCGCCAGCAGTTCCACCAACTGGCCCAGCGCGCCCGGCCCTTGAGCCCGCTCCAACGCCTCCCGGACCATCTCCCCCACCACCGCCGGCTCCCCGGCCACCACCGGCCCACCTCGCCGCACCGCCCCGGCAGTCAGCGCCGCCAGCACCTGCGCCAGCAACGGCCGCAACGCCTCGGGCCCGCCCACACCACCGGAGAGTTCGGTTAACCCGCCCACGTCCCACCCACTTTCCACAGAGACAGATTCAGCTTCATGACGCCGGCCCGCCTGCTCGCGACCGAGCAGGCGGACACGCCCCGGGACTCGGCGCGGTGGTCGCCGACCCCGCGCGGCAGCCGGAGGCAAGTGGCGTACAGGTCACGACAGTTGTCCGCGCCCGGGTCGGCCGATGGACGCCCCCGACCCACTCGCCTCCGCCGTCCACGGCCCGACCGGCCACCGCAGGCCCCCGAAGCGCCGACGAACGACCCCGCCCCACCCACCTCCGGCCGCACGGGGCTCCGCCGATCCCACCCGGCGACCGCACCCGCCCACTCCTCACCCCGCCGCCGCAGGCTCTCGCATCGCGAACTCGATGGCCTCGCAGAGCCGTTCGAGGACGGCGTCGGCCTGCTCGTCGGTGATGGTGAGCGGGGGGAGAAGCCGCAGGACGGCGTCGTGGCGGCCGCCGAGTTCGACGATCAGGCCGCGGGCGAGGCAGGCTTCGCGGACCCGGACGGCGAGGCCGGGGTTCGCGGGGCGGGCGCCGCAGCTGTCGGATTCGCCTGCGGGGTCGACGAGTTCGACGCCGAGCATCAGGCCGCGGCCGCGGACGTCGCCGATCACCGGGAGGCGGTCGCGGGCGCCGTCCAGGCGGGCGGCGAGCCGGGCCCCGACCGTTTCGGCCCGGGCGGCCAGTCCGTTCGCGGCGATGTGGCGGAGCGTCGCGGCGCCGGCCGCCATCGCGAGGGTGTTGCCGCGGAAGGTGCCGGTGTGCGCGCCGGGCCGCCAACTGTCGTACTCCTCGCGGTAGACGACGACGGCGAGCGGAAGACTGCCGCCGATCGCCTTGGACAGCACCATCGCGTCCGGCTCGATGCCGCTGTGCTCCACCGCCCACATCCGGCCGGTGCGGCCGACGCCCGTCTGCACCTCGTCGACGATCAGCGGGATGCCCCGTTCGGCGGTGATCCGGCGCATCTCACGGAGCCAGCCGTCGGGTGCGGGGACGACGCCACCCTCGCCCTGCACGGGTTCGAGGATCATCGCGGCGGCCGGGAGCACGCCCCCCGACGGGTCGTCGAGCAGGCGCTCGGTGTAGGCGGCGGCCAGCTCCGCGCCGCGTTCGCCGCCGAGGCCGAACGGGCAGCGGTAGGCGTACGGGTAGGGCAGGCGGGTGACTTCACCGGCACTGGGCAGCGGGGCCTTGACGGCGGTGTTTCCGGTGACGGCCAAGGCGCCGGCGGTCATGCCGTGGTAGGCGCCGGTGAAGGCGAGGGCGCCGCGGCGGCCGGTGGCGGTCTGCATGAGCTTGAGGGCGGCTTCGACGGCGTCGGTGCCGGCGGGGCCGCAGAAGTGGATCCGGGCCTTGGCGGCGAACTTCTCGGGGAGGCTCTCGAACAGCGCGGTGGTGAAGTCGTCCTTCTCGGCGGTGGCGAGGTCGAGCAGGTGGAGCGGGGCGCCGCTGTCCAGCGTGCGGCGGATGGCTTCGAGCACCACGGGGTGGTTGTGACCGAGCGCGAGGGTGCCGGCGCCGGAGAGGCAGTCCAGGTAGCGGCGGCCGTCGGCGCCCTCCACGGTCATGCCGTTCGCGCGCACCGGGACGATCGGGAACGACCGGGCGTAGGTGCGGGCGGCGGATTCGCGGATGCGCTGGCGGCGCAGGATCGCGTCGCCGGCGGGCGCGGCGGAGGTGCCGACGGTGAGGGTCACAGCGGAGCTCCCTTGGGAAGTTAGGTAAGCCTAACTTTACTCCCGAGGCTCCGACGGGTGCCGCCCCGGGGCACTTTGATCACTCGTCCGAGTGAGCACGCACCATTTCTCACACCCGCCTCCCCAACGAGCATGACCACGCCGAAGTCACGGCTGCGGCCCAAGTACCCTGCCGCCATGGAAACTCCGCCCCCTGACGCGCACGCCCGCGAACTCGCCGACACCCAAGCCTTTTTCGCCGAACGCGCCGCCGGCTGGGACGCCAAGTTCCCGGACGACGGTCCGCGCTACGCCGCCGCGATCGCCGACACCAGCCTGACGGTCGGCCAGTTCGCCGTCGACGCGGGCTGCGGCACCGGCCGCGCGCTGCCGCTGCTGCGCGCGGCGGTCGGTCCGTCGGGCGCCGTCCTCGGCGTAGACCTCACCCGGGAGATGCTGGAGCGGGCCGCGGAACACCGCTCCGACGCCGCCCTACTGCAGGCCGACTGCACCCGGCTCCCGCTCCCCGACGCCGTCGCGGACCTGGTCTTCGGGGCCGGTCTGATCTCCCATCTGCCGGGCCCCGACACCGGCCTGCGCGAACTCGCCCGCGTCACCCGCCCGGGCGGCCGCCTCGCCCTGTACCACCCCGTCGGCCGCGCCGCCCTCGCCGCCCGCCACGGCCGCCCCGTCACCGCGGACGACCTGCGCGCCCGCGACAACCTGTTCCCGCTCCTCGCCGCCACCGGCTGGAAACCGCTTTCCTACACCGACGAGCCGGACCGCTTCCTGGTCCTCGCCGAACGCGCCTGACGCGCACCCGACGCGACTGATCTGCCCAGCGGCCTGCCGGGTCCGGCTATTCGCACTTCCAGCGGTACCCGAGTTCAGGACGGCCGACCTGCCCGTAGCGGGGTTCGCGGGTGGCGTGGCCGGTGGTGACCAGGTGTTCGAGGTAGCGGCGGGCGGTGATCCGGGAGACGCCGGTGGCCTCGGCGGCCGCGCCGGCGGAGAGGCCGTCGGGGGCGGTGCGCAGGGCGGTGGCGAGGGTCTCCAGGGTGGCGGCGGTCAGGCCCTTGGGGAGGCTGGTGCGGTCGGTGCCGCGCAGCAGGGCGAGGGCGCGGTCGACCTCGTCCTGCCCGAGAGCCTCGCCCTCGCGACCGAGACTGGCCCGGTAGCGGGCGTACTGGCGCAGGCGGTCGCCGAGCGCTGCGGCGCCGAACGGTTTCAGCAGGTACTGGACGACGCCGGCGGAGACGGCCTGCCGGACGGTGGCGAGGTCGCGGGCGGAGGTGACGGCGATGATGTCGGCGCTGTGCCCGGCGGCGCGCAACGTGGCGCACAGGTGCAGGCCGTGGCCGTCGGGGAGGTAGAGGTCGAGCAGGATCAGCTCGACCGGGGCGCCGGCCTCCCGGGCGCGGTCGAGGGCGCGGACGGCCTCGGCGCGGGAGTGCGCGGTGGCGGTGACGGTGAAACCGGGGGTGGCAGCGACGTACCGGGCGTGGGCGTCGGCGGCGACCGGGTCGTCCTCGACCACCAGGACCCGGATCGGCCGCTGCTCGGGGAGGCCGATCATGCGTCCACCGCCGGGCGCTGGAGCGGGAGTCGGACGGTGAGCACCGCGCCGCCGCACGGCCCGCCGAACCGGTGGTCGCCGTGGCCCAGTCGGACGTCGCCGCCGTTGCGGCGGGCGGTCTGGGCGACCAGCGCGAGGCCGAGTCCGCGGCCGTGCTGCTTGGTGGTCCAGCCGCGGCGGAAGACCTCGTCGGCGGCGGCGGGGTCGACGCCGGCACCGGTGTCGGCGACCCGGAGCAGCAGGTGGCCGTCCTCGGTGCGGGCGGTGACCCGGACTTCCGGGGCGGCGTGGGCGGCGTTCTCGATGGCGGCGTCGACCGCGTTGTCGATCAGGTTGCCGAGCAGGGTGACCAGGTCGCGCGGGGTGAGCCGGTCGGGCAGGACGCCGTCGTCGATCCGGCTGTCCTCGGTGAGGTGGAGTTCGACGCCGCGTTCGGCGGCCTGCGCGGCCTTGCCGAGCAGCAGTGCGGCGAGCACGGGTTCGCCGACCGCGCCGACCACCTGGTCGGTGAGCCGTTGGGCGAGGGCGAGTTCGGCGGTGGCGAACTCCACCGCCTCGCGGTGGCGGCCGAGTTCGATCAGCGAGACCACGGCGTGCAGCCGGTTGGCGGCTTCGTGGGCCTGCGCGTCGAGTGCCGCGGCGATGCCCTTGACGGTGTCCAACTCGCCGGTGAGTCCTTGGAGTTCGGTGTGGTCCCGGAGGGTGACCACGCTACCGAGTCCGGCCCCGATCGGCGAGGTGTTGACCAGCAGCACGCGTTCGGCGGTCAGGTGCACCTCGTCGCGCACCGGCTCGACGGACTCCATCGCCCGGTTCAGCGAGCTCGAAAGCCCCATCTGACGCACCGTCAGCCCTTCGACCTCGTCGGCGACTTGGAGCAGCTCGCGGGCGGCATCGTTGCACAGCAGCACCCGGTGGTCGCGGTCGAGCAGCACCAGCCCTTCGCGCACCGAGTGCAGCGTCGCCTGGTGGTAGTCGTACAGGTGGGCGAGTTCCTCGGCGTCCATGCCGTGGGTGTCGCGGCGCAGCCGGGCGGCGACCAGGTAGCTGGCGGCGGCGCCGAGCGTCAGGGCGCCGACGGCGACGCCGGTGAGGGCGAGCAGCGGGACGCGCAGCCGGGCGGAGATGTTGTCGACGGTGATGCCCGCGCTGACCAGGGCGACCACGTGGTGTTCGTCGTCGTAGACGGGGGCGACGACGCGCACGGACGGGCCGAGGGTGCCGGTGTAGGTCTCCTGCTGGAGGCGGCCCTGCTGGGCCTGGTCGATGTGACCGAGGAAGGGCCGGCCGATCTGCGCCGGGTCGGGGTGGGTCCAGCGGATGCCCTGCGGGTCCATGACCGTGACGAAGTCGACGTAGGTGTCGGCGCGGACCCGCTGGGCGTACGGCTGGAGAACCGCGCTGGGGTCCGGACCGACGGCGGCCGCACGGACGGTGGGGGCGTCGGCGACGGACTGGGCGACGGCGGTGGCCTCGTGGCGGGCGGTGTCCTCGGCGCGGGCGGCGGTGAACAGGTAGGCGAGCACGGCGCCGCCGGCGACCACGGCCCCGACGATGACCACCTGGACCGCGAACAGCCGTCCGGCCAGGCTGCGGCGCCGACGGGGGCGGGCGGCGCGAGCGGCACGGGCGGTCGGGCTGGGCGGGTGCATGCCGACAAGTGTGCCTGGTCACGGGCTTGTCACGACGTTCGCGGGGGTTTCCCGTGAACTCTATGACCGCAATCGTGACGTGCCCCACGAGGGCGCGGATAGTCAGCCGCGGCCCGCCACCCACGGGCCGGTCGCGTCCACTCCCCCCGGTGGCGCGACGAGAACGAGCCTACGGCGAAGGAGCCGAGCGGATGACCCCCACCACGAGCGGGAAGCCGACGCGCAGATCGGATCGGACCCACTACCTGTACCTGGCGGTGATCGCGGCGGTGATCGCGGCGATCGTGGTGGGTCTGGCCGCCCCGAAGTTCGCGGTGGAGCTGAAGCCGGTCGGCACCGGCTTCGTCAACCTCATCAAGATGATGATCTCCCCGGTGATCTTCTGCACCATCGTGCTGGGTGTGGGCTCGGTCACCAAGGCGGCGAAGGTCGGCCGGGTCGGCGGTCTGGCGCTCGGCTACTTCCTGCTGACCTCGACGGTGGCGCTCGGCATCGGTCTGCTGGTGGGCAACCTGCTGGAGCCGGGCAGCGGTCTGCACCTGACCGCGGCGCTGGCGAAGTCCGGCCACGCGCAGGCCGCGGCCGGCGCCGCGACCACCACCGACTTCCTGCTCGGGATCATCCCCACCACCCTGGTGTCGGCGCTGACCCAGGGCCAGGTCCTGCAGACCCTGCTGGTGGCGCTGCTGGTCGGCTTCGCACTACAGGGCATGGGAACGGCGGGCGCGCCGATCCTGCGCGGTGTGGAGCACCTGCAGAAGCTGGTGTTCCGGGTGATGTCGATGATCATGTGGGTCGCCCCGATCGGCGCGTTCGGCGCGATGGCGGCGGTGGTCGGCGCGACCGGCACGGCCGCGCTGAAGAGCCTCGCCGTGATCATGGTCGGCTTCTACGTGACCTGCGTACTGTTCGTGGTCGTGGTGCTCGGCCTGCTGCTCCGGCTGGCCGCCGGCGTGAACGTCTTCTCCCTGCTGCGCTACCTGGGCCGGGAGTTCCTGCTGATCCTGTCCACCTCGTCCTCCGAGAGCGCGCTGCCCCGGCTGATCTCGAAGATGGAGCACCTCGGCGTGAGCCGCCCGGTCGTCGGCATCACCGTGCCGACCGGCTACAGCTTCAACCTGGACGGCACCGCCATCTACCTCACCATGGCCTCGATCTTCATCTCCGAGGCGATGGACAAGCCGATGTCGATCGGCGAGCAGCTCTCCCTGCTGCTGTTCATGGTGATCGCCTCCAAGGGCGCGGCGGGCGTCACCGGCGCGGGCCTGGCCACGCTGGCCGGCGGCCTGCAGTCCCACAAGCCCGCGCTGGTCGACGGTGTCGGCCTGATCGTCGGCATCGACCGCTTCATGTCGGAGGCCCGTGCCATGACCAACTTCGCGGGCAACGCCGCCGCCACCGTGCTGATCGGCCACTGGACGGGCGAGCTCGACCGCGAGCGGATGAACGCCGTGCTGGCCGGCGAGCTCCCCTACGACGAGACCGCGGGCGCGCCCGAGGGCGCCGAACTGCCGGCCCAGGCGCAGGCCCCGGTGACCGAGCCGGCCGCCTGACCGGTCCTCGGCCACGACTGCACTCCGCCCCTGTCGGCGCCCCGGGTCCGCCCGGGCACCGGCGGGGGCGTCGCCGTTCACCCGCACCGCCGAGAAGTGCGGCACGTCAGGCGGGGGCGTCGCCGTTCACCCGCACCGCGAAGGAGTGCGGCGCGTCAGACGAGGGCATCGCCGTTCGCCCGCACCGCGAAGGGACGCAGCACATCAGGCGAGGGCATCGCCGTTCACCCGCACCGCGAAGGGACGCAGCACATCAGGCGAGGGCATCGCCGTTCGCCCGCACCGCGAAGGAGCGCAGCACGTCAGGCGGGGTCGGGGGTGGTGCCGGAGAGCGCCCAGGCGAGGCCGGTGGCAGGGTCCTCCAGGGCGAGGTGCAGATGGCGGAGGTCGTCGCCCGGTTCGGTCCAGGCCAGGCAGTGCAGGCGGCCGACCACGGCATCGACGCGGGCCGGGTCCGCGGTGTCGGCGTCCTCCATCGCGGCGAGCAACTGCCAGACGGCGAGCCGCCCTTGGGCCGCGCCGCAGTCGGAGCGGGCGGACGCGAGGTGGACCAGCGCCGGATACAGCGCGGCGAACGGCAGCTGCCCGCCGGTGACTTCGGGACCGGCGGTGAGCTGCGCGGCGGCATCGGTGGCGCGGCCGCGCACACACACGGCGCTGGTCCAGTCGGACAGGCCGGCGAGCAGGCCGGTCGCCAGTCGCCCCGTCAACCGGGCACCGGGGGACGGCAGTCGGACGACGCCGAGGCCTTCCCGGGTGGGCGGCGCCAGTTGCAGGGCGCGCCGTGCGCCGCCGCCGGGCAGGTACTCGCGGACCCGGGTGTCGTGCTCCCATCCGCTGTCCTCCCACGGACGCAGCCGGTACGGCACCCCGGCCTCGTCGCACCCGCCACCGGACGGGCCGTCGCCGAGCAGGGCGCGGGTGTGCGCGGCCGGCCGGCGGATCGCGGGCGGCAGCTGCAGCTCGGCCAGCACCGTCCAGGGGTGGCGGGTGGCGAGCACCTCCCACAGCGGCCCGGCGTCGTGGTCCCCCACCGTCGCCGCGCCCGGCCCGGCCGTGGGGTCGAACAACCTCGCCGCGACCGCGGCGGGCGCGCCGTACGCCACCAGGTGCCCGAGCGGCCCCGCCAACCCGTCGCCGAGCGCCCTGGCCACCCGGAACCGCCCGAGCAGCTCCCCCCACTCCCCCTGCGCGGCCAGCCTCTGCCCGGACGGCCCCCACCCGTACCGCGCCGGCCGCGCCGGCCCCGTCCCGTTGTCGACGATCATCCGCTCAATGTACGACCACACCGGAAGGACAGCCCGCCGACGCGACGGTGACGCACCGTCATACGCCTCCCGCGACGGTCGGACCGGGCGCGCACCGCAGGCAGGTGGTCTCCCGGACCCGGATCGCCGCCTGGAGGCCGCCCTTCCGCTGCCCGAGTCGAGGTGCAGCATGGTGGCGAACGCGACGTCCCCGCCCGTCACGACGGTCAGGTCGTGGGTCTGCAGACTGGTCGGACCGGTGTGCCCGCCCCGTCAGTACCGCTTGTCGACCGCCCGGCAGCGGTCGCCGCTGAGGGTGCACACCTCCGCGTCCCTGAACGTGAAGGGCACGTTCACGTAGTACGCCAGCCGGAAGGTCCGGCCGTCGTCCGCCCGTGCCACCTGCTGCGTCATGGCCTCGTACTGGTCGTGCGTACTCGGGTTCCGGGCCACCAGCGGTTCGTCGGGGCCGGTCAGCAGCAGCACGGTGCCGTACCCGTCCGTCGAGGGGAAGGACCCGATCAGGCCGCTCACAGCCACCACCTTGGGCTCGTCGGGCACGCCCACGCAGTTGACGGACTGGGTGTAGGTCGACGGATCGCCCGTCACCACCGGCTCGGGCGACGCCTTCCCGACCGCCGGTGCCACCCCGAGGATCGCGGCGAACGCGACGGTGCAGACGACCGTACTGTCCGGCATCCACACCGCCAGGATCTCGCCGGTCGGCAGGACCTCCAGCACCATCAACTGATCGGCCTCGGGCGGCGAGTACGTGATGCCGGTCTCCGGCAGCATCTTCCGCAGGTCCCGCAACACCCACCGCCCGGGCGCCGGCAACGGCTGCGCCGCCCGCACCCGGACGGCGGGCGGCGACGTCTTCTTCGCCTTCACGACGGGCTCCCCGAAGACGGTGCACCCCGTCAGCAGCAGCAGAACTGCCGCACCGGCCAACCGTCTTCCCCTGTGCGTCTGTGCCACGGCGGCTCCCCCGAGACCGATCGGCTGACCCGTCGATGGTTCCACCGACCTTCTGCCGACAACCGAACTACCTTGAAGAGAAAATGAGTTGAAACGCGCGCGGAATCACGGCGCAGCGGGCAGGCGATCGGGCATCGGCCCGTGCCGACCCCGCCCGTGCTAGTCGACCGGCAGGCAGCGGTCGCCGTCGGCGGTGCACACCTCCGCGTCCCTGGGCGTGAAGGGCGCATTCAGGTAGTACCCGAAGCGGAACGTCCGGCCGTCCTCCGTCCACCCCACCTGCTGAGGCATCGGGCCGTAGTCGACGCCGGTCCTCATGTCTCGGGCGAGGAGCGGTTCGTCGGGGCCGGTCAGCAGCACCACCGCCCCGAGCCCCTCGGTCAGGGGGAACCCCCCGTTCCGAACTGTCACCCTGGTCACCTTGGAGTCCTTCGGCACCTCGGTGCAGGCGACGCTCCGAGCGTAGTTCGCCGGATCGTCCGTCTCGGACGGGCTGGGCGACGGCTTTCCGAGGTATTCGACGTCCAGGGCGAACGCGCCGGTGCAGGCGACCGTGCTGTCCGGCATCCACACCACCAGGGTCGCGCCGTTCGGCCAGGCCTCCAGCAGCATCAACTGATCGGCGTCAGGCGGTCGGAGGCCCTCGTCGGACAGCGGCGGGAAGCTGGTGCGGGGCTGCGGCCGGTCGGCGCCACCGATCGGCAGCTTCCCCCACATGTTCTGCAGCGCCCACTGTCCGCGCTCCGGTAACGCCTTCTCCGCCCGCACCTTGACGGCGGGCAACGGCGACTTCTCCGCCTTCACGGCGGACCCCCCGGAGCCGGTGCACCCCGCCAGCAGCAGGACTGCTGCACCGACCACTCGTCTTCCCCTGTGCGTCTGTGCCACGGCGGCTCCCCCGAGACCGAACGGCTGACCCGTCGATGGTTCCACCGACTGTCGGCGGCCAACCGAACTACGCTGAAACGAGACCGAGTTGAGAGGCCTCCGGAATCAGGGCGCGCCGGGCGGGCGGTACGGGTGCGGGCCCATCAGGCCGTGCCGGTACGCGGCGACCACGGCCTGCGAGCGGTCGTGGACGCCGAGCTTGGCCAGGATGCGTTTGACGTGGGTCTTCACGGTGGACTCGGCCAGGTGCAGCAGCGCCGCTATCTCGTCGTTGGGGCGGCCGTCGGCGGCCAGCCGCAGGACTTCGCGCTCCCGGGCGGTGAGCGCCGCCAACTGCCCGCTGCCGTCGGCGCCGACGGGCTCGGGGGCGGGGGCGGGAGCGGCGAGCAGGTGGCCGAGCAGGTCGCGGGTGACGGCCGGGTCGAGGACGGCCTCGCCCGCGGCGACCGCGTGGACGGCGTCGATCAGCCGCTCCGGGGAGGCCCGCTTCAGCAGGAATCCGGCCGCGCCGGCGCGCAGCGCACCCCACACGTACGCGTCGTGGTGAAAGGTCGTCAGCACCAGCACCCGGGGGCCGACCCCGGCCAGCCGGCGGGTCGCCTCGACGCCGTCGCAGCCGGGCATCCGCACGTCCATCAGCACCACGTCGGGGCGCAGCACCCGGGCGAGTTCGACGGTGCGCAGCCCGTCCTCGGCCTGGCCGGCCACTTCGATGCCGTCGGCGGTCTCCAGGACGACGGCGAGTCCGGCGCGGAGCAGCGGGTCGTCGTCGGCGATCAGCACCCGGACGGGGCGGGGGGCGCTCATGCGGGTGTTCCGGTCGACGGGAGGGTGAGGAGGACGCGGAAGCCGCCGTCGGGGCCGGGGCCGTGCTCGGCGGTGCCGTGCAGGCGGGCGGCGCGTTCGGCGATGCCGGTGAGGCCGCGGCCGGGGCGGTGGCCGGGCGGTGGCCCGGTGCCGTCGTCGCGGATCTCGATCGCGGTGGTGTCGGGGGTGGCGCGGATGTGGACGGTGGCGTGCTCGGCGCCGGAGTGGCGCAGGGTGTTGGTCAGTGCCTCCTGGACCACCCGGTACGCGCAGCGGTCCTGTTCCAGGGGCAGGGGCGGGGCGTCGTGGCGGAGCGTGATGTGCAGTCCGGCGTGTTCCATCCGTCCGATCAGGGCGGGGAGTTCGGCGAGGCCGGGTTCGGTGCGCGGTGTGCCGTCGGCGAGTTGGGGTTCGGTGCGGCGCAACAGGCCCAGCACCCGGTCGAGTTCGCCGAGGGCGTCGGCACCGGTGTGTTCGAGCGCGCGGAGCAGGTCGCGGCTGCGTTCGGGGGTGCGGTCGATCAACCGGCGGGCGGCGCCCGCCTGGACGAGCATCAGGCTGAGCGAGTGCCCGACCAGGTCGTGCACCTCGCGGGCGATCCGGGCGCGTTCCTCGGCCAGCAACTCCTCGCGGGCCTGCCGCCGTTCGACGGCCTGCTCGGCGAGCCGGTGCGCGGTGCCCCAGCCGAGCGCCCAGGCCGCCAGCCAGACCGCCAGCACGCTGATCGGCATGATGGTCGTGGTCGGGTGCCCCAGGAAGTAGCCCGCCACGCCGACCGGCACGATCACCGGCCCGTACCCGGCCCGGCCCCGTCCGCCGTACCGTCCCAGCGCGTACGCGCCGAGCAGGTTGGCGTACGGCGAGACCACGCTCGGCAGCACGAGTTGCGACTCGACGGTGAGCGCGACGGTCCCCACCAGGTACGCGGCCAGCGGCGCCCGGCGGCGGACCACGACCGCCGCCGCGAGCAGCAGCGTCAGGGTGAGCGCGAGCGGCATCCGCCCGCCGATCCGGGCCGCCGATCCGAGCCGTTCGACCAGCATCGCCACCAGCAGGACGGCGGCGGGCCCCGCGTCGTTGAGCGCGGGCGGCAGGGGCCACAGGGTCCGCAGGACCGCTGCGATCCGGGGTTCGGCGGAACCGGCGGGATACCTGGTGCGAGGTCCGGTGTCGGTCACCCGGTGAGGCTAGCCACCGAGCGGCGGTGTTCGCACGCCTGTCCGGGGAGATACCGGGGTTCCCCTGGGGTACGGCGGTATCTCCCTACCCTCGCTGGGGTATCCCGCTGCCCCCAGCGGGGGGACGCCGCCGCCCGGGGCCGCTCCGTAGCGTCCTCGGCATGACACTCCATCACCCCGCCGCGCCCCCGATACCCACCGCCGGACGGAAGCGGGGCGCCCTGCGACGGGCCGGCCGGATCGCCGTCCCGACCCTGGCGCTGCTGGTCGCCGCGGTCTCCGCCCGCTACTTCACCCTCGACCCCGACACCTTCGTCCCCCAGCAGCGCACCGTCTACCTCGCCCACCTCGCCCCGCTGCTCCTGCACATCGGTGGCGGCATCGTCGCCCTGGTCGTCGGCCTCGCCCAGTTCCTGCCCGGCCTGCGCGCCCGCCGCCCCGCCGTGCACCGCTGGACCGGCCGCCTCTACGCGCTCGCCGCCCTCGCAATGGGCATCGGCGGCCTGCTGATCGCGCCGCGTGCGCTGTTCCCGCCGTTCTCCCCGTTGGGCTTCGCCGCCCTCGACCTGCTCACCCTCACCACGACGGCGCTCGGCGTCGCCCGGGCCAGGGCCGGGCGGATCGCCGAGCACCGACGCTGGATGCTCCGTTCCTACGCGCTGATGTTCGCCGCCGTCACCTTCCGCCTGTGGCTGTTCGTCGTCGGCCTGACCGGCCTGCCCTTCGGGGTGGTGTACGCCTCCGGCGCGTGGGCGTCCTGGATGATCAACCTGGCGGTGGTGGAGCGGATGCTGCGCCGCCGCCGGACGGCCTGACGGCCTGTCGGCATCCGCTACCGCCGCGCCGGGCCGCCGGCTCAGCCCTCCGTCAGCACCCCGCGGCCCGTGTCGGCCGTCCTCCGCCAGGACGGGGCGGCAGCGAGGGCGGCCAGCACCGGGGCGGCGGCGAGGAGCAGGCAGACCGACAGCGGGAGGCGCTCGGTGAGCAGACCGACCAGCGCCGTGGACGCCGAACCGCCCGCGTTGAAAGCCGTGTTGACCCAGGCGCCGGCCCGGGTGCGCTGCTCGGGCGGAGCGATCTCGTCGGTGAGCAAGTAGGCGGTGGTGAGGGTCGGAGCGACGGCCAGTCCGGCGAACGCGGCGATCACGGCCAGCACGGGGAGGGACGGGGCGAGCGCCGCCAGGGCGAGCGCGGCGCCAAGCAAGGCGGTCAGCACGGTGAGCCGATTCCCCGCCGCCGCACGCCAGTTGACGGCGCCCAGCGCCAATCCGCCGACCGCGCTGCCCGCGGCGAGCGCGGCCTCCACCCAGGCGACATCCGCGTCCCGCCCGTGCCGGCCCGCGAACACCACGGCCAGCAGGCCGAACGCACCGAGCCCCGCCCCCGCGCCGGCAGCAGCCGCCAGCGGCTGCCGGGCCCGGGACAGCAGGCCCTTGGTGCTCGAACTCGCCGCCTCCTCGGCCGAGTTGTTCCTGGCTGCTTCACGCGGCACCGAGACCGCCAGCGCGACCGTCCCGCCAAGGACGAGCACCGCGCTGAGCAGCAGGCCGACCGCCGGCCGGGCCACCGACGCGAGGGCGCCCGCCAGCAACGGGCCGGTAACGTACAGGAGTTCCTCCGCCACCGTGTCCAAGCTGTAGGCACGGCGGCGCAGTTCGGGATCGGTCACCAGCCGGCTCCACTGCGCCCGGGTGACGGGCCCGAGCGGCGGGGCGAACACTCCCGCCGCCGCGGCCAGCACCAGCAGCACGGGATACGGCACACCGGACCGCCAGGTGGCGGCGGCCAACCCGACCAGCGTCAGCGCGTACCCGGCCGCCATCGGCGGCAGAACGCGACGCGCACCGTGCCGATCGACCAGCCCCGCCCGGGCCGGGAACAGCAGGACGCTGACGGTGGAGAACACCGCCATCACCCAACCGGCCCGCGCGTACGAGCCGGTGGTGGCGGCGACGGCCAGCAGCAGGGAGAGCGAGACGGTGCCGTAGGAGAGGCGGCCGATCAGGGCCGCACCGAACAGTCGGGCCGCGCCGGGCGCACGCAGGACAGCCCTGTAGGACGACGAAGACATCGTGAAGTTCCTCGCGAAAGACGGCGCGCAACGCGCCGGAAGGTGAACAGGAACGCCGAAGGCGCCGCGCCACCGGTCGTGGTGGGCGGTCGCCGCGCGGGGTCCTAGTCACGGAGGAGGAACATGCCGGCCATGCTAGACCACCCGCCCCGGACGCCGTCCACGCACTTCCGCCCACCACGTCCTGACGGACCGTCACCGCCGCTGGAGCCACCACACCGCCAACGCGGTGCCGCCGGCCCCCGCGGCCGCCCGCACCGCGCTGAAGAGCGCCGCCCTGACCAACCGCTTCGCCGTCCGTCGCACATCGTTCGCCATCGCCGGCCCACCTCCGGATCGTCCGCCCCGGCCGGGTGCCCGGGCGCTGCGACCACCCTCGGGCGGACGGCCTCCGGATACCCCGATCCCCGGGCGGTGCGGGCGAGTTGGCCGCTACGCTCCAGGTAGCGGCGCTGCCCGCACCCGCCCGCACCGGGTGGAACGGGCGGGCATTCGGCCGCATCCGAACAGGGAGCACTCCGATCGCCACGCTCGACCCTCGCCAACGTCTGCACACCGAACTCGCGGCCCTCAAGGCCGAGGCCGACGCGGTGCGGCGGACGCAGGGCCTGCGCCCGCTCTCGCAGGCCGAGATCGAGCGGGCGCTGCGCCAACCGCCGTACGGGATCGCCGACTTCCGGGGCCAGCGGGTCAGCGACTGGGTGCCGAAGGACGTCCGGCAGGCGCAGGCGCCGGCTGCGGACAGCGCGGACGCGCTGTGGGCGCTGGTCCGCCTCTGGTCCGGGACGGCGGGCCGCCCGCCGCGCACCCGGCAGTACTGGACCGGCCTGGCGGAGGCGGCCCGCGAAGCACCGCTGACGACCCCCGCCGAGACCTTCGGGGCGCCGGAGCCGACCGCTCCCTCCCCCGTCCCCGAGTACGACCTCGATCAGCTCGGCGAGCGGGAGTTCGGGCGGCTGGTGCGACTGCTCGCGCGCGCCGAGGCGGGCGAGCCCGTCGCCGTGGACCACACCGAGCCGAACGGTCCGAGCCTCCCGGACGGCCACGAAGTGGCCGTCTGCTTCGTTCGCCCGACCGCCTGGTCCGGCACCCGGATCCCGGTCGCCTGGCTGGCCGAGCTCGCGGCGGATCTCGGCAGCCGCGGCATTCCCGCCCACCGGGTCCTGGTGTGCACCAACCTCCCGGGCACGCCCGACTCCGAGGCCGGGCTCCGGCCCCCGCACGACGACACGCCCCGGGCACGCCAGTTGGCGACCCGCGAGCTCCGGGGCCTCCGGATCTGGCATCAGAAGGACGTTCGGGCCCGGCTGCACGCCCATCCCGAACTGCGCCGCCTGTACGCGGGATTCGTCACCCCCATCGACACGCCCACCCAGGTCGGCGAGTTCCTCGACGGAGTGGCCGCGGGAACGACCGCCAGGCTCGCCCAGAGTCCCATCGACACGCCCACCCGGGTCAGCGAGTTCCTCGACGGAGTGGCGGCGGGAATGACCGCCAGGCTCGTCCATGCGCACACCGCCACCGAACTCCTCAGCGACCAGTGGGTCCGGCTCGGCCAGGCCGGCGCCGAGGGCGACCGGCAGCGCCTGAGCCTGGGCACGGTGGCCATCGACCTGGAGGCCACCACGCCGGCACCGGACACGGAAGTCACCGTGCAGAGCGCGCGCTTCGTCATCGAGCGCGGCGACCACATGCTGCGCCCGTCCAGCAGGCCGAAGGAGGCCGGCCTGCTGGACGTGGCCCTGATCGGCGGGCCGGGCCAGGGCAAGAGCACCCTCGGCCAACTCATCTGCCAGGCCTACCGCGTGTCCCTGCTCGGCAAGGACGACTCGGTGTACCTGTCGTCCAGCACACGCGTCCTGCTGCATGCCCTGCGCAACGACCTCAGTGCGGCCGGGATCCCCCTCCCGCGCGTGCGCCGCTGGCCGATCCGAATCGCGCTGCACGACTTCGCCAACCACCTCGCCACCGGCGGCGACCGCAGCATCCTGCGCTACCTGACGTCTCGGATCGGCCGTCAGCTCAATGGCAGGCTCGGCACCGAACGTCTCGAACAGTGGCTGGCCCACTGGCCGTGGTTCCTGGTCCTGGACGGGCTGGACGAGGTCGCCTCGCCCGAGGTTCGCGAGGACGTGATGATGGCGATCGAGGACTTCCTGCTCCACGTACGCCAGTTGGACGCGGACCACCTGATCCTGGCGACCACCCGCCCGCAGGGCTACCGGGGCGAGTTCCACGTCGGCGACTTCCAGCAACTGCGGCTGTCCCCGCTGTCCCCGGAAGCCGCCCGGCACTATGCGCAGCGGCTCGCGGACGCCCGGCACGCCGACGACCCGGAGATGCGCAGGGCGGTCGTGGCCCGGTTCGGCGAGGCCGCGCAGCAGCCCAACACGGCCCGCCTGATGAGCAGTCCGCTCCAGGTGACCATCATGTCGCTGCTGGTGGAACGCCGGACCAGGATGCCGCAGAACCGGTTCGAGCTCTTCGAGGCGTACTACTCGACCATCTACGCGCGCGAAGTCGACAAGCCCGGGGAGACCGGCCGACTGCTGGCCGAGCACAAGGGGCACATCGACTGGATGCACCAGTACGTCGGCCTGACCCTGCAGTCCCGGGCCGGGCAGGCCGGCGAGCTCGATTCCGTCATGCCGGAGTGGGAGCTGCGCCAACGCTCCCGCACCCGAATGGTCGAGGAGACCGAAGACCCGTCACAGGCAGCGGACTTGGCCCCGCAGCTCCTCGACGCGGCCACCGAGCGGCTGGTGCTGCTGGTCGCTCCCGAGGCGGGCCAGGTCGGCTTCGAGGTGCGCAGCCTCCAGGAGTTCATGGCCGCAAAGGCGCTGATCTCCGGCCCGGAGGCGGACATCCTGCCGCGGCTCCAGCAGCTCGCGGGCCGACCCGACTGGCACCACACCTGGCTGCTGGCGGCCGCCGGAATCTTCAGCCAGCGCCCGCACCTGCGGGACGGGCTGCTGGCCGTCCTGCGCGACGCCGACACCGAGGATCGGGTGGCGATGACCCTCCGCCCCGGCCTTTCGCTGGCCGCCGCCCTGGTCGAGGACGATCTCGCCCGCGCGCACCCCCGGCACCACCGGCTGCTGCTCGCCCACGCCTGTGAAGCACTGGACGGCCCGATGAACCCGACCTTCCAGGGGATCGCCCAGATCCTGGTGACCGCGGCCGACCGGTCCGACGGGGCGGCCGAGATCGTTCTGCGCGCCGCCGCGAGGGCCGTCCGCTCACGCGGCACGAGCCTGTTGACGGGGCTGGCGCTGCTCCAACGCTGGGTCCTGACCGACGGCGACTCCCGGCACACGGTGGCCGGGCTGGTCGACCGGACCATGGCGGCCCTCGACACCTCGACCCGCGCAGCTGTCGTCGCCTGGGACCGGACCGGCCACACGGCCTTCGAGGCCTTCGGCGTCCAGGCCCTTCAGCACTACCGCGTCCTGGGGCACGAGTCGCTGGGCCCCGTCCTCGCCGAGCACGACCGATCGGCCGCGGAGCTGGTCGAGTCCTTCGACGTCACCGTCGACCGGGTGGCGGTGTCCGGCGCCGAGCTCCGCGTGCTGGGGGTGGCCCCGCCGCCGACGTCCGATACCGACCTGATGACGGCCATCGCCGAGGCCGTGGAGGCCCAGCCGCTGACGTCCTGGCCGCTGGCCTCCCAATTGCGTTCGTGGCTGGCTGCCTCGGCGCTCCTGCTGCAGGACGGCCAGGCCCCGCCCCGGGTCCAGGGCATCAACTGACGCCCCCACCAGTCCCTTTACCCCACCGGCGCGTACCCCCGTGCCCGCACCAGGTCGTGCGTCAGCCGGGTGAACGCCCGGCTTGCCGCGCTGCGGTAGGCGCCCTCGCGGTGGAGCAGGGTCACGGTGCGGGTCGGCAGGGGCGGGTCGAGGGGGACGGGGGCGAGGTGGGGGTGGTCGTCGGTGACGGCGTCGGGGAGGACGGTGGCCAGGTCGGTGCGGCGGACGATCTCGGTGAGGGCCTGGATGGAGTTGGCCTCGACCGAGATGCGGGGAGTGGTCCGATGCTGTGCGAAGTAGTCGTCGATGTGACCGCGGGTGGCGAAGTCGCCGGTGAGGAGGGCGAGTTGTTCGCGCTGGAGGGCGGCGACGGGTAGCGGGCCGGGCATGGTCCGGGCGCGTTCGGCGCCGGTCACCAGGCTGAGGGTCTCGGTGAACAGGGCGGTGCCCGACAGGCCGGGGAGGTGGGTGCCGGCGAAGGCGATGCCGAGGTCGAGGTCGTCGGCGAGCAGGGCGGTTTCGATGCGGTCCTGGGTGGTCTCCGTGAGCGTGAGGCCGACGCCGGGGTGGCGGGTGTGCAGTTCGGCGGTGAGCGGGCCGATCAGGTAGGCGGTGAACGTGGGGGTGACGCCGAGGCGCAGGTGGCCGCGGGTGAGGTCCTGGACGTCGTGGACGGCGCGTTCGGCGGCGGCCAGGTCGCGCAGCGCGCGCCGGGCGTGTTCGGTGTAGACGACGCCGGCGTCGGTGAGCTGCACGGTGCGGCCGGTGCGGTCGAGCAGTTGGACGCCGACGGTCTTCTCCAGCTGCTTGATCTGCTGGGAGAGCGTGGGCTGCGAGATGTGCAGGTCCTCGGCGGCGCGG
The DNA here is from genome assembly GCF_002803145.1 of Kitasatospora sp. CB02891. Taxonomy (NCBI): domain Bacteria; kingdom Bacillati; phylum Actinomycetota; class Actinomycetes; order Kitasatosporales; family Streptomycetaceae; genus Kitasatospora; species Kitasatospora sp. CB02891. The sequence continues at coordinate 289,894 of NZ_NNBO01000009.1, read as the reverse complement.
GTGAAGTTCCCCTGCTCGGCGACGGCGAGCAGGTAGCGCAGGTGACGCAGTTCGACGGAAGCCATGGACAGCACTATAGATACGACCAATGGAGACCATGGCCAACGACTCTTGGACGCTATGAGCACAGGTCATGCATGGTGGATCTCACCAGCCCACCGGGGCCGGCACTCACTCGAAGGGAGTGACCATGCAGGACATCACCGACGGCGTCGCCCGTTTCCAGCGCGACGTCTTCCCGGCCAAGAAGGAACTCTTCGCCCACCTGGCCACGCACCACACCCCGGACACGCTGTTCATCAGCTGCTCCGACGCCCGCGTGGTGCCCGAGCTGATCACCGGCACGGAACCCGGCGACCTGTTCGTCGTCCGCACCGCGGGCAACCTCGTCCCCGCCCACACCCTCGGGGCCGACGGCATCTCCGCCAGCATCGAGTACGCGGTGGCGGCCCTGAACGTGCGGGACATCATCGTCTGCGGCCACTCCGCCTGCGGCGCGATGACCGCCCTCGCCGAGGGCCACGACCTCACCGGCGCCCCCGCCGTCGCCTCCTGGCTGCGCCACGCGGACTCCTCGCTGGCCCGCACCGCCGCCGACGGCGACGTCCCGGCACTGGTCCGCGAGAACGTCCTCGCCCAGCTCGCGAACCTCGCCACCCACCCCTCGGTGGCCCGCGCACTGAACGAGCACAAGGTCGCCCTGCACGGCTGGGTCTACGACATCCCGACCGGCCGCATCGACGACCTCACCGCGTCCGACCTCACCCCGTCCGACCTCACCCCGTCCGACCGCGCCGCGTCCGACGACCGCTCCTCCGCCGCGATCGCGGCCTGACCGAAGGAACCGAGCCACCGTGATCCAGTCCCAGTTCAACCAGACCGCCCGCGAGGCCCTGGCCGCCAAGGCCGTCGACGCCAAGGCCCGCAAGGACCTCTCCTGGCAGCAGATCGCCGACGCCTCCGGCCTCTCGGTCGCCTTCACCACCGCCGCCGTCCTCGGCCAGCACCCGCTCCCCCAGGACTCCGCCGAGGCCGTCGCCGCGCTCCTCGGCCTCGACGAGGACGACACCCGACTGCTCCAGAGCGTCCCGGTCCGCGGCTCGATGCCCGACCGCATCCCCACCGACCCGACCATGTACCGCTTCTACGAGATGCTCCAGGTCTACGGCACCACCCTCAAGGCCCTGGTCCACGAGCAGTTCGGCGACGGCATCATCTCCGCCATCAACTTCAGGCTCGACGTCAAGAAGGTCGCCGACCCGGACGGCGGCGAGCGCGCCGTCATCACCCTCGACGGCAAGTACCTCCCCACCAAGCCGTTCTGAGTCGACCAGCACGCCACCGGGGCGGACCGCACCGACCGGTCCGCCCCGCCCCCAACTGCCAGGAGCCACCGTGGACTTCGCCCAGCGCACCATCGACCTCGCCCGCCAGAACGTCCTGGAAGGCGGCCGCCCCTTCGCCACCGTCATCGTCAGGGACGGCGAGATCCTCGCCGAGAGCCCCAACAAGGTGGCCCAGACCGGCGACCCCACCGCCCACGCGGAGATCCTCGCCATCCGCGACGCGTGCACGAAGCTCGGCACCGAGCACCTGACCGGCGCCACCATCTACGTGCTGGCCCACCCTTGCCCGATGTGCCTGGGCTCGCTGTACTACTGCTCGCCGGACGAGGTCGTCTTCCTGACCACCCGCGACGCGTACGAGCCGCACTACGTCGACGACCGCAAGTACTTCGAACTGAACTCGTTCTACGAGGAGTTCGCCAAGCCGTGGCAGGAGCGCCGACTGCCGATGCGCCACCAGGAACGCGAGGACGCGGTCGACGTCTACCGCCTGTGGCAGCAGCGCAACGGCGGTGAGCGCCGCGTCGCGGGCGCCCCCGCCGCCGGCTGACCGACGGGCCCGCTACACCGGGTTCGCCGCGTAGATGTGCTCGGCGAACTCGGCGAGCTGGTGCTCGGGGAGGTGCCGGGCCAGGTCGGCCTCGCTGATCATGCCGACCATCCGCTTGTTCTCGATCACGGGGAGTCGGCGGATGCGGTGGCTCTCCATCTCGCGCAGGACGTCGTCGACGCCCGCGTCCGCGTCGATCCAGCGCGGGGTGCCCTCGATGATGTCGGACGCCGTGCACTCGGCCGGGCTGAGCCCTTCCGAGACGCACTTCACGACGATGTCCCGGTCGGTGATGATCCCGCACAGCCGTTCACTGTGCGTCTCGTCGCCGACGGGCAGCGCGCCCACGTTCAACCGGCGCATCAGCTGGGCGGCGTGCAGGAGTGTGTCGCTCTTGGTGATCCAGTGGGCACCCGGATGCATGATGTCCTTGGCCGTGGTCATGCCGTCCTCCTGGTTACTGCTGGTTACGTCTGGCTGTGCCCCTCGTCCAGGTTCTCCCCGCGCATCGGTCCCCGCGATTCGAACCGATCCGGGAGCGATGCCGACGATGCGCCCCCGCGGTCAACTCCCGGCCCGTGCCAGCACTCTGGCCGCGTGCACCTTCCCGGCGTGCTCAACGAGGTTGATCAGCACGGTCTTTCCCGAGCCCCGTTCCCGCGCGTCGCACAGCACCACGGGGGTCTCGCCGTCGAGGTCGAGGGCCCGGGAGACCTCCTCGGGCGCGAACGCGCGGGTGCCGTCGAAGTGGTTGACGGCGACCACGAACGGGATGCCGCGGTGCTCGAAGAAGTCGACGGCGGGGAAGCAGTCGGTGAGGCGGCGGGTGTCGGCGAGGACGACGGCGCCGAGCGCGCCCTGGGCGAGTTCGTCCCAGAGAAACCAGAAGCGGTCCTGGCCGGGGGTGCCGAACAGGTAGACGGACAGGCCCTCGCGGATGGTGATCCGGCCGAAGTCCATGGCGACGGTGGTGGTGGTCTTGCGTTCGACGCCGCCGAGGTCGTCGACGTGGGTGCCGGCCGCTGTCAACTGCTCTTCGGTGCGCAGGGGTTTGATCTCGCTGACGGCGCCGACCAGGGTGGTCTTGCCGACGCCGAAGCCGCCGGCCACCAGGATCTTCAGGGCGAGGTCGGTGTCAGAGCGCGCGAAGTCCATGGATGACCTCCTGGAGGATGTGCTCGTGCGGGAGCAGGGCCGGCGGGACGGGGCGGCTGACCCGGACGAGTTCGGCGTCGAGGAGGTCGCCGAGCAGGACCCGGACCACGCCGAGCGGCAGGTCGAGGTCGGCGGCGATCTCGGCGACGGACAGCGCGTTGCCCAGGCACAGGTGCAGGATGGCGGCCTGTTCGGGGCCGATCGGCAGAACGGCGGGGTCGGGGACGTCGGTGACCACCAGGGCGATCAGGTCGAAGGGCTGGCCGGGGCGGGTGCGGCCCTTGGTGAGCGCGTACGGGCGGACCATCGGCCCGGCGGCCTCGTCGTACCACTGGACGGGTCGCTCGGGCGGCGGCGGGTAGCCGAACGGGGAGCCGGGCAGGTAGCGGCGCGGCGGGTAGGCCAACGGGCTCACCCCTCCCGGTGGCCGCGCGGGGCGGCGTGCAGGTGTTCGCCGACCCGGCGCACCAGGCGGGCCATCTCGTAGGCGACCAGGCCGAGATCGGCGTCGGGTCCGGCGAAGACCGCCAGGCAGGAGGACTGGCCGGCGGCCGCGACGAACAGGAAGCCGCGCTCCAACTCGACCATGGTCTGCCGCACTTGGCCGGCGTCGAAGTGCCGGCCCGCCCCCTTGGCGAGGCTGTGGAAGCCGGAGGCGACGGCGGCCAGGTGCTCGGTGTCCTCGCGGGCCAGGCCGCTGGAGTTGCCCATCGACAGGCCGTCGGCGGAGAGCACCACGGCGAACTTGACGTGCGCGGTGCGGGTGATCAACTCGTCGAGCAGCCAGTTGAGTTCGCCGCTGTGCTGGGCGGTGCCGATCATCGGTCGAGGTCTCCTCGGTCCAGGGGGTGCGGGTCGGGGGCGCTGCCGCGGGCCCAGCCGCGCTGGAACGCGGCCATCGCGGTGCGGGCCTGCTCCGGGTCGCGTTCGGCGGGCGCGGCGGGGCGCAGCCCTGGCCGGACCGGTGCGGGCGCTTCGCGCAGTTGCGGCGCGAGGCTGGCCTGCCGTACCCGGCGCGGGAGCCGGTCGTCGCCGTCGGCGGGAAGCGCGAGCCACGGCACGGCCGGGAGCTGCGGCGCGGGCGGTTCGGCGAGGGCGGTGGCGGTGGCCCGACCGGACAGCGGTGGCGGGGTCAACGGCCTTGCGGGGTAGGCGGGTTCGACATGGCTGTCAAGCTGCTCCGGCTCGCCGGCCCGCAGGTCGAGCAGGTCGGTCGGCAGCAGCACGACGGCGGTGGTGCCGCCGTACGCGGACGGGCGGAGGGCGACTTTGACGCCGTGGCGCTTGGCGAGTCGGCTGACCACGAACAGGCCGAGCCGGTCGCTGTCGAACAGGTCGACCTGGTCGCTGGCGGCGATCCGCCGGTTGGCGTCGGCGAGGGCTTCGGGGCCCATGCCGAGGCCGCGGTCCTCGATCTCCACCACGTAGCCGGTGCCGACCTGTTCGCCGCGGATGTGGACCTTGGTGTGCGGGGGCGAGAACCCGGTGGCGTTCTCGACGAGTTCGGCCATCAGGTGGGTGAGGTCGGCGACGGCCGGGCCGGTGACGGCGGCGGGCGGGAGGCGGTGGACGTCGACCCGGGCGTACTCCTCGACCTCGGCGACGGCGGCGCGGACCACGTCGGTGAGCGGGACGGGTTTGCGCCAGGCCCGGCCGGGGGCGGCGCCGGAGAGGATGATCAGGCCTTCGGCGTGGCGGCGCATCCGGGTGGTGAGGTGGTCGAGCCGGAACAGGTCGTCGAGTTCGGCGGGGTCCTCGGTGCGGCGTTCCATCGCGTCCAGCAGGGTGAGTTGACGGTGCACCAGGACCTGGCTGCGGCGGGCCAGGTTGACGAAGACGCCGGAGACGCCGGAGAGCACCTCGGCGCGTTCGACGGCGGCGGTGACGGCGGCCCGCTGCACGCTGTCGAGGGCCCGGTGGACCTGGCCGATCTCGTCGCCGCCGTGTTCCCGCAGCGGCGCCTCGGCGTCCACGTCGACCTCCGCGCCGGACCTCAACCGCCGCATGGTGGCGGGGAGTTTGCGTCCGGCGAGTTCGAGTGCGGCGTTGCGCAGGGCGTGCAGTTCGGCGACCAGGCCGCGGCCGACCTGGACGGAGATCAGCAGGGCGGCGAGGACGGCGAGCAGGCCGAGCAGCACGGTGGCGCCGGAGGTGGTGAACAGGCCCAGGGCGTACGGGTCGGAGCGTTCGGCGGCGGTCTGTCCGGCCTGCTGTTCGACAGCGGCGAGGTCGTGGGCGGTGGTGGCGGCGACCGTGGTCCAGCGGTCGGCGGGGACGGCGGCGAGGGCGGCGGCAGGGCCGTCGGCGGCGAGCGCGGCGTCCTCGTAGCGGCGCAGTTCCCGGTAGTCGGGGCCGGTGGTGACGGCGGCCAGCGCGGTGCGGTCGGCGGGGCGCAGGTCCGGTGCGGAGGCCTGTTCGAACTGGCTGCGGGCGTAGCCGGCCTGCAGGACGGCGCGGTACTGGCCGTCGGAGAGTCGGCCGGCCCGGGCGGCGGCGCGCAACAGGGCGTCCTCGCGGGCGAGTTGTTCGCGGGAGCGGGCGAATTCGAGCAGCGCGCGGGCGTCGGCGGCGACCCGGTGGTCCTGCAGCGCGGTGAGCGAGCCGGCCACCGCGAGGGCGTGGTCGACGGCGGCGGTGTAGGCGCTGTAGGCGTCGTCCCAGCGGACGCCGTGGCCGAGGATCTGGAGGCGCAGCACGGGGAGTCCGGCGAGGGAGCGGGTGAGGGTGTCGAGGCGGTCGGCGGGTTCGCCGCCGAGGCCTTCGGCGTCGGCGCGGTTGTAGCCGGGGGCGAGGCTGAGCGGGGCGGCGGCGCGGTCGGTGTTCTGGGCGGCGGCGCGCAGTTCGCCGTCCCGGGCGGCGTCGGGGCCGGTGGTGGCGAGGAGTTGTCCGGCGGCGGCGCGTTCCGCCTGCAGGGCGGTGACGGTGCGGTCGAGGGGGGCGCGCAGGGCGGCGTCGACGTCCTTGATCCGCAGCAGGTCCGAGACGTCGCCCGCGGTGCTGACGGCGGCGAACGACCACAGCGCCATCAGGGCGACCACGGGGAGCATCAGCACGGCGACGATCCGGGCGCGGACGGTGCGCGGACGCAGGTCGGTCCGGGTGAACGGGGCGGTGGGCAGCGGGGTTTCGTCGGCGGGCGGTCCGGCGTGGGCGCCGCGCCGGGGGGCGCCGGGCCGGCCGCGGGCGGGACCGCGCGGTGCGCTGGGGGCGGGTGGTCCGCTGCGGGAGGTGCCTCGGGGTGGGCGCATGGGGGGCGGCCTTTCGGGGGGTGGCGGGCAGTCAGGCGGCGCGGCCGAGTTCCTCGACGGCGAGTTCGCCGGCTTCGCGGTAGGCGGCGCTCTCCTGGGCGGTCGGGGAGAGCGAGACGAACGCGGCGGTGAGGAACAGGAAGGAGCCGAGTCCGACGGCCAGCGGGAAGACGAACTGCATCGGGGTGGCGCCGCCGAGGCCGGTGCGGGCGGGTTCCATGTGGACGTGCACGGCGGCCATGCCGGTGTAGTGCATGCAGCTGACGGCGATGCCCATGACCAGGGAGGCGGCGGCCGCGGCGTACACGTTGCGGATGGTGATGGCGGCCCAGAGTGCGGCGGTGGCGGCGGCGACGGCGATCAGCACGGACAGCGCCACGGTGCCGAAGCGGTACTGCAGTTCGCCGTGGATGCGGACGGCGGCCATGCCGAGGTAGTGCATGGCGGCGACGCCGACGCCGGTGGTGAGGCCGCCGAGCAGCAGGCTGCGGCCGCGGTGCCGCCCGTGGCCAACGACGAAGACGCCGAGGCCGACCACGGCGACGGCGACCAGCAGGCTGAGCACGGTCAGCGGGACGTCGTAGCGCAGTTCGGTGCCGTTCACCGTGAAGCCGAACATGGCGACGAAGTGCATGGTCCAGATGCCGGAGCCGATCGCGGCGGCGGCGGTGAGCAGCCAGTTGCGGCGGGAGGCGCCGGTGGCGGACAGCGCGCGCAGGGTGCACCGCAGGCCGAGGGCGGCGCCCACGCAGGCCATCGCGTAGGACAGGACTGGGGTGAGCCAGCCGAAACTGAAGTGGTCCATCGATCCCATGGGTGCCTCCCGCGAGTGCCCGGCGGCGCTCGCCCACTCTGGTGTTGTTCAGGGCTCCCGGGTGCCATGGCTCTTGTGATCCGGGGACGCTGGACGCTACCCAGAGTTGAGAGATGGTCACCAGAAGATCTGAAAAGCACCACGCATTGTGGGGGCGATGTGCTCGAATGGGCCCGCGGCCTATGCCTGCCGCATGTCCCCGCGATGCCGACGACTATTCGAGGTGCGGGCTGTCGGCCGGACCCGCTAATCTCCGCGTGCTTCCCAGTTGGAACATCAATTCGAGGATCTACGTGCCCAATCCCGTCCCGCCCCCGCCGGCCGACGCGTTCGCCGCTCCCGCGTACGCCGCCCCGGGTGCCGAGACCGCTCCCACGTATGCCGCCCCGGGTGCCGAGACCATTGCCTCGTACGCCGCTCCGGGCGCCGAGACCGCTGCCGCCCCGCAGCCGCAGTTCCACGGCCCGTTCTGCCGTTTCTGCGGTTCGGTCCCGGCCGTGGAGGCCACGGTCCGCGGCCACCAGGGCTTCATCGTGCTCATGCGCTTCCTCAAGCTGCGGGGCCCGTTCTGCCGCGACTGCGGTCTCGCGTCGGTGCGCCGGATGACCTCGAACAGCCTGTGGCAGGGCTGGTGGGGCATCGGCTCGATGCTGATCAACCCGATCACCATGCTGAGCAACCTGGCGGCCTGGTCGAAGGTCCGCCGGCTGCCCGCGCCGCTGCCGGGCGCGCCGGCCACCCCGATGCCGGTGGGCCGTCCGCTGTGGAAGCGGGTGGAGATCCTCGGCCTGCTGCTGCCGGTGCTGCTGATCTCCGCCCTGGTCTGGAACGGCGGCCACTCCTGGAGCGACACGAGCACCGGCCCCACCCCGACCCGGGTGTACCTCAGCCCCTACCCGACCCCCACGTCCAGCGCCGTCGACCCGGCGAACGTGAAGGTCGGCGACTGCCTGCACCAGGTCGGCGGCTCCACCCGCACGTTCATCGTCGTGGTCGACTGCGGCGCCGCGAACGCGGACTCCAAGGTGGTCGGCCGCTCCACCGCGACCACCGACGACGTCTGCGACGCCTACCCCGACAGCGACAGCCGGCTCGTCCGGGAGAGCGGATCCCACCCGGTCACGCTCTGCCTGGTGAAGCTCACCCACGCCAGCACCGGAACCACCTGAACCACCTGAGCCGCCCGCACCGCCCGCTCCCCCTTTCCACTCCCGGGAGCGGGCGGTGCGCTGTTCGCTAACGCTCCTGACGGCGGCTCAGCTTCACCCGGGCCGGACCACGGACCTCCAGGGTGATGCCCTGGCCGAGCGGGACGTCCTGGTCGACGGCGGTGATCTCGAACTCGCGCAGCAGCACGGCCAGTGCGAGCACCGACTCCAGCATCGAGAAGTGCTGGCCGATGCAGGCGCGCGGGCCGCCGCCGAACGGGAACCAGGCGTAGCGGTGCCGGGCGGCCTCCCGCTCGGGGGTGAACCGGTCGGGGTCGAAGCGCTCCGGGTCCTCCCAGTGGTCGGGGTGGCGGTGCGTCACGTACGGAGCGACCAGCACGTCCGCGCCGCCCGGGATCTCGACGCCGCCGACCACGGTGGACTCGACGGCCCGTCGACCGATCGAGGGGGCGGCCGGGAAGAGCCGCATCGCCTCCTTGAGCACCTGGGTCAGGTACGGGAGTTTCGGGTAGTCGGCGGCGGTGGGGCGGCGGCCGTCGGCGAGCAGCTCGACGACCTCCTGGTGGGCCCGGCGCTGCTGCTCGGGGTGCTTGCCGAGCAGGTGCAGGGCGAAGGTCAGCGAGGTGGCGGTGGTCTCGTGGCCGGCCAGCAGGAAGATCAGCACCTGCTCGCGCAGCTCGGTGGCGTCGAGCTGGTTGCCGTCCTCGTCGCGGGCCCTGGCGAGCAGGCCGAGCAGGTCCTCCCCGTCCCGTTCCTCGGTGACGCCCTCGGCGGCGCGCCGCTCGATGATCCCGTCGCACACGGCGTACAGGGTGCGCTCAGCCTCCAGCGCCTTGCGGTGGCCGGGCAGCGGCCACTCCCGCGGCAGCCGGACCGGCGAGAAGCCGCGGGAGCGGACGAACGCACCGAGGACCGGGAAGGCGTCGTGGACGGTCTCCACGGCCTGTTCGACGTCCTGGCCGAACAGGATCCGGGCGACGGTGCGCAGCGCGAACCGGGACATCTCCTCGGCGGCGTCCACCGTCCCGTCGGGGGCGGTGGCCCAGCGCTCCACCAGCGACTCGGCCTCGACCCCGATGGCGTCCGCGTACTGGTCGACCCGGCGGCGGGTGAACAGCGGCTGGACCAGGCGGCGCTGGCGCAGGTAGTCCTCGTCCTGGGCGGTGAGCAGGCCGTTGCCGAAGCTCTCCCTGATCTCGCTGTAGAAGACGTTGTCCTTGCGGAAGTTGGCCGATTCGGTGGCCAGTACCTGCTGGACGCCCTCGGGCGAGGCGACCAGGTAGATCTCGGCGCGCAGCCCGGGCGGGCCGGCCGTGATCCGCAGCACGTCGCCGTGGTCGCGCCGGGCGGCGAGGTAGGTGGCGAGCGAACTGCGTCGGAGATCGAGCAGCGAGCCGATCAGCGGCAGTCCGGCGGGGCCGGGCACGCGGGTGGTCGCGGTCATGGAGTTCCCCCTCCATCGGCGGGCGAACCTCCGGACAGTGGAGGCTCGCTGACAATGCGTCAGTATGTCCTGGCCGATCGGGGTGTGGCGAGGATCTTCGCCCCGGCCTAAAGCGGCGCTTGAGTTGAGGCACATGCGGCGCTTAAGTTCGCCTTAAGGTCGCTGATGCGAGGGGGCTGCCCTGTTGGGCCCCGCAGCTGCGGCACTATGATCGGCTGATCGGCCCCCGACAATGTGCCGCGACCGTTCACCACGACCAGGGGAACCCATCCATGCGCAGCGCCAGAAGCCTCCTCGCCGCCACCGCCGTGCTCGCCCTCGCGGCGGCGCTGACCGCGTGCACCGCCAACAACCCGCCGTCGAACAACGGCGCCCCCAAAGTCGACGGCACGGTGACGGTGTTCGCGGCGGCCTCGCTCAAGGAGTCCTTCACCGAGCTCGGCAAGCGCTTCGAGGCCGCCTACCCGGGCGCCAAGGTGAGCTTCAACTTCGGCGGCTCCTCGGCGCTCGCCCAGAGCATCGTCTCCGGCGCGCCCGTGGACGTGTTCGCCGCGGCCAGCCCCGCCACCATGAAGACCGTCACGGACGCCAAGCTGACCGGCGAGGACCCGAGGGTGTTCGTCCGCAACACGCTGGAGATCGCCGTCGCCAAGGGCAACCCGAAGCACATCGGCGGCCTGAAGGACCTCGGCGGGGTGAAGACCGCGCTGTGCGCCAAGGAGGTGCCGTGCGGCGCCGCCGCCGTCACCGCGCTGAAGGCCGCCGGCGTCGAGGTCACCCCGGCCACCTACGAGCAGGACGTCAAGGGCGCGCTGACCAAGGTCGAACTCGGCGAGGTGGACGCCTCGCTGGTGTACCGGACCGACGTGAAGGCGGACGCCGCGAAGATCGACGGCGTGGAGTTCCCCGAGTCCGCGCAGGCCGTCAACGACTACCCGGTCGTCTCCCTCGGCAAGGCGCCCAACGCCAACGGCGCCGCCGCGTTCCTCGGCTACCTGAACTCCATGGACGCCCGCCGGGTGCTCACCGAGGCCGGCTTCCAGGTGCCGTGAGCACGTCCCGAACCACTCCCGCACCACACCCCCGGGGCCGGCGGCGGCCCCGGGGGGCCACCCGCGTCCCCGGCGCGCTGCTGCTGCCCGCCCTGCTCGGCCTCGCCTTCCTCGTGCTGCCGCTGCTCGGCCTGCTGATCCGCGCCCCGTGGAGCGCGCTGCCCGCGCTGCTCACCGGCCCCGAGGTCTGGCAGGCGCTGCGGCTGTCGCTGATCTCCGCGACCGCGGCCACTGGCGTCTCGCTGCTGCTCGGCGTCCCGCTGGCCTGGCTGCTGGCCCGCACCGACTTCCCCGGCCGCCGGCTGCTGCGCGCCCTGGTCACCCTGCCGCTGGTGCTGCCGCCGGTGGTCGGCGGCGTCGCCCTGCTGCTGGTGCTCGGCCGGGCCGGAATCGTCGGGCGCTGGCTGGACGCGGCGACCGGCATCACCCTCCCGTTCACCACCGCGGGCGTCGTCGTCGCCGAGACCTTCGTCGCCATGCCGTTCCTGGTGATCAGCGTGGAGGGCGCGCTGCGCGCCGCCGATCCGCGCTACGAGGAGGCCGCCGCGACCCTCGGGGCGTCCCGGCTGACCGCGTTCCGCCGGGTCACCCTGCCGCTGGTCGCCCCGGGCATCGGGGCCGGCGCGGTGCTCGCCTGGGCGCGCGCGCTGGGCGAGTTCGGCGCGACCATCACCTTCGCCGGCAACTTCCCCGGCCGCACCCAGACCATGCCGCTGGCCGTGTACCTCGCCATGGAGTCGGACCCGCAGGCGGCCATCGCGCTCAGCCTGATCCTGCTCACGGTCTCCATCGCCGTCCTCGCCGGACTGCGCGACCGCTGGATGTCCGCCCCGTGACCACTCTGGATGCCGAACTGCGCGTCGGCCGCGGCGCGTTCACCCTCGACGTGGCGCTCTCCGCGCAGCCCGGCGAGGTCGTCGCACTGCTCGGCCCGAACGGCGCCGGCAAGTCCACCGCGCTGCGCGCCCTCGCCGGGCTGCTCCCGCTGACGGACGGTCACATCACGCTGTACGGCGAGCGGTTGGACTCTCCCGCCGCCGACGTCTTCCGTCCCGCCGAGCAGCGTCCGATCGGCGTGGTCTTCCAGGACTACCTGCTCTTCCCGCACCTGTCGGCGCTCGACAACGTCGCTTTCGGCCTGCGCTGCAAGGGACTTCGCCGCGCCGCCGCCCGCGCCGAGGCGCTGCCCTGGCTGGAGCGGATGGGCCTCGCCGAGCACGCCGGGCGGCGCCCCGCGAAGCTCTCCGGCGGCCAGGCCCAGCGCGTCGCCCTGGCCCGTGCCCTCGCCGTCCGCCCCCGCCTGCTCCTGCTCGACGAGCCGCTGGCCGCGCTCGACGCCCGCACCCGGCTCGACGTCCGCGCCGAACTCCGGCGTCACCTGGCCGAGTTCGAGGCCGTCGCGGTCCTCGTCACGCACGACCCGCTGGACGCGATGGTGCTCGCCGACCGCCTGGTCGTCATCGAGGCCGGCCGGGTCGTCCAGACCGGCCGCCCCGCCGAGGTGGCCCGCCGCCCGCGCACCGACTACATCGCCCGCCTGGTCGGCCTCAACCTGTACCAGGGCGTCGCGGACGGCCGCCGCGTCACCCTTCCCGAGGGACAGGTCCTCGCCACCGACGAGGAGTTGACCGGCCCCGCGTTCGTCGCCTTCCCGCCCGACGCCGTCACCCTGCACCGCCACCGCCCCGAGACCAGCGCCCGCAACCTGTTCCCCTGCACCGTCGCCGGCCTCGACCTCCACGGCGACCGCTTCCGCGTCGACCTCGCCGGCCCGCTCCCCCTCGCCGCCGACCTCACCCCCACCGCCGCGGCCGACCTCGACCTCACCCCCGGCACTCGGGTCTGGGCCGCCGTCAAGGCCACCCAGACCCACGCCTACCCGGCCTGACCTCCCGAGCCGCCCTGCCCGCCCTGCTCGGACGGTGCAACGGAGGCCGGACCGCCGACGCGTTCGACGGCCGACCGGCCCTCCGGCACCGGCTACCATCGGGGCCGAACCTGCCCGTCCCGCACCGGAGTCCAGCTGATGAGCGCACCACGGATCGGCGTCGTGATCGTCACCATGGGCAACCGCCCGCGTGAACTCGCCGCCCTGCTGGACTCGGTGGACCGGCAGGACCTGCCCGCACAGCGGGTGGTGCTGGTCGGCAGTGCCTGCCCGCTCACCGACGTCGACCGGCCGGGGCTGCAGAAGCTGCCGCTCGCCGACAACCCGGGCTGCCCGGGAGCGCGCAACGTCGGGCTGCAGGCGCTGCTGGACGCCGGGGACGTCGACGTGGTGGTGGAGCTGGACGACGACGGGCTGCTGATCGCCGACGACGTGTTCCGGCGGGTCGCCGAACGGTACGCCGCCGAGCCGCAGTTGGGGATCGTCGCGTTCCGGATCGCGGACGAGCACGGCGAGACCCAGCGCCGCCACGTCCCGCGCCTGCGGGCGTCCGACCCGATGCGGGCCGGCCTGGTCACCGCGTTCCTCGGCGGCGGGCACGCCCTCTCGGTGCCGATGCTGCGCCGAACCGGCCTGTGGGCGGGCGAGTTCCGCTTCGGCCACGAGGAGACCGACCTCGCCTGGCGCGCCCTGGACGACGGCTGGACCATCCAGTACGACCCGCAGGTGGTCCTCCAGCACCCGAAGACCTCCCCGGCGCGGCACGCCGTCTACTTCCGCTACACCGCCCGCAACCGCGTCTGGCTGGCCAAGCGCCGCCTCCCCGCGCCGCTGGTCCCGCTCTACCTCGCCACGTGGCTGCTGCTCACCCTCGTCCGCACCCGCTCCCTCCCCGGCCTCGCCTCCTGGTTCGCCGGCTTCGCCGAGGGCCTGCGCACCTCCTGCCCGCCCCGTCACCCGATGCGCTGGCACACCGTCTGGCGCCTCACCCGCCTCGGCCGCCCGCCCCTGATCTGACGTCCTCCCTCCTGTTCGGCGGCCGGGCGGGCGGGGGTGCGTAGAGTGGTCGGCGTGCATCGTGGTGTGCTGCCTCCTCCCGCCGTCTGAGCGGGCAGGCCGGCCGATCGTCGAACGAGTGCCCGGAGACCGCCGTTGACGGCGGGCGTCCCGGGACGGTGTGGGCTGCCCGCTTCCGTGGCCATTGACCATGACGGCATTTCGGGAGTTCACCCGTGTTCTCGCTTCACTCCGCCCTGCCCGCGCGGCGGGGCCTGCTGTACGTCGCACTCGCCGCGACCGCCTGGGGCACCGCCGGGGCGGCGGCCGCGCTGCTGTTCCGGCAGAGCGGCCTGGGACCGCTCGCGTTGACGTTCTGGCGCTCGCTCGGCGGCGCCGCGGTGCTGCTGGCCGTGCGGGTCGGCCGTGGCGGCGGACGGTCCCGGCCCGGGCCGGTCCGGATCCTGTTCAACGGCCTGGGACTGACGCTGTTCCAGGCCGCGTACTTCCTCGCGGTCCGGCACACGGGCCTGGCCGTGGCCACGGTCGTGACGCTGGGTTCGGCGCCGGTGATGGTGGCGCTCGGCGGACGGCTGCTGATGGGCGAACGGCTGGGCCGGGCCGGGGTGTCGGCGATCGCGGGGGCGCTGCTGGGCCTGGCGGTGCTGGTGCTCGGCGGCGGGGCGGACGCCGGGGTGGAGCCGCGCGGCCTGGCCTGGGCGCTGGCCTCGGCGGCCGGGTACGCGGCCATCACCGTGGCCACCCGCCACTGGGCCCGCACCGGCGCCGCGGACGACCCGGCGGTCACCACGCTCTGGTCGTTCGCGATCTGCGCGGCCTGCCTGGCCCCGTTCGGGTACGCCGAGGGCCTGCTGCCGACGGCGCACGCGCTGCCGTCCACGCTGCTGCTGCTCGGGTACTTGGCGACGGTGCCGACCGCCCTCGCCTACGCGCTGTACTTCGCGGGCGCGGCGGTGATCCGCGCCGCCACCGCATCCGTGGTGGCGCTGATCGAGCCGCTGAGCGCGACGGTGATCGCCGCCGCGGTGCTGGACGAGCCGCTCACGCCGTCCGCACTGCTCGGCACGGCGGTGCTGCTGCTGTCGGTGGTGGCGCTGGCCCGCGCGGAGCTGCGGGCCGCCTGAGCCAACGCCCGTCAGGTCGGGCGGGCCGGATCCGGTCACCCGGCCTTCGGGCCGCCCGGCGCCTGCGCCCCGGCCTGCTGGTAGAGCGTCACCAGCAGGCCGTGCACCGGCTCGCCCTCCGGGTCCTCCTCCGTCTCCTCCACCAGTGCGGCCAACGTCTCCGCGAGCCGCGCCGCTCTGGCGGGGCTGAGCCGGATGTGACGCAGCGTCAGGACGTGTTCGACGGGCGAGCGCTCCAACTCCTGGGCGACGGCGCCGAGCAGCGCGGCCGTGCCCTCGGCGCGCGGTTCGGCGACGAAGAGCCGCTCGGCCGTCCGCCGGTAGTACTTCTCGGTGCCGCCGCGCACCCGTCGCGTCCCCGCCTCCTGGACCAGCCCCGCCTCGCACAGCACCCTGAGGTGGTGGGAGACGCTGCCCTTGTTCACCCCGAGCTGCGCGGCGAGCCGGCTGATCGTCGACGGCCGGGCGCTCAGGGCGAAGAGCAGGCGCTGGCGCACGGGATGGGCCAGCGCGGTGTGCTGCGCGGAGGTGCTGATCTGCTGGACGTCGCCGCTGGGTTGATTGTTCATCAGATCAAGCGTTAAGCATGTTTGACGCTTTGGCAAGCCACTGCTCTACTCCCTGTCATGACCTCCACCACCGCGCGGCCCACGCTGGACACCGACGCCGTCGTCGAGTCGCTCGCCGACCTGGTCGCCGAGCACTACGTCTTCCCCGACACGGCCGGGCAGTTGGCGGCGCTGCTCCTGAGCCGCCTCGCCGAGGGGTGCTACCGGACCGAATCCGCCCAGGAGTTGGCCGAAACGGTCACGACGGATCTGCGGTCGGTCAACGGCGACCTGCACCTTTCCCTCAAGTACCACGCGGTGCCCGCGCCGCCGGAGCGGGGCGCGGCGGCCCTGGCCGCGATGCGCCGGGAGTTCGACGCGACCCTGGGCGGGATTCCGCGGGTCGAACTCCTCGACCACGGCATCGCGGTCCTGGAGATCGCACCGAACATGTTCCCGCTGGACTGGGCGGCGCAGCCGCTGGCGGCGGCGCTCTCCCTGGTGGCACCGGCCCGGGCCCTCGTCCTGGACCTGCGCCGCAACGTCGGCGGCGATCCGGACACGGTCGCCTTCGTCTGCGGCTACCTGCTCGACGGCCGCACCCACCTCAACACCATGCTGTCGCGGCAGGGAGAGGTGGCCGAGCAGTCCTGGACGCCCCCGTTCGTCCCCGGCGCCCGCTTCGGCGGCAGCAAGCCGCTCTACGTACTGACCAGCGGGAACACCTTCTCCGCGGGCGAGGAACTCGCCTACGACCTGCAGCAGCTCGGCCGCGCCGAGATCGTCGGCGAGACCACCCGGGGCGGCGCGCACCCGCGCGAGGGTTGGACGGTGCACCCGAACCTGGAGCTCTCCGTGCCCGTCGCCCGCGCGGTCAACCCGGTCTCGGGCGCCAACTGGGAGGGCACCGGCGTCCGGCCCGACGTGCCGTGCCACGCCGACGCGGCGCTCGACCGCGCGCTGGCCCGGGCCGCGGCACGCCTGGCCTGAACCCTTCCGGCCGCACCTGACCCCGCCCCGCCGGCTGCGCCGCCCTCGTAGGCTGATGCGGCGTCAATCGGAGTGCGGGGCCGGGTGGTCGGCGACGGCGGTGCAGCCGGTGGAAGTCACCGGGCCGGCGGAAGACCGGCGCGACGCCGATTCACAGCTCCGCCTCCGGGGGGAGCCGGTGGACGCCCGGGAGGTGGGGATCCAGCTCGCCGGGCTCGAACCGGCACATGCCGACGGCGTGCCAGAACTCCCCGGCGACATCGCCTTCGCACTTGTACGCGCCGGACGGCAGCAGCGCCGCCCAGCCGTCGGGCGAGCCGAGCAGCGTCGCCAGGGCGGCGGGCCGACCGTCGGGGCGGATCCGCCAGAGCCGTACGGTGCCGTCCTCGCCGCCGCTGGCGAGCAGCGAGCCGTCCGGGCTGAAGGTGACTGCGAGGATCCGGCCGGTGTGGCCGCGCAGGCCGGCCAGCTCCTCGCCGGTGCGCGGGTCCCACAGCCGGACCACCCGGTCGTCCCCCGCGGTGGCGAGCAGCGGCCGGGAGGGGTGGGCGGCCGCGGTCCAGAGCCGCCCGATGTGGCCGGCCAGTCGGTGCCGGACCACGCCGTCGCCCCAGATCAGGGCGGTGCCGTCCCAGGAGGCGCTGGCCAGCCAGGAGCCGTCGGGCGCCAGTGAGACGGCGTACACGCGGTCGGTGTGGCCGTCGAGTTCGGCCTCGACCCGGCCGGTGCCGAGGTCGGCGATCCTGACCCGGTGGTCGTCGCAGCCGGTGAACAGGCGTCGGCCGTCCGGGCTGAACGCGATCGAGCGGACCCGTCCCCGGTGCTCACGCAGGGTGGTGAGGTGGGCCCCGGTGCGGCGGTACCAGACCCGGACGGTGTCGTCGTCGTTGGCGGTGGCGACCAGGACGCCGTCGGGACTGAACGCCTCGGCCCAGACGTGTTCGGTCTCCATGTCCATCTCGCGCAGGTACTCGCCGCTCCGGGCGTTCCAGAGGCAGAGGTCGCCGTCGTTGGTGGCGGTGGCGAGGACCGTCTCCTCCGGGCTGAACTCGGCGGAGACCAGTCGGCTGCTGCGGCCGGAGAGCTCGCGCAGCCGGCGGCCGGTGGCGGGCTCCCAGAGCCGGACCACGCCGTCGTTGCCCCCGGCGGCGAGCAGGGCGCCGTCACCGCTGAAGCTGAGCGAGCCGATCCGGCGGCCGTGGCCGCGCAGGAGCTGGCGGCTGCGGCCGGAGGCCGGGTCCCAGAGCCGGACCAGCCCGTCGTTGCCGCCGGTGACCAGCAGCGCGTCGGTCTCCGCGCTCCCCCGGCCCGCGCCGGGACGGAACCGGCACGCCCAGACCGAGCCCCGGTGCTCGGGCGGCTGGCGGCGCAGCGGCGCCACCTTGTAGCCGCCGCTGCGGGTCGCCGGGGCGCGGCCCGGCCGGCCGGCGCCGTCGGCCCGGATGGCCCGGGAGACCTGCCAGATCCGCACCCCGCCGTCGCTGTCGCTGGCGGCCAGCCGGGTGCCGGCCTCGTCGAACGTGACCTGGTAGATCTTGCCGGCCGAGTCCTCCAGCCGTTCGGCGGGCGTGCCGTCGAGCGGGTTCCAGAGCCGGACCTGGCCTTCGGTGTCGCCGCTGGCCAGCAGGTCGCCGTCGGGGTGGAACGCGAGGGTGTAGATCCGTCCGGCATGGCCGGACAGGGTGTGCAGCAGGCGTCGCCCGGCGGCGTCCCAGATCCGTACGCTGCCGCCGACGCCGTCGTCGTGGCCGCCGTCGGCGGTGGCGACCAGGGCGCCGTCCGGGCTGAACGCGGATCGGTAGACGGTGCCCCGGTGGCCGGGGAGCACAGCGCGCCGACGGCCGGTGGCGGTGGACCACAGCCGGGCTCCGCCGCCGGAGTCCCCGGTGACCAGCAGGGTGCCGTCGGGGCTGAACACCGCCGTGTAGACGGGCGCGGCGTGGCCGCGCAGGCGGTGCAGCGGGCGGCCGGTGGCGGTGTCCCAGAGGGTGACGACGCCGTCCGGGTCGCCGGTGGCGACCAGTCGGCCGTCCGGTCCGAGCGAGACCGGCCAGACGCCGCCGGGGTGGACGTCGAGGCGGTGCCGGCACTCCCCGGAGACCTGGTCCCAGAGCCGGACGGTGCCGTCGGCGCTGCCGGTGGCCAGCACGTCGCCGGCGAACTTGACCGCGTAGACCCGCCCGCTGTGGTCCTTGAGGGTGCGCAGGGCGACTCCGGTGACGGCGTCGCAGACCAGCACGCTGCCGTCCTCGCTGCCGACCGCGAGCAGTCGGCCGTCGGGGCTGAAGGCGACGGGCTCGGGCAGCCGGGTGGAGCGCACGTCGAAGCCGTACGGGACGCCCACCTCCGAAGGGCTGAACCCGGCCTCGACGGGCAGTCCCGGGGCGATCGCGGCGGCCCGCAGCTCCGGCGCGGCCATCACCTCCGGATCGGTGACGGCCGAGATCAGGGCGGCCCGCTGCCAGCGGCTGCCCTGCAGGCGGGCGCCGCGCAGATCGGTGCCGAGCAGCCGGGCGCCGCGCAGGTCGGCCGAGCGCAGGTCGGCGCCGGACAGGTCGGCGGAGTCGAGCCGGGCCCCGGCCAGGGTCGCCCCGCGCAGGTCGGCGCCGGACAGGTCGGCGCCGAGCAGGCGGGCGTCGGTCAGGTCCGCGCCGGACAGGTCGACGCCGGACAGGTCGCGGTGCGAGAGGTCCTCGCCGGCCAGGGGCGCGCCGCGCAGGACGGTGTGCGCGGGGACCCGCAGGCGGTCCAGCACCTTGATGGCGTTGAGCCGGGCCGCCTCGCCGCTGTCCTGGGCGCCGTCCAGGACGGAGCGGGCCCAGTTCTGGCAGGCCTGGCGGTCGGCGAGGTCGCAGAGGAACTCGACGGCGAGTCGGCTGAGCGGGCCGCGGGCGAGCAGTTCCGGATCGCCGCTCGCCAGGGCGGCCGCGGCGGCCCGGGCCACCAGCCACTCCACCACCGAGCCGTGGATGAAGTGGAACATGCCCTCGTCGGAGCGGACCAACAGGCTGCCGGAGCCGACGGCGTGCGCGACCTGCGGGGTGGGCATCGGGCTGTCGGCCAGGCCGCTGAGCACCCCGGCGATGTCGACGATCTCGTCCAGCGAGATGGCGGTGCGGCCGCTCTCCCACAGCCGCACCGCGAGCAGGGTGACGGCCTGCCAGAGCTGTTCCAGGCGCAGGCCGGGGGCGGCGCCCGGCCCACCGTCGCCGCGCCGTTCCTCGAACCGCAGCCAGGAGGTGAAGAGTTCCTGGTAGAGGCCGGCGGCGCTGAGCGCCCGGCCGGCGCCCGCGACGGTGCGCAGCCGGTCGTGGTCGAGGTCCGCGACGAAGCTGAGCAGCCGGGGGTTGCGGCAGAGCGCGAGCAGGTCGGGGATGGCCTCCAGCAGCCGCATCCGGCGGGCGGCGGCATCCGGGTCGCCGTACCGGTTGGCGAGGTAGCTGCGGATCTGGTGCGGGGTGAAGTCCTGGACGGCGACCAGCCTGCGCTGCGGAAGCAGGCCGACCCGTTCGCCGAGCGCGGTCAGCACCTGTTCGTGCGAGCGGAAGTGCTGGGTCCGGCTGGTGACGACGATCTTGGCGTTGTCGACGGCGGCGTCCAGCAGCACCTGGAGGTGGTCGGCGGCGCGCTCGTAGCTGACCCGGTTGACCAGTTCGTCGAAGCCGTCGAAGAGCAGCACGACGCGGCCCTGCCGGAGCATGTAGCGGAACGTCCGCAGGTCGAGGGAGTCGATGCCGTGCTCCGTCAGGTGGGCGGCCACCAGGCCGTCCAGCGAGTGCGCCTTGTCGAGTGCGCTCAGGTCGATGAACAGCGGTGTCAGGTACGGGAGTTCGGTGGGGATGCGGCGGGCCGTCTCGCGCAGGGCGAAGGTCTTGCCGCGGCCGAAGTCGCCGAGCAGCAGGACGAACCGGCCGTGGTCGGAGTCGAGCAGCCGGAGCAGCTCGTCGACCAGGCCGTCGCGTTCCTCGGCGCCGGGCCGTTCGGCGTCGCGGTAGCGCTGCGGCAGGTAGAGGCCGGGCTGGTACTGGCTGTCGGCGGCGAGCCGCTCGCTCTGGGCCGAAACGTAGTCGCGCAGGTCCAGCAGGCCCTGGAACTCCAGGAAGCTGCGCAGCCGCACCCCGCGGCGGCGGGCCCGCTCGCGCAGGGCCAGGGACGGCGGCGGGCCGTCGTGGACGAGTTCGGCGTCCGGGGCGGCGCCGTCGGCGTGCACCTCGTCGATGAAGCGGTCGACGTCCTCCGGCGTCGGGGTCCGCACGCTGACGGCCACCCGCTGCTGGCGGACCAGGCCGGACTCGGCCCAGGTCACGAAGAGCTGCGGCGGGGGGCCCGCCACCTCGCGGATCTGGGCGCCCCGGTGGCGGGTGCGGCACACCTCGGCGACCCGGGCCAGCAGGGTGTCCAGCGGCGAGGCCAGCCTGCGGACCTCGCGCTCCGCCCCGGCGGCAGGGCGGGCCTCGGCCACCTGCGGCGGTTCGACGGTCGGGGCCCGGTCGGCCGGTACGGGCGCCGGGAACACCCGCCCGGCCCGGCGCCAGGGGACGGCCGCCCGCAGGGGCTCGGCGCCCGGGTCGGACCAGCGGGTCAGCCCCTCGCGGGTGAGCCGGAGCAGTTGGTGGCCGCCCGCGGCCGGGGCGGCGAGCACGGTCACCTCGCCGGCCGAGGTCGCCAGCGTCCCGACGCCGCTGCGCGCGGCGGCCGGGCCGTTCAGCAGCAGGTTGAGCCGGGGCGCGGTCAGCCGGGTGAACCGGTCCGCGTCGCGGAGCGGTTCGTCGGCCGGTCCGCCGCGCGTGGGGTGGGCGGCGGCCACCGGGTGGCGCATCGCGCCGATCCGCAGCCAGCCGTCGTTCTCGTACGGGCGCAGCGCCTGGGCGAACCAGGCCGCCTGTTCGGGGCCCAGCCAGCCGTACCGGTCGTCGGGCCGGTGGGACCAGGCCATCGAGGAGTTCAGGCCGGCGACGACGACGCCCAGTTCGGGGACGGGGAAGAGGGTCCACGGCTGGGCGCTGTCGAAGACCACGTCCAGGCCCTGGTAGAACTCCTGGAACAGCCGTGAGTAGTGCCGCCACTTGGGCCAGTACGGCGGGGCCGGCCGCAGTTCGTCGGCCTCGCAGGTGGCGAAGTAGGCGCGCGAGGCGGCCTGGCTGACGTCCTGTCCGCCGGGGACGATCGCCACCCGGTGCGGCTCCAGGCCCAGCAGGGTGCGCATCCCGCTGAGGAAGGAGAGCGCCTGCTCGCACTCGCGGGGGCTGCCCGAGGCGGTGAGGTCGCCGGTGACCACGACCAGTTCGGGCGCGGGGGCGCCGAAGTCGGCGAGCTCCACCAGGTCGCCCCAGACCGCGGCCTGGAGGTCGGCGGGGTCGTTGCCCCGGCCGAACCCGGGGCCGGCCAGGTGCAGCACCGTCACCGCCTCGCCCCCGCCGGCCCGGCCGGCCGCCAGCGGGTACTCGGGCTGGACGGACGGCCTGCGCCGGGCCGTCCGGCCGGCGGCGCCGGCCGCCCCGGGTGCGGCGGCCGGCGTCCGGGCGGCCGGCGAGAGCGTGCCGGGTGCGTCGGCGGGGCCGAGCGCGCCGCCCGGGTAGCCGGGGCGCAGCTCGGGCCGGGAGCGGCCGTCCATGGCCGCCGCGACCCGGGTGAGCAGGAGCTGCCGGGCGTCGGCCGGTTCGTTGACGCCGACCAGGTCGATGTAGGTGAGGGTGGCGAGCAGGCCGTCCACCGGGATGTCCTCGATCCGGACGGTGACCAGGCGGCGTTCCGGGGCGTCCGGGTCCGCGCGCAGGGCGGCCTGCCACTCCATCCGGCCGTAGCGCGAGCGCTCGTAGTGGCGTGAGAGCAGGGCGATGACCGCCGCGGACTCGGTGATGCCGCGGTCCATGAAGTCGACGAAGTTGGTGCCGGGGACGAAGTCCCACGCCTGGAGGAACGCCCGGTAGCCGGCCTCCTCCAGCGTCCACGCGATCCAGGACGCCCAGCGTTCGTCGGCCGGCGAGTAGCTGATGAAGAAGTCGATCGGCCCGGGGCCACCCGGGATCGCGTCAAGAGCCCCCATACGGAGAACATATGACCGCCCCGGACGGGAGTAACCGTCTTTCCCCGCAACGCTTTTGGGCGATTCCGGGGTGCTCTCCGTTGACCGAGGCCCGGTCGACGACCGGCCGGGCGCGCGGGCGGGCCGACGGCGGCCTCGACCCTCGACGGCGGCTGTGCGACCCTGGCGTCCGTGTTTGCGTACTGGCTCGCCGCCCGGCGGCTGCACCCGCTCGACCTCCTGGCCGGCGGTCTGCTCGCCCTCGGCCTCCTCCTCCTCGCCACCGGGCTGCTCCCGGCGGACTCCGCCGGGGCGGCCGTGCAGCGGATCGCGCCGCTGCTCGCCTTCCTGGGCTCGGTGGTCGTGCTGGCCGAACTGACCGGCGCCGCCGAGGTGTTCGACGTGCTCGCGACCCGGGTGGCGCGGGCCGGCCGGGGCAGCTACCCGGTGCTGTTCCTGCTGTGCGTGGGTTTCGCCGCGCTCACCACAGCCGTCCTCAACCTGGACACCACCGCGGTGCTGCTCACCCCCGTGATGCTGGCGCTCGCCACCCGGGTGGGCATCGCGCCGCTCCCGCTGGCGATGACCACGGTCTGGCTGGCCAACACGGCGAGCCTGCTGCTGCCGGTCTCCAACCTGACCAACCTGCTGGCCGCCGACCGGGTCGCGCTCTCCAGCGCCGGGCTGGCGCGGGCGATGTGGGCGCCGCAACTGGCCGCCCTGCTCGCCACCATGGCGTGCCTGTGGGGGTTCTACTGGCGGCGCGGGCGGCGGGGCGCGGACGGGTACCGGCCGCCGGCGGTCCGGCGGCCCAAGGATCCGGTGCTGTTCCGGATCTGCGCGCTGGCCTGCGCCGGGTTCCTGGCGGGCAGTCTGCTGGCCCCCGTACCGCTCTGGGTGGCCTCGGGCGCGGCGGCCGCGGTGGTCGTCGCGGCGTATGCCGTGCGCCGTCCGGAGGGGCTGCGCGCCTCGTTGATTCCGTGGCGGCTGCTGGTCCTGGTGCCCGGGATGTTCCTGGTGGTGCAGGCCGTGGACGCGCACGGACTGCACCGGCTGCTCGCTGCGGCGGTCGGCGACGACGCCGGGCCGCTGGGCCTGTTCCGGGCCTCGGCGGTCGGTGCGGGGCTGTCCAACCTGCTCAACAACCTGCCGGTCTACCTGGCCGGGGAGGCCGCGGTGCCGGCCGGCAACCACCAGCAGCTGCTGGCCCTGCTGATCGGCACCAACATCGGCCCGCTGATCGCCCCCTGGGCCTCGCTGGCCACCCTGCTCTGGTACGAGCGCTGCCGCTCGGCGGGCCTGCGGGTGCCGCTGCGGAGCGTGGCCGGGACCGGGGCCGTGCTCGCCGTCGGTGGCGTGGCACTGGCCACCGCGGCACTCGCGGTGGTGGGCTCCGCCTGAGCCCCCGCACAAGGAATCCTGCGGGGGCCGGCTTCGAGGCGGGGAACCGACGGATCACGGCCCTGCGGCGGCTCCTTCGGGTCCGGCCGGCCGGGCGGCGCGGGCCACCAGGTCGAGCAGGTGCGGCACGACCTCCGCCCGGCCCGCGACGTAGCTGCGGGCCGTGTCCGGCTGCCCGATCCGCGCGTCGAACCCGCTGCCGTCGAGCGCCCGGACCACCAGTCCCGCCTCGGTCGCCAGCAGGATCCCGGCGGGCAGATCGATCTCCTCGGCCCGGTAGCCGACGAAGCCGTCGATCAGCCCGCACGCCAGCAGCGACCAGGTGAGCAGCGGCGCCCAGAGCTGGAGCACCCGGCGGGCGCCGCCCTCCAGACCGTCCTTGAGCGCCCGGGCCACCGGATCGTCGCGCGCCACCCCGTGCCCCTGCGTCCAGCCGAGCACCGGGCGGCCGGACCGCGGCGGGCGGGCGGCGGCCCGCAGTCGCCCGGACGGGCCGTACGCCCCGCCGCCGTGCACGGCCCGCCAGGTCCGGCCGGCGACCGGGTCGTGGACCACGCCGACGACCGGCTCGTCGTCCAGGCAGAGCGCGATGCCGACCACGTAGGCGGGCAGGCCGATCACCACGTTGTTGCTGCCGTCCAGCGGGTCGACCAGCCAGGTGCGGCGGGAGCCCGGCCGGTCGGCCGCGGTACCGCCCTCCTCGGCCAGGATGCGGTCCGCCGGGAACCGCTCGGCCAGTCGGCGGGTGACCAACTCCTCGGCCAGGAGGTCGAGTTCGGTGACGACATCGCCGTCGTCCCCTTTGCTGCGCACGCGGAACGCGTCCAGGAAGCGGGCCCGCAGCAGGGCGCCCGCCTCCTCGGCGGCCCGCACCGCGGTCCGGCACTCGTCCGCGAAGGCGGCCGGCCGGGCTCCCTCACCCGACGCTGTCGCGTCCACTGATCCTCCTGGCCGCCTCGCCGGCGATCCGGGCCGTCCGGGCCGCGTCGCAGCGCCGTCGCACCACCCGGCGGGCGGCGCCGTCCACCGGCCCCAGCACCACGTCCACCGGACCCGGCACCGTCCGGCCGAGGACGACGGTGGCGGCGGGCGCGGCGTCCGGCAGCATCGTGGCGTGGAACTCGCCGGCGCCCAAGGTGTACGTCTCGCCGCGTGCGCTGGTCTGCTCGGCCAGCGGCTCCCAGCGGACCAGCCGCGGGCTCGGGCGGATCTCGTCCGTCCCTCCGGCGCTGTGCACCTCGAACGCCCGGTGGGTCGGCCGGGCGGGCTCGTCGTACACCCCCACCCGCAGGTTGCCGATCCGGCCGTAGAGCACGCTGCTCTTCAACTCCCAGCTGTGGCAGTGGATTTCGTACTCGGCCCCGACCGGGGCCGGGTCGAAGACGTGCACGCACACGCCGTACGCGCCGTCGCGCAGCACCGGCAGGCAGTAGAAGCCCAGCGGGTGCACGACCGCGCGCAACGGCCGCGCGCCGGAGGCCACCTCGGCCAGCAGGCCCCCGACCAGACCGTCCAGGCCGGGCGCGGCGGCGGTGGACCCGGCGGCCCGTTCGAGCGCCGTGTAGAGGTTCGTCATCTCCTCTGCCCTCCCCCAGCGGGCGCGGCGTGCGCGGCTACCGTCGGTACGGGTTCTCCGCGTGCAGCGCCCGGTCGATGATGTCGCTGACGTCCCGGTCCGAGAAGGCGGTCGGCAGCGGGATGCGCAGGTGCTCGAACAGCCGCCGGACCTCGTCCGCCGTCGGGTCGTCGCCCAGCGGTTCGGTGTCCCGGAGGTCGAGTTTCACCGCCTGCTCCCGGTAGTGGTGCAGTTCGGTGACGTAGTAGTCGTACAGCGGGCGGCCGCGTTCGACGCAGATGCTGACCCGCTGCGGGTCGTCCTGGGTGATGATCAGGCAGGAGGCGGAGACGTCGAACCGGAGCGACGGCGCCACCTCCGAGAGGTGGACGTCGATCTCCAGGGTGTCCAGGCGCTGCCGGTACCAGGCGGCGGCCAGCACGGTCGCGTACGACTCCTTCCGGGTGCGCTCCACGCTCCAGCCCGTGTCGTTCCTCCCGAGCGCACCGTCCGCCCGGTTCGCGAAGGTGCCCCGGAACCGCGCGTACGCGGCGCAGACCGCCTCGTTGCCCGGGTGCACGATGTCGATCTTCACGGTGAGCGCGCGGCGGCGACGGCGGGCCTCCTGGACGCACTCGGGCAGCGTGACCGCCCGCAGGTAGGTGCCGGTACCGCCCTTGAACACCCACCGGTCGGTGTCCTGCCGGGCCCGCTCCAGCGCCCGCTCCAGGTCGACGCCGGCCAGTTCGCGCACCGACGCCAGGTTCTCCAGCGCCTGCCGGGCGCCCTCCGTCGCCTCCCGGATGTCCACCACCCGCCGGCGGCGCTCGGCCAGCGAGCCGTACACCACGGCCGCCAGCACCAGCAGCGTGGCACCGGAGACGACGTTGTCGCCCAGATCCCCGCCGAGCAGGTCGAGCAGACCGACGGCCAGCGCCCCGAGCAGGGCCACCACGCCGTCCGAGTTCCTGAGCCCCCAGGCGATCGCGCTCTCCAGCCGCCGGCCGGGACCTGCACCCCCGCGCACCACGCCGACACCTCCTTCGACGGTCAACATGGTAGGCGCGAGGGCGAGTTGGCGACAGCACGCGGCCGGTCGGATCGGGGTCGCGAACCGGCCCGGGTCGGGCTGCGGGCCGCCCCGGGCACCCGCACCGAACTCCTGACGGGCGGTCCGGCGGAGTGCACGGGCGGACTCCGCCGGGCCGACGCCCGGAGCCCGGAGCCCGGGCCGGGCCCCGATCCGCCCGAGGCTCACGGCGCCTTGACGCGCCAAGTCATTAGCTGCCATATTACTTTCATGACGAGGGACGAGGCCGACCGCGAGCAGCCCACACTGGAGCAGGCCGGATGGCAGCTGCGGCACTACGGCCTGGAGACGGATCCGCAGGCGGTACTGGTCGCGGTGCGACTGATCTCCGCGGGTGCGAAGGTCGGCCGGGCGGCCGAGGCCCACTTCGCCAGGTTCGGGCTGTCGACGGGCCGCTACCGACTGCTCGCGGACCTCGAAGGCCACGGCGGGGAGAAGTCCCCCTCGCAACTGGCGGCCGACCTCGACGTCTCCAGGGCCACGGTCACCGGCCTGCTGGACGGCCTGGAACGCGAGGGCCTGATCGCCAGGCGCCCGTCCACCGAGGACGGGCGCGGCACGGTCGCGGTCCTGACCGCGCGCGGTGCGCAGCGCCTGCGCGACATGGCGCCCGAGCATTTCGGGCGACTGGAGGCGATGGTCACGGGGCTCACCGTCGAGGAGCGCACGGTGTTCCTGGACCTGCTCGCCCGCGTGGTGCGCGGCAGTTCGGCCCTGACCGCCGACTGACCCGGCCGACGGCCGGGCCCGGGCTCCCGTCCCGCGGACGGGAGCCCTTTTCGCGAAGCAGTAATTAGCCAACTAATTACCTTGCCGGGAAAGGCCCGTCGCGACCCGGCCACACCCTTTCGCCGTTCGGAACTCCCACGAGATGAAGAGGCCAGGATGCCCGCAACGAACGACAGAACCGGCCCGCGCCGGGCGGCCCCCCGGCCGTTCACGCTCTGGCGCGAGGTGGTGGCCGCCTACGCCGCCCCCGCCCTGATGGCGGGTACCGCGGGAGTCGTCACCGGTCAGGCGGACCTGACCGTGGCGGCCTGCAGCTCCATCGCCGGCACCTCCGCGGTGGTGGCGTTCCTGGTCGGCGCCTGGCTGCGGCACGGCGGGCGGCCGCGGCGCTGGACCACGGCCCTGCCGCGCGTCGTCCTGACCGCGCTGCTCGTCGTCGCGACCGCCGGCCTGGCGGCAGCGCTGGGATGGTTCGCCGCCGAATGGCTGCCGGCCCACGCCTCGATCCACCCCGCCCCCTGGCTGCGGCGACTGCGCATCGACCTGCCCGTCTCCGCCGTCCTCGCCACCACCGTCGTCACCCTGCGCTGGCGCGCCACCGTCCCGCAGGCCCGGCCGTGACCGGCCCCGACACCCGGGCGCCGGCGCCCGAACCCACCTCTGCGGCACCGGCTGCCGAGGACACCACCGAGCACCGAGGAGACACCCGATGATCGTCGTCATGGGAGCGACCGGAACCACCGGAACCGCCCTGCTCCACAGCCTGCGCGCACTCGACGTCCCCGTCCGCGCCCTCACCCGCGCCCCGGACCGACCGCTCCCCGGCACCGCCGGCCCGCACGACCGGCACGTCGAGGTCCGCTACGCCGACGCCGGCGACCCGGACTCGCTGCGCGCCGCCTTCGCGGGCGCCTCCCAGCTCTTCCTCGCCATGGCCAACAGCCCCGCACAGGTCGAACTCGAAACCCGCGTCATCGACATCGCCGCCCACAGCGGAATCGGACACATCGTCAAGCTCTCCGCCCCCGCCGCCGAGCCCGCGTCGCCCGTCGCGATATCCCGCGGACACCACGCCGTCGAGGAGCACCTGCGCGCCGCCGGACCCACCGGCACCGTCCTGCGCCCCTACGCCTTCATGCAGAACCTGCTGCGCCTCGCGCCCACCGTGGCCCAGGGCCTCGTCCTCGGCGCCATGCGGGACGCGCCCTGCAACTACATCGACTGCCGCGACATCGGCGACGTCGCGGCCGCCGTGCTCACCCGCCGCCACCTCGCGGGCGGCACCTACACCCTGACCGGACCGGAGGCCGTCTCCCACCCCGACCTCGCCGCCCGGCTGACCGAACTGACCGGCCGCCGGATCCGGTACGTCGACCTCGCGCCGGACGAGCTGCGCGACAATCTCGTCCACCGCGCCGCCATGCCCGGCTGGCTCGCCGACCACGTCGTGGAGATCCAGCAACTCGCCGTCGCCCGCCCCGAGTCCCCCACCACCACCGTCACCGACATCCTCGGCCGCCGGCCCCGCACCCTCGACGCCTTCCTGAACGAACACCGCGCCTGCTTCCAGTGATTCTCCGGTCGCTCCGGCGACAGGGCCTCCTGGCACCGCGCCGCCGCCCCGCGATGGGCGCCCGGAAGCCCGGTCAGGCGCAGACGAGGGCGACGATGAACGGGTCCTCCTGCCCCGGCAGCTCCGACGCCGGGTTCCGGACGGGGTGCCAGGTCAGGTCGGTGAAACCGGCCCGGCGGGCGGACTGCTCGTAGACGTCCGCGTCCCAGCGGGTGAACGCCAGCACGACCGGCGGCTCGACCGGGAACTCCAGGACCAGGGCGGTGCCCCTCGGCACCGGCCGGGCCGCCGTGACGGACGCCCCGGCGGGTTGCCGGTCCGGGTCGGCCGGGTCGTAACCGGGGTGGACCGTCACCGCGACCAGCCGGCCGCCGGGGGCGAGGTTGGCGCGGATGCCCCGGAACATGTCGGCCATCCGCCCGGGGTCCTCGGCGTAGTTGAACAGCCAGACGGCCACCGCCACGTCGAAGACGCCCAGCACCGGCAGCGCGGCCGCGTCGCACTGGTGGTACACGGCCCCGACCGGACTCCGCGCCTCCTCCCGCCGGGCCAGCGCCACCATCTCCGCGGAGACGTCCACCCCCTCGACGTGCGCGGCGCCGAGTTCCTTGGCGAGCCGGGTGTAGCGCCCGAACCCGCAGGCCACGTCGAGGACCCGGGCTCCCGCGAGCTCCCCGAGCAGGGCGCGCACCGCCGGCTCCTCGGGCGCATTGCCGTGATCGCGCTTGAAGTCGGCGTACCGCTCACCGATGCCGTCGTACTGGGCGGGCTCCTGCTCCCTCGCTGCCACGCAACACACTCCTGACCGCACCGGTTCGGACCTGCCGCGCACCAGACTGCCAGAACACCGGGCGCCGAACCCCCGAACGGCAAACAACTCGCCCCCGACGAAAGGATGTTGGTATCCCTCCACGGCCTCGGCGCCGCGGGCGGATCGGTCCGTTTTCGGTCAGATACCGGACGGCAGGCATGGCACTGTCAGCTACCGGATACACACTCTCAGGCACCTGAGCGTCTCCCGGGCTACATGTGAATGAACACAAGGATGTGTCAGCGCATGGTGAATTTCGGAGCAGTCGATTCGCAGTTACAGCGCTTTCGCGAGCGGGGCTACCTGGTCCTGCCGGGCTGGCTTCCGCTCGACCTCGTCGAACGCCTGACGCACGAGGTGAACTACTGGGTGGACGCGGGCTGGCGGCAGCGGTCGATCGACGCCTGCGCGCGTCCCGCCGACGGCGAGGTGCCCCGGGTCGTGGAACTCGATCTGGCGGCGCACGGTGAACTGGCCGTGCACCCGCCCTTGCTGGAGCTCCTCTCCCGCAACGAACTGCTCGGCCGTTCCTTCGTCTTCCACCACCTTCACAGTGACCGCCGTCCCTGTGCCGGTGGCGGCAAGAGCTGGCACCACGACTACGAGCAGCCGGCCGGCGATCGACGCCGGCACCCGATGGTCCACGCCCTGCACTACATCCGCGGCTTGCGCCCGGGGACGGGCGGGCTGGCGGTGCTGCCCGGTTCCCACCGGGAGCCCCTCGGCAAGGACGCGCGCGGCCACCTGGGCACCGGCCCGCTCCCGGGCGAGGTGCTGATCGACGAGCTGCCGCCGGGATCGACCGTGATCCTGCACTCCGCCCTCTTCCACACCCGTCGGCCTCCTGCCGCACCGGAGACCGGGGCGCGGTACATGATCGACGCTTCCTACTGCCGCACCGGTGTGCGGTGGCCGCCGGTCAAGCCGTACTGGCGGCAGATCCTGGACGTCGCGAACCGCCGCGGCCTGGCCCGCGACCGCTGGCCCGATCTGTTCGCCGAGCGGCACTTCACCGAGTATGTCCGCACGTACGAAAGGACACGGACATGAGGATCCTGGAGGCCGTACCGTTCGACGTGGTCCTGGACCACTTCTCGCGGCAGCACCCGTACGACCCGTTGGACGCGGCCAACTCCAATGACGAGGCCCTGGGTCACATCACCAATGCGCAACGCCTTCTGCGGGGCCGCTGGCACAAGGTGCTCCTGGACGGGCCGGAGATCCTGCGGGTGGTGCTCCCCTGGCACCTGGGCGAGGACGGCGAGGTCGAGCTGATCCCTCGCACGGGCCTGACGGTGACCGCCGCCGCCCGCCGGCTGAGCCGCCTGCACGCCACCTACGCCACCACCAATCCGCTGTGCGCGGACAAGCTCGCCCGGCAGGTCGACGCCCCGCCGCTGCCGCTCTTCCTGAGCACCGCGCCGATGCCCGGCCCGGACTACGAACTG
Organism: Kitasatospora sp. CB02891; assembly: GCF_002803145.1. NCBI lineage: Bacteria > Bacillati > Actinomycetota > Actinomycetes > Kitasatosporales > Streptomycetaceae > Kitasatospora > Kitasatospora sp. CB02891. The sequence goes on along the minus strand of NZ_NNBO01000009.1, from coordinate 258,917 downwards.
CTGTCGGTGCGCGGCGACTTGATCCATCTGGACGGTCTGCACCGGATGCTCGCCTGGGCCACGGCCGAGCGGCTGGCTCCGGGCCACTGGACGCCCGCGTACGTTGCAGGGCTACCCCCGGCCGACGTACGGCATGGCACTGGGCATGACCAGGACCGACTGGATGTTCACTCCGAGCGGCAGGGCGGCCATGGCCAGGACCGTGTCAACGACGTGGCGCACGTCCATGGTGGGCTCGACCCGCAGTGACCCGTCGGCCTGCCGCACGGCGGGCTGGGGCCGGCCCTCGGGGGTCACGTTGCCGATGTCGATCTGGCCGCAGGAGATGTCGAAGCGACGGCCGTCGAGGGACAGCGACCGGGTCATGCCGGCCACGGCGTGCTTGGCCGCAGTGAACGCGATCGAGTCCGGCCGCGGCACCTGGGAGGAGGGGGCGCCGTTGTTGATGATCCGTCCGCCGCGCGGATCCTGGCGCTTCATCAACCGGAACGCGGCCTGGGAGCAGAGGAAGGTGCCGGTGGCGATGGATCCCATCACCCGGTTCCAGTCCGCCACGCCCACCTCCTCGATCGGGACGTACGGCATGGTGTCGGCGGCGTTGTTGAACAGCAGGTCGAGCCGCCCGAACCGGTGCACCACCGTGTCGAAGAGCGCTGCCACGGCATCGGGATCGGTGATGTCGGCAGCCACGGGCACGGCACGGTCGCGCTGGTCGGCCGGGGCGAGGCCGGCGGTCTGCTCAAGCCGTTCGACCCGGCGTCCGACGAGCACCACCGTCCAGCCGTCGGCCAGCAGGCCCAGCGCGCAGGCCCGTCCGATGCCGGTCCCCGCTCCCGTCACGATCGCGATCCGCCTGACCATCCGCCATCTCCTTCTCCAAGAAGCCCACTTGGGCACGTCCGCACCCGAGCGTGCCCGCCGACCTCACCCTCGAACCGGGAGCGACACATGATTGGCGACATCCAGGCACTGGGCGGCACCGAAGGCAGCCGAGCCTGGTACGAACGGGCGCAGGCGTCCCTCGCCGGCGGCATCAGCTCCTCCGCCCGGCTGACCTCCACCGGCCCGCACCCGTACCCCCTGTACATGGCCTCCGGCCACGGGGCGCGGATCCGCGACATCGACGGCAACGAGTACGTCGACTACCTGGCCGCCTACGGCAGCGCCGTCCTCGGACACGCGCCGTCGGTCCTCACCGACGCCCTGGAACCGGTGCTGCACGGCGGCACGATGTTCGGCACCTGCAACACCGCGGAGGTCGAACTCGCCGAACTCATCACGGAGATGGTCCCCTGCGCCGACCTGGTGCGGTTCGCCAACTCCGGCAGCGAGGCGGTCCAGGGGGCCGTGCGCGCCGCACGCAGCCACACCGGGCGGACGAAGATCCTGAAGTTCGAGGGCCACTACCACGGCTGGACCGATGTGCTGGCCGTGTCCAACCGGCCCGGCGCCGACGAAGCCGGCCCCTACGACCGTCCCCACCCGGTGCCGCACTCCCCGGGCATCCCGGCCGGGGTCGTGGACGATGTGGTGGTCTGCCCGTGGAACGACCCCGACGCCCTGCGCACCGTGCTCGACGCCCACCGGGGCGAACTGGCCGCCGTCATCTGCGAGCCGATCGTCGCCAACAACGCCTGCACGATGCCCGCACCCGGCTTCCTGGAGCTGCTGCGCCAGGAGTGCACGCGGCGCGCCATCGTGCTGATCTTCGACGAGATCTGCACCGGCTTCCGGACCGCACCGGGCGGCGCGCAGGCCCTGTTCGGCGTGGTTCCCGACCTCGCAACCTACTCGAAGGCCCTGGGCGGCGGCCTGCCGATCGCCGCCTTCGCCGGCCGGCGCGAGCTGATGGAACCGCTCGCCACCGGTCACCTCAAGCACGGCGGCACCTACAACTCCTCCCCCTTGTGCGCCACCGCGGGCCTGGCCACCCTGCGAGAGCTGAACCGCCCCGAGGTCGTCGAGCACATCGACACCACCGGTCGCCAGATCATGGAGGCCATCCAACGGGCCGCCCACGACCGCGGCGTGCCCTGCGCGGTCCAGGGCGTCGGCGCGCTCTTCCAGGTGGTGTTCACTCCCGGCGGCACCCCCACGACGCAGTACCGGGACCTCCTCCGTGCCGACACCGCCCGCTACGCGGCCTTCCGCCACGAACTGCTCAAGCAGGGCGTGCACACCAACGCCTACGGCATGGCCTGCTGGTTCGTCTCCGCCGCCGTCACCGCCGACGACCTGGCGACCACCTGCAAGGCCATCGAACGCTCCTTCGACGCCCTGTCCGCCAACTGACCTCCACCCACCCGCAGTTCCGCTACTCGGAGCGCGGGATCAGCACTTCGGCGCGACCCTCGCAGGCTGCCCCGGCGTCAGCGGGCGCGGGGGCAGCGGGCGCGGGGTCAACGGGCGCGCAGGGCCGGGTGGTCGGCGACGACGGTGCAGCTGGCGGGGCGATCCGATGACGGCCCGCTCAGGCACACGCACCCCAGCACGCGCCCGGTACGAGGCCACGAACGAGTCGGCGGGCTCCTGGCAGGCTCCCGCCGACTCGACTGCCGGTGGCGCCGGAGCAACGCGGCTACGGCCCAGTGCAGTCGGAGAACCGACCCCTCGACCGCATGGGCCTCGGCTCACGCCCCGGGCGCACGACGCACGCCGCGCGGCGTTGAACCCCGCATTCCGGGAGTCGCCCAGAGGTTGCGGTCGGTCCCGTGACTGCGCCGGGCCGACCGGCGGCAGTCCGGATTCGACGGCCCCGGCACTCGGTGCTTCCTTCCGGACCGGGAACATCCTGCCCGTCCGACGAAGCCCGTGGATCGGTGCGGACCTGGCTGGTGTCCCGTCCGCCGTCGACACGGAATACGGCCGCTGATTCAAACTCTCGGAGGGGCACACGACGGCGACCGCACGCTTCGGTCTCGAAGCAGCCCCGAACGACGACGAGTTCGTGTTCCGACTCGACGACGAGAAGCTGATCGGGCAGGCCCGGGACATCCTGGCGGGGGTCGAGACGTCGAAGGTTCACGTCCAGGGGCGGGTCGTCCCGGAGAAGTCGGACCACAATCCGGACCGGAACGTCCACCTGGACCCCGGCGGCAGCACGTTCTTCGACCAGGCGGACGAGGACTGCGACGCTTCGGCGCACTACGTCGCGGTGCAGCTGGACCGCGTCGGCGAGCAGGGCTTCCTGCCGGACGGCATCTGGGCTCCCGCCCGTTCGAAGATCACCCGCGAGCTCGACACCTGAGGCCCCGCTGTTCCGGCTGCCCGCCCGTGGGCGTCCATTCCGGCGCGGCAAGGGTCCAGGTCGGCCCGACGTCGAGCACGGACCGGGGCCGCCAATGCCTGCAACTCCGGTCCGGGCTCGGCCGCGTCCGCTCCGGGCGCGCTACGCCGCCGCGGGTCCGCGCAAGGCCTCGGAGGGCGAGTACGCCGAAGGAGTCTTCACTCATCTGTCCGCTTTTGTCACGATCCGCCCCGGGAACGATCGAATGCGCACTCAGCGGCGCGGGGATTCGCACTGAACAGTCGTGACCGGCCGGAGCTCCTTCTCGACTCCGGTCGCGTCGGCCGTGCCTGCCCGCCGCTCCCATCGACCGAACGGGAACCACCGTGACCACTTCCGCCACCAAGCCGGCGCCGATCGCCGAACTCATGAAGATCCCAGCGGTCGATCACGACCTGAAGTGGATCAAGGACAGTCTGCAGTCCGCCATCGCCCTGGAGTTGTCGACCCTGCCGCCCTACCTGTGTGGCATGTGGTCCATCAAGACCGTGGGTTCCGATGCCGAGGCGGTGATCAAGAGCGTCGTCCACGACGAGATGTACCACATGGGGATGGTGTGCAACATGCTGTCGGCGATCGGCGGGACACCGCACATCCTCGCCGCGGCCCCGACGTATCCGGGCAAGCTGCCGGGCAACGTGCGGCCGACGGTCGACGTGTACCTCCAGGGGCTGACCCAGACGTACGTCCGGGAGGTCTTCATGGAGATCGAGATGCCCGAGAACCCGCTCGCGCGCATGCAGGAGGAGTGGGTCACGATCGGCGAGTTCTACGACGCGGTGCGGGACGCCTTCAACAACGTCGAACCGTCCATCGGGTCGGGCCCGCAGATGGAGGCGCAGATCGGCAGGAACGCGCTGGAGAAGTTCGCCTCGGTCGACCAGATCACAAAGGCGATCGAGGTGATCAAGGAGCAGGGAGAGGGCACCAGCCACCTGCCCGACGACCCCACCGCCGGCGGAAAGCTTGCCCACTACTACGGCTTCGGTGAGATCTGGAAGGGACACCGGCTGGTGCCCACGCCCTCCGGCCCCACACCGTACGACTGGGTCGGAGATCCGGTTCCCTTCCCCGAGACGTACCCCATGGGCAGGCTCACGGCGGGGGCCTGGCCCGACCCCTCGGGCGAGGTGTCGGATCTGCTCACCGCGTTCAACGACCAGTACACCAAGATGCTCGACTTCCTGGAGACGGCATGGCGGGACGGGGACTCCTCCGCGCTGAGCCAGTCGGTCGGTGTGATGTTCACGCTGAAAGCGGCCGCGCAGGCGCTGATGGTCAAGCCCCTACCGGGTGACAGCACACACGTGTACGGGCCCGAGTTCCTCATCCACCGCCCCAACCACGGCTGAACCAACCGCCCCCGTCACCGAGACGGCGTTCCAGCACGCCGAGCCGACACCGCACCGATGCCCATGCCGAGGCGCCCGTCTCGGTCCGGTGACCGGACTTCCGGCGGGCCGGCGCTTGCGCCGACCCGCCGGAAGCGCCGAGCGCGATCCCTACCAGCCTGTCGCCGGAGAACGGCGCACCGGGATCAGGGGACACATCGTGCGTGAGAACGCGACTCCGCCGGCCGACGGCTCTCACCCCGGTCCCCGCGCTCGAAGCCATCCGCCCGGCAGTCTCGACCACCGCTCATCGGCGTCCGGTTCGCTCGTCCCCACCGCTCGCCACCTCACGGGCGGCGGCGATGGTTCCACTCGTCATCGCCCCCACATGTGCGCACACGCGTATCTCGGAAAGGGCTCTACGATGAGCGGATGGACAACCGCGCACAGGTCGCAGATGCACTCCACTCGCATCGGCACACCGGTGGCGAGCGGCTCGACGTCGCCGCCTCCGTCCTCGCCCTGCTCGCGGACCGCACCCGCCTGGCCCTCCTGGAACGCCTGGGCCGGGGCGAGGCCGACGTCACCACCCTGGTCGAGGCCACCGGCGCCGCCCGCCCCTCGGTCAGCCAGCACCTGGCCAAACTCCGCCTGGCCGGCCTGGTCGCCACCCGCAAGGACGGCCGCCACGTCGTCTACTCCCTTCGCCACGGCCACCTGCGCCGCCTGGTCGACGAAGCCCTGAACGTCGCCGACCACCAGATCGCCGCCCTCCCCCCGCACGACTGACTCGCCCACGCCGGGGCCCGGGCACATCCTCGAACCAAACGCGTGCATTCATGCGCACATATTGCTTACGATGGCACGGTCGAGGGACCTCGGATCCGGGGACGGGCCATGCTTTCCGTGCTGCGCAACCGCACCTACCGCCACCTGTTCACCGCCCAGGTCGTCGCCCTGGTCGGCACCGGCCTGGCCACCGTCGCCCTCTCGCTGCTCGCCTACGACATCGCCGGGGCGAACGCGGGCGCGGTTCTGGGCACCGCACTGGCGATCAAGATGGTCGCCTACGTCGCCGTCGCCCCGATCGCCGGCGCGCTCGCCGACCGCACACCGCGCAGGGCGCTGATGGTGGCGACGGACCTCACCCGCGCCGGCGTCGCGCTCGGCCTGCCGTTCGTCACCCAGGTCTGGCAGATCTACCTGATGGTGTTCCTGCTCCAGGCCGCCTCCGCCACGTTCACCCCGACCTTCCAGGCCACCGTCCCGCAGGTGCTGCCCGCCGAGCGCGACTACACCGACGCCCTGTCCATGTCCCGCCTCGCCTACGATCTGGAGTCCCTGTTCAGCCCCGCGCTCGCCGCGATTCTGCTCACGGTGGTCTCCTATAACTGGCTGTTCACCGGCACCACGGTCGGCTTCCTCGCCTCCGCCGCCCTCGTCGTCTCCGCCGCCCTGCCCAAGGCGCCCGTCCGGGAGCGCGCCGGCGGGATCCACCGGAACGCGCTGTTCGGCTCCCACCTGTTCCGGGCCACCCCACGCCTCCGGGCCCTGCTCGCCCTCGACCTCGCGGTCGCCGCCGCCGGAGCCATCGTCTTCGTCAACACCGTCATCGTGGTCCGCGAGCACTTCCACCGCCCCGCCGGAGCCGTGTCCCTCGCCCTCGGCGCCTACGGAGCGGGCTCCATGCTCGCCGCCCTCTTCCTGCCCCGCCTCCTGGCCCGGGTCAGCGACCGCGCCGTCATGCTGCCCACCGCCCTCGCCCTGCCCGCCATCCTCGCCGCCACCGCCGCGATCACCGCCGCCGCACCCGGCACCGCGACCTGGATCGCCCTCCTGGCCGCCTGGGCCCTGATCGGCGGCGCCGGCTCCGCCGTCCTCACCCCCGGCGGCCGCGTCATCCGCCGCTCCGCCACCGACGCCGACCTCCCCGCCGCGTTCGCCGCCCAGTTCTCCCTCTCCCACTCCTGCTGGCTGCTCACCTACCCCCTCGCGGGCTGGCTCGCCGCCGGCGCCGGACTCCCCGCCACCGCCCTCGCCCTCGGCGCGATCTCCCTCACCGCCGCCCTCGCAGCCGGCGCGCTGTGGCCCCGCCACGACCCCGGCACCCTCCCCCACACCCACACCGACCTCCCCGCCGACCACCCCCACCTCACCGACGCCCACCCCCTCGACGGCGAGACCGGAGCCTGGGGCCACGACCACCACTACGTCATCGACCACAACCACCACCGCTGGCCCCAACACGCCTGACACACTGGGCGCCGGGCCCGTACCCGGGGGTGGGCCGGACCTGCCTTGATTCCCCACTCGCGGATGGCCGATCGGTCTGAGTGGACGTCAGACCCGGGGTGCGCGACTCGGGGTGCTGTGCCGTCCCACCTGTCAGCGGGTGGCACCGGGGTCGTTGGGATGGGGTTCGAGCGAGGGCGGGCCCAGAGGGTGACGGATCGCGAACGCCGAAGGCGCGGGGTCAGCGTCCGCGCAGGGCCGGGTGGTCGGCGACGACGGTGCAGCTGCCGGGGGCGATCTCGGTGAAGCCGGCGTCGCGGACCACCGGCAGGCGGCCGTCGGTCAGGGCGGGCCAGTCGGCGGCGGAGGCGGTTCTGACGGCCAGTGGGAAGCCGCTTTCCGCCCACTCCTTGCGCTGCGCGTCGTCCAGCTCCCACCAGGCGAGCTGGGCGGCGTGGCCGGTCTGCGCCATGGTCTTGCCGGCGCTCATCTCCAGTTCGGGGTTGAGCCACAGCACGGGGACGCCCTCGGGTGCGGGGCCGGGCTCGGCGGGGTCGTCGAGTTCGGTGCCGGAGACCTGGAGCTTGGCGAGTTCCTTGGGCCAGCCGTCCAGCGGGATCGGCGGGAAGACCCGCACCTCGGCGCTCCCGCCGGTGACGGTGATGCCGGGCAGCTCGCCCGCCTTGCGCCACTCGCCGCCGCGGGCCCGCCGCACCACCTTGCGGATCCGGGCGTCCTCCCAGGCCTTGACCCGCTCCGCCCACTCGCCGTCGCCGGCGGTGACCCGCGGGTCGGACAGCAGGGTGAGCACGGCCCGCGCCGAGGTCTCCAGCGCGTCCGTCCGGCCCGGCGGTTCGGCCTTCTCCAGCCGGACCACCAGCGGCAGCACGTACTGCTCGCGGGAGTCCCGGTCCTCGGCATGCCCGCCGACCGCGGGCAGTGCGGCGGGCGCGGGCGAGGGGAGTTCGGGCACGTCGTTGGGTGAGCTCACCCCTCCAGCATGCCAGTTCAGCGCCGGTAGCCCCGTCCGGGGTCGCGTTCCTCGGCGTCCTGGTAGCCGAGGAACCAGCCCTCGGGGTGGGTGGCGGCGAGGAGTTGGTCGATCCGCTGCCCGGCGTCCAGGTCCTCCTCGGTCTCCTCGGGGCCGTAGACGCCGAAGAGTTCGTCGGTGCAGCCGTCCCAGTCGTAGTCGTACAGGTCGGCGGGCAGGTCGCCCATCATGTCGGCCACCGACTCCGGTTGGGAGCCGAGCAGGGAGCGGGCGTCGGCGAGCGCGAGGCGCAGCGCGACGTCCTCCGCGAGGCTGCGGGGCAGCGGCCATTCGCCGAGTGCGATGTCGTCGGCGAGGTCGTCGAAGGCCCGGGCGAAGGCGCGTCGCCAGCCGCGGTGCAGGTTCCAGGTGCGCTGTTGGAGGCGGCCGAAGACGGTCCAATCGGCTTCGTCGGCGACGGTGACGGGGTCGTTGCCGTGTTCGTCGAGGTCTTCGTAGGCGGCGTCGGAGAGGCTGATCAGCTGGGTGTGCAGCAGGCACGCGGTGCGCGGGGTGAGGGTCCAGTCGCCGGTGTCGCTGTCGTCGTCGAGCGGGAACAGTTCGGCGAAGTCGGGGGCGAAGTCGTCGGTGACGCTGATCTCCAGGGTGCCGCCGAGGGCCTCGATGCCGGGGATGGCGGCGACCAGCCGGTCGGGGTGGAGCAGCGCGCCGAGGGCCGCGTTGGGGTCTTCGGAGACTTCCCGCAGCAGTTGGCCGCGCTGGCCCTCGGGGTCGATCCCGGAGAAGTCGAGGTCTTCGACGGCCGCCTGTGCCGCGGCCCGCAGGGCCGGCCAGTCGGTGATCCGGATGCCCAGCACCACGGTGGCCTCGATCTCCTGCGCGCCGGAGTCCTCCGCCGCGCCAGGCCCGTGTGGATGATCGCTTCGCTCGCCCATGCCCCAAGGTTGACAAACCTGGGGGTCCGGTGTCCATCGGCTCTCCCGATCCGGTGCCGGAGCGGCCGGTCGAGGTGGCTCGGAAAGCGCTTTCCCGGTGTGCCATGCTGGCTTCGGCACCGGAGCGTGACGGAAGGTGGAGTCATGAGTGAACTGAACGATTTCGGCGGCGGGCAGGACCCGTCCGGCGGCGTGCTGGTGGTCACGACGAACGACGTGCCCGGGTACCGGGTGGAGCGGGTGATCGGCGAGGTGTTCGGCCTCACGGTGCGCTCCCGCCACCTCGGCTCGCAGATCGGCGCGGGTCTGAAGTCGCTGATGGGCGGCGAGTTGAAGGGTCTCACCAAGACGCTCGTGGAGACCCGGAACCAGGCGATGGAGCGGCTGGTCGAGCAGACCAAGGCGCGCGGCGGCAACGCCGTTCTGATGATGCGCTTCGATGTCACGGAGGCTGCCGACGTCGGCACCGAGGTGTGCGCGTACGGCACCGCGGCGGTCATCGTCCCGCTCGGCTGACGAACGGCGACGACCCGACGACGACCGACGACGGACGGCAATTACCGGCTTCGGACACAAAGCAGCCATATTGTCGGACAGTCAGTAATGCGGTTGACACTGCTCACGGGTGCGTAAGAGCCTCGCTGCCGGACCGTCCCGCGCACTGCTTGGAGCACCCGTGAGCACCTCCCCGCACCCCGTCCCGCCCACGCCCGGCCCGCGGGTCGCGTACGCCACCTGCCGGGGCATCGAGGACGTCGAGATGCTCCCCGTGCTGGCCGCGTTCGCCCGCGCCGGGGTGCGCGCGGAGGCGGTGCTCTGGGACGACCCGGCCGTCGACTGGAGCGGCTTCGACCTGGTGCTGATCCGCAGCGTCTGGGACTACATCGTGCAGCGCGACGCCTTCCTCGCCTGGGCCCGCCGGACGGCCGCGCTGACCCGGGTGGCCAACCCCGTGCCGGTGCTGGAGCAGAACACCGACAAGACCTACCTGCGCGACCTGGCCGAGGCCGGAGTGCCGATCGTCCCCACCGCCTGGGTCGCCCCGGGCGAGGAACTCACCGGCGCCGACTGGCCGGAGCTGGTGGTGAAGCCCACCGTCTCCTCCGGCGCCCGGGACACCGTGCGCACCACCGACCGCGCCGAGGCGCTCGCGCAGGTCGCCGCGCTCACCGCGGCCGGCCGGACCGCGATGGTGCAGCCGTACCTGCCGATGGTCGAGGACGAGGGCGAGACCTCCCTGCTGTACCTGGGCGGCGGGTTCAGCCACGCGGTGCGCCGCGGCCCGATGCTCGGCGGCGGCTTCGCCGACGTCGCCCGCGAGCCCGCCGACGACCAACTCGCCCTCGCCGAGCAGGTGCTGGCGGCCGTCCCGGAGCGCGCGGAGCTGCTCTACGCCCGGGTCGACCTGGTGCGGCTGCCGGACGGCTCGCCGGTGCTGATCGAGCTGGAGCTCACCGAGCCCCGGCTGTTCCTGGACCTGCGCCCGGACGGCCCGGAGGCGCTGGCCGCCGCCGCGCTCCGCCTGCTGCCCGGCGGCGGGAACGGGAACACCCGCCCGCGGGGAGATGTTTCACGGTCGTGACTGTTCAAGGTGCAACGATCGAGCCCGCCGCCGTCGAACCCCGCGAGGTGGACGCGCTGGTGATCGGCGCGGGCCAGGCCGGTCTGTCCGCCGCCTACCACCTGCACCGTCGCGGCTTCGCCCCGTACACCGGCTTCGTGGTGCTGGACGCGGACGACGCACCGGGCGGGGCCTGGGCGCACCGCTCCCCGTCGCTGACCATGGCCACCGTGCACGGCTTCCACGACCTGCCGGACTTCGAGCTGCCCGCCACCGATCCGGCCACCCCGGCCCGGGTCGCCGTGCCGGGGTACTTCGCCGCGTACGAGGCCCAGCACGCCCTGCCGGTGGTGCGCCCGGTCAAGGTCCTGGCGGTGCGCGACCGGCCGGACGGGCGGCTGCTGGTGGAGACGGACTCCGGCAGTTGGGTCACCCGGGCGCTGCTGAACGCCACCGGCACCTGGACGCGGCCGTTCCTGCCGCGCTACCCGGGGCACTTCACGGGCCGCCAGCTGCACTACGCGGACTACCGCGGCCCGGCGGAGTTCGCCGGCCGGCGCGTGCTGGTGGTCGGCGGCGGGGCCTCGGCGATCCAGGTGCTGTCCGAGGTGGGCGCCGTCGCGGAGACCGTGTGGGTGACGCGCACCCCGCCGGTGGTGCACCAGGGGCCGTTCACCCCGGAGTTCGGCCGCGAGGTGGTCGCCAAGGTGGAGGAGCGGGTGCGGGCCGGCCTGCCGGTGCGCAGCGTGGTCTCGGTCACCGGCCTCGGCCCGAGCGTCGCCTATCGCCGGGCCGAGGAGCTGGGCGTGCTGAACCGCCGCCCGATGTTCGACCGCCTCACCGAGCACGGAGTCGCCTGGGGCGAGCAGGAGTCGCCGGTGGACGCGATCATCTGGGCGACGGGCTTCCGCGCCGAGCTGACCCACCTGGCGCCGCTCGCGCTGCGCGGCCCCGGCGGCGGCATCCGGATGACCGGCACGCGCGTCACCGACGACCCGCGCATCCACCTGCTCGGCTACGGGCCTTCGGCGTCCACGGTGGGCGCCAACCGGGCCGGCCGCGCAGCGGTGAACGAGGTCGTCCGCCTGCTGCGCGACCGGAGGGCCGCCGAACCCGCCGCCGTCTGACGGCAGCTACCGGTCGTAGTCCACGGTGACCTGGTCGGAGACCGGCCGGGCCTGGCAGGTGAGCACGTAGCCGGCGGCCAGTTCGGACTCCTCCAGCGCGAAGTTGCGGCGCATCTCGACCTTGCCCTCGCAGAGCAGCGCCCGGCAGGTGCCGCAGACGCCGCCCTTGCAGGCGAACGGCAGGTCCGGGCGGGCGCGTTGGGCGCCGTCCAGGATGGAGCGGTCGCGCGGCAGGGCGAGGGTGCTGGAGCGGCCGTCGAGGACGAGGGTGACCTCGCTGGCGGCGGCGTCGGGGACGGGTTCCAGGTGCCGCTCCTCGGCCCGCTCGTCCTCGGCGTGGAACAGCTCCTGGTGCACCCGCCCGGCGGGGACGCCGAGTTCGGCCAGCAGGTCCTTGGCGTCCGACACCAGGCCGAACGGCCCGCACAGCCACCAGTGGTCGACCGCGGGGACGTCCACCAGCGCCTCCAGCAGCGCCTTGACCCGGTCGGCGTCGAGGCGGCCGCTGAGCAGTTCGGCGTCCCGGCTCTCCCGGGACAGCACGTGCACCAGCTGGAAGCGGTCCAGGTGACAGTCCTTCAGGTCGGCCAGCTCGTCGGCGAACATCACCGTGTCGCTGCGCCGGTTGCCGTAGAGCAGGGTGACCCGTGAGTCGGGGTGGCCGGCCAGCACGGAGCCCGCGATGGACAGCATCGGGGTGATGCCGGAGCCCGCCGCGATCAGCACGTGCTCGCCGGGCTCGGCCGGGTCGGCGGTGAACGCCCCGCTGGGGGGCAGCACTTCGACCGTCTCGCCGACCGCGGCCTCGTCGACCAGCCAGTGCGAGAACAGCCCGCCGGGCACCTCGCGGACGGCGATCCGCAGCGGCCCGCCGACCGGCGAGCACAGCGAGTACGAGCGGCGCTCGTCCACGCCGTCGACGATCCGGCGCAGCGTCAGCACCTGCCCGGGCTTGAAGGTGAACTCCTCGGCCAGCGCGGGCGGTACGTCGAAGGTCACCGCGACGGCGTCCTCGCAGAGCCGTTCCAGGTTGCCGATCGGCAGCGGGTGGAACTGCGGGCGGCGGGCGGCCATCAGATCTCCTTGATCCGGTCGAAGGGTTCGCGGCAACTGCGGCACCGCCACAGCGACTTGCAGGCAGTGGAGCCGAACCGGGACAGTTCCTCGGTGTCGGTGGAGCCGCACTGCGGGCAGGTCACGGCCAGCCGGGTCGGGCCGAGCGTCAGCAGGCCCGCCGCGGGCCGGGCCCCGAGGACCGGCGGGGCGATGCCCGCCTCTGCCAGCTTCCGGCGGCCCTCCGCGCTGATCCGGTCGCTGGACCACGGCGGGTCGATCCGCAGCCGGACCTCGACCCGGTCGAAGCCGGCCGCGCGCAGCCGCCGGGCCACGTCGCCGGCCATCTCGGCGACCGCGGGGCAGCCGGAGTAGGTGGGCGTGATCCAGGCGGTGACGGCGCCGTCGTGCTCCTCGACGTCGGCGAGGATGCCGAGGTCGGCCAGCGTGAGCATGGGCAGTTCGGGGTCGGGCACCGCGGCCGCGACCTCCCGGGCCCGTTCGACGGTGGTCACCATGTCGCCCCCGGGTGCGCCCTGGCCACCACCTGGAGCTCCGCCAGCAGCGGGCCGAGCGCCTCGGTGTGCACGCCGTGCCGCCCGGCCCGGCCGTTCACGTAGGCCCGCGGCGCGGCCTCCGGCAGGCTCAGCGTGGCCTCGTCCAACACCTTTGCCAGGCTTGCCAGTACGGGTTCGCGCAGGTCCGACGGGTCGACGCCGAGCCGCAGTTCGACCTCGTGCGGGGTGAACAGCTCGTCCAGCCAGGGCCACAGCGCGTCCAGCGCGGCCTGCATCCGCTCCCGCGAGTGGGCGGTGCCGTCGCCGAGCCGCAGCGTCCAGGACTGCGCGTACTCCCGGTGGTACGCCAACTCCTTGACGCCGAGCGCCGCGACGGCGGCCAGCACCGGGTCGGCGTGGTCGGCCAGGCGGCGGTACAGCTCCTCGCGGGCGGTGGCGAACAGCAGCAGCCGGGCCACGCACTGCGCGAAGTCGCCGTTCTCCAGCTCCACCAGGCGCACGTTGCGGTACTCGAAGTCCTCGCGCCAATAGGCGAGTTCGTCCTCGTTGCGGCCGGTGCCGTCGAGCTGGCCGGCCCGGGTGAGCAGCCGGCGGGCCTGCCCGAGCAGGTCGAGGCCGAGGTTGGCGAGCGCCACCTCCTCCTCCAACTCCGGTGCCCGGGTGACCCATTGGATCAGCCGCTGGGACAGCACCAGCGCGTCGTCGCCCAGCATCAGGCAGTACGCCGCGAGGTCCGCCGGGTCGATGCCCGGCGGCGGCGCGGCGTCCACGCCCAGCAGCGGATCGGCGAACCCCGTGCCGTAGGCCCAGCGCGCCTCGCCGTCCGGCTCACCCGCGGCGTCGGCCAGTGAGAGGTACACGTGGTCGTCGGTCATGTCGCCTTCCCTGCTCAATGATTGACGGAACGTCAGATGTGCGGGACGTCCTCGGGGATCGGATAGAACGTGGGGTGCCGGTACACCTTGTCCCCGCTCGGCGCGAAGAACGGGTCCTGCTCGTCCGGGCTGGACGCGGTGATCGCGTCCGAGCGGACCACCCACAGGCTCACCCCCTCGTTGCGCCGGGTGTACAGGTCCCGCGCCGCGAGCAGCGCCATCCGGTCGTCGGCCGCGTGCAGCGACCCCACGTGCACGTGGTTCAGACCGCGCCGGGGCCGCACGAACACCTCGTACAGCGGCCAGGACGCCCGTTCCCCGCTCATTCCGCACTCCCCTTTCCTCGGCCGTGCTTGGCCGCGTACGCCGACGCCGCCTCGCGCACCCAGGCGCCGTCCTCGTGGGCGGCGCGCCGCCGGTCGACCCGCTGCGCGTTGCACGGGCCCTGGCCCTTGATCACCTGCATCAGCTCCGACCAGTCCGGCTCGCCGAAGTCCCAGCTGCCGCGCTCCTCGTTCCACGCGAGCGCCGGGTCCGGCAGCGTGACCCCGAGGTGCTCGGCCTGCGGGACGGTCATGTCCACAAAACGCTGGCGCAGTTCGTCGTTGCTGTGCCGCTTGATCCGCCACGCCATCGACCGCTCGCTGTTCGGCGAGGCCCCGTCCGGCGGACCGAACATCATCAGCGACGGCCACCACCAGCGGTCCACCGCGTCCTGCACCATCCGGCGCTGCGCGTCCGTGCCGGCCATCAGCGTCATCAGCAGTTCGTAGCCCTGCCGCTGGTGGAACGACTCCTCCTTGCAGATCCGCACCATCGCCCGTGCGTACGGCCCGTAGCTGCACCGGCACAGCGGCACCTGGTTGCAGATCGCGGCGCCGTCCACCAGCCACCCGATCACGCCGACGTCGGCGAACGTCAGCGTCGGATAGTTGAAGATCGACGAGTACTTCTGCCGCCCGTCGATCAGCTTCTCGGTCAGCTCGGCCCGGTCCACCCCGAGGGTCTCCGCCGCCGCATACAGATACAGCCCGTGACCGGCCTCGTCCTGCGCCTTGGCCAGCAGGATCGCCTTCCGCCGCAACGACGGCGCCCGGGTCAGCCAGTTGCCCTCCGGCTGCATCCCGATGATCTCCGAGTGGGCATGCTGCGCGATCTGCCGCACCAGCGTCGCCCGGTACGCCTCGGGCATCCAGTCCCGGGGCTCCACCCGCTGCTCGTTGGCGATCACCGCCTCGAACCGCGACTGCGCTTCCGCGCTCGCCTCCACCACCCACCTCCCGACTGACCGTTCGGTCGGTTCCATTCTGTACACACGGGGGACCCTCTGACAAGCATGGAGGAGAGAGCACGACCGCGGGCGCGAGACCAGGGAAAGCACAACCAGGGGCGCGTGGGGGCTCGCCCGACTGCTAGCGCAGATCTCCCCCCGCCCCCGCTCCCTCCAGCGGCAGCCGGACCGTGAACACCGCCCCCGCCCCCGGCGTGCTCGCCACCTCGACGCCCCCGTCGTGGAGCTCGGCGAGCTTGCGGACGATGGCGAGGCCGAGGCCGCTGCCACCACTGCGCCGACTGCGCGACCTCTCGGCCCGCCAGAAGCGTTCGAACACCAGCGGCAGGTCCGCCGCGGCGATGCCGCTGCCCGTGTCGGCGACGTCGATGAGCACGGAGTGGTTCTCGGCCCGGGCCCGCAGGGTGACGGCGCCGCCGGACGGGGTGTGGCGGACGGCGTTGGAGACCAGGTTCCCGAGGGCCTGCCGGAGCCGCACCGGGTCCGCGAAGACCTCCGGGGCGGTGGCCGGCCCGACGGCCAGCGTCACCCCGGAGGCCTGCGCCTGTGCCCCGTGCGCGTTGGCGACCTGCGTCAGCAGCTCCTCGACGTCGACGGGTTCGCGGTACAGCGACAGTTCACCGGCGTCGGCGGCGGCGAGGTCCCGCAGGTCGTCGACGAGGTGCTGGAGCAGCATGGCCTCTTCGAGCAGGGAGCCGGTCAGGGCCCGGTCGGCGGTGGCCACCCCGTCCTCGACGGCCTCCAGCCAGCCGCGGATGTTGCTCAGCGGGGTGCGCAGTTCGTGCGCGATGTCGCCGACCATGGCCTTGCGCAGTTCCTCCAGTTCCCCGCGTCGCTCCGCCATGGCGTTGAAGGCGACGGCCAGCCCGGAGATCTCGTTGCGGCCGGTCACCCGCACCCGCGCCGAGAGGTCCCCGTCGGCCATCCGCCGGGCCGCGTGGGTGAGCGCGTGCAGCGGCCTGGAGAGGCGCAGTCCGACCGCCACCGTGACGGCCACGGTCACCACCAGCACCGCGGCGGACACTTCGGTGATCCGTCCGGGGTGGGCGGCGGTCAGCACGGGTGTCGGGCCGACGGCGTCGGTGTCGGCCGGGGCGCCGACGAACAGCAGCATCGGCGGCGCCACGTACTGGACGAGCTGCTGCCTGCGGGCGTTGGTGAGGCAGGCGGAGGTCGGCGGGTCCTGGCGGGCGTCGCCGACCGGGACCCCGTCCGGCCCGAGCGACAGGGTGACGGGCCCGCGTTCCTGGCGGGCCAGGCAGGCGTTGACCAGGGCGGTGAGGTCGGCCAGGGCCGCCGTGTCGGTGCGGGTGGGGGCGCTCGCCACCATGGGCGTCGCGCAGCGCCGGCCGAGGACGGAGCCGTCGGCGGTGTGCAGCTGCGGCCGTCCGGCGGGGTCGTCGGTGACGGTCGCCTCGATGCCGAGCACCGAGCGCAGGCAGTCGGCCTGCGCCTCCATTCCGTTCCGCAGGGCCTCGTGCTCCTCCGGGGTGAGCCGGAACGGGCCGACCGCGCGGGCGTCGATCCGGTCGCCGGGGGCGTCGGGCAGCATGGCGAGGTCGACGGACAGCGGGTCGACGGTGGTGGTGGGCGTGCGGGGCAGCGCCGTGCGTTCGGCCCCGGGGCTCCGGGGCGGCGCCGTACCGGGTCCGGCGGGGCCGGGCGCCGGGGCCGCGGAGTCGATGACCGGTTCGAAGCGCGGGGTGGCGAGGACGATGCGCTGCCCGGTGGCGGCCGCGAGCCGCCGCACGGTGTCCTCGGCGTCGTTCCAGTCGGGGTGGGTCGCGGCGTAGCCGAGCAGTTGCCGGTAGATCCGGGTCTGGTCCGCGATGGCCTGGGTCTGCTCCTGTTTGATCGCGCCGGTGGTGGTGCGGGCGGCCAGCCAGGCCGTCGCCGCGATGGAGCAGAGCGACACCAGCGCGGAGAGCGCGAGCAGTCGGGCCGTCAGGCTGCGGCGCAGCGGGGTGTCACGGGGCAACGCGCGGCACCTCCGCGAGCTTGTAGCCGATGCCGTAGACCGTCAGGAGGACGGCGGGGCGGCGCGGGTGCGGCTCGATCTTGCGGCGCAGGTTCATCACGTGGGTGTCGACGGTGCGGGCGGTGGTGTACCGGTCGATGCCGTGCAGGTGCTCCAGCAGTTGGGCCCGGGTGAAGACCCGGCCCGGCTGGGCGGCCAGCACCTCCAGCAGCCGGAACTCGCCGGGCGTGCAGTTGACGGGCTGTCCGTGGGCGGTGACTTCGTGGCGCAGCGGGTCGACGGTCAGCGGCCCGGCGCTCAGGGCGCCCGGCGGCGTCGCGGTGTCCCGGGGCGGGGCCGCGGGCGCGCCGCGGCGCAGCAGGGCGCGGACCCGGGCGACGAGTTCTCTGGGGCTGTAGGGCTTGGTGAGGTAGTCGTCGGCGCCGAGGTCGAGGCCGAGCAGCAGGTCGTCCTCCGCGCCGCGGGCGGTCAGCATCAGCACCGGCAGGGCGGACTCGGCGCGCAGGGCCCGGCAGACGTCGAGGCCGTCCAGCACGGGCATCATCACGTCCAGGACGAGGAGTTGGGCCCGGCCGAGGCGGGCCTCGCGCAGTGCGGCCCGGCCGTCGTGGACGACGACGACCTGGTGCCCCTCGCGTTCCAGGTACAGGCGGACGAGGTCGGCCTGTTTGGGATCGTCCTCGGCGACGACGACATGTGCACACATGCCGATGATCGTAAAACGCGCCGAAAGGCCCGGCCCCTGACGACCTGTCAATCCCGGCCTCGACCCGGGGTGGTTCGCCACCACATCCCAACCGGTTCCTGACAACTTCCTGACACCGACCGGCCAGTGTGGCGGAGTCCGCCGGGACGCGTCCCGGTACTGCTCCGAAAGGCCTCCGCGTGAAGTCCTCCCTCCGCCCGTCGCCCCTCTCCGTCCGGCTGCTCGGCGTGGCCGTGGCCCTGTCCGCGGTCGCCGCGGCCGCGCCCGCCGAGGCGGTGCGCGCCACGGCCGCCCCGACCGTCTCGGAGCAGGACGTGATGCCGCACCTGAGCGCCCTGCAGCGGATCGCCGACCGCAACGGCGGCAACCGCGCGCACGGCACCCGGGGGTACACGGAGTCGGTGGCGTACGTGCGGAGCGCGCTGGACCGGGCCGGCTTCCGCACCCGGCTCCACCGCTTCGAGCACGACGGCCGGGCCGGCTACAACCTGATCGCCGACTGGCCGGGCGGCGACCCGAACCACGTGCTGCTCACCGGCGCCCACCTGGACAGCGTCGAACAGGGCCCGGGCATCAACGACAACGGCTCCGGCTCGGCCGCCGTCCTGACCACCGCGCTCCAGGTCGCCAAGGCCCGGCTCAAGCCCGCGCGGCACCTGCGGTTCGCCTGGTGGGGGGCGGAGGAGGCCGGGCTGTTCGGCTCCGCCGGCTACGTCAAGGACCTGTCCGCCGGCGACCGCAAGGCGATCGACCTCTACCTCAACTTCGACCAGGCGGGCAGCAGGAACACCCGGCAGTGGCTGGTGGTCGAGGACGGGCCGGGGGCCGACGCGGCCGCCGGGCGCGCCTTCGACTCGTGGTTCGCCGCCCGCGGGCTCGCCACCTTCGACATCGGCGTCGGCGGGTCGGACAACGAATCGTTCGGCAACGCCGGCATCCCGTCCTCCGGCTTCAGCACCGGCATCTCGGACTGCATCCACGAGGCGTGCGACGACCTCGCCAACGTCGATCCGGCCACGGAGGCCACCAGCACCAACGCCCTGATCGGGGTGCTGTGGCAGCTCGCCGCCACCCGTCCCTGACCGACCCGACACCCGAGGAGACCCAGATGCGCACCCGACCGACGACCCGCCGCCGCACCGCCACCGCCCTCGCGACCGCCACCGCCATCGGCGTCGCCCTGACCGCCCTGCCCGCCTCGGCGGCGACCGGCGGCATCGACCCGTACTTCCCCGACGACGGCAACTCCGGCTACGACGTGGCACATTACGACGTCCGGATCGGCTACGACCCGGCCCGCACGGACCACCTGGACGGCGACACCACCGTCACCGCCCGGGCCACCCGCCCGCTGGACCGCCTCAGCCTCGACCTGAAGGGCTTCACGGTCGCCTCGGTCACCGTGAACGGGGCACCGGCGCGTTCGTTCTCGCGCTCCGGCGAGCACAAGCTGGACATCGTCCCGGCCCGACGGCTCGCCGGGGGCGCCACCTTCACCGTCCGGGTGAAGTACGCGGGGAAGCCCGACGCCGAGGGCTGGCACACCCTGGCCGACGGCGGCGCGAACGTCGCGGGCGAACCGCACTCCGCGACCTCCTGGTACCCGTCCAACGACCACCCGTCCGACAAGGCCACCTTCGCCCTCACCGCGACCGTCCCCGACGGCTGGACCGCGATCGGCAACGGCCGGCCCGGGCCGACCACCACCGCCCGCGGCACCACGACCTTCCGCTGGAACGAGGACCGCCCGATGGCGACGTACCTCAGCACCGTCGCCATCGACCGCTTCACCGTCCACCGCGCCCAACTGCCCGACGGCACACCGGTCATCACGGCCTACAGCCCGGACGCCACGATCGACCCGGCCGCCGAGGCCGAACAGCAGGACATCCTGACCTTCCTGGCCTCGAAGTTCGGCCCCTACCCGTTCTCCTCCGCGGGCGCGATCGTGGTCGGCATGCCCAAGAACCCCGGCCCCGGCGGCCCGGTCGCCCTGGAGACGCAGAGCCGGCCCACCTACAGCGGGGCCATCTTCGACATGTCGGTCGTCCACGAGAACGCCCACCAGTGGTTCGGCGACAGCGTCTCGTTCACCGACTGGCGCGACGGCTGCCTCGCCGAGTGCTTCGCCCAGTACGCCAACCAGCTGTGGGAGGAGCACAAGGGCAGCGACCTCGACACCGGCTTCTACGCCTTCGAACTCGCCGCCAACAAGGACAACCCCGCCTACTGGTCCACCAAGCTCTACGACCCGGGCGCGGGCAAGGAGCTCGACTCCGCCCTCTACTTCAAGGGCTCCCTGATGCTCCACGCCCTGCGCCGCACCGTCGGCGACGACGCCTTCTTCACCACCCTGCGCCGCTGGACCGCCGACCACGCCTACGGCAACGCCTCCTTCCCGCAGTTCGAGGCCCTGGCCGCACAGGTGTCCGGCCAGAACCTCACGGGCTTCTTCGACGCCTGGGCCCACGGCACGACGATCCCCGCGCACCAGTACCTCTACCCGGGCGCCTTGGCCCCGCTGGCCAAGTAAGCACCGCCAGGGCGGGGCAGGTGGCGGACCAGGGGCGCGTGGGGCAGGCCGGGAGGTGCCCCCACGCGCCCCTGTTCGTGTGCTCGCTCAGCGAAGTCGCGGAAGCGGCACCGCCAGCAACGCCGCCAACAACGCCATCCGCGGCCCCAGTTGGTCGATCCGCAGGTGCTCGTGGCGGGCGTGCGGCCCCGCGCCGACCGCGCCGAGGCCGTCCAGGGTCGGCAGCCCCCTCGCGCCGGCGAGGTTCGTGTCCCCCGCCCCGCCGGCGGGTGCGCCGTCGAGGTGGTCGCCGAGGGCGGCGGCGAGCGAGCGGACGTGGCGCAGCAGGGGGTTGGCGGAGCGTTCGGGCCAGGCGGGGCGGGAGGAGAGGACTTCGGTGCGGACGTTCGCGCCGGGCCGGTTCGCGGTCAGGTGGGCGAGCGTGTCGAGGGTGCGGCGCTGGGCCTCGGTGGTGACGAAGCGCAGTCCGATCTCGGCTTCGGCGCGGCCGGCGACGACGTTGGCGCGGGTGCCGCCGCCGATGCGTCCGGTGTTGAGTTCGGTGCCGGGCTGCCGGGTGAGGCCGCGGACGGCGACGAGTTGGTCGACGAGCTCGTCGATCGCGGAGATGCCGTCGGCGGCGTCGTTGCCGGAGTGCGCCTCGCGTCCGGTGACGGTGAGCCGGACTCTCGCGGTGCCGCGGCGGGCGGTCTTGAGTCGGCCGTCGGGGTGGGCGGGTTCGAGCCCGAGGACGGCGGCCGCGCCGCGCAGGTGCTGTTCGAACAGGCGGCGGCCGTCGGGGCTGCCGACCTCCTCGTCGGAGACCACGATCATCCGCACCGGTCGGTGCGGGCGTTGGCCGAGGTCGGCGAGGAGCGCGAACGCGCCTTCCAGCAGGGCGAGTCCGCCCTTCATGTCGAGGATGCCGGGGCCGGTGAGGCGCCCGTCCTGTTCCTCGACGGGCCAGTCGGCGAGGGTCCCGACGGGCCAGACGGTGTCGTGGTGGCCGACCACCAGCAGGTGCGGCAGCTCTTCGTGCCGGCCGGGCCAGTTGAGGACCAGGTGGTCGCCGTGGGCGCAGCTGTCGCGGGTGGCGGTGGCGCCGGTGGCGGTGTAGCCGGCGGCGAGTTCTTCGGCGAGGGTGTTCAGCCGGGGCGCGTCGCCGGACGGGGTTTCGATCCGGGCGAGGTCCGCGCAGCGCTTGCGGACGGCGGCGGTGAGGGTGCGGGCCCTGCTGGTCAGGGTGCGGGGCAGGCCCGGCAGTGCGGCGGTGGCCAACGCCGGTGCGGTGGTCGGCGGTTCGTCGGCCGAGGCGGGTGTCGCGGGTGCGGCGGGATGTGGCTCGGGGGCCACGGTATGGCGGCTCACTGTTCACCCCCGGTGGGGCGCGGGGCACTGGGAGGTATGGCCGGGACGGGTGTCGGCGGGATCTGTTGCGGCTTGGGGCTCGGTCGTGGTGTCCGGTGCGATGTGGGGCTGGGCAGCACTGTGTCCTCCTCGCTCGGTCCGTGACCCCGGCTCGGCCCGGGGTCCGGGAAGGTCGGTCTCTGTTCCGCGGTGCGGACGAGCAGCCGTGGCAGGGACCGGGAAGCGAGCCTAGAAGATTCGATCAGTTCCCTGCGAGGTGTCCGCCGTCCGCGTTCTCGCCGCTCGACCCGTCGTCGAGGCCGGGGAGCGGCCACGGGCCCTGGCCGGGTGCGGCGAGCGGGGCGCGATCTTTCGAGTGCGCCCGTCTCCCACCTTGAACCCGCGAGGGCGAATCAGCAGCACGAATCGCTCACGATCGAGCGAATCCCGTCCGATGGATGAGACCGGATCACCCTTCGGCACCA
Organism: Kitasatospora sp. CB02891; assembly: GCF_002803145.1. NCBI lineage: Bacteria > Bacillati > Actinomycetota > Actinomycetes > Kitasatosporales > Streptomycetaceae > Kitasatospora > Kitasatospora sp. CB02891. Next base: position 236,689 of record NZ_NNBO01000009.1, on the reverse strand, counting down.
GTGGGGAATCGGCTCGACGGGAGGCGGGGCGAGCGGCCAGAATCGGCGGGCCCGCCGTTCCGAGGAGTCGTCATGTTTCCCGTCCCGCCGCCCGCCCTCGACAGCCTGCACGGTCTGGCGCTGGGCGATGCCTTCGGCGACCGGTGGTTCCATCCGCCGGTGGACGAGGCGTCGGCGGAGGTCGCGGGGCGGCTGGTGCGGCCGGGGCCGTGGCACTGGACGGACGACACCGCGATGGCGCTCGTCCTGGCGCGTCACCTGCACTGCCGGGGCGAGGTCGAACCGGCCGCGCTGGCCCGGGAGTTCGCGGCGGAGTACCTGGCGGTGCCGCACCGCAAGTACGGGCCGTCGATGCATCAGGTGCTGCGCGCGGTGCACGCGGGCGAGGACCATCTCGCCGTCACCGGCGCGCTGTTCGGCGGGCAGGGCTCGCACGGCAACGGCGCGGCGATGCGGGTGGCGCCGCTGGGCGCGTGGTTCGCGGACGACCTCGGGGTGGTCGCCGAGCAGGCCGAGCGCTCGGCCCGGGCCACCCATGCGCACCCGGAGGCGGTGGCAGGGGCGCAGGCGGTCGCGTTGGCGGCGGCGCTGGCGGTCCGCTCGCGCGGCGGTGCGGCGGCGTCCCGGGCGGAGTTCCTGCGGGAGGTGGCGGCGCTGCTGCCGGAGTCCGAGGTGCGGTCCGGCCTGCGGATCGCCGCGCGGCTGCCGGCCGGGGCCAGTGTCCGGCACGCCGCGGTGGTGCTCGGCTCCGGCCACCTGGTCTCGGCGCAGGACACCGTGCCGTTCGCGCTGTGGTCCGCCGCCGGCCACCTCGACGACCTGGTCGAGGCGCTCTGGCACACCGTCTCCGGCTGGGGCGACATGGACACCACCTGCGCCGTCGCCGCGGGGGTGGTCGCCGCCCGTACCGGCGTCGTGGGCGTTCCGGCCGCCTGGCGGGCCGCGCAGGAGCCGCTGCCTGCGCTCTGAGGCGCACAACGCAGGGCGCCCGGGCCGAATTCCTCGGCCGGGGCGCCCTGATGGCGGTCCGTCAGGCGTTCGGTCAGTCGCGGGACTTGCCGAAGAGCAGTCGGTAGACGATGAGCAGGACGAGCGCTCCGGCGATCGCGGAGATCCAGGTCGGCAGGTCGAAGAAGTGCACGTTGACCGACTTGTGCAGGATCTTCGAGGACAGCCAGCCGCCGATGAACGAGCCGGCGATGCCGATCAGCGTGGTGATGATGATGCCGCCCGGGTCCTTGCCGGGAAGCAGCAGCTTGGCGACGGCTCCGGCGAGGAGCCCGAGGATGATCCAACTGACGATGCCCATGCCGTTCTCCTGCCCTGCGTCACGAGGGCCAATCCCGTCGTGCCTGTCCCTGACAAGGACGAACGGCACAACCGTTCGGTTCCGGCCGCGGCGGGCGCCGGCTGCGGTAGCGTCCGGGGGACGAAAGGGGTGGCGGGGTGCGGTGGAAGGTGTACGGGGAACGTCCGGTGTACCAGGATCCGTGGCTGAACGTGTGGGTCGCGGACGTCGAACTGCCGGACGGGCAGCGCTTCGAGCACCACGTGGTGAAGCTGCGCCACCTCGCGGTGGCGGCGGTGGTGAACGACCGCCGCGAGGTGCTGATGCTGTGGCGGCACCGGTTCATCACCGACACCTGGGCGTGGGAGCTGCCAATGGGCCTGGTCGAGGCGGGTGAGGACCCGGCGGCCGCGGCGGCCCGCGAGTCGCTGGAGGAGACCGGCTGGCGGGTGTCGGACGTCCGCCCGCTGATCTACGCGCAGCCCGCCGCGGGCATCACCGACTCCGAGCACTTCGTGTTCCGCGCCGACCCGGTGGAGTTCACCGGGCCGCCGACCGAGCGGAACGAGTCCGACCGAATCGCCTGGGTGCCGCTGGCGGAGCTGCGCGACCTGGTGGCCCGCCGCGAGATCGTCAGCAGCGCCACGCTGGTGGGCGTCCTGGCGCTGCTGCTCGACGAGGCCGCCTGACGCACCGTCAGGTTGCGGCCCGCCTGCCGTCAGCGCCCGCCGTCCAGTGGATCAGGGCGTGCACGTGGCGCACCAACCCCTGGGCGTGGCGACGGACCCGGGTGGGCCAGTGGGAGCCGCGGGCGATGCCGTCGGCGAGGAATTCCAGCGTGGCGAGTTCGGCGGCGCACAGGTCGGCGACCTTCGCGGCCGCGAGGTGCGGCGGCAGTCCGCGGTGGACCTCCAGGGCGCGCAAAAGGCTCCGGCCGGTGGCCGGGCCGGCGGGGCCGAGGTCGCCGATCCAGCGGACCAGGTGCTGAAAGCGCGTCAGCAGATCGGTGAGCTGCGGGTGGCGGTGGAGGTGGTCCGGCAGGTCGAGGCCGTGGGCGAGTTCCACCCAGCCGGCCGCGCAGCGGCTCGCGCCGTCGCGGCCGCCGTGGGTGAGGTACTGCGGGACGGTCGGAGCGGTGTCGGCGGCCTCCAGCCGGTCGAGCGAACTGTCCAGGTGGGAGCGGAAGTCGGCGGCGCAGCGGGCCTGCCAGTCGGACCCGGCGAGCGTCGCGCTGTCCCGCCGGAGCTCCTCGAAGGCCCGGACCAGCGGCGGCTCCGCACCGTCCGGCGTGGTCCGCGCGCCCGGGACGTGGCCGGTGGCGGTCAGCGTCTGCAGGGCGCCGACCGTCCGCCGGGCCGTGTCGTCGTGGCCGTCGAGGTGCTCGTCGAGGATCCGGGTGAGCACCAGCCACTTGGTTGCGGCCCGCAGTCCGGGGCCGGCGGGGACGTCGCCCCAGCTGCGGGCGGCGAGGTCCAGGTGGCCCCGGTCGAGGAAGGCGGTGGCGGCAGCCGCCTCCAGGACGCCGGTGGCGGTGAGCCAGTGGGCGAGTTCGGAGCGCAGCGCCCCGGTGTGCGGGTGCGGCGCCGGGGCGGGTGTCCGGGCGAGCAGGTCGGCCAGTGGCCCGGTCGAGGCGCGGTGCGCGGTGGCTGGGCTCATGACGGTGGCTCCTCCGCCGTTCGGGGGCGATCGACGTGACGAAGTCTGGTCGACCGTCCCCGGCGGAGGGCGCAGAACCGGCGGCCGTTCCCCCGCCCGGCCGACTCGTCCGACGATCGGCCCGGCGACCCTCATGCGCGGCCGCTCACACCCGCGTGAGCGTGCACTGCCCGTCCCGGCACTGCCGTTGCAGCCTCCCCCGGGAGAGCGCCTGGGCCAGGCCGATCGCCCAGCACATCGGGCAGCCGCGCAGCGCGACCAGCCCGAGGGGGGCCAGCAGCAGGGCTGCGGGTCCGGCCGGGGGCAGCAGGGCGAACGCGGCGGCGATCGCGCCGAAGCCGAGCCCGCCGCGCAGCAGATGACGCGTCAGGGTCGGGGCGGCGAAGTCGGGTTGTCCGGGTCGTCCGCTCATCGCGGGCCCCCGAGTTCGGCCCGGACGGCCGCTCGGGCCCGGTGCAGCCGGGACTTCATCGCGGCGGTGCTCAGGCCGAGCGCCTCCGCGACCGCCCGGCCGCCGTGGCCCTGCAGGTCGCGCATGATCAGCACCCGCCGCTGGTCGTCGGGCAGCGCGGCGATCGCCGCGGCGACCCGTTCGCCGTCCAGCCGCCGCAGCGCCTCCTGCTCGGCGGAGTCCGCCGGTTCGGCCGGCGCCCCGGGGGCGGCGGCCAGCACGCGGATCCGCCGCAGGCACTCGTTGCGGACGATCCGGAACAGCCAGGAGGCGAGGGCGCCGGTGGCCCGCAGCATGCCGATCCGCCGGTACAGGATGATCAGCGCCTCCTGCGCGGCGTCCTCCGCGTCCTCGGGGCTGGCGCACAGCGAGTGGGCGAACCGCCGCACCTTCGGGTGGGCGCCCGCCACCAGCGCGTCGATCGAGGCCGGGTCGCCGCAGCGGGCCGCGGCGATCACCTCCTCGGCGGGCCAGGCCGTCTCAACCACGCTTGCCCCGCTTCGACTTGAGCACGAACGCGCAGGTGCAGACCAGCACCGCGCCGGCGCCGATGACCAGGGCCACCATCATGGGATTCCTCCGAGCTGTCGCCGCCGGCGGCCGTCCGCCGGTGGGTGTGCCCGTAAGAGGGGGCGACCGCCGAAAAGGATTCGGCCCGGATCGGCGGGGCGCCGCGGCCCCGCCGCCGTCGCGTCAGACCTCGCGCTCCGCCTTGCTCCGCTCCACGCAGAACTCGTTGCCCTCGATGTCGGCCAGCACGGCCCAGCCGGTGCCGTCGGCGTTGCGCCGGTCGTCGACCAGCTTCGCGCCCAGGCCGAGCAGCCGGGCGACCTCCTCGTCCCGGGTGCGGTCCTGCGGCTGGAGGTCGAAGTGCAGCCGGTTCTTGCCGGCCTTCAGCTCCGGCACGGCCACGAACAGCAGGCCCGCGCCCTCGATCAGGGCCTGCGGGTCACCGGGGAAGTCCTCGGCGTGCAGCGGCTGGCCGAGCACCTCCGCCCAGAAGGACCCGAGGGTGTAGGCGTCGAGGCAGTCAATGGTCACGTGGCGAATCACAGAGCTCATGCAGCGGATTCTCGCCCCGCCCCGACGGCCCTGCAATCGTATTTTTCTTTCACCGACATGCCCTCATTCGGCTCTTATGTCGCCTACTTGACGATTCGTCATCCTAAGATCCCCGCAATTCCCGAGGAGTTTGAGACAGCCGTGGAGGCCGCCACCTGTTGGTGGCGGCCTCCACGGCGCAGGACGGATCTACCACTTGCCGACGACGGGGACGTCGCCGTTGACGCCGAAGCGGGCGCTGTAGATGACGGTGCCGGAGTCCTTGGCCGCGCCGTAGAAGTCGGAGTACTGCGGGCGATACACACCGACCTTGTCGGTGCCGGTGCCGTCCCAGTCGCCGACGATCGGGACGTCACCGGTGTTGCCGAAGGAGACGGTGTGCTGGACCGGGGTCGAGGTCGTCGAGTCGGTCATGGCGAACGCCCCGGTCGAGGGCCGGTAAATTCCAACAGTGGTGGTGCCGTTGCCGTCCCAATCACCGACCACCGGAATGTCGCCCGGGTCGCCCATCTTCAGGCCGACCGACACGGACGAGTTGTCATTGCTGAGGTAGAACGTCTGGTCCGAGGGCCGGTAGATGCCGATCGTCGTGGTGCCGTTGCCGTCCCAGTCACCAACCACCGGAATGTCGCCCGGGTTGCCGAACTTCCGGGCGACAGCGACGGACGAGTTGTCATTGCTGAGGTAGAACGTCTGGTCCGAGGCCCGGTACACACCGAAGGTCGCCTTGCCGTCACCGTTCCAGTCACCCACCAGCGGAGTGTCCCCACCCGCACCGAAGCTCGCGTAACCTCCCACCCCACCACTGGCATCGCTCACGTAGAACGTCGCATTCGAAGGCCGGAACACCCCCGCCCTGGACGGCGTGGTGCTGCCGTCGACGATCTTGTTGTAGCGGTAGGGGAGGAAGCCGCCACTGGTCATCTCGGAGCGGGTCATGACGCGGGAACGGGCGGTGGAGCTGGAGTTGGGCTCCTCGTAGATGGTGGCGGCGGTGTGGTTGGAGTCGGTCCAGCCGACGAACAGCACCATGTGGGTACTGATGTTGTTGAGGGTGTCGCCGGGCTTGAGGCTGTCCAGGCCGGCGAGCTGGGTGGAGTAGTTGACCGCCGTGTTGGTGGTGAAGCCGTTGTTGGTGCCGGAGTTGTTGATGTGCCAGGCCATGGAGACGAAGCCGGAGCAGTCCTGCCGGTACAGGGTGCCGCTGCCGTCGGTGTGGTAGCTGCTCTGCGAGTACGGGACGGCGTCGTCGACCCAGACCTTGGCGCGGGCCAGGACCTCGGAGCGGGTGATCTGGCCGCCGACGGAGGACGCGGCCTGCGCGGTGGTCGCGGTGGCGACCGTGACGGCGGTGGTGGCGATCGCACCGGAGGCGGCGATGGCGGCGGCCAGGGCGAGGCGGACGAGCTTGGAGCTACGGGAAGAAGGCATGACAAGGTCCCTTCGTGGCGGGTTCGGATGGTGGAGCGGTGCGGCCGGGCATGCGAGGCGACTCTGCGAATACCGGTGGACGGCTGTCCTGCAGGAACAGCGGTCAGCACGCGGAGCGCCGGGGTCGGAATTTCGCGGGCCGACGACGGAAGTTCAGGTGCCGATTCGGAGTCGGCCGGCGGTGCTCAACAGCAGTGACAGGTGGCGGAGTTCCGGCTCGGTGTCCCGCGGTTGACACTCGCTCCGGTTGGCCGCCCGGTGCGCTTCCCTGGCGGCGATCAATAGCTTCGCCTGCCGCGGGACCCTCCGGAAGATGCTTCGGGTGTCGCCAATCGGCCTGTCCGAGACCGGACACCATGTCATGCACTCATCACACATCCGGCCGGTCGCCTGCGCTGCACCATGATCGTCACTGACTTGGCCCGACCGATCTACCCGCCGGTCGGGTGATCCTCCGAGGTCAGGGCGGTGGGAGCGACAGGAGATCATGTCGCGGCCGGTTGCACGGTCGCCCACCAGGGTTTCGCACGGCAGGGCACAGAGACGAGGCAGGGACATGAAGGTCACGTTCGGGTGGAAGCTGCACGGGGACGGCCGTGCCCCGCAGCCCGGGGCGGTGGTCAAGCCGGACGAGCGGCTGTCGTGGGGGCGCACGATCGGGCTGGGGGCGCAGCACGTCGTGGCAATGTTCGGCGCCACGTTCGTCGCGCCGGCCAAAGAATGATGAGACCGAAGTCCGAACAGTGAGCCCTTTCAGGGCGGCCACCGATCGGGTGACGGCCACGTGCTCGGGACGGGGGCAGAACGAACGAGGCTCCCGGGCGGTTGAGCGAGATGTCTCACGTCTCAAGCAGCCGGCCAGGAAGCCTCGTTGGTCACCTGTCCTGCCGCACTGGACCTGCCGCACGCGCCCGTCGAGTGGGTCACCATGCTCATCGTCACCCGCGAGGGGGACCGCCGCTGCAAACTCCCGCCATCCCCACGGGCCCTGGTCGCGCTGGTGTACCTGCGCAAGCACGACACCCTCGCCCGGATCGCGGCCGGCTTCCGGATCAGCGTCGGCACCGGCCACGCCTACGTCCACCAGGTCACCGACCTCATCGCCCGTCGCGCTCCCGGCCTCACACAGGCACTGCGCGAAGCCGACGTCGAGTACGTCCCGGTCGACGGCACCCTCGCCGAGTGCGACCGCGTCGGCGACGGCCGATCCGACCACTCCGGCAAGCACCGCCGCCACGGCGTCAACCACCAGGTCATCATCGGCCCGACGGGCAAACTCGTGTGGACCTCCCGCGCCCTGCCCGGCCGCACCCACGACCTCACCGCCGCCCGCACCCACCACGCATCGTGAAGACCTGCATCCGACCCCGCAATCCCCGCCCTGGCCGACATGGCGTACACCGGCGCCGGCGGCACCTTCGCCGTGCCGACCGGACGCCCCGCCCGCAAGGAACTCCGCCCCGGGCAGCGGTCGTTGAACCGGGCCCACGCCCGGCTCCGCCACCCGGTCGAGCGCGGCGCCGCCACGCTCAAGCACTGGAGAACCTTCCAGCACGCCCGTCCAGGAGTTCACCGTCGCCAAGACGGTGTCCACGGACACGGCGGCCCCCGGTGACCGGGTCACCTACAGCGTGACCGTCCACAACACCGGCGGCGCGGACTTCACCGACGCCAACCCGGCCTCGTTCACCGACGACCTCGCCGACGTCCTGAACAACGCCGCCCACAACAACGACGCCACCGACGGCGCGACCGTCAGCAGCACCACCCTGACCTGGTCCGGCCCGCTGGCCGCCGGTGCCTCCGTCACCGTCACCGTCACCGTCAGCGTCACCGTGCACGAGGACGCCGCCGACGGCGCCAGGCTGCAGAACCTCGCCACCCCGGGCGAGCCCGGCACCTGCGCGGGCAGCTGCGCCACCGGGACGACGATCAGCAGCATCCCGCCGAGCCCGAGCCCGAGCCCAAGCCCGAAGCCCGAGCCCACCAAGCCCGGTCACGAGCACGAGCGTCTGCCCGCGACCGGTTCGGACCTCGCCGTCCCGGCCGCGGCCGGCGCGGGCGTGCTGCTGCTCCTCGGCGGCGGCCTGATCCGGTGGCGCCGGAAGGTGCAGCGCCACTGACCCCGAGCGCTGACCGGTCGTCCGGGCGGGCCCGTCACTTCGACGGGCCCGTCCGCCGTTCTCCACCCGCGGACAGGCAGTGCAATGTTACTGTTCCGATCATGTCGCTTCTGCTTCCGCTTCCCGAGGTCAAGGCCGAACTCGACCGCCTGACCGCCGAGTTCTTCGACGCCTTCGACAACCGCGACGGCCGCCCCGCCGACGTCGCCCGCCTGCGCCGCCTGATGCTCCCCGGCTCCGTCATCACGGTCGCCGAGCCGAAGTACCTCACCTACAGCCTCGAAGAGTTCATCGGCCCGCGCGAACAGCTGCTCTCCGACGGCCGGTTGACCGAGTTCCACGAGTGGGAGACCAGCGAGCACACCGACGTCGCCGGCAGCGTCGCCTGCCGCATCGGCGGGTACCGCAAGTCCGGCCTGCTGAACGGCGAACCCTACGAAGGCGGCGGCACCAAGACCTTCCAGTTCGTCCGCACCCCCGACGGCTGGCGGATATCCGCGTTCTCCTGGCACGACGAGTCGTAACCCCCGACCGCCTGCTCCTCGTCCGGCTGTGCGAAAGTCGGTGCCCTTGCAGGGTGCGGCTGGACCGGAGGTGGCCGGGTGGGCGGGCGGGTCTTGGTGGTCGACGACGACGCGGCGATCCGGCGGAGCCTGGAGCGGGGGCTGCGGCTGAGCGGGTTCGCCGTGTCCCTCGCCGAGGACGGGACCGCCGCGCTCGCCCGGCTCGCGGACGGGCCGCCGGACGTCGTGGTCCTCGATGTCGGGCTGCCCGGGCTGTCCGGCACGGAGGTGTGCCGGACGCTGCGGGCCCGGGGGGACGACACCCCGGTGCTGATGCTGTCCGCGCTGGACGAACTCGCCGACCGGGTCGCCGGGTTGCAGGCCGGCGCGGACGACTACCTGGTCAAGCCGTTCGCGTTGGAGGAGCTGGTGCTCCGCCTGCACGCGCTGCTGCGCCGCCGCCCGCCCCAGCCGTCCGACCTGCTCCGGGCGGGCCCGCTGCGGATCGACCCCGGAACCCGCGAGGCATTCTGGGAGGACGAGGAACTCCGGCTCACCCGGCGCGAGTTCGAGCTGCTCACCCAGTTCGCCCGCAACCCGGGCATCGTGCTCTCCCGCGAACTGCTGCTGGACCGGGTCTGGGGCTACGACTTCGAGGTGCGCAGCGACGCCGTGGACACCTTCGTCTCCTACCTGCGCCGCAAGTTGGAGGCGTCCGGCCGCCGGCCCCGGCTGATCCACACCGTGCGCGGGGTGGGCTTCGTCCTGCGCGCGCCCGAGCCCGGCGAGGGCGGCGACCGGTGAAGCTCTCCACCCGGATCGCCCTGGGCGCCGCCCTGCTGGTGCCGCTGCTGGTGGCGGCCGCCGCGGCCCTGCTGCTGCCGCTGGTCAACGCGGATCTGCACCGCCGTCAGGACGCCCAACTGAACGACCGGGCAGCCGCGTTGCTCCCGAACGCGCGGGCCCTGCTGACGGCCGACACCAAGGGCCGCCCGAAGGCCGAGCAGAACCAGCAGCGCAAGGTGCTGGACGCCGCCCTGGACGCGGGCGTCCGGGTCGCCGCCGCCGACGGCACCGTCCTGCTCTCGGCCGGATCGCAGCCCGCCGACCCGCAGCTCCTGCCCTCCGGCGGCACCGTGACGGTCCGCCAGGGCGGCGCGTCCTGGCGCGTCCTGACCGTGAAGGTGAACAGCGGATCCACCGCCGGCACGCTCTGGGTGCTCGCCCCGGCCGGCGCACCGGCGGAGGAGCTGCGGGCGGTGCGGCGGCGGGTGCTGCTGGTGGCGCTGCTGGCCGCGCCGCTCTCGGGGCTGATCGCCTTCGGGCTGGCCGAGCGGGCGACGCTGCCGCTGCGCCGCCTGGGCCGCCGGGCGGCCGTGCTGGACCCGCGGACCGGCCACGCGGTGTTCGCGCACACCCGCACGGGCACCGCCGAGGTGGACGAACTCTCGGGCGCGATCGCCCTGTTGCTGTCCCGCTACGACGAGCAGGCGGCCCGCACCGCGCACGCCCTGGACACCGCGCGGTCGTTCTCCTCCGCCGCCTCGCACGAGCTGCGCACCCCGTTGATGAGCCTGCGCACCAATCTGGACGTGCTGTCCGCGCACCCGGACCTGCCGGAGGCCGAACGCGCCGAGATCATGGCCGAGTTGCAGCAGGACCACGCCCGCACCGTGGACCTGCTGAGCGCACTGTCGACGCTGGCCCGGGGTGACCTGGTGGAGGTCTCGGCGTTCGGTCCGGTGGATCTCGCCGAGCTGGTGGACGCCGCCGTCGCGGAGGCCGGACGCCGTCACCCGCAGACCGTCTTCCGCACCGAACTCCCACCGGAGGCACGGGTGTTCGGCTGGGACGCGGGCCTGCGCATCCTGCTCGACAACCTGCTCGGCAACGCGGCCGTGCACGGGCGCAGCGGCGACGCTCCCGCCGAGGTGGACGTCCGGCTGCGGATCGAGGGCGCCACCGCGCGGCTCACCGTCGACGACCGGGGCCCGGGCATCCCGCCCGCCGACCGCGCCGCCGTCTTCCGGCGCTTCCACCGCCGCCCGGACAGCCCGGGCTCCGGCCTCGGCCTGACCCTGGTCGCCCAGCAGGCCGCCCTGCACCGCGGTTCCGCCACCGCCACCACCCGCCCCGACTCCCCCGGCTGCCGCTTCGAGGTCCGCCTCCCACTGCTCCGCGACCACGCTCCGACCCCGGAACTCCCGTCTCCGCTCGCCTGGTTGGGCGCACCGGAGCAGCCGGCCGGGTAGTCCGGCCGAGGTTCCACAGGGTTTCCACAAGAAGCGCCCGTACGGTCGCCTGCACGGCCGGGCGGTCCGGCCGTGAGGTAGTGGGAAGGGGAGTGCCATGCGGATCAACCGGACGGTCGCGGCGGCCGGGGTGCTCGCGCTGGCGGGCGCACTGCTGGCGGCGGGGCCCGCGCAGGCGGCGAGCGGGACGGCGCCGAAGGGCGACGGGGCGAAGGCGATCTGCAAGCGGCTGCCGAAGACCGAGGAGCGGATCGACAAGGCGCTCACCCGCCTGCACGGGGACGCGACCGTGAACGGGTCGGTCGCCCGACTGGAGCAGCGGGTCGACAACGCCAAGAAGGCCGGCCACCCCGAGATCGAGAAGTACCTGAACGACCGCCTGACGGTCCGCCGCAGCCTGGTGTCGACCCTGGACGCCCGCAAGGCGGACCTGAAGTCGGTCGCGGACTGGTGCGCGAAGAACGCCCCGGCGGCCGCCAAGTGACCCGCCGCCCCGCCGCCACGGCCGCCCTGGCGGCGCTCACGCTGGCCGCGGCGGCCCTGCTGACGGCCTGCGGCCCGACCGCCGCACCCGCCGACGGCCCGGACAGCGCGCAGGTCCAGCAGATGCAGCAGAAGGTGGACGCGGCGGACAGCGCCGCCGCCCAGGCCGACGACAACGCCGGTCAGGACAACTGAGCCACGTCGAGAACCCCGACGGCCCGCACTCTCCCCGGAGCGCGGGCCGTCGGCCCGTCCGCCCGCATGCCCGGACGCCCGCATGCCCAGATATCCGCATGCCCAGATATCCACATGCCCGGATGACGAGACGGAATCGTCCACCGTTCGACCACCTGCGTGGCGGAACTTGACGCGCCGCCACCGGGTCGTGAAGCATCGGCGGCATGAACCCCGGCACCTTCCTGGTCTGCCGCCTGCACGTCGATCTGCGACGCCAGGCGAGCGACATGTGTGCCTGTTGACCTTCCCCGCCTGACCTCCGCGCGCATCCCCGTGAGTTGAACCGGGCCCTGCCGCGACCCCCCGCAGCACCCGCATCCGCCCGTTCGGCGGTGCGCCCTGCCGTCCCGTTCCCGCCGCCCGCCGTCCGCCGTTCCCCGGCGCCGGCCGTCGCGGCACATCCGGAGGAGAGCCATGCCCACCGATCTCGCCGCCCCCGCACCCCCGGAGGCCGGATCCGCCCGCCCACCGCTGTCGCCGAACGCGCTGCGCCGCCTCGTCCGCGACCTGGCCGAACGCCCGGAACGCTGGCTGCACCGGGTGCGACTGTCCGGAGAGGACCGCTGGTACGAGCGGCTGGAGCTGGCCCAGGACTACGAGGTGTGGCTGATCAGCTGGCTGCCGGGGCAGTCGACGGGGTTCCACGACCACGGCGGCTCGCGCGGGGCGTTCACGGTCGCGCTGGGCGAGCTGGAGGAGCTGGCGCTGGCCGGCCCGGAGCACGGCCTGACGGTGCGCCGACTGACCGCGGGCACCGAGCGGGCGTTCGGGCCGCAGTACCTGCACGATGTGCGCAACACCTCGCCGGGGCCCGCGGTGACGCTGCACGCGTACTCGCCGCCGCTGGCGCGGATGTCCCGGTACGAGCTGCGGGCCGGCGGCCTGGTGCGCACGGCGACGGAAGGACCGGAGCAGTGGTGACGACGGTGGACCAGTTGGTGGCGCGGGCCCGCGAGGGGATGGAGCGGCCCGGGCCGGAGCAGGCGTGGGCGGCGGTGACGGCCGGGGCCCGGCTGGTGGACATCCGTCCGGCGGCACAGCGTGCCCGGGAGGGTGAGATTCCGGGGGCGCTGATCATCGAACGCAACGTGCTGGAGTGGCGGCTCGACCCTACGGGCAGTCACCGAATTCCCGAGGCGACCGGACATGACGTGCCGTGGATTGTAGTCTGCTCGGAGGGCTACGCCTCCTCTCTCGCGGCCGCCTCACTAAGGGAGTTGGGGCTGTTCCGGGCGACGGACCTGGCCGGCGGGTTCGTGGCCTGGGCCGCGGCCGGCCTGCCCACCCGTTCGGTGGATCAAGGTTTGCGGTGATCGCGACCCGGGAAGCCGGACAGACGTATTCAGATCAGTGTTCGATAATCCGCTCGGCCATCGCTAGGACCCTTCCGTGATCAGATTCGAGGGCGCCGCCAAGCGCCACCCCGACGGCACGGTTGCCGTCCGAGGCCTGGACCTCGACGTACCGGCGGGCCGCACCACGGTCCTGGTCGGCCCGTCCGGCTGCGGCAAGACCACCATCCTGCGGATGGTCAACCGGATGGTGGTGCCGACCGGCGGCCGGGTCCTGCTGGACGGCGCCGACGTCGCCACCCTGCCGGCGGCGCAGCTGCGGCGCGGCATCGGATACGTCATCCAGCAGGCCGGGCTGTTCCCGCACCGCCGGGTGATCGACAACGTGGCGACGGTGCCCCGGCTGCTCGGCTGGGACCGCAAGCGGGCCCGGGCCCGGGCCGCCGAACTGCTGGAGCTGGTCGGCCTGCCGCCGGAGACCGCCCGCCGCTACCCGGCGCAGCTCTCCGGCGGCCAGCAGCAACGGGTGGGCGTGGCACGGGCGTTGGCGGCCGACCCGCCGGTGCTGCTGATGGACGAGCCGTTCAGCGCGGTCGATCCGCTGGTGCGCGCCGGGCTGCAGGAGGAACTGTTGCGGCTGCAGGCCGAGTTGGGCAAGACGGTGCTGTTCGTGACGCACGACATCGAGGAGGCGGTCCGGCTCGGCGACCGGGTGGTGGTGCTTCGCGAGCACGGCGAGATCGCCCAACTCGCGGATCCGCACACCCTGTTGACTGCTCCGGCGGACGCCGGGGTGGCCGCTTTCCTGGGCCGCGACCGGGGCTTGCGCGGCCTGGGCCTGCGCCCGGCCGCCGATGTCCCGCTCGCGAAGCTCGAACCTGTCCACGAAGGCTGGCAGTTGACGCTCGATCAGGACGGCCGCCCGGAGCACTGGCTGCACGACGGGCAGCGCCACCCGGTGCCGGTGTTCGCCCCGGCGCGGGACACCCTGCGCTCGGCGCTGGACGCGGCGGTGCTCTCCCCGTCCGGCCACGCCGTGGCGGTGGACGCCGACGGCCGGGCGATCGGCACCGCGAGCCGGGCCGCCGTGGTGGCCGCACTCGCCGCGCCGGGGACGCCGGAGCCCGACGCGCACGACTCGGGACCGCCCGCGTCCGACGCGCACGAATCCGGGGCGCACGGCTCGGGGGCGCACGGCTCGGGGGCGCAGGTGAACCATGCTGGACGGTGAGCCGCTGGTCCGCTGGCACTGGCTCGGCGACCACCTGGGCTACTTGGCCGGCCTGACGGGCGACCACGCGGTGATCGCGCTCGTCCCGGTGCTGATCGGCCTGCTGCTGGCGGTGCCGCTGGGCCTGGCCTGCACCCGCTGGCCGCGGCTGTACCAGCCGCTCGCGGCGGTGTTCAACGTGGTGTACGCGCTGCCCTCGCTGGCGGTGTTCGTGGTGCTGATCCCGTACACCGGGCTGGCCACCCGGGAGACGGTGATGGTGCCGCTGACGTTCTACGCGCTGGCGGTGCTGCTGCCGACCACGGTGGACGGGCTGCGGGCGGTGCCGGAGCCGGTGCGGCAGGCCGCCACGGCGATGGGCTACGGGCCGTGGCACCGGCTGGCCGCCGTCGAACTCCCGGCCGCCGTGCCGTACTTGATAGCGGGTCTGCGGGTCGCGGCGGTCTCCTCGATCTCGCTGGCGGCGGTCGGCGCGCTGATCGGCCGGGGCGGCCTCGGCTACCTGTTCGTGGACGGCTTCCAGCGGACCTTCCCGACCCCGATCCTGGCCGGGATCGTACTGGTGGCGCTGCTGGCGCTGGTCTGCGACCTGCTGCTGGTCGCGGCCCGCCGGCTGCTCGCGCCGTGGGCGACGGGGGTGGCGCGGTGAACTGGTTCGGCTGGCTGCACGACTTCTTCGCCGACCCGGCGCACCGGAGCGGGCCGGACTCGATCCTCGACCGCGTCCTGGAGCACCTGGCGTTCTCCGCCGAGGCGCTCCTCCTGGCTACCCTGCTCGCGGTGCCGCTGGGCCTGCTGATCGGCTACACCGGGCGCGGCCTGTTCCTGGTCACGGCGCTGACCGGCATCGCCCGCGCGCTGCCCACCCTGGGCCTGGTCACGCTGGCGGTGCTGCTCGCGGGCGTCGGCGACACCGCGGTGCTGCTCCCGCTGACGGCGCTGGCCGCGCCGCCGCTGCTGGTGGCCACCGCCGAGGGCATCCGCGGCACCGACCCGGACGTCCGCGACGCGGCCCGCGGCATCGGCCTGACGCACCCGCAGACGCTCTTCCAGGTGTGCCTGCCCGCCGCGCTGCCCACCCTGCTGGCCGGCGCCCGCACCGCGGCCGTCCAGGTGATCGCCACCGCCACCGTCGCGGCCTACGTCGGCCTCGGCGGCCTGGGCCGCTACGTCATCGACGGCCTCGCCACCCGCGACTTCCCCACCACCGTCGGCGGCGCCCTGCTGGTGGTGCTGCTGGCCGTCGCCGTCCAACTGCTGTTCGCCCTGCTCATCCGGTACGCGACGCCACGCGGCGCGCGCACCGCCCATGTTGACGAACCCGCGGGCTCCCCCGCACTTTCGAAGGAATCCATATGACGACCCGTCCGGTCCGAACCGCCGTCGCCGTCGCCGTGCTGATGCTCGGCGCGGCGGCCTGCTCCTCCTCCGGCGGGGGCGACCCACTGGCCGCGAAGTCCCCCGCCGCGCAGGGGGGTTCAGGGAAGACCGTGGTGGTCGGCTCGGCGAACTTCCCGGAGAACGTGCTGCTGGCGTCGATCTACTCGCAGGCGCTGCAGGCCAAGGGCGTGAAGGTCGAGGAGAAGTTCAACATCGGCAGCCGCGAGGTGCTGTACGGGCAGCTGCAGTCCGGCGCGCTGACGGTGCTGCCGGAGTACAACGGGGCCCTGCTGGGCTACCTGGACGCCAAGTCGACGGCGACCGGCAAGGATGCCGTGAACACCGAGCTGACGGCGAAGCTGCCGGCCGGGCTGGGGATCCTGGACTCCGCGGCGGCCGAGGACAAGGACTCGCTGACGGTCACCCAGGAGACCGCCGACCGGCTGGGCGTGAAGTCGATCGCCGACCTCGCGGGCAAGGCGCAGGACCTGGTGATCGGCGGCCCGCCGGAGTTCAAGTCGCGCCGCGAGCAGCAGTTCAAGGACGCGTACGGGCTGACCTTCAAGGAGTGGAAGCCCACCGCCGACACCACCGCCAACGCGCTCAAGGACGGCACCGTCCAGGTCGGCAACGTGTTCACCACCGACCCGAAGATCGTCCAGCTGAAGCTGGTGTCGCTGAACGACCCGAAGAACCTGTTCAGCTCGCAGAACGTCACCCCGCTGGTGAACAAGGCGGGCCTGGACGCCACCGGGACGGCCGCGCTGAACGCGGTCTCGGCGAAGCTCGACACCGCCGGGCTGACGGCGCTGATGAAGCGCGTCGCGGTGGACAAGGAGGACCCGTCGACGGTCGCCAAGGACTGGCTGAAGACCAACGGCCTGAACTGACCCCGCACCGCCCGTCGGCCCCGCACCCCGCTGTCCCGGGTGCGGGGCCGACGGCACGTCAGGACACCTGGTGGGACGGACAGTTAGGAGTCTTGACAGATGAGTGGTCCAGACCAACCATGGGAGCGTTGTTTTTCCCGACCGGAACGCATCGTGGGGGTGTGACCACCGGCCGGGGCTTCGTACGCCCCGCACCACCCCGGCACTCCCTGTACCAGGCCGAACACCCTTGCCCCGTGCCCGAACTGCGGCACGAGGCCATCCTCCCATGCCTGATGGAGCCTCGATGCGCCTTCACCGACCACTCCAAGCGCTGCTCGCGACGGGCGCGATGGCGGCCGCCTCGCTGGGGCTGATCTCCGCCCCCGCGCAGGCCGCCACCCCGCTGCCGCAGCGGGTCTTCGCCCCGTACTTCGAGTCCTGGACGGGCGAGAGCCCGGCCGCGCTGGCCTCCCAGTCCGGTGTCAAGCACCTCACCATGGCCTTCCTGCAGACCGCCGCCAAGGGCAGCTGCACCGCGCTGTGGAACGGCGACACCTCGATGCCGGTGTCCAACTCGACCTTCGGCGCCGACATCGCCACCATCCGCGCGGGCGGCGGCGACGTGATCCCGTCCTTCGGCGGCTACACCGCCGACAACACGGGCACCGAGATCGCCGACTCGTGCACCGACGTCAACCAGATCGCCGCCCAGTTCCAGAACGTCATCACCACCTACGACGTCTCCCGGATCGACCTGGACATCGAGGACAACTCGCTGACCAACACCGCGGGCATCGACCGCCGCAACAAGGCGATCAAGATCGTCGAGGACTGGGCCGCCGCCAACGGCCGCTCCATCCAGTTCAGTTACACCCTGCCGACCACCACCAGCGGCCTGGCCTCCAGCGGCCTCGCGGTGCTGAAGAACGCGGTCACCAACAACGCGCGCATCGACGTCGTCAACATGATGACGTTCGACTACTACGACAACCAGCCGCACGACATGGCCGCGGACACCCAGACCTCCGCGCAGGGCCTGTACAACCAGCTGGCGAAGCTCTACCCGAGCAAGACCTCCGCCCAGATCTGGGGCATGATCGGCATCACCGAGATGCCCGGCATCGACGACTTCGGCGCCGCCGAGACCTTCACCGTCGCCAACGCCACCACGGTCTACAACTGGGCCGTCTCCAAGGGCATCAACACGCTGTCCTTCTGGGCGCTGCAGCGCGACAACGGCGGCTGCGCCGGCACCGGCGGCCGTGACGACTGCTCGGGCATCGCGCAGAACAAGTGGGACTTCAGCCACATCTTCTCGCAGTTCACCAGCTCGACCACCCCGGCGAACGACTTCTCGGTCGCGCTGAGCCCGGCCACCGGCTCGGTCACGGCGGGCGCGTCCACCTCGGCGACCATCAACACGGCCGTCACCTCCGGCTCCGCGCAGGCCGTCAACCTGTCGGTGTCCACCGTCCCGGTGGCCGGCATCAGCGCCTCGCTGAGCGCCTCCACCGTCACCGCCGGCAACTCCGCCACGCTGAACGTCTCCACCACCGCGGCCGTCCCGAACGGCAGCTACCCGCTGACCGTGACCGGCACCGGGGCCGGCGGCACCCACTCGGCGACGTACACCCTGACCGTCACCGGCGGCACCACCGCCTCCGACTTCTCCCTCGCGCTCTCCCCCGCCGCGGGCAGCGTGCAGGCCGGCGCCTCCGCCACCAGCACCGTCAACACGGCCGTCACCGCCGGCACCGCCCAGACCGTGGGCCTGACGGTCTCCGGCGCTCCGGCCGGCGTCACCGCCACCGTCAGCCCGGCGAGCGTCACCGCCGGCGGCTCCGCCACGCTGAACATCGCCACCACCGCCTCCGCCGCCCCGGGCACCTACACCCTGACCGTCACCGGCACCGGCGCGGGCCGGACCCACACCGCGACCTACGCGCTGACCGTCACCGGCGTCACCCCGCCCACCGGCCTGGTCAACGGTGACTTCGAGACCGGCAACCTCGCCCCGTGGACCTGCCAGAGCGGCGCGGCCGTCGTCGGCAGCCCCGTCCACGGCGGTTCCAAGGCGCTCCAGGTCACCCCGACCGCCGGCGCCACCGGCGAGTGCGACCAGACCGTCACCCTCGCCCCGAACCACGCGTACACCCTGACCGCCTGGGTCCAGGGCCCGTACTCCTACGTCGGCGTCAGCGGCGGCGCCACCGCCTCCACCTGGGCCAACGGCACCGGCTGGACCAAGGTGAGCGTCCCGTTCACCACCGGCGCCTCCGGCACCGTCACGGTCTACCTGCACGGCTGGTACGGCCAGGGCGCGGTCTACGGCGACGACTTCTCCATCGCCTGACGCTCCGCCCGGCAGCTCACCTGACGCCTTCCCGGTGAAACGCCGCGCCCGGCCGGTGGCTCCTCCTCGCCACCGGCCGGGCGCGGCCGCGTCCGCGGTCAGCTCCTGGTCCGGTACAGCGGCAGGAAGGACACCAGCGCCAGCACCGAGCAGCCCAGCACGATCACGCCGAGGGCGGTCGCGGACGGGTGGCCGCCGACGCTGCTGAGCGGGGCGACCAGCGAGCCGCACAGGAAGCTGCCGGTGCCGAGCAGCGCGGACGCCGAACCGGCGGCGTGCGGGGCCATGGTGAGGGCCTGTCCGTTGGCGTTCGGCATGATCACGCCCATCGAGCCCATCAGCACCGCGAACGCGGGCCACACCCCGGCCAGGCCGGTGTCCCACACCGTGGTGCACAGCACCACGGCCACCCCGGCCGCCACCGCCACGGAGAGCGCGGAGACCAGCAGCACCGGGCCGGGGAAGCGCTGCACCAGCACCCGGCCGTTCAGCTGGGTGACGGCCAGCAGCGCGATCGAGTTGACGGCGAACACCAGGCTGTAGGTCTGCGGGGAGATCCGGTACACGTCCTGCAGCACCACCGACGAGCCGCCGACGTACGCGAACAGCGCGCCGAACGCGAAGGTGCTGGTGAGCAGGTAGCCGAGGAACGGGCGGTCGCGCAGCAGTCCGCCGATGGCGCGGACGGTGGTGCCGAGGCCGTCGCCGTGGCGGAGCTCGGCCGGCAGGGTCTCGCGGATGCCGAGCGCGGAGCCGACGGTGAGCAGCGCGCCGAGCACGGCCAGGACGAGGAACGTGCCGCGCCAGTCGGTGACGTGGAGCAGCTGGGCGCCGGCGACGGGGGCCAGGATCGGGGCGAGGCCGGATATCAGGCCCATGGTGGCGAGGAATCGTATCATCGGGACGCCTTCGAGCCGGTCGCGGACGATCGCCCGGGCGATCACCAGCCCCGCGGAGCCCGCCACGCCCTGCAGGGCCCGGCCGGCGATCAGCATCGGCATCGAGCCGGCGAGGGCGCACATCAGGCTGGCCGCGGTGTAGACGGCGAGACCCGCCAGCAGCGGGCGGCGCCGGCCGATCCGGTCGCTGAGCGGGCCGAACAGCAGTTGGCCGAGGGCCATGCCGAGCAGCGAGCCGGTCAGGGTCAACTGGGCGGCGGGCGCGGTGGAGTGCAGGTCCGCGGTGAGCTCGGGCAGGGCCGGCAGGTAGAGGTCGGTGGTGAGCGGCCCGAGCGCGGCGAGGCTGCCCAGGACGCCCACGGTGGCCGCCGCGAACGGGGCCTTGCCGTTCGCGGTGTCGGATCGGCCGGGGGCTGCGGGGACGGTCTGGTCGCCGTCGGCGTCGACGGTCGGGCCTGGCATGGTGCTCCTAGGGGTGGCGGGTATGCGCACCGTCCTATCGCATCCGCCCGGCCGCCCGGTAGGGCGGGTCCCGTCGTTCAGCGGACCGGCACGCCGCCGGGCCGGGCGCTGGCCACCACGGCCGCGTCCTGCCAGCCGTACAGCTGGTCCCCGACCAGCGCGACGTCGTACAGGCCGCAGTGCGCAGTGGCGCGCTGCGGGGTGTCGGTGGGAAACCAGTGCGCCCGCAGGTGGACCGCCCCGACCGGCCGGCCCTCCGTGCACCCGGCCGGCAGCGCCCGGTCCGGCAGCGTGGCCCGGATCAGCCGGTCGCCGTCACGGGTGTCCGTCAGGAACGCGATCCGCAGCGCCGTGTCCGGCAGCCAGGTCGGCACCCCGCTGTCCTCCGCCTTGGCCGCGGCGCCCGTCGGGTACCGCAGCGTCTGGTCCATCCGGTCCTGGGCCTGCTGGATCGCGGCCGGCGCGAGCATCACCATCAGCGCCGCAACAGCCGCTCCCCCCACCACCACCGCCGTCGCCTGCCGAGCGCCGCCCATCTCCGCCTGCCCTCCCGCCCGTGTCCCGTCCTTTCCATCCTCTCCGGGCCACTCCCCACCGACCATGCGCACCAGGTACCGAACCTCCTCGTCCCCGAGGCTGACCCCCCACCTCCGGCCCCCGACTTCCGACGGACCCCGCCCCACCCACAAGGGGGACCCCGCTCCCCGTCGCAGCGGCGCCCGCCGGGCGAGGACCACCGGGCCGTGGGCGTTCGGCGCGGCCGGATCCGCCCCGTGCAGAGGGGGCTCAGCGGAACTCGTGGACCACCTGGATCCTGCCCACCAGGTGCTGGTTGAACTCGTCCAACTCCTCGGCGGGAACCCACAGTTCGAGGATGGTCCGGCCGCCGGCCTGCTGGACGGGGTAGCGCTGGAGGAAGGCGGTCTCGACCTCGAAGCGGGTGACGTAGCCGACGCCGGACGCCGGGACGTTCCAGTCCCGGGCGATCCGGATCGCGTAGTCCTCGTTCATGACGGGGTAGAAGATCGGCTGCTCGGGCAGCCGCGGCGGCCAGGCGCGCCAGCCGGACGCGGCGACCAGGGCCAGCTCCTCGGGGCCGGTGGGGCGCCAGAGGGTGGTGGTCGGCTGCTGTTGCGTCGTCATGGCGCCACCGTAGGGGCGGCGCAGCGGCCGTGACCAGCGAATATCAGCGGTAGGCGGACTCGCCGGTGATGGCCTCGCCGAGGACCAGGGTGTGGATCTCGGAGGTGCCCTCGTAGGTGAGGACGGACTCGAGGTTGTTGGCGTGCCGCAGGACGGGGTAGGCGGTGGTGATGCCGTTGGCGCCGAGGATGGTGCGGGCGGTGCGGGCGATCTCCAGCGCGGTGCGGACGTTGTTGAGCTTGCCGAAGGAGATGTGCGCGGGCTGGGCCCGGCCCTCGTCCTTGAGGCGGCCGATCCGGACGGCGACCAGGTAGGCCTTCTCCAGTTCCAGGGCCATGTCGACGAGCTTCTGCTGGGTGAGCTGGAAGCCGCCGAGCGGGCGGCCGAACTGTTCGCGGTCGCGGGCGTAGTCGACGGCGGCCCGGTAGCAGTCGCGGGCGGCGCCGACGGTGCCCCACAGGATGCCGTAGCGGGCCTCGCCGAGCGAGGACAGCGGCGCGCGCAGGCCGCGGGCGTCGGGCAGCATCGCGTCGGCGGGCAGCCGGACGCCGTCGAAGGCGAGTTCGCTGGTGACGGACGCACGCAGGGAGAGCTTGCCGGGGATGTCGCGGGCGGTGAACCCGGGGGCGCCCTGCGGGACGAGGAAGCCGCGCACGCCGTCCTCGGTGGCGGCCCAGACCACGGCGACGTCGGAGACCGAGCCGTTGGTGATCCACATCTTGGCGCCGTCGAGGATCCAGTCGGCGCCGTCGCGCCGGGCCCGGGTGCGCATCGCGGCCGGGTCGGAGCCGACCTCGGGCTCGGTCAGGCCGAAGCAGCCGACGGCCCGTCCGGCGGCCAGCTCGGGCAGCCAGCGCAGCTTCTGCTCCTCGGAGCCGAAGGCGTGGATGGAGCGCATGGCGAGCGAGCCCTGCACCGAGACGAAGCTGCGCAGCCCGGAGTCGGCGGCTTCCAGTTCCATGCAGGCCACGCCGTACTCGGTGGCGGTGGAGCCGGTGCAGCCGTAGCCGTCCAGGTGCATGCCGAGGACGCCGAGCTTGCCGAGTTCGGGGGCGATCTCGCGGACCGGGAAGGTGCCGCGCTCGAACCAGTCGGCGAGGTGCGGCCGGATCTGCCGGTCGGTGAAGGCGCGCACCGTGTCGCGGATCAGCCGCTCGTCGTCGGTGAGCAGCTCGTCGACGCCGAGCAGGTCGAGCGGGTCGGGACGGCGGGAGGCGGATTGGGGCGTGCTGGCCATCGGGCGGGCTCCTCGGAGGGTTGCGGGGAACGGGGCTACCGAGGAGTATGCCGCCCGCCCGGCCCGGAGTCTTGACGCGGACAGAGCGAACTGATTCCCTGTCAGATCAGGAAACTTTCCTAACAGTTGAGCGGCCGGGCGGCCCCTCGCCCGGCCGCGTCCGCGACTCCCGGAACGGTGACCCATGGCCAAGCCCGCCCTCGCCCGCCCGCTCCTCGCCCTCGCCACCACCGCCGCCCTGGCGGCCGGCGCCCTCGCCCTGGCCCCCGCCGGCCAGGCCGCCTCGCCCGACCCGGTCGGCCTGAACGCCCCGTACGAGTACCTGGGTTGGGGCAGCCCGCAGAACCCCGTGCAGGTGATGCAGGCCACCGGCGCCACCCAGTTCACGCTGGCCTTCATGCTCTCCGACGGCGGCTGCAACCCGAAGTGGGACGGCTCCCGCGCGCTCACCGGCGGCAGCGACCAGAGCACCATCGACGCGATCCGCGCCGCCGGCGGCGACGTGCTGGTCTCGTTCGGCGGCTGGAGCGGCAACAAGCTGGGCGAGAAGTGCAGTTCGGCGTCCGCGCTGGCCGGCGCCTACCAGAAGGTGATCGACGCCTACCGGCTGAAGGCGATCGACATCGACATCGAGAACACCGAGGCCTCCGACGCGACGGTCCGCCAGCGGGTGATCAGCGCGCTGAAGACCGTCAAGGCCAACAATCCGGGCCTGAAGGTGTATGTCACCTTCGGCACCACGCCCACCGGCCCGGACTCCACCGGCACCGACCTGATCAAGAAGGGCGCGGCGGCCGGCCTCGCGGTGGACGGCTGGACGATCATGCCGTTCGACTTCGGCGGCCACAGCGGCACCATGGGCAGCGTCTCCACCAAGGCCGCCGACGGCCTGAAGAACGCGGTGGCGAGCGCCTACGGCTACGACTCGGCGACGGCGTACCGGCACATCGGGATCTCCTCGATGAACGGGAGGACCGACGAGTCCGACGAGACGGTCTCCACCGCCGACTTCACCACCGTCCTGAACTACGCCAAGAGCCACCACCTGGCCCGCTTCACCTTCTGGGCGGTCAACCGCGACCGCCCGTGCCCGTCCGGCACCTCCGCGGGCGACACCTGCAGCGGCATCAGCCAGTCCGCGTACGCCTTCACCAAGGTCGTCGCCTCGTACCACGGCTGAGCCCGTGTCGGCCGGTGCCGCCGTGGGGGGTGGCGCCGGCCGACACGCTGGTGCGGCGCGGCGGGAATGCCCGGCGGCCGTGGAAGGCTGACGGGACCAGGAGGTGTCCCACCATGGACAGCAGCAACGAGCAGGGCTGGCGGATCGAGCACGACTCGATGGGCGAGGTACGGGTGCCGGCGGCCGCCAAGTGGCAGGCGCAGACGCAGCGCGCCGTCGAGAACTTCCCGGTGTCCGGGCAGCGCCTGGAGCGCGCCCACATCGCGGCGCTGGCCCGGATCAAGGCAGCGGCCGCCGTCGTGAACGCGCGCCTCGGAGTGCTGGACGAGCCGGTCGCGGAGGCGATCCGGTCCGCGGCCGAGGAGGTCGCGGAGGGCGGCTGGGACGCCGAGTTCCCGGTGGACGTGTTCCAGACCGGCTCCGGCACCTCGTCGAACATGAACGCCAACGAGGTGATCGCCACCCTGGCGGGCGAGCGCCTGGGCCGCCCCGTGCACCCGAACGACCAGGTCAACGCCTCGCAGTCGTCGAACGACGTGTTCCCGTCCTCGATCCACATCGCGGCCACCGGCGCCGTGGTGCACGAGCTGATCCCGGCGCTGGAGCACCTGGCGGGGGCGCTGGAGGCGAAGGCCGGGGAGTTCGCCGAGGTGGTGAAGTCCGGCCGCACCCACCTGATGGACGCCACGCCCGTCACGCTCGGCCAGGAGTTCGGCGGCTACGCGGCGCAGGTCCGCTACGGCGTGGAGCGGCTGACGGCCGCGCTGCCCCGGGTCGCCGAACTGCCGCTCGGCGGAACGGCGGTGGGCACCGGCATCAACACCCCGGCCGGGTTCTCCGCCGCGGTGATCGCCGAGGTCGCCCGGGCCACCGGGCTGCCGCTGACCGAGGCCCGCAACCACTTCGAGGCGCAGGGCGCGCGCGACGGCCTGGTAGAACTGAGCGGCCAGCTGCGGACGATCGCCACCGGCTTCACCAAGATCGCCAACGATCTGCGCTGGATGGGCTCCGGCCCGCGCACCGGCCTGGCCGAGATCAACCTGCCGGACCTGCAGCCGGGTTCCTCGATCATGCCGGGCAAGGTCAACCCGGTGCTGCCCGAGGTGGTCCTGATGGTCGCCGCGCAGGTGATCGGCAACGACACCACCGTCACGGTGGCCGGCGCGAGCGGCAACTTCGAGCTGAACGTGATGCTCCCGGTGATCGCCCGCAACGTGCTGGAGTCGGTCCGCCTGCTGGCCAACGCGGCCCGCCTGCTGGCCGACCGCACCGTCACCGGCATCACCGCGAACGCCGAGCGCACCCGCGAGTACGCCGAGTCCTCGCCGTCCGTGGTGACTCCGCTCAACCGGTACATCGGCTACGAGGAGGCCGCGAAGGTCGCCAAGCAGTCCCTGGCCGAGCGCAAGACCATCCGTCAGGTCGTCGTCGAACGCGGCTACCTGGACCGCGGACTGCTCACCGAGGCCCAGCTCGACGAGGCCCTCGACGTCCTGCGGATGACCCGCCCGGCCGGGCGGGGCTGACCTCAGCGCCGCAGCCCCGCCTCCGCGGCGGCCGCGATGTCCGCCGTCGCCGGGTCGCCGTGGCGGCGCAGGTACCAGGCCAACCAGTGCAGGGAGTCGGCGAGTTGGGCGCGCTGGTGGCCGCGGGGCAGGTGGATCAGCTTGACCGCTTCGCGGACCAGCGCCGGTACGGGCTCGGTGTTGCGCAGCCGGGCCTCGCGGAGGGCGAGGTTGGTGAGCGCGTGCACCAGGCCGGTCAGGTGCGCGGGGCCGGCGAAGGGCAGCGACCGGTAGCGGGCGACGGAGCGGCGGGAGGCGTCCCGGGCCGCGCGGCGCCGCCTGCGGTCCGCGTACCGGATGCTCAAGTTGTTGAGCATCCGGGCGAGTTCGCGGTTCTCGCGCTCCCCGCCGGTCCGGTCCGCGACCGGTTCCTGGAGCTGCACCGCCTCCCGGGTGGCGGCCAGCGCCGCCCGGTGGCGGCCGAGCGCGGCGAGCCTGCTCCCGAGGGTGTCGAGGCTCTCGGCGAGCAGCGGCGCCACCGGCGCGCCGCGCTCGGCGAGTTCGGCCCGGTGCAGCCGGACGGACTCCTCCAGGACCCCGATCGCTTCCGCCGGGCGGCCGTCCCAGCCGAGCGCCAGGCCGAGGTCGTGCAGGACGGCGGCCAGCGTCGGCCGCGTCCGGACGTCGGCGGCCGGCAGCTGCCGGGCGAGCGCCAACGCCTGCCGGAACGCCGTCACCGCGCCCGCCGGGTCGCCGTGCTCCGCCCGGGCGTGCCCGTGCCGGGTCAACTCGGCGATTCTCAGCGGCTTTTCGCGTGCGGCGTCGGGCGCTGCCCGGTGCTGCCCCTGGGCTGCTCCGGGTTGCGGCGCGTCCGACCCGCCGTGCGCTGCTCCGGGTCGCGGCCGGTCCGACCCGCCGCGCGCCTCCCGTCGCGGTCGGCCGTCGGGGCCGACGCGGTAGCCCCGGGCGCGCAGCGCGGCGTCCAGGTGGGCGACCAGTTCGGGGTTCTGCCGGGCGGCCTGGCGGCGGGTGTCGGCGAGTTCCGCCAGGATCCGGTCCTGTTCGTGGTGGCGGCCGGTGTGCTCCAGTTGCTCGACCAGGCTGAGCAGCGCCGCCCAGTACGCGACCCGGTCCGGGCCGCGTCCGCCGCCCGCTGCCCGGTATCCCGCGACGGCCTCGTGGGCGACGTCCACGGCTTCCCGGTGGCGGCCGGCCTCGCCGAGGGCGATGCCCAGGTCGGCGAGGGCGGAGGCGAGTTCGAGGTCCCGCTCCGGGCCGGGGTGGCGGGCGGCGAGCCGGCGGCGCAGCGCGACGGCCTCGCGGGCGACCTCGACGGCCTCGGGGCGGGCGCCCGTCCCGGCCAGCTGGTTGGCCAGGTTCTCCAGTGCGGCGGCCGCCGGCGGCCCGAACGTCCGGAGGTCGTCGTCGGCCAACTCGCGGTAGTGGGCGAGTGCTTCGCGGGCGGGCGGCAGGGCGCGGGCGCGTTCGCCGCGGTGGCCGAGGGTCAGTGACTGCCGGTACAGCGCGGCGGCCAGCGCGGGCAGGTACTCCGGGCGGTCGCGCACCAACTGCCGTGCGGCGGACACGCATTCGGCCAGTGCGGCGTCCAGTTCGGCGGCCCGCGCCGGGTCGCCGAGCAGCGGGGCGCACCACCGGTGCAGCGCCTCCACCAGGGCGGGCAGCGCCGCGTCCCCGTCCCGCCGGACCTGGTGCCGGGCCGTCTCCACGGCCGCCCGCAGCTGCCGTTCCCGTTCGGTCATCCGGTCCTCCCCCGTGGCTCCACAGCGTGGCTGCCCGCCGGGCGCCCGCGCCATGCCGCCCCGCCCCGGGCTGTGACCGTTCCCCTACTCGCCGTTCACTTTCCGTCCACTGCGCCGGACACGGGTCCGCCCCGGCGGTCGGGCCGGGGCGGACGGGGAGGTCGCGCGACGATCAGTGGCGTCGTCGCGCCGCGCCGGAGGCTCCGGCGAACACCATGCCGACCGCGGCCAGCGCCAGCAGCGTCATGACGCCGCCGGTGATCGTGTTGGTCAGGATGGTCCGACGGATGTGCGCTCCGCCGTTGACGGCCCAGGGCGCGATGATCGTCCACACACCGATGACCGCGCAGGCCCAGGCGCGTGCGTGCGTGCGGCCCCATGCCGGGCCGTAGCCCGCCATCAGGACGGTGTAGGCGATACCGAGCACCAGGTTGCTGATGGCCAGGCCGGTGAAGCCGCTGAAGCCGACCACCCACGGCGAGATGGCGAGGAACAGACCGGCGCAGATCGCCAGCGCTTCCGTCCCCTGCCCTGCGGTCGTGGATGTCGCCCGTTCGGCGTGATCACGCATCTCCAGGATGTCCGGGTGATGCTCCATGCCCGACGGCAGCTGGGTAGACACCTGGATCACCTCCTCGTTGTCAGACCAATGCGAAACCACTTGGTCGCTACCCGGTCTGCGCGGAAACTAACGCTATCCGCCGGTTAATCCTTATTTTTTACTTATCACCCGATTTGAGGTACTTCTGCCCGCCTCTCCACCGCCTCCGGGCGCGCGTACGGTGGAGAACGGAGAGGTTCCCCATGTACTTCACCGACCGGACCGAAGCGGGCCGCGCACTCGCCGCCGCGCTGACCGACAGCCCCGCGCTGGGCGCCGACCCGCAGGGCCCCGTCGTGGTGGCGCTGCCGCGGGGCGGCGTGCCGGTGGCGGTGGAGGTGGCGGCGGCCCTGGGGGCGCCGCTGGACGTGTGCGTGATCCGCAAGGTCGGCACCCCGGGGCAGTCCGAGCTGGCGATGGGCGCGGTCGGCGAGGACGGCGCCCGGGTGGTGAACCAGACGGTGGTGGACGCGGTGGGCGTCACGCCCGAGGAGTTCGCGGCGGTGGAGGCCCGGGAGCGGGCCGAGCTGGCCCGCCGGGCGGCCGCGTACCGGGAGGGCCGGCCGCCGGTGCCGCTCACCGGGCGCACCGTGCTGGTGGTGGACGACGGGGTGGCGACGGGTTCGACGGCGCTGGCGGCCTGCCGGCTGGTGCGGGCCCGCGGCGCGTCCCGGGTGGTGCTGGCGGTGCCGGTCGCCCCGCACGACTGGACATCCCGGCTGTCCGGCGCGGCGGACGCGTTCGTCGCGGTGCACACCCCGTCCCGGTTCATGGCCGTCGGCGAGTTCTACCGGGACTTCCGGCAGGTCGAGGACGGCGAGGTGCTGGCCGCGCTGGCGCGGGCGGGCCGGCCGCGACGCCCGGAGGTGGACACCCACGAGCTGGCCTTCCCGACCGGCCCGGCCGCCATCGCGGTGCCCGAACACGCCGTCGGCGTCGTTCTGTTCGCGCACGGCAGCGGCTCCGGCCGGGGCAGCCCGCGCAACCGGCGGGTCGCCGAGCGGCTGCACCGGGAGGGCCTGGCCACCGTGCTGTTCGACCTGCTGACGCCGCACGAGGCGGAGGACCGCTGGAAGGTGTTCGACCCGGGCCTGCTGGGCGGCCGGCTCGCCGAGGCGACCCGCACCGTGCGCCACCACCCGCCGCTGACGGGCCTGCCGTTCGGCTACTTCGGGGCCAGCACCGGTGCGGCCGCAGCGCTGTGGGCGGCCGCCGAACCGGACACCGCGCCGGGCGCGATCGTCTCCCGGGGCGGCCGCCCGGACCTGGCGCAGGCCCGGCTGCCGCTGGTGACCTCCCCGACGCTGCTGATCGTGGGCGGCGCGGACGGCGAGGTGGTGGAGTTGAACCGGCAGGCCCGCTCCGAGCTGCGCTGCGAGAGCGCCCTGCAGATCGTCCCCGGTGCGAGCCACCTGTTCGAGGAGCCGGGGGCGCTGGAGACGGTCGCCGACCTGGCCGCGCAGTGGTTCGCCGGGCACCTCGCGGTGCGTCGACCGGGCGACGATCGGGCGGGTCGTTGAGCAATCCGCCCAGTCGGACCCGCCCCGAGCTGCTCACCTTGTACACATTGAGCAGCCGGAATCGGACCTGTTGCCCACCTCACCGAGCAGGAGGAAGCTCCTCGCAACCGACTCGACGTGGAGGAATGCACCGATGACCGCCGACGCCGCTGTTGAACTGACGCCCGAGGAGCTGCAGGCCGGACTGACGGCCGAGCAGCTGCGCACTCTGGTGGGCCTGGTCGAGTACGACGCCTCGACCGACCCGTTCCCGGTGACCGCTCAGGACGCCGTCGTCTTCGTGGTCGGCAACGCGACCCAGACGGCGCAGTTCTACCAGGCCGTGTTCGGCATGGAGCTGGTCGCCTACTCCGGTCCGGAGACCGGCCGCCGCGACCGCAAGGCCTTCGTGCTGCGCTCCGGCTCCTGCCGCTTCGTGATCAAGGGCGGTGTGCTGCCGGACAGCCCGCTGCTGGACCACCACCGCCGCCACGGCGACGGCGTCGTCGACCTGGCGATGGAGGTCCCGGACGTGGACAAGTGCATCGAGCACGCCCGCGCCCAGGGCGCCACGATCCTGGAGGAGCCGAACGACGTCTCCGACGAGCACGGCACCGTCCGCCGCGCCGCGATCGCCGCGTACGGCGAGACCCGGCACACCCTGATCGACCGCTCCCGCTACACCGGCCCGTACCTGCCGGGCTACATCGCCAAGGAGTCCACGGTGGTCCGCCCCGAGGGCGCGCCGAAGCGGCTGTTCCAGGCGCTGGACCACGCGGTGGGCAACGTCGAGCTCGGCAAGATGGACGAGTGGGTGTCGTTCTACAACCGGGTGATGGGCTTCGTGAACATGGCGGAGTTCGTCGGCGACGACATCGCCACCGACTACTCGGCGCTGATGTCGAAGGTGGTCGCCAGCGGCAACCACCGGGTGAAGTTCCCGCTGAACGAGCCGGCGATCGCGAAGAAGAAGTCGCAGATCGACGAGTACCTGGAGTTCTACACCGGCCCGGGCTGCCAGCACATGGCGCTGGCCACCAACGACATCCTCACCACCGTCGACGTGCTGCGTTCGCGCGGCGTCGAGTTCCTGAACACCCCGGACTCGTACTACGACGACCCGGAGCTGCGCGAGCGGATCGGCAAGGTCCGGGTCCCGATCGAGGAGCTGAAGTCGCGCGGCATCCTGGTGGACCGCGACGAGGACGGCTACCTGCTGCAGATCTTCACCAAGCCGATCGGCGACCGGCCGACCGTGTTCTACGAGTTCATCGAGCGGCATGGTTCGCTGGGCTTCGGCAAGGGCAACTTCAAGGCGCTCTTCGAGGCGATCGAGCGCGAGCAGGACCGGCGCGGCAACCTCTGACGGGCGGCAGGAACCAGGGCGACGAGGGAGAAGCGGGACGATGGCGTACTACCGGCAGCTGGGCTCGGTGCCGCCCAAGCGGCACACCCAGCACCGCACCCCCGAAGGGGGCCTCTACTACGAGGAGTTGATGGGCGAGGAGGGGTTCTTCTCGGACTCCTCGCTGCTGTACCACCGGCACATCCCGTCGGCGGTGACGGCCGCCTCGGTGTGGGAGCTGCCGGACCAGTCCACCACCGCCAACCTCCCGCTGCTCCCCCGTCACCTGAAGCTGCACGAGCTGTTCCCCGGCCAGGAGTGGAAGTCGGCGGACGTCGTCGGCGGCCGCCGGCTGGTGCTCGGCAACGCGGACGTGCGGATCTCCTACGTCGCGGCCGGCGCGCCCAGCGAGCTGTACCGCAACGGGCTGGGCGACGAGTGCGTGTACGTCGAGTCGGGCGCCGCCGTGCTGGAGACGGTCTTCGGCTCCCTGACCGTCGGCCGGGGCGACTACGTGATCATCCCCCGGGCCACCACGCACCGCTGGGTGCCGACCGGTGACGAGCCGCTGCGCGCCTACTGCATCGAGGCGAACAGCCACATCACCCCGGCCCGCCGCTACCTCTCCAAGTACGGGCAGCTGCTGGAGCACGCCCCGTACTGCGAGCGCGACCTGCGCGGCCCCGAGGGCCCGCTACTGGTCGAGGGCGGCGAGGTGGACGTGCTGGTCAAGCACCGCGGCCCGGGCGGCGTGGTCGGCACCCGCTACACCGTGCCGAACCACCCGTTCGACGTGGTGGGCTGGGACGGCTGCCTGTACCCGTACGCCTTCAACATCGCGGACTTCGAACCGATCACCGGCCGGGTGCACCAGCCGCCGCCGGCCCACCAGGTGTTCGAGGGCAACAACTTCGTGATCTGCAACTTCGTGCCGCGCAAGGTGGACTACCACCCGCTGTCGATCCCCGTCCCGTACTACCACGCGAACGTGGACAGCGACGAGGTGATGTTCTACTGCGGCGGCAACTACGAGGCCCGCAAGGGCTCCGGCATCGGACAGGGGTCGATCTCGCTGCACCCCGGCGGCCACACCCACGGCCCGCAGCCGGGCGCGTACGAGCGCTCGATCGGCGTGGAGTTCTTCGACGAGCTGGCGGTCATGGTGGACACCTTCCGCCCGCTGGAGCTCGGCGAGGCCGCCACCGCCAGCGAGGACCCGAACTACGCATGGACCTGGGCGAAGCGATGAACGTACCCGAGCTGTACCGGGGGCTGTTCGACGACGCGGCGGTCTTCCCGCCCGGCGACCTGCCGCTGGCCGAGGCCGTCCCCGCGCACCTGGCGCACCGCGCCGCACCGTACGCGACGGCGGTCGGCCCGCTGCTCGCGCCGGTCGACAAGCTGGCCGAACTCACCCTGCTGGCACCGGAGTTCCCGATCGTGGTGACGGTGCCGACCGGCCGACTGGCGGACGCCCTGAAGGCCGCGGCCGGGCTGCCGCTGGCGGGCGTCGAGTACGTGGCCGGCGAGGACGTCCGGGCGGCGGTGGCGGAGCTGGACGCGCTGCTGCCGGACGGCGTCGGTGCGGCCGTCGAGGTGCCCCGCGCGGTCTCGCCGGACGCCCTCGACGCCCTGGCCGGCACCCGTTACCGCGCCAAGTACCGCACCGGCGGCCTGAGTTTCGCGGCGTTCCCGAGCGTCGCCGAGCTCGCCGGGTTCCAGGTGGCCTGCGCCGAGCGCGAGCTGCCGTACAAGTGCACGGCGGGCCTGCACAACGCCGTCCGGCACACCGACCTGGGCACCGGCTACGAGCACCACGGCTTCCTCAACGTGCTGCTGGCCGCCGGAACTTCGGACCGGGAGCAGGCCACCGAGCTGCTCGCCGAACGCGACGGGGCCCGGCTGGCGACGGCCGTGCAGTCGCTGACGGAACACCAGATCGCGCGGATCCGTGCCGCGTTCACCGCCTTCGGCACCTGTAGCATCGCCGAGCCGTTGGAAGACCTCGCCCGACTCGGCCTCCTGGAGAACCCGTGACCACCACCTGGCTCGATCTGCCCGCGGACTCGCCGTTCGGCGTGCACAACCTCCCCTACGGCGTGTTCACCGCCGACGACCGGCCCGGCCGGCGGCGGATCGGCGTCCGGATCGGCGACCGGGTGCTGGACGCCGGCGCGGCCGCCCGGGCGGTCGGCAGCCCGTCCGAGCTGCTCGACGCCGAGACGCTCAACCCGCTGATGGCGGCGGGCCGTTCGACCTGGCGCGAGGTGCGCGCGGCGCTCAGCGAGTGGCTCACCGACGCCGCCCACCGCCCGGCCGTCGAGCCCTGCCTGCTGGAGCTGGCGGACGTCTCGCTGCACCTGCCGTTCGAGGTCGCCGACTACGTCGACTTCTACGCCTCCGAGCACCACGCCACCAACCTGGGCAAGATCTTCCGCCCGGGTTCGGAGCCGCTCACCCCGAACTGGAAGCACCTGCCGATCGGCTACCACGGCCGCTCCGGCACCATCGTGGTCTCCGGCACCCCGGTGACCCGCCCGCACGGCCAGCGCAAGGCCCCCGCGGACCCGGCGCCCTCATTCGGGCCGAGCCGCCGCCTCGACATCGAGGCCGAGGTCGCGTTCGTGGTCGGCACGCCCAGCACCATGGGCACGCCGGTGGCGCTCGCCGACTTCGCCGAGCACGTCTTCGGCGTCTGCCTGCTCAACGACTGGTCGGCGCGCGACATCCAGGCCTGGGAGTACGTGCCGCTCGGCCCGTTCCTCGGCAAGTCCTTCGCCACCTCCCTCTCCCCCTGGGTGGTGCCGCTGGAGGCCCTCCAGCACGCCCGGGTCGCCCCGCCGGCCCGCGACGTGGAGCCGCTGCCGTACCTCGACGACCGGGACGCCGAGCCCTGGGGCCTGGACCTGGCGATCGAGGTCGCGCTCAACGGCCGCACCGTCTCCCGCCCGCCGTTCGCCACCATGTACTGGACCGCCGCCCAGCAGCTGGCCCACCTCACCGCGAACGGCGCCAGCCTGCGCACCGGCGACCTGTACGCCTCCGGCACGGTCTCCGGCCCCGAGCCGGACACCCGCGGTGCGCTCATCGAACTGACCTGGAACGGCGAGCACCCGCTGAAGTTCCCCGACGGCACCGAGCGCACCTTCCTGGAGGACGGCGACGAGGTGTCCATCAGCGCCACCGCCCCCGGCCCGGGGGGGCTGCGGGTCGGCTTCGGCGAGGTCACCGGGCAGATCGTCGGCTGATCTGTCCCTCCGTGGGCTGCGGGTGCGTCAATCACGCACCCGCAGCTCGCCGCTGTTCGGGTGAGATTGCGGGACGTCGAACCCGTCCCCCGCTAGAAGTTGACGCGACATCACGCGGCCCGGCTCCCCGAGCCGGCCGCGACCGTTCGCAGACGACTCGCTGCCGGAGGACCCGATGATGAAGCTGCGCACCCTGGTCTGCGGAGCCGCGCTCGCAGCCGCCAACCTGCTGATGCCCGCCGCCCCGCAGGCCCAGGCGTTCCCGTCCGCCCCGCACCCCGTGAAGCTCTGCGGCTTCGCCTCGCAGCCGGTCGCCCCCACCGGGCCGGTGCTGCTCACCACCCCGCTGCACCCCTGCTGACCCTGCGCCCCCGGCCGCCCCACCGGCCCGGTACCGTGCACGGGAAGATCGTCGTACTTTCCGGACGGGAGCGGAGACAGTCATGGTGATGGACACCCCGCAGGACGTGCTGATCGACCGGGTCGGCCGCACCGGCCGGATCACCCTCAACCGCCCGCGCGCCCTCAACTCCCTGACCCACGGCATGCTGGAGACCGTCCGCGCCGCCCTGGACGCCTGGGCCTCGGACGACCGGATCTCCGCCGTCCTGCTCACCGGCGCGGGCGAGCGCGGACTGTGCGCCGGGGCCGACATCCGCGCCATCCACGACGACGCCAAGCTCGGCGGCGCCGGCGGCCGGGCGTTCTTCCGCGTCGAGTACCCCCTCAACGAGCTGATCTCCCGCTACCCCAAGCCGTACCTCGCGCTGATGGACGGCATCACCATGGGCGGCGGCGTCGGCCTCTCCGCGCACGCCGCGACCCGGATCGTCACCGAACGCTCCACCGTCGCCATGCCCGAGACCCGGATCGGCCTGGTCCCCGACGTCGGCGGCAGCCGCCTGCTCGCCCTCGCCCCCGGCGAGCTCGGCACCCACCTCGCCCTCACCGCCGCCACCATGACCGCCGGCGACGCCCTGCACTGCGGCTTCGCCGACCACTTCGTCCCGTCGGCCGCGCTGCCCGCACTGCTCTCCTCGGACGACCCCGTCGCCGCTCTCGCCCCGCTCACCGGGACCGCCCCCGCCTCCGAACTCGCCCGGCAGCGCGAGTGGATCGATCACTGCTACGCCGCCGACAGCGTCGAGGAGATCCTGGAGCGCCTCCGGGCCACCGGCCTGCCCGAGGCCAAGGAAGCCGTCGAGCAGCTCCTCGGCAAGTCCCCCACCATGCTCAAGGTCACCCTGGCCGCGCTGCGCCGGGCCCGCACGCTGCCCTCGCTGGCCGCCACCCTGGAACAGGAGTACCGGATCTCCTGCGCCGCCCTCGCCCACCACGACCTGGTCGAAGGCATCCGCGCCCAGGTCGTCGACAAGGACCGCGACCCGCGCTGGAGCCCCGCGTCGCTTTCCGAGGTCACCGCCGCTGACGTCGCACGTTTCTTCACCACGCCCGAAGGCGGCGACCTGCGACTGCCGAGGTGACCATCGTCTCGCCTGTCGAGACTGGCATCCGGGGCGGCGTTCCGAGATCGTATCCACCGTCAGTGTTCCGCTCAGCGTGGAGAGGATTTGCGGCGATGACCGAGTACGAGACGATCCTGGTGGACCGCAAGGGCCGGGTCGGCATCATCACCCTCAACCGCCCCAAGGCGCTCAACGCGCTCAACAACCAGTTGATGACCGAGGTCGTCGCGGCCGCCAAGGCCTTCGACCGCGACCCGGAGATCGGCTCCCTCGTGATCACCGGCTCCGAGAAGGCCTTCGCCGCGGGCGCCGACATCAAGGAGATGCAGGACAACCGCTTCCCCGACGTCTACCTCGACGACTGGCTCGGTCCCTGGGACGAGCTCGGCCGCCTCCGCAAGCCCGTCGTCGCCGCCGTCGCCGGCTACGCCCTCGGCGGCGGCTGCGAGCTGGCCATGCTCTGCGACATCCTGATCGCCGCCGACACCGCGAAGTTCGGCCAGCCCGAGATCAAGCTGGGCGTCATCCCCGGCATCGGCGGCTCCCAGCGCCTCACCCGCGCCGTCGGCAAGGCCAAGGCCATGGACCTCTGCCTCACCGGCCGCATGATGGACGCCGAAGAAGCCGAGCGCGCCGGCCTGGTCTCCCGCATCGTCCCCGCCGACCAGCTCCTGACGGAGGCCCACGCCGTCGCCGAGACCGTCGCCGCGATGTCGCTGCCCGCCGCGGTGATGATGAAGGAGTCCGTCAACCGCGCCTTCGAGACCACCCTCGCCGAGGGCGTCCGCTTCGAACGCCGCCTGTTCCACGCCGCCTTCGCCACCGCGGACCAGAAGGAAGGCATGTCCGCCTTCGCCGAGAAGCGCCCGGCCTCCTTCACCAACAAGTAGCCGCCGCACCGGCACGTCGAAGCCCCGCCGGGCGGAGGCGACTTCGAGGAGTCGCCTGCCCGACGGGGCTTCGCTGCGCACCGCTCCGGCTCCGGCGGACCTGTCAGACCGCCGTGGCCCGTACGCTCACAGGATCACCTCGGGGATGCCGGTGTCCTGCCGGGGGCCGCTCAGAAGTGGATCATCCACTGGAAGGCGTTGTCCGCGCTGCTCACGTGCATGCCGCTGCGGGTGCCGTAGGCGAGCTTGTTGTTCCAGTTGTACTCCTCCACGTCGAAGGAGCCGTCGGAGTAGACCGCGTTGACGTAGGCGACGTGGCCGTAGATGACGCCGTCGCTCGCCCGGTGGACGTCGTTGACGGCGATGGCGCCGACGGACGGGGTGGTGTTGACGGTGATGCCGAGGCGACGGGCCGCGTCGTCCCACTGCGCCGCGTTGCCCCAGATGGTGCCGCCGTAGGAGTTGCTGAAGTTCGGAACACCGAGACGGCTGGCGACGCGGTAGGCCGCGAAGGCGGTGCAGTTGTTGGCGGCGAAGCCACGGGTCCCGCCGTCGAAGTCGTTGGTGGCGTTCTCGTTGCTGCCGCTGCCGCCGCCGCCGATGAACTGGTGCGAGGCGTTGTTGTTCTTCAGCGTGGAGTTGAGGTTGCCCTTGGCACCGGGGGCGAAGTCCTGGTAGGAGCCCGCGTAGCCGCTGTTGAAGTAGACGCGGACGGTCTGGCCGGAGCGGTTCCACACCGACGCGGCGTTGTTCTTGATGCAGACGCCCTGGCCGTTGCCCGCGCTCTTGAAGTCGTAGCAGGAGGGCTGGGTGGTTCCGTAGTCGCCGAGCGAGCCGGTGAAGTCGGAGATCGAGCCGGCGTTGTCGCTGTTGAAGTAGTAGCAGAACTCGCCGGAGTCGCAGGATCCGTCGCGGGACGCGGCGAAGGCGGGGGTGGCCCCGATCAGGGGAACGGCCAGGGCCAGCGTGGTGCCGGCGACGGTCAGGATGTTGCGTATCTTCTTCACTGCTGACTCTTCTCGTGGTGTGTCGTCGAACGCTGCGTGGTCGACCGGTGCGCGGTCGTGCTCGGGTGGAGCCGCGCGCGGTCAGTGGGTGCGCTGGTACTGCTCCCAGGTCTGGATGGTGATCCGCTGGCCGTCGTCGGCGCCGTGGTTGGCCAGACCGTTGAAGCCGAGGTAGTAGTCACCCACCTGGTTCTGGGCCTGGGTGGCCAGGTCGGTGTCGTTGATCGCCACGGCGTGGATGTGCCACGGCCAGTTGCCCTGGGTGGGGTTGCGGACCCAGGCGGCGAACCCGACCTGACGCAGCACCAGGGCCACGTTGTTGCGGGTGGCGCTGGTCATGCCGTCCACGTTGATGTCCACGACGCCGCCGCCGTCGTGGGTGCCCGCGGAGGTCGGGTCGCCACCCGGGTTGTACGAGCCCTGGTCCAGGGTCAGGTGGAAGCCCAGGAGGCGCTCGGCCTCGGTGAGCATGTTCTGGGTGCGGGTGTTGACGGTGTATCCGTCGCGCTGGAGCTTCGCGCCGGGACCGATCTGGTGGGTCAGGGTGTACCGGCCCTGCCCGAGCGAGGTGAGCGAGGTGGCGCCGGGCAGCCCGTTGGCGTCCAGGCCGCTGAAGCCGAGGGAGCGCTGGTAGGCGGCGTAGGCGGTGGTGGTGCTGGTGCCGAAGTACCCGTCCACCCACTGGGCGGCGAGGAAGCCGCGGGCCTGCAGGGCCTGCTCGACGGCCAGGACCGAGTCGTGGGCGCCCGGGGTCTGCGTGCTGTCGGCGCGGCGGGGGTCGATCTGGGCGGCCAGCACGGTGGCTTCCATGTCCACCACGGGCAGCACGGTGGCGGCGCTCTGCGGCGGCGAGGTGGTGGCGTGGGCCGGTGCGGCGCTCAGCACCAGGCCGCTCAGGACGGCGACGGCCGCGAGCAGCCGGGTGGCGGTGTTCCGGGTCTTGGTGGCGGTTGCCATGCGGTGTTTCCTTCTTGTTCGGTGGAGGATCGGCCCCTGTCCCGCCCGGTGCCGGCACCGGGCGGGACAGGGGTCCGACGGCCCGCGGCGCACCGCTGCCCGATCGACCCGGCCGGCGTCGGAGAATGCGCCGGGCGGTCGTCGACAGCCGCCCCGGGGCCCGGTGTTGCAGGGCTCGCCGGTGGGCGGAGCGGTCAGCAGCGGGTGTCGGTCTTCGCGACGACGTCGTAGCGCGTGTCCGGCCACGGGCCGTAGCCGTTCCAGCCCATGGCCTGGGTGCACTCCGCCAGGGTGTCGGCGCCGGAGGACCAGATCTCCACCATGTTGCTGTTGCACTGGACGTCACGGATGGTGGTGCCGGTGAGGATGGTCGTGCACGCGTTCCAGCTGCTGTGGGTGTCGCGGTAGCCCTGCCACACGTACAGGTAGGAGTAGTTCTTCCCGCAGCCCTTGTACTGCTTGACGGACGCCATGGTCTGCCCGTCGACGTTGAGGTAGGCGGTGGTGCCGATCTGGGTGACGCTGGAGCAGCTGGCCGCGAGGGAGGCGCTGGGGGCGGTGGGCGCGGTGGTGGCGTTGGCGACGCCGGGCACAGCCGCGAACATCGGCACGGCGAGGGCCGTGGCAGCAGCGATCTTGGTGAGCATGCGCATGGTGAGCAATGTCCTTTCGGAAAAGGGGGGTTGGGAGGAGGTGCCCGCCGACCGCACCCGGGGACTCCAGGGCGCGCGAACACCGGCGGACGGGTCGGGGAACCCCGTGACGACCGCCGCACCGGCCGTCGGGGCTGTCGCTCTCGGGCGCGTTGCTTCCCGAGCGGACGTCAGGTGCCTTGGCGCTCCGCGGAGTTCGGTCGGAGGCAGGCAGTCGGTGGTCGATCTCCGGGCGCGGCCGTACGCGGGCGGCCGGCCGGGCCCCGGGCCCGGCTCGCGGAGGTCTCAGGTGAGGGAGAGGCGCCAGCCGCGCAGGGCCGGCACTTGCTGCAGGGCGCGTTCGCAGACGCTGCGCAGGTTCGCGGCCGCCGCATCCGGAGAATCCGCGATGATCGCGGCGGCGATGCGGCACCGGTCGAGGTCGACGCGGGTGCGGATGTGTTCCACGCGGTCCGCGCGTCGGCAGTGGAGCCAGATCAGATCGGTGACCGCCCCAGCGGCCAGCCTCGGTGGCACCGGGTCAGAACAGGTGAGAGTCACCGCGACCAGGTGCACGGGGTCCGGTCAGCTCTGCGCGGGCGGCGCGGCAGGAGCGATGTCCCAGTCGAAGCCCGTGCTGGCGGCGGTGCGTTGGCCCCCCGAGCGGTCGGCGGAGGCGCCGGCCGATGCGCCGGAACCCAGGCCGACGGTGAATGCGAAGACCAGGCCGGTGCAAACGATCCGTATAGAGCGGGCCACGACTGTTCCCTCCTGTTTCGTAACCATGGTGCGCGCGTGGGCGGTTCGCGGAACTCGTCCCGGTCAATGCAGTGCTTTCCGCGCCGATGGGGAAGATCTTGCCTTCCGGGGCAACGCGATGTCACGACTTCAGAGGTGGCACCAAGTCACTCGGCAACTACGTGCCAGATCATTTCGTCTGCGGAAAGCATTGCATCGCCGACCGCAGCGAAGCGATGATGATGATCATCGACCCGGGGGAGGGCCGCGTGTTGCAAGCACTCGGATTGAACGCACTGACAGAGACCGTCTACAGGACCCTGCTGGCCGAGCCGGACAGAGGGGTCGAGCAGATCGCCGCCAAACTGCACCTGTCGGAAGCGGAGGTACGGGAAGCACTCGACGAACTGCTGGAACTGACGCTGCTGCGCCCCGCGAGCGACTCCCGCACCCTGCGGGCCGTCAGCCCGGAAGTCGGACTGATCAGACTGCTCGCCCACAACCAGAACCAACTGCTCCACCGCCAGCAGCAATTGGAGACCGCCCGGACCGCGATCGCGGCCCTCTCCGCCGAGTACACCGACCGGCGGCTCGACGACGAGATGGTCGTGCGGCTGGACTCCCTCGAAGCCGTCCGCGACCGCCTGGAGGAACTCGCGGCGACCGCTGCCGAGGAGTGCCTGTCGCTGATGCGCGGAGGCGCCGTCCGCCCCGACTCCATCCAGGCCGGCAAGCACCCCAACCAGATGGCGCTGGAGCGCGGAGTGGCCATCCGCAGCATCTTCCAGGAGAGCTTCCGCAACGACCCCGACACCCTGCGCTATGCCCGCTGGTTGGCCGATCTGGGCGGCTCGACCCGGACCGTGCCCATACTCCCGATGCGGCTGGTGATCGTCGACCGCAGCATCGCACTGATCCCGAGCGACCCCAGCGACGGCCGCCGCGGCGCACTGGAACTGCACGGCCCCGCCCTCGTCCAGCCGTTGTGCGCCCTGTTCGAGGAACTGTGGCGCAACGGCGCCGACTTCGGTCAGCAGCCCGCACCCCGCGACGACCAGGACCTCACCGGGTCCGAGCGCGCCCTGCTGCAACTGCTGGGCCAGGGGCACACGGACGAGTCCGCCAGCCGGAAGCTGGGCCTGTCCTTGCGGACGGTGCGTCGAATGATGAAAGACCTGATGAATCGCCTGGGCGCCGAAAGCCGCTTCCAGGCCGGGGCCCAAGCCGTCCGGAAGGATTGGCTGTGAACCCGGGAAGCCGTCCGCAATCCGCCGGCGAAATATAGATTTTCGCGGTTCGGGAAACGGAGCGGACCGGTCCGACTTCGACCGTGCCTTCCTTATTGGGCGAATTGTGATCCGTTCCGCGAAAGCGGTATCCGAAGGCCGCGGTTCCGGCGCGGGGTGAGCGGCGCGGGGATCAGTCCTGCCGGAAATCGACCACCCGGTCGGTGCGGTCGACGTCCACGTGGACCGGGCCCCCGGGTGCGGGGTAGGTGAAGCGCCGCCGGCCGCCCACGCCGCCGTGCGGGTCGAACTTCGGTTCGCCGGGGGCGACGCGGCCGGCGGCCCACTGGGCGAGGAAGCGGTCGGCGGCCTCGCGGGCCTGCTGGTCGGTGGCGGGGCCGCTCTCCGTCTCGGCGGGGAGGAAGCCGCCGTCGACCGCGCGCAGCAGGCCGGACGGCCAGTCGAGGACGAAGCCCTGGCGGTCGAGGGTGACGACCAGTTGGTTCGTCCCGGGGCCGAGCAGCTCGTGCTGCACGGCGACCACCCTCGCCCCGGGGCCGAACAGCAACTCGGCGTCACCGTAGGCGAGTTCGCGTTGCGGTCCGGTGGCCCCGGACATGCCGGTGGCGGCGGTCGGCTCCAGCACCATGAACTGCAGGGTCAGCACCGGCGCTCCGAGGGCGACGGCCATCGCGGAGCCGAACGCCAACTCCCGCCCGCCGAGCCGCATCCGCCGCCGCTGGACGAGCCGCACCGCGCAGCCGAGCACGACTCCCGCCAGCCCGCCGAGCGCGTTCGCGGCGAGGTCGCCGCCGTCGCAGGCCCGGCCGAGGAACGGCAGCAGGCCCTGGACGGTCTCGGTGACGCCGGCCAGGGCCAGGACGCCGACGGCGACCACCGCGGGGCGGCCGAAGGCGAGGACGGCGAGCAGCCCGATGGGGGCGTACATCAGCAGGTTCAGCCGGCCCGGTTCCCCGTTCAGGGTGAAGTCGAGGGCGGAGCCCCAGGCGCAGGACGAGTCCTGGGTGCCGCCGAGGCCGGTGGGGTACAGGGTGGCGGTCGACTCGCCGGCCAGGGCGACGGCGAGCAGCGCGATGGACCATCGCGGCAGGCCGCGCCGCGCGGCGAGCGCCCAGGCCCAGGCGCCGAGCGGCAGGGCCAGGACCAGGAAGGCCGGGATCAGGCCTGCGTTGCCGTTCAGGATCGCGCTGATCATCGACGCCTCGTCAGTTCCCTTCGCAGCGCCCGGGGTTTGGGCCGCCGTTCACTGGATGATACGAGCCAGTCCGGCCCGGGTGGCCGCGACGACGATGTGGTCGCCGGGGACGAGGCGGCGGGAGCGGTCGGCGAAGTTCCACTGGTAGGCGTCGGCGCGGCGGTGCAGGCGGACGGCGACGACGCGGACGCCGCCGGAGGCCTCCAGGTCGCCGGTGTTCCGGCCCTCCAGGGCGGAGCCCTCCTCCACGGTGAGTTCGGCGACCAGCAGGACGTGGCGGAACACCGAGAGGGTGCCGAGGACCTCCCGGCCCATCAGGGCGGCGGCGAAGGCGGGCGCGGCCAGGTAGGAGACCGAGCGGGAGGCGACGTTGCCGAGGGTGGCGTACACGTGGTGGGCGAAGTCGTCGTCGAACAGGCGGACCACGATGCGGACTTCGGGGCGGACGGCGCGGGCTTCGAGGGCGGCTTCCAGGTTGGCGGCGTCGTCGGAGGTGACGGCGGCGACGGCGCGGGCGTGCTTGACCCGGGCCTGCTTGAGCTGGGCCTCCAGGGGGCCTTCGCCGATCAGGACGGGGATGCCGAGGGCGCGGGCGGCGGCGATGCCGCGGGCGTTCGGGTCGCGTTCCAGGCAGACCACGGGCAGGCCGGTGCCGTGGACCAGGGTGGCGACCCGGGTGCCGACGTTGCCCAGGCCGACCACGATGACGTGGTCGCGGGTGCGGGAGCCGGGCGGGCGGGGCAGGCCGCGGCGGCCGCTGGCGAGGGCCTCGACCGCGATGGCGGTGACCAGTGGCACGAAGGTGATGCCGCAGAAGGTGATCAGCACCTGGGCGGCCCGGGCCCACGGGTCGCCGAGCGCCTGGTCGGTGGGCAGGTCGGGCTGGGCGGCGCCGGCCGCGTCCAACAGGGTGGAGTAGAGCGTCCAGCCGAGGCCGGGCGGGTGCTGGGTGCGGTAGTAGAGCACGGCGGCGCCGACCACGATCGCGGCGAACGCGGTGATCAGGATGACCCGCAGCCGGGTGTTGGTGAAGTACTTGAGGCTGTCCAGCAGCCACCACTTGACCCTCTTGCCGAGCGGCTGGCGGAGGGCCGGTTCGGCGTCGAGGGGCTGCAGGGCGGCCAGGCCGCCGGGTTCGCGGGCGGGGGCCACGTCGGGGCGGCCGAGTTCGATCGGGCCCTCGCCGCTGCCGAAGCGTTCGGCGATCCGGATGAAGTCGGCGGCCCGGCCGCCGGTGTCGGGCAGCAGGCGCAGCTGGGACAGGTCCTGCGGGTCGATCCGGTCGGCGACCAGGCACAGCTGGTTGCTGTGGATGTCCTCGTCGTAGGCGACGTACAGGTGGCGTCCGCCGACCTCGACGGAGTGCGGGCGGCCGAGGGCGCCGTTGGCGAAGGCGGGCGCGGCGGTCGCGGAGGCGGACAGCGCCGCGCAGTTGGGGAGCAGCTTCTCCAGGTGCTCGCCGAGCCGCTGGTTGAAGATCCGCAGCACGATCCGCACCCCGTGGTTGCGGTTCTCGGCGGCCAGCGCGGCGTGGATGTTCTCCTGGTCGGTGCCGTCCATCAGCGCGATGCCGCGGGCCCGGTCGACGCCGGCCGCCTCGAGCGCCTCGCCGGTCAGCGTGGAGTACTCCAGCACGGCCGCGACACCGGGCAACTGTGCGATGGCGGGCCCGTGTTCGCGCGAGCGGTCGGGCACCAC
This sequence comes from Kitasatospora sp. CB02891, assembly GCF_002803145.1. Taxonomy (NCBI): domain Bacteria; kingdom Bacillati; phylum Actinomycetota; class Actinomycetes; order Kitasatosporales; family Streptomycetaceae; genus Kitasatospora; species Kitasatospora sp. CB02891. The sequence continues at coordinate 193,366 of NZ_NNBO01000009.1, read as the reverse complement.
GGCGACTACCGGCACCTCGTACTGCTCGGTGAGTTCGAGGACCAGCCGGTGCGCGAGCGAGTTGCCGCCGCAGACGATGTAGTGGCCCTCGATCGACCCCGCTCCGCCGCTGCTCGGCCCGGCCCCGCCGCTGTCCGCTCCGGCCCCGCTGCTGCCCGGTCCGGCCCCACTGGTGCGTGTGTCCCCCGCGTCGGCGGCGTCCTGTGGGCTCCCCCGCCCCTGATCCGTCATAGCGTCAGATGGTAGACGCCCCGTCAGGACCCCCGGGTGAACGGACGGTATCGGATCCGCACGCGGGGGACTGCCCCGTTCGGCGGATTCCGCCGCGCCCGGGGGTGGGGCGGGAGTCGAGGGTGGTGGGTGAAATCCGTGTTCCGCAGCGGCACCTCGGAGGAGCCATGGCAGACCCTTATCGGACCGACGACCGCCCCGGGACGGTCGGACCGTTCCAGCAACTGGCGCGGATGGCCTGGCAGGCGGTGCTGACGGGGGGTCTGATCTCGCTGGCGCTGGGCATCGTGATCCTGGTCTGGCCGAAGCAGACGCTGTGGGTGGTCGGGGTGCTGTTCGGCGTGTACCTGGTGGTGATCGGCATCGTGCAGCTGGTCGCCGCGTTCGGCACGCACGTCTCGACGGCGCTGCGGGTGCTGGCGTTCGTCAGCGGCGCGATCTGCGTGCTGCTGGGGTTGCTGTGCTTCCGCTCGGCCGCCCAGTCGATCCTGCTGCTGGCGCTGTGGATCGGCATCGGGTGGCTGTTCCGCGGCATCACCCACCTCGCCGCGGTGGCCTCCGACCCGCTGATGCCGGCCCGCGGCTGGCAGGGCTTCATCGGCACGCTGTACCTGCTGGCGGGCATCCTGCTGATGGTCTTCCCCGCCCACTCGATCACCGCGCTGGCGATCCTGGCGGCCGTCTCGCTGCTGGTGCTCGGCCTGACCGAGATCGTCGCGGCCCTGCAGATCCGGCGCGGCGCGAAGCTGTACCCGCGCGAGCTCTGACACCCCGCGGGGCCCGCCCGGAGACGCTCCGGGCGGGCCCGCTGTCGGCTGCCGGCTACCGGCTACCGGCTACCGGCTACCGGCTACCGGCTACCGGCTACCGGCTACCGGCTACCGGCTACCGGCTACCGGGCGAGGGTGGGCCGCTCCGGGGCCAGCGAGTTGCCGGCCGGGATGCGGCCGCAGTCGCTGGGCGCGCTCTTCCCGGCGAACCGGTCGTTCAGGTAGGCGACCGCGGTGGGCGCCCAGGGGACGGCGGCACCGAGGTGGCTGAGCAGGTCGTACTGCTGGTAGGCGATCCGGCCGTTGCCGGTGGCGCAGTACTGCCGGGCCAGCGCGCGGACGTCGCCGGCCACCATCACGCCGTCCCCGGTGCCGATGCCGGGCAGGTTGCTGTACGTGCCCTCCAGCACGCCGGCGTTGCCCTGGGCGAGGTAGCCGGGGACGGTGGGGGTGGCGGCCGAACCGAGGTTGACCTTGTTGACGGCGGCCAGGAACGGGGGGACGGAGTTCGGGTCGCCGTACTCCGGCCTGGCGAGCTTCTTCCAGGTCAGCCCGGGGTACTGGCCGAGCGCGTTGACGATCGAGGCGTTCTGCATCTTCGCGTACACCTGCTTGCCGTAGTCGCTCAGGTACGGCGTCAGGTCGAGGTCGTAGGCGCGGGCCACGCCGATGATCGCCATCGGGATGACGCCCGGCCAGACCACCCCGCCGTCCACGTACTTGAGGTTGTGGGCGGGGTCGACCAGCAAGCCGCCCTCGGCGAAGCCGACCAGGCGGCGGTTGACGTCCGGCGCGTAGCCGGGGGCGAGGGCGGCGGCCCAGTTGGTGGCGATCGCGCCGCCGGAGTAGCCGAGCAGGCCGAACCGGGTGTTCGCGTCCATGCCGGTCGCCCCGGAGGCGGAGGCGGCGCGGATCGAGTCCAGCGTGGTGGTGCCGTACTCGGGCCCGGCGGCGAAGTCGGCGCTCTGGCCCTCGGTGTCGGGGATCACCACGTCGTAGCCCTGGAGCAGGAACGGCACCACGAACAGCGCCTCCGCGTTGGGGATCGCCCCGCCCAGCGTGAGGCCGCCGGCGATCGCCCGGGACGGGCCGTCGGCCGGGTTCAGCGAGTCGTAGAACGACTGGTACGACACCGCCCTCGACCCGTCGCTGCCCAGGCCCCGCACCACCGTGGTCACCCCGGCGGACGGGCGGCCCTGCGCGTCGGTGGTGCGGAACAGCAGCTGCACGGCCTGCACCGGGGTCGGAATGCCCAACAGGTGGTACGCCAGGGTGCGGGTCTTCAGCACGGTGCCGGGGGCCAGCGAGGACAGCGGGGTGCTGCCGTCGTAGGCGTAGAACCCGTCGGTGGCCGCCGCGGCGGGGGCCGCGACGGCGGTGACGGTGGGGGCCGCGGTGGCGAGAGCGGCGGCGGCGAGGGCGGTGGCGATCGTCCGGGCGACGGCTCGGTACATGGCTCTCCCGTTTCTGACGGTGTCCGACTTGGGGGCCGGAGGCGCGACCTGGTGGGGGCGAGTGGGGGGATCGCGCGAGTTACCTACGGGTAGGTAACCTCCGGGGAAACCATCATGAACGCGTCGCCCCGCCACGTCGCCGGGCCGCTGCACAGAGATTCGCGAGGTGGATTGTGACCGCACCCAACGTCCGACTCTCCGCCCCCGAACCAGAGTTCGGCGGCACCCCGGCCCACCTGCGGCTGCTCGCCCTGACCCCCGGGCTCGCCGTCGAAGTGATGACCCGGCTGCTGGACCGCCTCCCCGCCTACCACGCACTGCCGCCCGAACAGCTCCGCGGCGAGATCACCCGTCAGGTCGAGCGCGGCATCCGGGCGTTCGTCGACGTCCTGCGCACCGGGCAGCTGCCCGGCGAGGACGAACTCGACCGGATCCGCGAGTCGTCCGCACGACGGGCCGACGAAGGCGTCCCGCTGGAATCCGTGGTCGGCGCCTACCACCTCGGCGCGCAACTGTGCGCCGCCCGCCTGCTCGCCGAGGCCTCCCCCACCGACCTGCCCGACATCGCCACCGCGCAGGACCGCCTGCTCGGCTGGCTACGGGCCGTCAGCTGCGCCGTCGCCACCGGCTACGTCCAGGAGCGGCAGGCCGCGCTCGGCGACGAACAGGTCGCCCGGCAGGCCCTGCTGTCCCGCCTGCTGGAGGGCGGCGACCCGCGCACCGCCGCCGACCGGGCCGGCATCCGGCTGCCCGCCCGCTACGTCGTGCTCTCGCTCGCGATCGGCCCGCACCCCGACGAGACCCGCCCCGGCGTCAACCGCTCGGTCGTCGCCCGACGAAAGCTCCGCCGCCTGCGCGCCGAGCTGGAGCGCCGCCACCCGGACGGCGTCCCGCTGGCCGCGCTGGCCGACGACGGGGGGACGATCCTGCTGCCCTCCGGCACCTTCGAACGGGACGTGCTCACCGCGCTGGTCGAGCGCCTGGCCAGGGCGTGCGGCGCGCCGCTGGTCGTCGGCGCGACCACCGCTGCGCCCTCGGCGGTGGCCGACGCCGTCCAACTGGCCACCGAGGTCCGGCAGATCGCCGACGCGACCGGCCGCGGGCCCGGGCTCCACCTGCTCGACGACGTCCTGCTCGCCCACCAGCTCAGCCGCCCCGGGCCGGCCCGCGACGCACTCGCCGCGATCCTCGCGCCCCTCACCGACCGCCCCGAACTCCTCGAAACCCTCCGCACCTTCCTCAGCTGCGGCCTCGACCGCCGCCGCACCGCCGCCCGCCTCCTGGTCCACCCCAACACCGTCGACTACCGCCTCCGCCGCACCGCCGCCCTCACCGGCCTCGACACCGTCCGCGGCCCCGACCTCCTCACCCTCCACGCCGCCCTCACCGCCCACGAGACGAGCACCGCGCACGCCACGAGCCGGAAGGACCACGACGAGGGGAGGCGGTGACGGCGCCGCAAGCAAGGCGTAGAACACCGAGAGGCGTCAGGCAGCCGCGGTCACTCCGGCCACGGCGAGCAGCAGGACCGCCGAGATCGCGGACAGGCGGCGGGCCGCGGTGGGGGTGATGGTGAGGCGGGCGGTGACGAGCACCGCGCACGCCACGAGCCGGAAGGACCACGACGAGGGGAGGCGGTGACGGCGCCGCAAGCAAGGCGCAGAACACCGAGAGGCGTCAGGCGGCCGCGGTCACTCCGGCCACGGCGAGCAGCAGGACCGCGGAGATCGCGGACAGGCGGCGGGCCGCGGTGGGGGTGGTGGTGAGGCGGGTGGCGAGGCGGGCGGTGGTGAGGGCCACGGCGGTGTAGATGGTGGCGCAGCACAGGACGTTGACGGCGCCGAGGGCGGTGACCTGGGCGGCGACGGGGAGGGTGGTGCCGGGGGTGACGAACTGGGGGACGAGGGAGAGGTAGAGGAGCAGGCCCTTGGGGTTGAGCAGGGCGGTGAGCAGGGACTGGCGCAGGACCACGGAGGTGGGCTGCGGGCGGGCCGCGGTGAGGGCGTCGGCGGGGCCGCCGCGGCGCAGGGTGAGCAGCATGGTGACGGCCAGGAAGGCCAGGTAGCCCGCGCCGGCCAGGCGCAGCGCGGGGAGCAGGGCGGGCAGCGCCCGCAGCGCGGCGGCGAGGCCCGCGGCGGAGAGCAGGGTGTGCACGGCGTAGCCGGCGCAGACGCCGGCGACGGCGGTGAGGGCGGCGGTTCGGCCCTGGCCGAGGCCTCGGGCGGCGATGTAGAGCCAGTCCGGTCCGGGGGTGCAGACCAGCAGCAGGTCCACGCCGAGGAAGAGCAACAGGGCGTGCGGGTCCATGGCACCTTCGGTTTCGGGTTCGAGGGGGGTCGGGGCGACGTCCTGGACGCTATCCGTCCGGCGCTGGCAGCCGATGTCCCGTTTTCGCTGGTCAGCCCCCTCGTGGGGCAGAATGTTGCGCCATGGACCGCCTCGACCGCAGAATCCTCCACGAGCTCCAGCAGGACGGCCGGCTCACCAACGCCGAACTCGCCGACCGGGTGGGGCTGACGCCGTCGCCGTGTCTGCGCCGGGTGCGTCAGCTGGAGCAGCAGGGCGTGATCCGCGGGTACCGCGCGCAGCTCGATCCGGTGGCGGTCGAACGCGGGTTCCAGCCGTTCGTGACGGTGGTGATGCGGCACGAGGACCGGTCGACCGTCGCCGAGTTCGAGCGTCGGGTCGCGGAGCTGCCGGAGGTGGTGGAGGCGCACCGGCTGTTCGGCGACCCGGACTACCTGCTGCGGGTCGCGGTCGCGGACCTGGCCGCGTACGAGCGCTTCGTCACCGATGTGCTGTCCGGGCTGCCGGGCATCGCGCAGGTGCACTCGCACCTGACGATGAAGCAGGTGAAGGCCGACGCGGGCATCCCGGTGCAGCGCGGCTGACGGGGGTCAGTCGCCGGGGAGCTGGTCCATCCGGCGCAGCGAGTGGTAGTGCGCCACGGTCGGCGGGTGTTCGAGTTCGTGGAGTTCGCCCTCGGACCAGACCGGGCGGATCTTCCACATCGGGCCGGCGTAGGCGCGCAGGGCCTCCTCGTCGCGCCAGCGGGTGATCATCTGGACCCGGTGGTCGCCGTCGGCCAGGGCCCGCAGGAGTTCGCCGCCGAGGAAGCCGTCCCATTGGTCGAATTCGGGCAGGACGATCGAGGCGAGCCGGGCGCAGAAGTCCTCGACCCGGAGTGGGGAGACCTGGGCCTCCCAGATTCGAATGATCATCTCGGCCTCCTCGACTGAACCCGGCCTTTCTGACCATTATCGGACCTGACCGTGTTCCGACAGCTCGGCCCGGTCCGGGGCCGCCCGCACCCGCCGGGATCCGTTCGGACCGCCGCCGATTGCCGCCGGTGCGGTGCGGGCCAAGACTCGGCGGTGGACCCGTACGGCGAGAGGAGCCCGACATGGCGGTCTGCGTGGTGTGCCAGAACGACTACTGGCTTTCCTTCGAGGTCAAGACGATCACCGGAGACACCTACGTCTTCGACAGTTTCGAGTGCGCGATGGAGAAGCTGGCGCCGCGCTGCGAGCAGTGCACGGTACGGATCGTCGGCCACGGCGTCGAGGTCGCCGGCCGGTTCTTCTGCGGCGCGCACTGCGCCCGGACGAACAGCGTGCTCGGCGCCGAGGTCCGCGACGCGGTGGGCGCCCACCCGTCCTGACCTGCGACGTCCGAGCACGGAGGGGCGGCCGCCCCCGAGGCGGTCGCCCCTCCGTGCTGTCCCGGGAGCGGCTCAGAAGGTGAACCGCAGCGCGCGCACCCGGTGGTCGAAGGACGACGGGACGAGTTCCGGCTCGGCGGTGGAGCGGATCTCCGGCAGCCGGGTGAGCAGTTCGCGCAGCATGGTGCGCATCTCCTGGCGGGCCAGGTGCGCGCCCAGGCAGAAGTGCGGGCCGCCGCCGCCGAAACCCAGGTGCGGGTTGGGCGAGCGGGTGATGTCGAAGGCCTCCGCACGGTCGAACACCGCCTCGTCGCGGTTGGCGGAGCCGTAGAACAGCACCACCTTGTCGCCGGCCGCGAGCCGGATCCCGGACAGCTTGTGGTCGACGGCGACGGTGCGGCGGAACTGCACGATCGGCGTCGAGTGGCGGACGATCTCCTCCACCGCGCCGCCCAGGTGCGCGTCCGGGTCGCCGAGCAGCAGCGCCCGCTGCTCGGGGTGGACGGTCAGCAGGTGCAGGCCGTGGGCGAGGGCGTTGCGGGTGGTCTCGACGCCGGCGACCAGCAGCAGGGAGAAGAACGCGCCCAGTTCGCGGGAGCCCAGCCGGCGGCCGTCCACGTCGGCGGTGACCAGGGCGGAGATCAGGTCGCCGGTCGGGCGGCGGCGGCGCTCCCGGCCCAGCGCGGCCACCGTCAGGTGCATCGCTGCCAGCGCGTGCAGCCCGCGGCCGGGCACCCGCAGCCCGCGCCGGGTGACGCCCGCCGACGCGGACGCCCGGTTAATCCGGGCCAGGATGCTGCGGCGCTGCTCCTCGGGGATGCCCATCATCGAGCAGATCACCTGGTACGGGAGCTCCCCGGCGACGGCGGCGACGAAGTCGGTGGGGCGTTCGCGCTCCAGCCGGTCCACCAGGCGGGCGGCCGTGCGCGCGATGTCCTGCTCGACCTCGGCGAGCAGCCGGGGCGTGAACGCCCGGCCGACCACCCGGCGCAGGTCGGCGTGCCGGGGGTCGTCCAGGTTGACCATCGAGTCGCCGAACACCGCCCGCACCCAGCGGGCGGGCTCCGGCGAGGTCACCCCCGGCCCGGAGAGGTACACCTCGGGCGACCGGCTGGCGGTCATCACGTCGGCGTGCCGGACCAGCGCCCAGCACCGCCGCCCCGTCGCCCGGTCGGTGAAGGCCACCGGCCCCGGGCGTTCCCGCAGCCGGGCGAACGCCTCGGCGCGCAGCTTCTCGGGGAGCCGCCAGAACGCGGGGTCGCCGAGGTCAATGCCGCGCGGGGCGGCGTCCACGGATACGGGCATGGGGACGTTATCGCGCAGTCGGTGACTCTGCGTCAAATCCTCGTCAACGCTCGGTGAAGGTTCCGGTCACCTCCGGCGCGGGTCCACGACTCAGGGCTGCTGGTAGGGGTTCGCCTGCGGCTGCTGGTACGGGTTCGCGTAGGGCTGCTGGTAGGGGTTCTGCGGGTACGGGTTCGGCGGATACGGGTGGGCCGGATGGCCGTCCGCCGACGGGTGTGCGCCGTTCGGGTCGTCGTCGGGGCCGTCGTCGGGGCCGTCGGACGGCGCTTCCCCGGCGGGCTCCTCGTGCGGGGCGATCTCGCGGGCCAGCAGGGTCGCGCCGGCCACCGCACCCGGCATCGCCAGGACGGTCAGCACCGGGATCAGGAACAGCAGCACCAGTCCGGCGCCGAAGCCGACCGCCATCGACGTCCGGGAGCGCAGCAGGCGCAGCCGCTGCTTCTGGGCCAGGCCGCGCTTCTGCAGCGGCGTGCCGGTCAGTTCGACGGTCAGGAAGAAGCCGGAGACGCAGACCCCGATCACCGGGACCACGGTCTGGCCGACCACCGGGATGAACCCGCAGAGGAACAGCAGGACGCCGAAGCCGGCGGCGCGCAGCAGCACCGCGAGGCTGTCCTTGGCGCCGGTCCACAGTTCGCGCCACAGCGGCAGGTCGGGGCCCTGCGGACCGCCGCCCTCGGTCTCCTCGACCTTCGCCGACAGCGACTCGTAGAACGGCTCGCCGATCAGCAGCGTCACCGCCGTGAAGGTCAGCATCGCCAGCAGTCCGCCCATGCCGACGGCGGCCGCGCCGACCGCCACCCGGACGGTGTCCCGCCACGGCTCGGACCAGTGGTCGGCGAACGGTGTCGCCCAGGCCGCCAGGTCGCCCGCGTAGACGATCAGCACGGCCAGGACGGCCAGGTAGCCGACCAGGGTGATCAGCGCCGGGATCAGCCCGAAGCCCCACCAGCGGCCGTGCCGCGCCACCCACCGCTGCCCGTTGAACAGGAATCGCAGTCCCGCCCCGAAATCTCGCATTCCCGCACCTTAAAGGAACCGTCAACTCGCCCGGACACCCGGCCGGTTCCGGTCCTCCGCCGACCCGACCGCCGCCGACCCGGCCACCGTCCGTCCGGCGGGGACCGGCCCCGTCGCGGTTCGGCCGACGGCCGCCGACGCGCCGAGGGTGGCGGCGGCGAGGGCGCCCCACAGGGCGAACGGGCCGACCGCGGCGAGGGCGGTGATCACGGCCGGGGAGACGGCCAGGCCGAGGCCGGTGGAGAGCTGGAAGCGGGCCAGCGCGCGGCCCAGCACCGGCGGCGGGGCCAGCGCGGTGACCAGCGCGGTGGCGCTGCCCGCGTACAGGATCTCGCCGAGCGTGCACGGCACCGAGACCAGGGCCACCGCGAGCGGCCCGAACGGCGCCGCCAGCAGGAAGCCCAGGTAGCTCGCGGCCAGCACCACGCCGGACAGCGCCAGCACCGTCCCGCGCGACCAGCGGGCCGCCGCCCAGCCGGTGAGCGGCAGTTGGAGGGCCACCACCAGCACCGTGTTGAGCACGAACACCGCGGCCGACCAGGCCGGGGAGGCGTGCAGCACCGTCACCAGGACGAGGGGCAGCGCCACTTCGGGCACGTTCAGGCAGAAGACGTACACCACGTTCGCCAGCAGCACGGTGCCCAGCGCGCGCCCGGTCGCCGTCGGCGCGTGCTCGGCCGTCCGGGCGGACGGGGCGGCCGTCACCCGCACCGAGCGGGCCAGCAGGGCCGCCGCCAGGAATCCGGCGCCCGAGACCGCCGCGAGCGCCCGCAGCGCGGGGGCGCCGCCGCTCAGGCAGACCGTCGCCAGCAGCGCGCCCGCCCCGAGGCCGGCGTTGCGGACGGCCCGGCCGGCGGCGAGCGCGGCGTCCCGCAGCCGGTCCTCGGCGACGGTGGCGACCAGCGCCGCGTGCGCGGCGGGCCAGGCCTGGTTGCCGACGCCCAGGATCAGCGCCGCCGCCGCGAACAGCACCGCGTTCCCGCGCGGCGCGGCCAGCAGCACCACGACACCGGCCACCCGCACCAGCATCGACGCGGCCACCGCCGTGCTGCGCGCGCCGCGGTCCAGCCAGCGCCCCAGCGGCGGCATGGCGGCCAGCCCGGCGACGATCCCGACCGTCATCGCCAGGCCGGTGGCGGCCGCGCCGAGTCCGAGCACCGTGATCCCGTACAGCAGCAGGAACGGTCGCAGCAGCCCGGTGCCGAGGGCGTCCACCGCCAGCGCCACCGCGTAGCGCGCGCCGCCGACGGCCCGGACGAGTTGACGGGGCGTCGGGCGGGGCGCGGTGATCGTTGTCATGCGGCCCACCGTGGAGGCCGGGCCGGGCCTCGGTCACGCCGGTTGACGTTCCCCGTCAATCGGGGAAGGGCGGCCGGGGCGCGCCGGGGGCGCGCGGGAGCACGGAGATGCGCCCTCGACGGGTGACGGGCGGCGGGCCATCCTCGACGGGTGTGCGGATCGCCCGTGCGCCTCGATCCGTGAAGGAGCCCTCGTGGAGCGTCAGTCGGAGAACGGGCCGACCTCGCTGAACCGTCCGTTGAAGTGCCCGGTCGACCACTCGCTGCTCGTCCTCGACCCGACCGGGCGGGACCGCGACGCCGAGAGCGCCGAGCTGATCGCCCGCGGGCCCGCCACGCCGGCCGACATCCTCGGCGTGCAGGTGTGGGCCGTCTCCGACCCCGACGTGCTGGAGGACCTGCTCAGGGACCCGCGGGTCTCCAAGGACGGCAGGCAGCACTGGCCCGACTACGGGCCGGTCGCGGCCGGCTGGGCGCTGACCCTGTGGTTGACGGCCCGCAACATGTTCTCCGCGTACGGCGAGCGCCACCGCCGACTGCGCCGCATGGTGAGCTCGGCCTTCACGCCGCGCCAGGTCGCCGCGCTGGGCGACGCCATCGAGGAGATGACGACCACGCTGCTCGACGCGGCCGCCGCCGCGGGCGCCGACGGCTCGCCGGTGGACCTGCGGGAGCACCTGGCCCGCCCGCTGCCGATCCTGGTCATCGCCCGGCTGCTCGGGCTGCCCGACGAGCTGCGCGACGGCTTCCGCCACCACGTCGACGGGGTCTTCGACACCACCCTCACCCCGGAGGAGTCCGAGGCCAACAACGCGGCGTTCTTCGCGATGATCGCAACGCTGGTCGCCCTCAAGCGCGAGCAGCCCGGCGACGACATGACCTCGCTGCTGATCGTCGCCCGCGACACCGAGGGCGACGGCAGCGCCCTCACCGAGGAGGAACTGCTCGGCACCGTCGTGCTGATCGTCTCCGCCGGCTTCGAGACCACCGTCAACCTGATCGACAACGCCATCACCCTGCTGCTCACCCACCCCGACCAGCTCGACCTGGTGCGCACCGGCAAGGCGGGCTGGGACGACGCGGTCGAGGAGGCGCTGCGCCGGGAGGCGCCGGTGGCGCACCTGCCGCTGCGGTTCGCGCTGGAGGACATCGAGCTGCCGGGCGGCGTGACCGTCCGCGCGGGCGAGGCGATCCTCGCCTCCTACGCGGCCGCCGGCCGCCACCCCGCGCGGCACGGCGACACCGGCGCGGTCTTCGACGTCACCCGGGCGGTCAAGGACCACCTCGCCTTCGGGTACGGCCCGCACTTCTGCCTCGGCGCGCCACTGGCCCGGCTGGAGGCCCGCACGGCGCTGAGCGCGCTGTTCGAGCGGTTCCCCCGTCTGGCGCTCGACCCGGCCGTGGCGCTGGAGCCGGTCGACTCGCTGATCTCCAACGGGCACCGCACCGTGCCGGTCCTGCTGGCGGGCCCGGCGCAGCCCTGACCCCGGACGTGTTCGGCCGGGCGGGGAGGATGGGCGGGTGACCCTGCGCATCGACCTGACCGGGACGCCGCCGGAGCGGATCCGGTTTGCCGTCTCCCCGCTCGCCGAACTCACCGCGATGCTGCACGTGCTGGCCTCGCCCGAGCACCATCCGCCGTACGCCGGGTGGGCGGCCGGCGTGCGGGCGGGCCTGCGCCCGGAACTCGCGGACCGGCTGCACGAGGCCGAGTTCCTGTGGCGCTCCTCGCGCGCCGACTTCCTGGTGCCCGCCCGGCCCCGGGCGACCCTCGCCGCCGAACTCGACGACCTCGACCGGATCGACGACGACCGGTACGTCCGGGCCGCGCTGATCACCACCTGCGGCTCCAACCGCCTCGCCTTCGTCGGCGGTTCGCCCCTGCACGACCCGGACGCCCGCACCGACGCGCTCGACCGCGCGCAGGCCCGCGGCCCGCGGCAGGAGGCGTTCGCCGCCCGGCTGCTGGCCGACCCGCGGGCCGTCCGGGCCCGGGTCCGGGACACCCTGGAGCAGTGCGCGGAGGCGTTCTTCGACGCCGAGTGGCCGGCCCTGGCCGCCCGGCTCGGCCAGGACGTCCGGGCCAAGGCCGAGCTGACCCGCCGCCAGGGCCTGTCCGCCGCGCTCGACGAAGTGTCCGCGGCCGTCGCCCTCACCCCCGACGGCGGCTCGCTCGTCCTCGACAAGCTCCAGGACAACAGCACCGCCGCCGGCGCCGCGGGCGTCACCTTCCTGCCCAGCGTCTTCGGCCACCCCCACCTGGTCGCCGTCCACGCCCCGGGCTGGCAGCCCGTCGTCCAGTACCCGGCGGCCGGCGGGGAGCACGCCGCCACCGTCCCGCTGGACGCCGTCCGGCTGCGCCTCGACGCCCTCGCCCACCCCGTGCGGCTGCGTCTGGTCCGCAGCCTGGCCCGCGGCCCGCACACCACCTCCGAGCTCGCCCGCGCCTGGGACCTCACCGCGCCCGAGGTCTCCCGTCACCTCGCGGTGCTGCGCCGCGCCGGTCTGCTCACCGCCCACCGGCGCGGCCGCTACGTCCACCACGGTCTCGACCTCACCGTCACCGCGGCGCTCGGCGCCGACCTGCTCGCCGCGGTGCTGCGCTGAGCGGTGGGCTACCGGGCCAGGTCGAGCCGGGCCATCAGCTCCCGCAACGCGGGGGCGCACCGGTCGCTGTCGGCGGCGGTGATCCAGGCGAGCTCCGCGATCTCCGCGCCGGGGGTGGGCGCGCCTTCGGCGGGGCCGGTGTAGCACCGCATGCGCAGCCGGACGCCGGGGCGGCCGTGGGCCGGGGCCTCGACCGTGTGGGCGTGGGCGAGGTCCTCGGGGGTGCAGGTCAGTCCGAGTTCCTCGCCCAGCTCCCTGGCCAGCGCCCGGGCCGGGGTCTCACCGGGTTCGAGCTTGCCGCCGGGGAGGTAGAAGGCGTCCTTGCCGTGGGTGCGGACGGCCAGCAGGCGCCGGTCGCGGACGCAGATCCAGCCCACGGAGTCCAGCACCGCCTCGTCCGCCGCCGGGGCGGTCTCCCACTTGGGCGTGGGCGGCCGCCAGCGCTCGACGGCGTCGAGCAGGGCGTCGGGGTCCGTCTCGGCGATCAGGTTCCGTAGGGCGGGGCGGACGAAACCGGTGTCGACCAGGTGGTCGGCGAGCCCGGTCAGGGGCTGCCAGAATCCGGGCGGGCCGAGCAGTGCGACGGGCTTGGCGTGGAGTCCGAGCTGCTGCCAGGTCCACGCCTCGAACAGCTCCTCCAGGGTGCCGGTGCCGCCCGGGAGCGCGACGAACGCGTCGGCGGCCTCGGCCATCGCGGCCTTGCGCCGGTGCATGTCCTCCACCACGTGCAGGCGGGTCAGGCCGCGGTGGGCGATCTCCTTGTCCGCCAAGGCCTTCGGCATGACGCCGACCACCTCGCCGCCGGCGGCCAGCGCGGCGTCGGCCAGCGCGCCCATCAGTCCGACCCGGCCGCCTCCGTAGACGATGCCGATGCCCCTGCGGGCCAGCGTGGCGCCCAGTGCGGCGGCCAGGGCGGCGTACTCGGTGCGGGTGCCGGCGGCGGATCCGGCAAAGACTGCGAAGCGCATCAATCCTCCAAATGCGACGCGACGTCGCGTCGCATTCTGGCAGGCTGGGCTCCATGACCACCTCCCGCCCCACCCCCTCTCCCCCGTCCGCGCCACCCAAGGGGCCCCGGAGCCGCGAGCGGGTGCTCGACGCCACGCTCGCCCTGCTCGGCGAGGCCGGGTACGCACGACTGACCGTCGAAGGAGTGGCGAGCACCTCGGGCGTGCACAAGAGCACCCTGTACCGCTGGTGGCCCGACAAGGCGGCCCTGGTCGCGGACGCCCTGGCCTCCCGCATGGACACCGGCCCGGTACCGGACACCGGCAACACCCGCGACGACCTGACCACCTGGCTGCGCGGCACCATCGCCAACTACACCGCCACCCCCGCCGGCGCGACGATGCCCGCCCTGATCGCCGACCTCTCCGGCCGCCCCGGCGCCCTGGAGGCCTTCCGGTCGGCCTTCCTCACCGAACGCCGGGCCAACTGCGCCGCCGTGGTCCGCCGCGGCGTCGACCGCGGCGACCTGCCCGCCGACACCGACGTCGAACTGTTCATGGATGCCCTGGCCGGAGCGGTCTTCTACCGCCGGCTCGTCACCGGGCTCCCCATCGACGACGGGCTCCCCGAGCGCCTCGTCCGCATCCTCGGCCTGTCCTGACCGACCGTCGATCCTCGGTTACGGCCGCCGCGCCCCGAACACTCGATCGAGCGAAGTGCGCCCTGGGTGCGGTGTACGTGCGCGGGAGCGGGTAGACCGGTCGCGGACTGAGGAGGTGGCCGGTGACGGTCTCGACGGAGCAGGCACAGGAGTGGCTGACGGTCGCGGTGGCGGAGGCGCGGCTAGGGCTGGCCGAGGGCGGGATCCCGATCGGGGCCGCGCTGTTCGGCGCGGACGGCGAGTTGCTCGGGCGCGGCCACAACCGCCGCGTCCAGGACGGCGATCCGTCGATGCACGCGGAGACCGCCGCCTTCCGCGCCGCCGGCCGCCTGCGCGGCTACCGGGACACGGTGATGGTCACCACGCTCTCCCCGTGCTGGTACTGCTCGGGCCTGGTCCGGCAGTTCGGCATCGGACACGTGGTCATCGGCGAATCCACCACCTTCACCGGCGGCCACCACTGGCTCGCCGAACACGGCACCGGAATCACCCGGCTGGACGACCCCGAGTGCGTACGCCTGATGACGGACTTCATCGCCGCCCGCCCCGACCTCTGGCAGGAGGACATCGGCGCATGACCCGCGACGCGCTCAGAAACTCCGCACGATGAACCACGCCGCAACCCCCAGCACCGCCAGCACCCCACCGACCGAGATCGCGCGACCGACGCCCTCGTGCACCTTCTCGCCGATGACGTTGCCGGCGATGCCGACCAGCGGCGCGCCAAGGACGATCAGAACAATGCCGATCACGTGGTTCACCATGACCGCGCTCCCCCCGGAGGATCATTCCCGCAGTGATCCGGAAGCAAGATCGTAGATCCGCACCGCCCGATCGGGAAGGCGAACATCCACGGCCCTGCGCCCACCCTCCGAACGACCGTGCCCGCCGCTGCGCGAAATCGCACAACGACGGGCACGGGGTTGAGTCCTGGCGCTGCGTCAGCTCCGCACGGAGGCCACGGCTGCCCCCAGCGCCTCCTTGATGCGCGGCCCGAGCCGGGCGAACCCGAGCTCCTTCATCGCCGCCCGCAGCAGCTCGTCGTCACTCCGCTCGGTCCCGTCCGCGTCGAACCACGCCACCAGCGCGACCAGTTCCTCCGCGGAGTAGCCGGTGATCGGCTTACCGGGAGTCAACTCCGGCTTGACGGGCGCCGCGCCTGCGAGAGGCTCGGCAACGGCCTCGACGGCGGGCTCCGCCTCGGCCTCGACGGCCGACTCGGCAGCGACGTCCGCGACCGGCTCGGCCTCGGGCTCGGCCGCGACCACAGGCTCCTCGACGACCGCAGCCTCAGCCTCGGCGACGACGTCCGCGACCGGCTCCGCCTCGACGACAACCTCCGGCTCGGCGACGGCCTCCGCGGCCGACTCCGACTCAGCCTCGACAACCGGCTCGACCTCGGGCTCCGCGGCAACCTCCGGCTCGGCCTCAACCGCAGCGGCGGGTTCCTCGACGACCTCGGCGACCGGCTCAACAACCGCCTCGACCTCGGCGACCGCGACCGGCTCCGGCTCGACCTCAACCGCCAGCTTTTCGGCGACCTCGGCAACCGGCTCAACAACCGCCTCAGCGAACGGCTCCGACTCGACCTCAGCGACAACCTCCGCCGAAGCCTCAGTCACCGCCTCGGTCTCAACCTCGGTGTCAGCCTGCTCGGCGACCGGCTCGGCCTCGGGCTCCGCGGCAACCTCCGGCTCGGCCTCAACCGCGGCGGTGGATTCCTCAACGACCTCGGCGACCGGCTCAACAACCGCCTCGACCTCGGCGACCGAATCGGCCTCGGGCCCCACGGCAACCTCGGCCTCAGCCTCGGCGACGGTCTCCGCGACCGGCTCCGCCTCGACCTCGGCAACCGGCTCAACAACCGCCTCAGCGACCGGCTCCGACTCGACCTCAGCGACAACCTCCGCCGAAGCCTCAGTCACCGCCGCGGCCTCAACCTCGGTGTCAGCCTGCTCGGCGACCGGCTCGACCTCGGGCTCCGCGGCAACCTCCGGCTCGGCAACGGCTTCCACCGTCGGCTCAGCCTCAACCACAGCGGCAGGTTCCTCGGCGACCGGCTCAACAACCGCCTCGACCTCGGCGACCGCGACCGGCTCCAGCTCCGGCTCGACCTCAACGACCGACTCCGACTCGGCCTCGGTGACAGCCTCCGGCTCGACCTCGACCGCCACCGCAGCAACCTCGGCGTCCTCTTCGGCGACAACCTCCGCCGGAGCCTCAGCCACCGCCTCGACCTCGACCTCGGCGTCAGCCTGCTCGACCTCGGCCTCGGCCGCCGTCTCGACGGCAGCCTCAACAACCGCCTCCGGCTCGACCTCAGCAGCCGGCTCCTCGACCGCAGCCTCAGCCTCGACCTCGACGGCCGTCTCGGCCGGGCTCTCGTCCGTCGCCGGTCGCGGCCCCGCCGCCAGTGCCGAGCGGGCGGACTGGTGACGGTCGTAGGCGGCCAGCGCAGCGTCCTTGTCGGCCTGACGCTCCGTCAGCTCGTCCAGCAGCTCCGTCAGCCCCTGCTCAGCGAGTTCGAGGCGGAGCTGGCGGAGGGCGGAGAGACGGTAGAGGGTGCCTTCGTCGGCGGCCAGGCGGTCGACGAGGTCGGCGAGTTCGCCCAGCGGGAGGGAGTCGAGGGCGCGCTCGGGGAGCAGTCGGGTGAGCGAGCGGACGGCGTCGGCGAGCGACTCGACGACGTTCGCGGTCTCGGTCAGCAGGGCCCCGTCCACGGGCACGGAGGGTCGCGAGGAGCCCGCCGCGGCGTCGGCCGCGAGGGCCTGCCAGTCGCGGTGGGCCACCGTCGCGGCGACCAGCGCGGCGTGCAGCTCGGCGCGGTTGGGGGCGCGGGTGCCGGCGGGGGTGAGGGCGCGGGCCTGGCTGCGGAGGGCGCGGCGGCGGGCCCAGCCGAGCTTGATGCCCTCGTACTTGCGGTAGCCGCTGTTGCCGGTGGCGGCCGCGAGTTCGGGCAGGTCGTGCTGGTAGGCGTCGGTGCGGAGGACGGCGGAGGTGGCGTGGACGCGCTGGAGCAGGTCCAGCAGGGTGGTGAGGCCGCCGAGGGTGTCGGGGATGCGCAGGCCGGCCTTGTCGGCGATGGCGTTGGCGGCCTTGCCGACGGCGCGGGTGTCGCGGCTGCGGAGTTCGGCGAGGACGGTGGACGCGGCGCGGGCGTCCTCGGGGCCCTTGAGGGTTTCGGCGGCTTCGAGCCAGGGGTTGGTCTCGTGGTTGAGTGTGAAGCCGCCCTGGTCGGCGAACCGGCCGAGCTCCTCACGGGTGCTCTGGCGGGTCTCGCCGTCCGTCGCGGACGCGGTCTCGGACGCGGCGTCGTCGGCGTCGTTCAGGGTGCGCACTGTCATGTGAAGTCCGGTTCGTGGCGTGTGGCGGGCAGGGGCGCGGGTGGGGTGGTTGCGGCGGCGGTGGCGTCGCGGGAGGCCAGAATACGGGTGCGCGTTCGACGCTTGCACGCACCTGACCCCGTGAATTGCCGGGCCGCGCCGGACCGGTGGCGGCGGGCCCGGGCCCGGTCGCGTGGTCCGTACGGTAGGGATCGGCACCGACAGTACGCCCTTCCCGGGTGGCGGGCGGGAGTTGGGTCGGATCACCGGCGGGCTCCGGGCGCTTCGGGGGCGAGGTGGCGCAGTTCGGCGAGGCCGATGGGGCGCTGGTAGTCGCGCAGCGGGGTGCGGTGCCACCAGGCGCCGGTGTCGCGCAGTTCGGGGCCGGTGGTGAAGCGGTAGCGGTACAGGCGGGCCCGGACGAGGGCGGGCGGCGTGTCGGGGAACGGGTTGCGGCGCAGCAGCCGCAGGGTGTCGGGGTCGTTGACGAGAAGCCGGGCGAGCAGCGGCAGGAACCAGCCGCGGGCGTAGGCGGGCGAGATCGCGGCGAACCACATCAGCCAGTCCAGGCGGAGGTGGTAGGGCGCGAACTGCCTTGGCAGTCGACGCAGTTCTCCGGGCTTGCCGCGAAAGTGGTACTCCCGCCAGCCGTGGGCGCCGTCCTGGTCCCGGGTGCCTTCGAGGACGATCTCGTGGCGCACCCGGTTGACGGAGCCGAACGCGCCGTAGGTGTTGACGAGGTGGAGCGGGTCGAAGGATCGGTTCATCTGCTGCCGGGGGGAGAGCAGGTTGCGGACGGGCTGCCAGGAGCGGACCAGCACGAGCAGCGTGTAGGCGGCCACCAGGGCCTGGTACCAGGCGGGTTGGGCGGGGTAGTGCGGGTCGGGGGCGATCGGCAGGACGCGGCGCAGGGTGCCGGTGTCGAGGGCGCCGAGGGCGAGGGCGACGGTGAGCCAGTTCAGCCAGGCGAAGTTGCCGGAGGCGATCAGCCACAGCTGGGTGGCGACCATCAGCAGGGCGGCGTCCGAGGCGATCGGCTGCGGGAGGAACAGGCCGAACGGGACGACGAGTTGGACGAAGTGGTTCGCTGCGGCCTCGGCCTTGTGCAGGGGCCGGGGCAGGTGGTGGAAGTACCAGCTGAGCGGCCCGGGCATGGGCTGGGTCTCGTGGTGGTGGTAGAGGCAGGTGAGCTTGCGCCAGCAGGCGTCGCCGCGCCATTTGATCAGTCCGGCGCCGAACTCGACGCGGAACAGCAGCCAGCGCAGCAGCCACATGCCGAGGACGGGCGGCGCGGTGTCGGCATTGCCGAGGAACACGGCGAGGGCGCCGGCTTCCAGCAGCAGGGATTCCCACCCGAAGGCGTACCAGGTCTGCCCGACGTTGACGATCGACAGGTAGAGCGCCCAGGCGAGCGCCCAGAGGGCCATCGCGGCGGCGAGCGGAACCCGGTCGGCGAGGCCGGCGAGCAGGGCGGCGGCGAGTGCGGCGCCGGTCCAGGCCACAGTGGCGTAGAGGCGGTCGCTGTAGTGCCAGTGGAACAGGCTCGGGGCGTGCCGCAGCGGGACGCGGGCGACGAAGCGCGGGATCGGGAGCAGGCCGCGGGTGCCGAGCAGGGCGCGGAACTGGCGTGCGGCGGCGAGGAATCCGCACAAGTAGACGAGGGCGAGCAGGCGCAGGAACAGCTCGCGGGCGAGCCGGTACTCGGGGGCGGCGAACCATGCCATCCGGCCGCTCCTCGGGTCGGCTGCGCTCGGGCCGCCACCATGCCTACCATCCGCGGCGGCCGGGGCGGGGCCGGTTGGGGGTGCGGTGGTGCGCCGGTTCATCCGGTCGGCCCTGCCCGGCGTGCGCGATCGGGCTTCTGCCCGTATCGGCCGGTGAAACCCCCTGCCGGTCGCGGGCGGAGTGTGGTGTCATTCCGCCGAACCCTGTCAGGAGCAAGAGAAGGAGACGCCCATGTCCGCCACCTCTCCGCAGTCCGCCGCCGAACCCGACTGTCCGCCCACCGACGGCTCGCCCGGTCCCGGCGACCGCCCGGCCGGGCTGGGGGCGGCGGTCTGGGCGGCGCTCGGCATCGTGTACGTGGTGTGGGGGTCGACCTATCTGGCGATCCGGGTGGTGGTGGAGACCATGCCGTCGCTGCTGTCCGGCGCGCTGCGGTTCGCCGCCGCCGGGCTGCTGCTGGCGGTGGGTCTGGCGGCCCGTCGCGGGATCGGGGTGCTGCGGGTGACGTGGCGTCAGTTCGCCTCCGCCGCACTGGTGGGCGTGCTGCTGCTGACCGGCGGCAACGGCATGGTGGTGCTCGCGGAGAAGACCGTCCCGTCGGGGCTGGCGGCGCTGATGGTGGCGAGCGTGCCGCTGTGGGTGGTGCTGCTGCGCCGGGCGTTCGGGACCAGGACCGACCCGGCCACGCTGGCGGGCGTGCTGCTCGGTCTGGTGGGCCTGGCGGTGCTGACCGCGCCGGGCCTGACCGGCCAGGTGGGGCTGACCGGCCTGGTGCTGGTGGTCATCGGTGCGGTGGTGTGGGCACTCGGCTCGGTGCTGGCCGGCCGACTGCCGCTGCCGGCCGACCCGTTCGTGGCGAGCGTGTACGAGATGCTGGCGGGTGCGGTGGGCGCGCTCGCGCTGTCGTTCCTGCGCGGCGAGCCGGGCGACTTCGACCCGGCGGCGGTGTCCACGGCGTCCTGGGTCGGGCTGGGGTACCTGGTGCTGTTCGGCTCCATCGTCGCGTTCACGTCTTATGCCTGGCTGTTGCAGCGCGCACCGCTGCCGCTGGTCGCCACCTACGCGTACGTCAACCCGGTGGTGGCCGTGTTCCTCGGCTGGCTGCTCCTCTCCGAGGCCCTGACCTGGCCGATCATGCTCGGCGGCGCGATAGTCGTCGGCGGGGTGTTCCTGGTGGCCCGCAACGCCCGCTGAACGCGACGCGGACCGACCTCGCTCGATGCCTTCAAGAAGGTAACGACTTGCCTCACCCTCCCCGGGCGATGATTTACTTCTTGACGACACATGACGGGTGGGCTTGACTCCCCTTCACTCTCGCCGCAAGGACGCGGCGCTCTCAGGGAGGCACCACCCACCATGAATTCGATGACGCGTCGACTCGTCATCGGCACGGCCGCCGTGTCGATGACGCTGTCGCTTGCCGCCTGCGGGGGCGGCAAGAACACGTCCTCGGGCAACCAGGCGATCGGCCTGCTGCTGCCCGAACGCGCTTCCTCCACCCGGTACGAGGCGTTCGACAAGCCACTGATCGAGACCGCCGTCACCGGCCTGTGCACCAAGTGCACCATCGACTACGCCAACGCCGACGGCGACGAGAAGGCGCAGAAGCAGCAGTTCGACGCGCTGCTCGCCCGCGGCGTCAAGGTGATCCTGCTCGACCCGGTGAACGCCGCCGTCACCGCGCCGTGGGTGGACGAGGCCACCAAGAAGGGCACCAAGGTCATCGCGTACGACCGGCTGGCCGCCGGCAACGTCGCCGCGTACATCTCCTTCGACAACAAGCGCACCGGCGAACTGCAGGGCCAGGCCCTGCTGGACGCGCTCGGCGGCCGGGCGGCCGGCGCCGAGATCGTGATGATCAACGGCGCGGAGACCGACCCGAACGCCGCCGACTTCAAGGCCGGCGCGCACCACGCGCTGGACGGCAAGGTCAAGCGGGTCGCCTACGAGCAGTCCGGCGAGTGGAAGCCCGAGGTGGCCGCCGCCAAGGTCGGCGAGGCGATCAACAAGCTCGGGAAGAACGGCTTCCAGGCCGTCTACTCCGCCAACGACGGCATGGCCGGCGCGATCATCGACGAGCTGCACAAGGCCGGACGCACCGACGTCCCGGTCGGCGGGCAGGACGCCTCGCTGGACGCCGTCCGCCGGGTCCTCACCGGCGAGCAGGCGTACACCATCTACAAGCCGTACCAGCCGGAGGCCGAGGCCGCCGCCAACATGGCGGTCTACCTGGTCAAGGGCATCGACGTCACCTCGGTGGCCGCCACCATCACCGACTCGAACGGCAGCCAGATCCCGTCCATGCTGCTCAGCCCGGTGGTCGTCACCAAGGCGAAGGTCGCCGAGACCATCGTCGCGGCCGGCCTGTACAAGGCCGAGGAGATCTGCACCCCGCAGTACGCGCAGGCCTGCCGGGCCGCGAACATACCCGGCGCCTACTGACCGGAACGGGCCGCGCGACTCCGCTGTGCGGGGGTGTCCCGCGGCCCGCTCGGCCCGCTCTCCGGTAGGCGGCCCCGGCGGCGGCCGCGAGGTCACAGGACGGCGGCGAACCGGGGGCCCGGTACCCAAGCGTCCGTTCGCCGTGGTCCACTGGGCACCTTGCCGAGCGAGGGGAGCGTGCGACATGATCCTGGACCTTGACCTGCAGACCGACTACTTCCGGGCTGCCGACGAGACGGCCGTGCGAACGGTGCTGGCCGACAAGGAGGGGAAGCCCGCGGAGGCGTTCGAATCCGTGCGGGCCAAGCGGATCGATCCGACCACCGTGCTGCGCCGGCTGGTGGCCGCCGTGGAGACCAAGGAGTTCGAGGCCGGCGGCGCGCCGGACCGCTCGATCTGGCCTACCGGGCCGCAGCCCTGGGTGACGGAGGAGGGGTCGGTCACCGAGGTAGACCGGGAGGACCCGTGGATGACCGGGCCCTGGGTGGTGGAACTGCCCGACGAGACCCGCGACATCCTCGCCACCATCGAGCGCAAGCGGCTGCCCGAACTCGCCGCCCGCTGGGCCCGCGCCGAGGAGCTCCGGCCGCTGGCGACCGCCGAACTCGTCCAGCTGATCCACCGCCTGGGCGTCCTGGCCCGCCGTGCCCAGAAGGCCCAGCAGCACCTGTACTGCGCCCTCTCCGGCTGACTCCGCTTGTCCGAACTCGAGTTCTTCCGCGCCCCGAACGCCGCCGCCGTCCTCACCACCCTCGGCGGCGGCCCCGCGCTGCCCGCCTTCGACGGCCTGCGCGCGCGCCTCACCGACCCGGTCGACGTCCTGCTGCTGATGGAGGAGCTGGTCGTCGACGGGCCGGACCCGTCGCTGATCACCGGTCTCATCTGGCCGGAGATCGACCCGGCCGCGTACGGCTGCTTTCTGTCCAACGCGCCCCACTTCGGGGAGCCGTGGACGTACGGGATCAACCCGGCCGTCCGCGACGCACTGGCCGCCGCGAGCCCGGCCGGGCTCGCCGCGCTGCGGCCGTACCAGGGCGTCGAACCGCCTGCCGCCGCGCTCGAACAGCTCTCCGCGATGGCCGGGTTGGCCCGCCGCGCGGTGGCGGCCGGCGAGTCGCTGTACTACCGGACGGGAACCGCCGCCTGACCCGTCGTCACGCCGTCACGGCGCGGGCCGACCGCTCGACGCCCTCGCGCAGCCGTCGTTCGCCGAGTTCGGGCAGCAGCGCCGTGACGTGTTCGGCGGCCGGCGCCGCCGGCGGGGCGGGCGCGGTGTGCTGCCGGTCGGGGGCGCCGGCCAGCAGCACCGTCAGGTGGCGGCGCCGGAACCGGTACGCGCCGATCCGGGGTAGCGGGCGCCCGGCGCGGCGGTCTCCGACATCCGCGCCAGCGCCAGGTGCGGCAGCAGGTGGTCGACGTACGCCGCGACGAACGCGACCGCGCGCTCCTGCGCCGACGCGCCCGGACCGAACGGCGGCGGCCCGTGCAGGATCCCGTCCTGGAGTTCGCGCTCGCGGGCGTCCAGCAGCAGCACCGTCGGCCCCGGCCTGTCGCCGGAGCGCCGGAACAACGTGCCCTTGCCGACGCCCGCGGCCGTCGCCACCTGGTCCGTCGAGACCGCGTCCACGCCGTGCTCGGCGAACAGCCGGGCGGCGGCCGCCAGCACCGCGGCGCGGTTGCGGGCGGCGTCGGCGCGCCCCTTGGGCGGCGGGGTCCGCAGCAGCTCCAACGGGATCGCCGAACTCTCGCCTCCCCGTCGAGTCCGCCCGACCCCTGCCACTCAGCCGCTGAGCCGCTCAGCGCCCGCCCGCCGTGCGCTGGGTGACGGCGATGCAGGCGACGACCGCGAGGGCGGTCGGGACGGCGAGGGCCGGGAGCGGCTCGGCGAGCAGCAGGACGGCCCAGCAGATCGTCAACAGGGGCTGGGCGAGCTGGAGCTGGCTGGCACGGGGGACGCCGATCGCGGCCATGCCGCGGTACCAGACCACGAAGCCGAGGAACTGCGAGACCACGCCGAGGTAGGCCAGCCCGGTGACGCCGCGAAAGGTCCAGTGGACGGGTTCGGCGGCCAGGCCGAGGGCGGCGGTGACGGCGGTGACGGGGAGGGCGGCGACCAGGCTCCAGGCGATCACCTGCCAGCCGGGCAGGGTGCGGGCCAGCCGGCCGCCCTCCGCGTAGCCGACGGCGCAGATCAGCAGGCCGACGAAGAGGTACAGGTCGGCGGTGGCCAGTCCCGCGCCGTGACTCTGCCGGACGGTGAAGGCCAGCACCGCGAGCGCCCCGACGAACGCGGCGAGCCAGAAGGCGCGGGGCAGTCGGGTTCCGGCGCGGCGGGCGGCGACCGCGGCGGTGGCCAGCGGCAGCAGGCCGATCACCACGGCGGAGTGCGCGGTGGAGGCCTGCTGCAGGGCGAAGGTGGACAGCAGCGGGAACCCGACCACGCAGCCCGCCACCACGGCGGCCAGGCCCGACCAGGCGGACCGCGGCGGCATCCGGGCGCCGGCCGCCGCCAGGCAGGCCGCGGCGAGCAGCCCGGCCAGGACTCCGCGCAGTCCGGTGAGCGTCCAGGGCCCGAAGCCCCGCAGGGCCCACGTCATGGCGGGGAAGGTGAAGGAGAAGGCGAGCGTCCCCAGCGCGGCCTGGACGGTTCCGGTGACTGCTACTGGCAGTGGGGCGATAGCGCTATTCTGTGCTGACATACAGGACGGTAGCAGTTGCCCTCAGGCGATCGGAAGGTCTGTCAATGACCGTGCAGGAGCTGACGGAAGCGCTGCGCAGCACGGTGTTGCGCTACTCGCCGGGCGAGCGGATTCCCAGTAGCAGGGAGCTGGTGGAGCGCTACCGGGTCAGTCCGGTCTCGGTGTCCCGGGCGATCCGCGAGCTGGTCGCGGAGGGCGTGGTGGTGGCGCGTCCGGGCGCGGGGGTGTTCCGGGCCGAGCCACGGCCCGCTCCTCTCCCGCAGGGCGACTTCTCCTGGCAGGAGGTGGCGCTCAGTGCGGAGGCGGGTGCGCCGCCGGCCCGGACGGTGGACGCCGCGGGGGTGCTGACGGCGCTCGCGCTGGCCCCGCCGGAGGTGATCGACCTGAACAGCGGCTACCCGCACGCGTCGCTGCTGCCCGAGCGGGCGCTCGCCGGTGCGCTGTCCCGGGCGGGCCGCCGCCCCGGCGCGTGGGGGCGTCCGCCCCTGGAGGGCCTGCCGGAGCTGCGCGGCTGGTTCGCCCGGCAGGTCGGCGGGGGCGTCACCGCGGCCGAGGTGCTGATCACCGCCGGCGGCCAGAGCGCGCTGACCACGGCGCTGCGTTCGCTGGCCCCGCCCGGTGCGCCGGTGCTGGTCGAATCCCCCACCTATCCGGGCCTGTTGGCGATCGCCCGGGCCGCCGGACTGCGTCCGGTGCCGGTTCCGGTGGACGAGGACGGGGTGCGTCCCGAGCGGCTGGCGGAGGCGTTCGCGGTGTCCGGCGCCCGGCTGTTCGTCTGCCAGCCGCTGTTCCAGAACCCGACCGGCACGGTGCTCGGCGCGGAGCGGCGGCGGGCCGTGCTGGCCGCCGCGAAGCGCGCCGGAGCGTTCGTGGTGGAGGACGACTTCGCCCGGCTGCTGGCCCACACCGACGCCCCCGAACTGCCGCCGCCGCTGGCCGCCGACGACCCCGACGGCACCGTGGTGCACGTGCGCTCGCTCACCAAGGCGGCCTCGCCGAGCCTGCGGGTGGGGGCGCTGGTGGCCCGCGGCCCGGCGCTGGCCCGGCTGCGCGCCGTCCAGACGGTGGACTCCTTCTTCGTCCCGCGTCCGCTCCAGGAAGCCGCCCTGGAGCTCGTCACCTCCGCCGACTGGCCGCGCCATCTGCGCACGCTGGGGCGGGAGTTGACCGCCCGCCGGCAGCTGTTCGCCGCCGCCCTGGCCGACCGCGCCCCGGCCCTGCTGCCCGCCCGGCTCCCGTACGGCGGCTTCCACCTGTGGCTGCCGCTGCCCGCTCACATCGACCCGGCCGCCTTCGCCGCCGCCGCGCTGCGCCACGGCGTCACCGTCACCCCCGGCACGGGCTACTTCACCGCGGAACCGGCCCCGCGGGTCCGGGTGAGCTGGGCCGGAGCCGAGAACCATGCCCAACTGGCGGACGCCGCCCACCGGTTGGCCGCCGCGTCGACATCACTTGGCGGATAGCTTCGCCCGGTCGGCCTCGACGGCGGCCTCCCAGTCCTCCTTCGCCGGGACGTCGAGGACGGCCGACTGACGGGCCGTGATCCGGCGGACCACCTGGATGAACAGCGCCGCCAGGACGATGTCCGCCACCACGGGGGCCGACTTGTCACCGGGCAGCAGGCCCCCGAGGGCGGACAGCGGAGCCACCACGCAGAGCAGGTGCACCAGGATCGGGTCGGCGCTCACCCCCAGGGTCCGCCACAGGCCGAGCAGGATCCGCCGGCGCATCCAGAGGTTGGCCACCGGGATCAGCCAGCCCGCGGTGGTCGGGCCCAGCCGGTACGGCTGACTCCCGGGCGCGAGCGCCTCGGCGTTGCGCCAGCACTTGCGCACCCAGACCGCGCCGGCCGAGCAGGACACGACGACGAGCAGCAGGTAGCCGACCATGATCAGTCCCACGACCTCCGACGCCGGCCTCAGCCCGCTCAGGACGACGACGACCGATCCGAACTCCAGGAGCCCCTGGAGCGCGAGCGCCCACCCGAGGCCGCGCGCAGACTCCCGCGGATTGGCGGGTGCGGTCGGCCGGTCCATCTGAACTCCCCTTGGCTGCGAGTGAAATCCGCTGGACATCAGCAGACCCGGCCCGCCGTCAGCGGGCGAGTTCCAGCAGTGCGATGCCGGTCAGCACGGTGGCGCTGGCGGCCAGGCGCAGCGCGCCGAGGCGTTCGCGCAGGACGAGGGTGCCGATCAGGGCGGCGATCACGATGGAGGTCTCGCGCAGCGCGGCGATGGTGGGCAGGTCGCCGACGGTCTGCGCCCACACCACCAGGCCGTACGCGGTGAGCGACATCAGGCCGCCGGCCATCGCGGCGGCGCGGCCCTCGCGCAGCGCGGGCAGCAGGGCGCGGCCGCGGACGGCGAGGACGGCGGCGAGGACGGCCAGGCCCTGCAGCAGGAACATCCAGGCGATGTAACCGGCGGTGGAGGCGGCGGCGCGCACCCCGCTCCCGTCCACCACGGTGTAGCCGGCGATCAGCACGCCGGTGCCGAGCGCGGCGGCCAGCGCCGGGAGTTGGTCGCGGCGCGGCCACCCGCCGACCAGGGCGAGTCCGGCCAGGCCGAGCGAGATCACCGCGACGGCGGCGACCTGCCCCACCGGCAGCGGGTGGTGCAGGACGGTCGCGGCGAGCAGGGCGACCACCGCCGGGGAGGTGCCGCGGGCGATCGGGTACATCTGGCCGAAGTCGCCGAGCCGGTAGGCCCGGGCCAGCAGCAGCTGGTACCCGAGCTGCAGGGCGGTCGAGGCCAGCAGGTACGGCACGGCGCGGGCGCCCGGCAGCGGCACGACCAGCGCGAAGACCGCGCCGAAGGCCGCGAACACCACGTTCATCAGCGCCAGCCCGGCCAACCGGTCGCGCACCCCGTGCACCAGCGCGTTCCACACCGCGTGCAGCAGCGCGGCCGCCAACACCACGAACGGCACGGCGTTCTGGCTCACCGGCGTCTCCCTCCGACAGCTCCCCGACCATCCACTTGTACAGACAACTTAGCGTGCGGCCGTCACCCGTCCACCACCGCCCCGGTGGCCCGCCCGCGCAGGGCCGGGCGAGACTGGACGGGTGCCCGAACTCCCCGAAGTACAGGCGCTCGCCGAGCGGCTGACCGCCGCCTGCGCCGGGCGCGTCCTGGAGCGTGTGGACGTGCTGTCGATCCAGGCGCTGAAGACCGTCGACCCGCCGGTGCAGGCGCTCACCGGACGGGCCGTCAGCGGGGTGTCCCGCCACGGCAAGTTCCTCGACCTGGCCACCGACGGCGGCCCGCACCTGGTGGTGCACCTCGCCCGGGCCGGCTGGGTGCACCGGCGGGAGTCCTTCCCCGCCAAACCGCCGGGCCGGCGCGGCCCGCTCGCACTGCGGCTGGTGCTGGACGACGGCAGCGGCTTCGACCTCACCGAGCAGGGCACCACCAAGCGGCTCGCCGCCCACGTGGTGACGGACCCTCAGCAGGTCCCCGGCATCGCCCGCCTGGGCGTCGACGCGCTCGCCGTCACCCCTGGGCAGCTGACCGCGCTGGCCGCCGGGGCCCGGCAGCGGCTGAAGACCTTCCTGACCGACCAGACCGTCCTGGCCGGCATCGGCAACGCGTACTCCGACGAGATCCTGCACACCGCCAGGCTCTCCCCGTACGCACTGGCGGCCTCGCTGGACGCCGAGCAGCTGGCCCGGCTGCACGCCGCCGTCCGGCACGAACTGGGCGGCGCGCTGGAGCAGTTGCGGGCGGCGCCGGTCGGCGGGCTGAAGTCGGAGAAGAAGGCCGGCCTTGCGGTGCACGGCCGGGCCGGCGAGCGCTGCCCGGTGTGCGGGGACACCGTGCGCTCGGTGAACTTCGCCGACTCCTCGCTCCAGTACTGCCCGACCTGCCAGACCGGCGGGCGGGTGCTGGCCGACCGCCGACTGTCCCGACTGCTCAAGTAGCAACCCCACCCCGATCGAAGCTTCCGTGATCGAAGCTGCGCGAATCTCGCTATGATCAAGCAGCTTCGATCAGCAGACCGACCGTATCCAAGTCCCTGGGGGCGTCCACCGTGATCCTCACCGTCACACCCAACCCGGCGCTGGACGTCACCTACACCGTCCCCCACTTCCGCCCGCACACCAGCCACCGGGTCACCGGTATCGCCGCCCAGGCCGGCGGCAAGGGCGTCAACGTGGCCCGGGTGCTCACCGCGCTCGGCCGCCCCGCCCGCTGCGTCCTGCCGCTCGGCGGCCCCACCGGCGAGGCGGTGCGCACCGAACTCGCCGCCGCCGGGCTCGACCACGCCGCCGTCCCGATCGCCGGCGACACCCGCCGCACCGTCGCCGTGGTCGACACCGCCGACGCCACCATGTTCAACGAGCCCGGCCCGGCGCTCGCCCCCGCCGAGTGGGACGCACTGCTCGCCGAGACCGAACGCCACCTCCCGCAGGCCGCCGTCCTGGTCCTCTCCGGCAGCCTCCCGCCCGGCGCCCCCGCCGACGGCTACGCCCAACTCGTGACCCTGGGACGCGGGTTCGACGTTCCCGTGGTGCTCGACGCGGACGGCCCCGCCCTGCTCGCCGCACTGCCCGCCCGCCCCACCGCGGTCAAGCCGAACGCCGCCGAACTCACCGCCGCCACCGGTCTGCCCGACCCGCACGACGCCGCCCGGACCCTGCTGCGCCGCGGCGCCGAGTCCGTCCTCGCCTCGCTCGGCCCCGACGGCCTGCTCGCCGTCGACGCCCACGGCTCGTGGCGCTGCGCCCCGCCCGCCGCCGTCACCGGCAACCCCACCGGCGCGGGCGACTCCACCGTCGCGGCGCTCGCCGCCGGCCTGTCCGGCAACGCCGGCTGGTCCGCGATCCTCCCCGACGCGGTGGCGCTGTCCGCCGCCACCGTGCTGCACCCCCGGGCCGGCCACTTCGACGACGACGCCTACCGCCGCCTCCGCCACTCCCTCACCGCCGCCCGCCTCGGCGCGGCCTCCCCCTCCGGCTGGTGACTCCCCGTCCCCACCCGCCGGTTGACCGGGGCCGGAGGGCGGGCCGTACGCTGACCACCGTGGCCCACGGGAGACGCCGCTGACGGGAGGTCCGGAGCGTGGGCGTTGCGGCGCTGGGAGTGGTGGTACTGGTCGGAGCGACCGTGCAGCGGCTGTCCGGGATGGGGTTCGCGCTGATCGCCGCACCGGTGCTGGTCCTGGTGCTCGGCCCGGCCGGCGGCGTGGGGCTGGCGAACTGCGCCTCGGGGGTGATCAGCGTGCTCGGGCTGGCCGTCGGCTGGCGCGGGGTGCGGGCCGGACGGATGGTGCCGCTGGTGCTGGCCGCCGCACTCACCGTGCCGCTCGGCGCCCGGCTGGCGACGGTCGCGCCCGAGGCGGTGCTGCTGGTCGCGATCGGCACGGTGGTGAGCGCGGTGTCCGTGGTGGTGATGCTCGGCGTCCGGGCGGCGGCGCTGCGCGGAGTGCCCGGGGCGGTGGTGGCGGGCGCCGCCGGCGGACTGCTGAACGCGGCCGCGGGCGTCGGTGGTCCGCCGGTGTCGCTGTACGCGGCGAACTGCGGCTGGTCGGCCCGCGAATTCCTGCCCAACGCCCAGTTCTTCGGCCTCGCGGTGAACGTCATGTCGCTGAGCGCGAAGGGCCTGCCGGCCCTGTCCACCCCGCAGTGGACGGTCGCGGCCTGCGCTGTCGCCGTCGGCACCGTCGCCGGCCACCTGATGGCCGGCCGCGTCCCGGACCGCCCCGTCCGCCGACTGGTCCTCGGACTGGCCCTCGCCGGCGGCCTGCTCACCCTGTTCAGGGGCCTGGCCGCCGGGCTCTGACGCCGGTCCGATTCGCCCGGCGGCGCCGGCTCGCCCACCGGGCCGGCCCCGGATCCCGCGCCGGGAACACCTGCCGAAACAACTCGCTTTCCGGCTCGGCTTTTTGACGCTGCAAATCGTCGACTTCCGCCGCTCCGCCCACTCGACCGACGACAGCCGACGTTCACTCGGACGGCGTATTGGGCGGAATGGTTCGAGCACAATACATTGGATTTCGACGACGCCGACGCGGCGTCCGGCACCGGGCGCATTCGCCGTCCCGCCCCGTCAGGACCGACTAACCGACAAATCCGGCGACCTCCCGCACGGCCGCCGATGAGGACCGCCGATTCCACCGGCCGTCCGACGGACTCCTTTCCGGGGAATCGCACCGCCCCGACGAACACCCCTCCTTCGGGCACGGCCTGCGAAGGCCGCACGGGATGCGCCCCGGCACACCATTCACTCGGGAGGAACCATGAACGCCGCCGCCAGCTGGGACGACATCCTGGTCCGGGACAACTTCCAGGACACGGGGCAGACGCCCACCGCCGACCCGGTCTGGGAGTCCCCGGACATCATCCCCTTCGGCAGCGACATCCTCGACTTCGATCTGCTGGAGTCCAGCTACAACGGGCCCGACCTCGGGCTGCGCCACCCCATCGTGCAGGGGCAGCTCAACCGCATCTACGTCCGCGGGAAGAACCTACGGACCGGCTGCCCCACCTCCGGCGACGTCAGGCTCTACTTCGCCCCCGGCGGACTGCTGCTGGACCCGCGGGCCTGGACCCCGATCGCCGCGGAGGGCGGCGGCACCAGCGTGCCGTTCACCGTCCGCGGCGGCTCCCGGGAGATCCCGCCCGGACGGATCTGCGTCAGCCGGTCCGCGTTCCTCTTCCCCAGCGACACGCCGCCGGGCCACTACTGCACGATCACCACCGTGGACACCCCCGCCCATCCCGTGTCCGCGACGCTGCCCACCTTCAGCTCGCTCGCCGACTACCTGAACTGGGTCAGGTACAACCCCAACGTCGGCTGGCGCAACATCGACGTCATCCCGTGCCGGCGGACCAACTACGTGCTCGCCAACCTGGCCATCTGCAACCTGAACAACACCCCCACGCGATTCGTCTTCGGAATCTCCGGCACGGACCTGCCCTCCGGCACCGCGACCTTCTCCAACACCGACCAGAAGGCCCCGTTCAGCCTGACCGCACAGATCTACTCGCCCGGCACCGACGAGGGCTACACCCGCTCGATCCTCCTGCCCGCCGACTACTCCGGCACCGTCACGGTCGTGGTCCAGCTCGACCAGCCGCTCCCGTGCGACGCCCGGATCGTCCTGCGCGCCTACAACCCGGTCACCAACAACGCCGGGGCCCTCGAACGCCGGCTCGCCGTCCCCCTCACCGGCGTCCCCGAACTCGCCGACGCCCTCTTCCTCGAACTCGGCGCCTACACCTTCGTCGCCGCGGACACCGGCTCCTGACCCACCCGACCGAACTCCGCCGAGGCCGGTGCGCCCCGCCGAGGGGCACACCGGCCGCCGGCCGTTCAGCCGGTCGCCCCCCGATCCCGACTGCCGCTGCCGACCAGAGCTACGTGCCCGGCCCCGCCGTCCGGCTGACCGGCCACGCGCCCGGCGCCGACCGGGTCGACCTCGCCATCGGGGAGCACGGGCTCGGCGCCCCCCCGTCGAGAACGGTCTGTGGACCTGGCGGCCCGCCTGGGAGTGGCGCGGCGGCGGGTACACCGTCGAGGTCCGCGCCGACGACGCCGACGGCCGCGTCTCGCCGCCCGGCCGGGTCGGCTTCATGGTGGCCGGCGCGCTCGCCCGGGACGCCAGGCTCCGGCAGCGCTACGGTGGTTGACACTCCGTCAGAACGCGGCCGCGACGGTGAGCAGCTCCGCCCGGTGCTCGGAGAAGCCGGTGTCCTCCTGGGCGCAGCCGTGCCGGGGCAGCGCGGTGAACAGGTGGTCCAGCTTGAGCCCGTTCTCGTGGGTACGCTCGAAGCCGGTGTGCTGGCCCGGCGTGTTCTGGGCGCACTCCTGGACGGTGTCGAAGGAGGCGGCCGGCCGGATCCGGGCGTCCTTGTTGCGCGGGCCCGGCGGCGAGGAGTTGAAGTGGCCGCCGAACACCGAGCCGGCCGGGCCCGGCGTCCCCGCTGTTCCCGCTTCGAGCAGTGCGGACAGCTGGTCGTCGCGGAGTTCGGCGGCGCGGTCCGAGCGGTCGGTGGGCGGCAGCGAGAGGTGCGCGACGCAGAGCCGCAGGCCGCCGCCGGGCCGGGCGGTCGCGGCGGTGGCTGCGGCGGTGGCGGTGGCGGTGGCGCACAGGATGCCGCGGCGCAGGCCGTGCTCGGGCTGGGGTGCGGCGACCGGTGAGACGTCCGTGAGCGGGGCGGCCGCGAGGATGCCGATGCCGGCCTCGCCCCGTCCGCTGCCGCAGTCCACCGGGGTGGCGCCGCCCGCTCCGTCCAGCTGCTGGTAGAGCTGGAAGGCGAGCTGCCGGGCGGTGCCGAGCCCGGCCCGGGCCCGGTCCAGGTCGCCCCGGCAGGCCCCCTGCACCAGGATCGCCCGGGCCCCGGGGTCCTTCGCCGGCGAGCGCAGCGCCTCGGCCTTCTGCTCGCCGCCGCCGTACCCGCCGCAGCCCCAGGCCGTCACCCCGCACATGTTCCAGGTCGCCACCGTCACCCGGGGTCCGTCCGGCCCGCCCGCGCCGATCAGCGACTCGGCACCGTGCCGCACGGCGGGCACCATCCCGAGCAGCAGCGCCGCGGCGGCCGCACCCACGACCACCCGCAGGCGGTGCCGCGGCCGCGATGGCGTAGTTGGGCGGCACGACTCCCCCGAGCGCTGCACGGTGACGGCGACCAGCACAACTTTGCGCCCGAACCGACCCTGGCGGCGGCCCTAGGCGGTCACGGAGACCAGTGTGAGCAGGCCGCAGACCGTGAGGTTGATCCACTTGTGGGCGGCGAGCACGGCGACGAACTCGCGGATGGTGGCGCTGGGCCAGAAGTAGGCGGCGGTGGGGGAACCGGCGACCTGGCCGTTGAGGGACTCCTGGCGGGCCAGGAGGGCGGTGCGGAAGGCGTGGAAGTTGTTGGTGACGACGATGCAGCGGTAGTGGGGGTCGGCGGCGGTCATCAGGTCGCGGGAGAAGCGGAGGTTCTCCTCGGTGGTGCGGGAGCGGTCCTCGCGGATGATCCGCTCGCCGGGGAAGCCGCGGTCGATCAGGTGGGCGGCCATCGCGTGGGACTCGGGGAGCTGTTCGTCGGGGCCCTGGCCGCCGGAGACGATCAGCAGCGGCGGGCGGCCGGTCGCGGCCTGGCGTTCGTACAGCGCGCGGCCGCGGTCGAGGCGGCTGGCCAGCAGCGGCGGGACCCGGGTGCCGCCGAGCAGGCCGGAGCCGAGGACGACGACGTAGTCCACGTCCTGGCGGGGGGTCAGCCGGCCGTAGAGGTAGGCGTAGCCGATGAAGCAGAGGAACAGGAAGGACAGGTAGCAGGAGAGCAGGAAGACGGTGCGGGCGATCACCACCAGCACGGGCGAGTCGGCCTGGGTGGCGGCGAGCAGCAGGGCGACGACCACCAGGATGCCGAGGCCGCACAGCAGCGACAGCAGGTTGGCGATCCGGCGGCCCTCCTTGCGGAGCATCTTGAAGCCGTTGGCGATCAGCAGGGCGGCGAGCACCAGGGTGGCGAGCGCGGGGGCGAGGACGACCGCGATCAGCACGGTCTCGGCGAGCACGGAGTCGACCTGGCCGAGGGTGACGAGCAGGGCGAAGGCCAGGAAGGTGACGGCGAGTCCGAGGTACAGGGCGTTGCTGAAGCGGCGTCGGTCGCGCAGCACGCCGACGGCGGCCAGCAGCAGGAAGAAGATCGCGGGGGCATACAGGAGCATGGGGGCCAGCCTATGGAAAGGCGCGGCCGGGGCGGCCTGACGTCCGGTGAGATCGGGGCCGCCGATCCGGCGGTCCGACGAACGCCGAGGTCACGTGACGGCGGGTCAGGAGGACGAGCGGGCCGGCACGCCGCCCTGCGGGAGCCCTTCGGCGAGGTCCTCGGCGATCATGCGCTTGGCGATGGTGTCGGCGGCGGCCCGCAGTTCGGCGCTGCGGGGGCGGCCGATGTCCTGCTCCAGGCGGTGGTTCAGCCACTGGGACCAGGCCCGGCCGATGGCCGCGGTCTCCCGTTCCCCGGCCTCGGTGTGCGCGTAGAAACCGCCGTGGGCCTCCAGGAACCCTTCGGCGACCATCCGGTCGAACACCGGCTGGAGCACCTCCGGGGGGACCCGGCGGCGGGCGGCGATCAGGTTGAGGGTGGCGTGGCCGACGCTGCGGGTGAACAGCTCGACCTGCATGACGGCCCAGGCGCCGGCCGTGTCGAGCCGGGTGCCGGAGGAGGCGACGACCTGTCGGGCGGTGTCCAGTCCGACGCCGCCGAGGAGTTTGGCGACGGACAGTTCGAGCAGCTTGGCGGAGTCCCCGGAGGACGGCTGGGCGAAGCCCTCGCCCATGTCGGTGCAGGTGGCCCGGGCGGAGTCGCGGAGTTGGACCTGCTTGAGGAAGAGCGCGACCACGAAGCCGAGCAGCGCGACCGGCACCGTCCACAGGAACACGGTGTGCAGCGAGTCGGCGTACGCCTGGATCACCGGCTCGGCCGCGGCCGGCGGGAGGCCCTGTACGCCGTGCGGGCTCTGCGCGGCGCCGGCGATCTGCTCGGGGCTGCTGCCGGTGGCCCGGGCGGCCGCGGCGACGCCGTCGGCCAGGTTGGTCTTCAGCGCGTTCGTGTAGATGGTGCCGAACACGGCGGTGCCGAACGAGGAGCCGAGGGTGCGGAAGAAGGTGACGCCGGAGGTGGCGGTGCCGAGGTCGGCGTAGTCGACGGTGTTCTGCACGGCGATGGTGAGCACCTGCATGCACAGGCCGATGCCGGTGCCGAGCACGAACATGTAGAGGCTGGCCAGCCAGGCGCTGGTGCCGGGGTTCAGCAGCGAGAGCAGGTACAGGCCGAGCGCCATCACCAGCGAGCCGACGATCGGGAAGATCCGGTACTGGCCGGTCTTGGACACCGTGTTGCCGCTGAAGATGGAGGCGATCAGCAGGCCCAGCACCAGCGGCAGGGTGCGCACGCCGGAGACCGTCGCCGAGTCGCCGTCCACGTACTGCAGGAAGGTCGGCAGGAAGGTCATCGCGCCGAGCATGGCGAAGCCGACGATGAAGCTGAGCACCGAGCAGACCGTGAACACCTGGTTGCGGAACAGCCGCATCGGCAGGGTCGGTTCGGCGGCGCGGGTCTCCACCCAGCAGAACAGGCCGAGCGCGACCACGCCGCCGACGAACAGGCCGATGATGACGGGCGAGCTCCAGGCGTACTCGTTGCCGCCCCAACTGGTCGCCAGGATCAGGGCGCTGGCCCCGATCGCGACCAGGGCGATGCCCAGGTAGTCGATGACGGGTCGGGCCGCGGAGCGGACCACGGGAATGTTCCGGGCCGCCGCGATGACCACCAGGACGGCGATCGGCACGTTGACGTAGAACGCCCAGCGCCAGGACAGGTGGTCGGTGAACAGCCCGCCGAGCAGCGGGCCGATCACCGTGGCGACGCCGAACACCGCACCGATCGCGCCCTGGTACTTGCCGCGTTCGCGCAGCGGGATGACGTCGGCGATCAGCGCCATCGAGGTGACCATCAGGCCGCCCGCGCCGATGCCCTGGACGGCGCGCCAGGCGATCAGCAGCGTCATGTTGGTGGCGAGGCCGCACAGGAACGAGCCGGTGATGAAGACGATCGCGGAGACCTGGAAGACCACCTTGCGGCCGAACAGGTCGCCGAACTTGCCGACCAGCGCGGTGGTGACGGTCTCCGCGAGCAGGTAGGACGTCACCACCCAGGACATGTGCGCGGCGCCGCCGAGGTCCGCGACGATGGTGGGCAGCGCGG
This sequence comes from Kitasatospora sp. CB02891, assembly GCF_002803145.1. Classification (NCBI taxonomy): domain Bacteria; kingdom Bacillati; phylum Actinomycetota; class Actinomycetes; order Kitasatosporales; family Streptomycetaceae; genus Kitasatospora; species Kitasatospora sp. CB02891. Next base: position 157,518 of record NZ_NNBO01000009.1, on the reverse strand, counting down.
TGCCGACGATGGTCTGGTCGAGGGCGGCCAGCAGCATGCCGAGCACGATGGTGCCGAAGACGACGTTCCGCTGGCGCCGGTCGAGGACGGGCGGGGCCGCCTGGCCGGTCTCGCTGGTGGTGGTCACCACGGTATCGTCACACTTTGTCCCGGACTGTCCGGTTCGACACCCCGTCCAGCCCGTGAGTGATCAGCTGATGATCCTTCAAAACGGTGCGACAGGACCGCCGGCCCACCGCGTTAGAGGGGCATGGACAGCACGACGACGAGCGGGGCCGGCGGCGGACCCCTGGAGTTCCGGGACTTCGCGGCCGCCCGCAGCCGCCACCTGATACGCACCGCGTACCTGCTGACCGGCGGCGACGCCCACCTCGCCGAGGACCTCGCCCAGGAGGCGCTCGGCAAGCTCTACGGCAGCTGGCGGCGGGTCTGCCGAATGGAGAACCCGGCCGGGTACGCCCGCACCGTCCTGGTCAACACCTTCCTCAGCCACCGGCGCCGACGCAGCAGCCGCGAACACGTCACCGACACCTTCGCCGAATCCGCCGCGCCCGCCGTCGACCCGGCCCTGCGCCTCACCCTGCTCCAGGCGCTCGCCGAACTGCCGCAGCAGGACCGCGCGGTGCTCATCCTGCGCTACTGGGAGGACCTCGGCGTCGAGGAGACCGCCTCCGTCCTGCGGCTCACCCCGAGCGCCGTCCGCTCCCGCGCCTCCCGCGCCCTCGGCCGCCTGCGCACCGGCCTCGGCAGCGAGTTCGACGAACTCGCCCGCCCCTGACGCCCCCTCAGCATTCCCATCACTCCGGAGCCTGCCGATGACTTCCGAAGAGGACTTCGCCCGCGCCCTGCGGGCCTCCGCCGACCACGCCCCCGAACCGCCCACCGAGCTCTTCGCCCTCGCCGCCGAACGCCGCGGCCGCACCCGGGTACGCCGCCGCCGCACCGCCGGCGCCTCGACCCTCGCCCTGGTCGCCGCGGCCGGCTGCGCCCTCACCCTGCTGCCCGACCGCTCCCCCGCGCCTCCCGCGCCGGGCACCGCCCCCCTCGGCCGGGCGTCCCTGCCCGCCATCCTGCGTTCGCTGCTGCCCACCGACGGCACCGTCACCGAGCCCCAGGACACCGTTCCCGCCGACCCGACGCTGATGACCCTGCTGGACTACGACGACGGCCACGGCCCGGGGCGGGTGACGGTGTCCCTCAACCGGCTGGCCACCCCGATCGCCGACGCCACCGCCCTCCAGTGCCCCGACACCCTGGCCCAGCCCACCACCACCTGCCGGTCCACCACCCGCCCCGACGGCTCCCGCCTGGTCACCGCCGTCACCACCCCGCGCTGGGGAGGCGACCGCTACTGGTCGGTGACGTACGCCGCCCCCGACGGCCGGATGGTCTTCGCCGGCGAGAGCACCGACGGCGCCCCCGGGCAGCCCGCCCGCGAACAGCCGCCGGTGACCCAGGAACGCCTCGTCGCCATCGCCACCTCCGACGCCTGGCGGCCCGCCTTCGACACCCTGCCCGCCTCCACCGTGCCACCGGCCCCGCCGGTCGACGCCGCAGCCGTCCTCGCCGCCCTGCGCACCGCGCTGCCCGCCGGCGCCACGCTCGACCCCGGCGCCGAGGCGCCGGACACCCCCGGGCGGGCCCGCGGAACGGTGTCCTTCGCCGGACGCGCCAGCCAACTGACCGTCACCGTCGAACACGGCTGGCAGCGCGGCTTCCCCGACGACCCCGCCACCCGGTTCCGCAACCAGTCGGGCGGCTCGTCGAGCTACCGCCAGAACCCGGACGGGACCCGGTACTTCCTCCAGGAGATCCAGTTCCCGTACCCCGACGTCCCGCAGAGCACCCCCGGCACCCAGTGGATCACCAACGCGCTGCTCCCCGACGGCACCATGGTCACCGTCAAGCTGTGGACGTACGGGCCCGAGTACCGGATCTCCTCCGAGCCGGGCGCGCTCGACCAGCAGCAGCTGATCGACCTGGCCACCTCCCCCGCCTGGCAGCACGCCTGACGCGGCGTCACGTCACGGGGCGCGCCGGAGCGGTCCGGCGCGCCCCGACCGCGATGATGGGGCGATGGACTGCCTGTTCTGCCGCGTCGTCGCCGGCGAGGTCCCGGTGGAGACCGTCCTCGCCGACGACACCGTCCACGCCTTCCTCGACCACCGGCCGCTGTTCCCCGGCCACCTGCTGGTGATCCCGCGACGCCACGTCCCCACCCTCACCGACCTCACCGAACCCGAGACCGGCCCCTACTTCACCCGCGTCCGCCTGCTGACCGCCGCCGTCGAACGCGGCACGGCCGCGGCCGGCAGCTTCGTCGCCACCAACAACCGCATCAGCCAGTCCGTCCCCCACCTCCACACCCACATCGTCCCCCGCAACCCCAAGGACGGCCTCCGCGGCTTCTTCTGGCCCCGCACCCACTACCGCGACGCGGCCCACGCCACGGAGACGGCGGCCCTGATCCGCGCCGCCCTCTGACCCCACCCACTTGCCCGCCCACCCACCCGAGCACCCCACCGCCGTCCGGAACAAGAGCACAGCGCTGCGCGAGCAGATCGGCCGGAGGCCGGCGCTGCGCGAGCAGATCGGCCGGAGGCCGGCGCTGCGCGAACCAGGTCCCGCACCGCCGCAGGCGCACCGCGCCACAACCAACTCAACTCCCCGGCCCCGGCCCGCCGCAGGTGCCAGTGTCTAGGTGTCGTCGGTGGTGCCGCGGACGGAGGTGCGGAAGGCGATGGGGGTGGTGCCGGTGCGTTGGTGGAAGAACTTGGCGAAGTTGGCGGCGTCGGCGAAGCCGAGGTGGTCGGCTATGCGGGCGGCGGGGGTGTCGCTGTGGGCGAGGAGGCGTTTGGCTTCGAGGACGACGCGGCGGTCGACGAATTCCTTGGCGCCGATGCCCGCGGCGGCGAGGGTCGCGCGGGAGAGGGTGCGGGGCGAGTAGCCGAGGGCTTTGGCGTAGTCCTCGACGCGGCGGGTGCGGGTGAAGTGGTGCTCGACGGCGTGGCGGAAGCGGCGGTAGGTCTCGCCGGGCTCGGTGGTGCCGGTGCCGCAGGGGGTCGCGGGGTTGGCGAGGCGCAGCAGGAGTGCGGCGAGCAGGTGGCGGAGGAGGGCGTGGTGGATGTCGGCGGGCAGGTCCGCGCCGGAGGCGTACTCGTGGTGGAGGTGGTGGAGCGCGGCGCGCAGCGCCTCGCGGGCGGGGCCGGCGGTGTGCAGGACGGCGGCGGCGAAGGGGTCGTCGAGGTGGGCGGCGGCGACCGTCGCGGGGTCGGGGAAGCCGGGTTCGAAGAGGACGAGGGTGCCGTCGGCGTCGCCGAGCTCGCCCCATTGCTGGACCTGCCCGGGTCGGACCCAGAGCCAGCTGCCGGGGTGGACGGCGTGCTCGGTGAAGTCGACGGTGTGGTGGAGGGTGCCGCGGTCGAGGGTGAGGAGGTGGTGGAAGGCGGGCCGCTGGGGGCGGTGGAAGGTGCGGTCGGTCGCGGTGGCGCGGCGGGCGCGGAGTTCGGCGAGGGTCATCACTTCGACGCCGACGGGCCCGCCGGGGGGCGCGGCGAAGGGGACCTCGGGGATCGCCGTCCCGGACGTCGGGCTGTCGCTGCCTCGCATGGTCACCACCCGCAGCCAGGCTACCTCCGGTGGATCTTCCGCCGGGAGGGCGGCGGTACGGTCGGTGCAGCAGTGGGACGGGAGGGGAGCGGGGATGGAGCGGCGTCCGACGTTGCACGATGTGGCGCGGGAGGCGGGGGTGAGTGCGAAGACCGTCTCGCGGGTGTTGAACGGGGACGGGCCGGTGGCGGCCGCGACCCGGGAGCGGGTGCAGGCGGTGGTGCGGCGGCTGGGCTTCCGGCCGAACCTGCTGGCGCGCAGCATTCGCACGGGCGGTCCGGACTCGACGGTGGGTCTGGTGGTGCCGGATCTGGACAATCCGTTCTTCGGGGCGTTGGCGGGCGGGGTGGAGGAGGCGGCGCGGGCCCGTGGGTTGACGGTGCTGCTGGGGTGCTCCGGTGGTGATCCGGCGCGCGAGACGGAGGTGGTAAGCGCTTTCCTGGCGCGTCGGACGGCCGTCCTGCTGGTGGTTCCGGCGGCGGGCGGGGAGGCGTCGGCGCAGGCCCGGGCGGCGGGGGTGCCGCTGGTGTTCGTGGACCGGCCGGGGCCGGACGCGGACTGCGTGGTGTCCTCGAACCGGGCGGGCGCCCGCGAGGGCGTGGCCCATCTGCTGGGTCTGGGCCACCGCCGGGTGGCGTTCCTCGGCGATCTGCCGCCGGAGCTGTACACCCGCCGGGAGCGCCTGGCGGGCTACCTGGACGCGTTCGCGGCGGCGGGCGTCACCCCGGCCGACGCCCTGGTCGCGGAGGCCCGGACGGCGGCGGACGCCGAACTCGCGGTGCTGCGGCTGCTCGCGCTGCCGGAGCCGCCGACGGCGCTGTTCGCGTCCCACCTGAACGCGGCGACGGGTGCGGTGCTGGCACTGGGAAGGGCGGGGCGGCGCGAGGTGGCGCTGCTGGCGTTCGACGACCTGCCGCTGGCGGAGGTGCTGGATCCGCCGCTGTCGGCGGTCGCGCAGGCCCCGGCGGAGCTGGGCGCGACGGCGCTCCGACTGGCGCTGGCCCGGCTGGACGGGGACGACTCGCCGCCGCGCACCGAGACGGTCCCGACCCGCCTGGTGCTGCGCGGCAGGCCGGTGACGGCGCACCCTTGACCGCCCGCCGGTGGCGGATGGAGGGTGGCGGCCACGACGATCACCACCCCCAGGAATCCCCCGAGGAGCGCGGATGGCCCCGCAGTTCGGCGACTACCAGAACGAGATCTACTTCGAGGCGCTGTTCGGCGTCGCGCCCAAGTACCCGATGACGTTCGCGGGCCTGGCGGAGCGCGCGGAGCGGACGCTGGCCCCGGACGTGTGGTCGTACGTCGCGGGCGGCGCGGGCGACGAGCACACCCAGCGGGCGAACGTCGCGGCGTTCGAGCGCTGGGGGCTGGTGCCGCGGATGCTGGTCGGCGCGAAGGAGCGGGACCTGCGGGTGGACCTGTTCGGTCTGGAGCTGGCGTCGCCGCTGTTCCTGGCCCCGGTCGGGGTGCTGGGGCTGTGCGCGCCGGACGGGCACGGGGATCTGGCGGCGGCCCGGGCCGCGGCCCGTACGGGGGTGCCGATGGTGGCGTCGACGCTGTCGGTGGACCCGATGGAGCAGGTGGCGGCGGAGCTGGGCGACACGCCGGGGTTCTTCCAGCTGTACACGCCGACCGACCGGGCGCTCGCGGAGTCGCTGGTGCACCGGGCGGAGGCGGCCGGCTTCAAGGGCATCGTGGTGACCCTGGACACCTGGGTGACCGGCTGGCGGCCGCGCGACCTGGGCAGCGGCAGCTTCCCGCAGCTGCGCGGCCACTGCCTGGCGAACTACACCTCGGACCCGGTGTTCCGGGCCGGGCTGAAGGACCCGGACGGGGATCCGCGGGGCGCGGTGATGGACTGGGTGCAGATCTTCGGCAACCCGCTGACCTGGGACGATCTGCCGTGGCTGCGTTCACTGACCGACCTGCCGCTGATCCTGAAGGGCCTGTGCCACCCGGAGGACGTCCGGCGGGCGAAGGACGCCGGCGTGGACGGCGTCTACTGCTCCAACCACGGCGGCCGGCAGGCGAACGGCGGGCTGCCGGCGCTGGAGTCGCTGGCCGAGGTGGTCGCGGCGGCGGACGGCCTGCCGGTGCTGTTCGACTCGGGGGTGCGCAGCGGCTCGGACGCGGTGAAGGCCCTGGCGCTGGGCGCGACGGCGGTGGGCGTGGGCCGTCCGTACGTGTACGGGCTGGCGCTGGGCGGCGAGGCGGGGGTGGTGCACGTGCTGCGGTCGCTGCTGGCGGAGGCGGATCTGCTGATGGCGGTGGACGGCTATCCGTCGCTGGAGTCGCTGCGTGCGCCAGGGGCGCTGCGCCGCCGCTGAGCCCGGCACCGGCGCTCGCCCGCCTTATTGCGACTTACTTGCAATAACAGAGCACATGCAGCAGAGTGGGGCCGCGGGGTCGTCCTCCGATCGTCTTCCCAACCGGCGCCCGCCGGGACACGGCGCCGGCCCCGCGCCAACCTCTCCCCCGCGACGGTCGCCACGGCCTCAGCCGAGCGGCAGCCGCACCACCATGGTCTTGCCACCGCCGTCCGGATCGGCCAGCGTCGCGGTGCCGCCACCGGCCAGCAGCGCCATCTCGTGCACCAGGTTCAGGCCCCAGCCACCGCTGCCGTCGGGGTGCGGCGCCTCCCGGCGGCGCGGACAGTACGGGTGCCGGTCGTGCACCCGGATCGTCAACAGGTCCGGCTCGAAGTCCAGTTGGAGGGTGGCGCGGGGCGAGCGCACTGCCGCGTGCCGGACCGTGTTGGTGACCAGTTCGCTGACCACCAGCAGCACGGTGTCGGTCAGCGGATGGTCCGCGGCCAGGCCGCGGGCGGCCAGTTCGGCGCGGGCGCTGCGGCGCGCCTCGGGCACGGACGCGGGCACGGTCGCCAGGGTCAGGCGGTACCGCACGGTCTGGGGTGGGTCCGCGACAGCCATGGTCGGTCCCTTCACAGCGGGGCAGCGACCGGGGCGGAGCGGGAAGCGCCGTCGTCCGGCCGCGTCGGGGCTCGGCAGCCCTGCCCCGTCCGAACCGGACGGCGAACGAACCGGACAGATGGCCGACAACCAGTACGGTACGGCCGAACCGGCCCATCTGCGGCGGCGGATGGTGGACAGTGGCCACAACTCGCCACCCCCGCCGGGAACTCCGCGCGGCCCTGCCCTGTTCGACGTCAGATCGGCGGCGTGGCGCCCGGGATCCGTTCGAAGACCAGGTTGGTGCGGGTCTGCGCCACCGCCGGATGGGTCGTCAGGTGCTCCACCACGAAGCGGCGCAGCGCCTCCGGGTCGGCCACCGCCACGTGCAGCAGGTAGTCCTCGCTGCCGGCCATGTGGAAGACCGCCAGCACCCCGGGCAGGTCCGGCGCGGCGGCGCGGAAGCTGCCGTTCTGCTCCTGGGTGTGCGCCCGCAGCCGGACCGAGATCATCGCCTGCAGCGACAGGCCGACGGCCGGCAGGTCCACCTCGGCGTGGTAGCCGCGGATCACTCCGCGCTCGCGCAGCGCCCGCACCCGGGTCAGGCAGGTGGACGGGGCGATCCCGACCAGCTCCGCCAGCGCGTTGTTGGCCATCCTGGCGTTCTCCAGCAGCGCCCGGACGATCGCCCGGTCGGTCTCGTCCAACGCCGCACGGGCCCGTGGAATGTTCGGCACGCCCCCAGCGTGGCGGCCCGTACCGAAGATCCGCAAGACCGCGTCCGCCCGCGCCGAATGATCGACTGCCGCTATGGCCTTCGACCGGCGGCAAGTTCACCATCAACGGCCATGAGCCGACTCGACACCAGAGCCGTGCACGCCGGCCGCGACGACCTCGCCGGCCTCGGCACGCACGTCCCCCCGCTCGACCTGTCCACCACGTACCCGGTGCCGGACCTCGCCGCCGGCGGCGACGCCTACCAGGCGCTGGCCACCGGCGGCCGTCCGCCCGCCGAGGGCGGGCTGGTCTACCAGCGGCTGTGGAACCCGACCGTGGCCCGCTTCGAGCAGGCGCTGGCCGAACTGGAGGGCTGCGCCCAGGCGGTGGCCTTCTCCTCCGGCATGGCCGCGCTCACCGCCTGCCTGCTGGCGGCCGCCGCGGAGGGCCGCCGGCACGTGGTCGCGGTGCGGCCGCTGTACGGCGGCTCGGACCACCTGCTGGACTCCGGGCTGCTCGGCACCGAGGTCACCTGGGCGACCCCGGAGACCGTCGGCGACGCCGTCCGGCCGGACACCGGGCTGGTCCTGGTGGAGACGCCCGGCAACCCGACCCTCGATCTGGTCGACCTGGCCGCGATCGCCCGGCAGTGCGGCGACGCGCCGCTGATGGTCGACAACACCTTCGCCACACCGGTGTTGCAGCGCCCCGCCGAGTTCGGCGCCGCGCTGGTGCTGCACTCCGCGACCAAGTCGATCGGCGGCCACGGCGACGTGCTGGCCGGCGCGGTCGCCTGCACCGCCGCGTGGGCCGAGCGGCTGCGCCGGGTGCGCGCCGTCACCGGCGCGATCCTGCACCCGCTGGCCGGCTACCTGCTGCACCGCGGCCTGCAGACCCTGCCGCTGCGGGTCCGCGCCGCCTCGGCGGGCGCCGCCCGGCTCGCCGACTGGCTGGCCGAGCAGCCCGAGGTCTCCGCCGTGCACTACCCCGGCCGCTCCGGCTCCCCGCTGCTCGGACGTCAACTGCTCGGCGGCGGCAGCACCTTGGCCTTCGAGGCGGCGGGCGGCTTCGAGCACGCCGCGGCGATCGCCGAGCGCTGCGAGCTGATCACCCACGCGGTCTCGCTGGGCGGCGTGGACACCCTGATCCAGCATCCGGCCTCGCTCACCCACCGCCCGGTCGCCGCCGCGCACAAGCCCGTCCCCGCGCTGCTGCGGCTGTCCGTCGGCCTGGAGGACCCGGCCGACCTGGAGGCGGACCTCGCCAAGGCGCTGCTCCGGTAGGTGCTGAGGCCTGCCGTACGTCGAGTGCGGGGGCTTTCCCCCGCACCCGTTCGGTGGCCCGCCCCAGCGCGTCGCGCCGTCCCGCCGAACCATGATCGTCACGGGGGTCGCGCCCGGCGGCCCGGACAGGGAGACACGACCATGACGGCATCCGACCGACGCATCAGCAGGCGCGGCGTGCTCGCCGCCGCCACCGCGGCCCTCGCCGTCCCCGCGCTGCGCCTCCCCGCCGCCTCGGCGGCCGACCGGACGGACCGCCACGAGATGCTCGTGGTGGAGCAGTTGGAGTCCGTCGCGCACCCGCTGCGCTCCACCGCTCCGGGCGGTCGCAGCACCGACCTGGCGGCGCTCGGCGACCTGATCGGCGACTCGCTGGTGGTGGGCCTCGGCGAAGCCACCCACGGCTCCCACGAGTTCTTCGCCCTCAAGCACCGGGTCTTCCGGTACCTGGTCGAGGAGCGCGGCTTCACCACCTTCGCCCTGGAGGCGAGTTGGACCGCCGGCCTGGAGATCGACGAGTTCCTCCAGGGCGGCGGGGGCGACGCCCGCCGGGTCGCCGACCGCACCCTCGCCGGATCGCCGTGGCACCGCGAGGAGTTCGCCGACCTGATCGCCTGGATGCGCGACCACAACCGCCGCCACCCCGGCCGCCCCGTCCACTTCCTCGGCGACGACCTCGGCCTGCCCGGCCTCGGCGACCGCGTCTTCCGGCGCGTCCTCGACCTGGTCCGCCCCGGCCACCCCGAGGAGGCGGCCCGGCTGACCGACCTGTACGCGCCGCTGCGTCCGCTGGACGACGCCCTCGGCTACCTCGGACGGCCGCTCGCCGAACGCCTCGCGAACGCGGAACTCGCCCGAAGGGCCTTCGAGTCGGCCTCCTCGACGGGCGAGCCGTGGGCCGAGCAGCACGCCCGCGTCATCGCCGACACCTTCGCCTTCCTCACCATGGACTCCGGCGACCCTACGACGGTCGCCGCCGCCGAGCAGCTCCGCGACCGCGCCATGGCGCACAACGTCCTGTGGTGGCAGCGGCGGACCGGCCACCGCATCCTGCTCTCCGCGCACAACGGCCATGCCGGCTACGCCTCCACCATGCCGGAGCTCTATCCGTTCCCGCAGGGCGCCCAGCTGCGCCAGGCGCTCGGCTCGCGCTACACCGCGATCGGCACCACCTTCGACCGGGGCGCGTTCCTCACCACCGCGGACGGCGCGGGCGGCGCGTGGCGTCCCGTCGGCGTTCCGGCCGCCGCGCCGGGCAGCGTCGAGCACACCCTCGACCAGGTCCGCCACCGCGACTACTACGTCCCGCTGCACGGGCTGCCCGGCGCCGCACGCGGCTGGCTGGCGACCCCGCGCCCCACATACGACGCCGGGACCACGTTCACGACACCGCTGCCGGAACTCGCCGTCGGCGCGGCCTACGACGTCCTGGTCCACCTGCACGAGGTGACGGCCGCACGGGAGTTGACGCTCTGACGCTCTGACGCGGTGGCGGCCGGGTCAGCCGGCGGCGGCGGTGCGCAGGTGGTCGAGGACCAGCGGGTCGATGCGGCCCTCGACCAGGCGGCCTTCGAGGTTCTCCACGCCGGCCCAGCGGTCCAGGTCGTCGTAGCCGAGCGCGGCGAGCAGGGCGCCGACCTCGTCGGCGAGTTCGCCGTCCAGCGGGAGCAGCGTGGCCGGGTCGGGGGTGCCGTGCAGGACCTCGTGCAGGGCGAGCAGGCGGCGCAGTTCGCCGACCGGGTCGGCGTGGTCCTCGACGCGCAGGTCGTGCGAGGTGTCGCCCCAGCCGCCGACGCCCTTGCCGGGCTCGACCACGTACAGGGCGGCGCTCTGGCGGCCCCGGGAGTCGCCGCCGGCCGCGTCGCCCGCCGCGAGGGCGGTCAGCAGCCGTTCGGCGAAGGGGAGTTCGGCGGAGGCCAGCCAGGCGGCCTCGATGTCGGCGACCACCTCGGGGCCGGTGAGGATGTTGCCCTGGATCGCGTAGTCCGGGCCGGCCACGCCGCCCGCCCAGGGCAGGCACTCCTCGCCGGTCCAGCTGACGGCGCTCTCGGGGCCGACCACGCCGAGCTGGCGGTGCACCCGCCCGTCGTCGGCGGCGAGCAGCGCGGCGACGGTGTCCGCGGGCGAGGCGCCGCTGCGGAGCATGGCCAGGCCCTGCGGGCGGTAGGCGAGGTTGGCCCAGGCCTGGGTGGCGAGGGCGCCGATGCCGGTCTCGGCGGCCGGAACCAGGGCGCCGACGGCGAGGAACTTGCTGGCCACGGCCACGCCATAGGCGTTGCCGTGCCGAGCGACGATGGAGAAGGTCACGACGGGCGACGATAGCTGCGCAGGAACGTTTCGTCCACGGTGGGTCCGAGTTCGGCACACTCCGTCAAGTTCGGTGGCGGGTGCCGGTCTCGTCCCCGGCACCCGCCGTCCGTCGGCCGCGGCGACGGGTCAGAGGTCGAACTTGGCGCGCTTGTCGGCCGGCACCAGGTCGACGTACTCGGGGTGCTTGGCGATCCAGCCCCGGATGAACGGGCAGTACGGCAGGACGGCCAGGCCGCGCTCGCGCGCCGTGTCGAGGACGCTGCGGGCCAGCTTGCCGCCCAGGCCCTGGCCCTCGAAGGCCGGGTCGATGACGGTGTGGACGAAGGCGATCCGCCCGCCGTCGCGGAGCTGGTACTCGGCGAATCCGGCCAACCCGGCGTCCGTGGTGATCTCGAAGCGGGACTGCTCGGTGTTGTCGGTGACCTGGGGTTCCATGGCGCACTGCTCCTGGTTGTCGGGGCTGTCGGTTCGCAAGATACGGGCTCGGCGGCCCGTCAGTGTGCTCGTAGCGCAGCGAGTTGTTGCTCGAAGGGCACAACCTGCTCGACCTGCCGGTTCTCGGCGGGCCGCCCGGCCAGCAGGGCCGCGAGTTCGCGGGCGGCGCGGTCGATCCGGCCGGCCAGCGAGCCGTCGGCGCCGTTCGCACCCCAGTCCTCGGAGGCGGCGAAGACCGCGGTGGGGACGACCACCGCCCGCAGGTGGGCGAAGAGCGGGCGCATCGCGTGTTCGAGGGCGAGGCTGTGCCGGGCGGTGCCGCCGGTGGCCGCGATCAGCACCGGGGTGCCGGTCAGCGCGTCCTTGTCGAGGACGTCGACGAAGGACTTGAACAGGCCGCTGTACGAGGCGGAGAAGATCGGCGTGACGGCGATCAGGCCGTCCGCCTCCTCGACCGCCCGGACGGCGTCGCGCAGCGCGGGCGGCGGGAAGCCGGTGACCAGGTTGTCGGCGATGTCCCGGGCGAGTTCCCGCAGTTCGACCACCCGGAGGTCCACCTCCCGTCCGGCGTCGCCCAGTTCGCGGGCGGCGGCGCCGGCCAGGCGGTCGGCGAGCAGTCGGGTGGAGGACGGGACGGACAGACCGGCCGTCACCACGACCAGTTTCAGCGCGCTCACTCGGCGGCCTCCTGCTCCTTCTCGCGCGCCGTCACCAGCGCGGCGTGGGTGGGCCCGTCGGGGACCTCGACCGGGCGGTTCTTCGCGAACTCCTTGCGCAGCACCGGGACGACCTCCTCGCCGAGCAGGTCGAGCTGCTCCAGGACGGTCTTCAGCGGCAGGCCGGCGTGGTCCATCAGGAACAGCTGGCGCTGGTAGTCGCCGAAGGTCTCGCGGAAGGCCAGGGTCTTCTCGACGACCTCCTGCGGGCTGCCGACGGTCAGCGGGGTCTGCTCGGTGAACTCCTCCAGCGAGGGCCCGTGCCCGTAGACGGGGGCGTTGTCGAAGTACGGGCGGAACTCCCGGACGGCGTCCTGCGAGTTCTTGCGCATGAACACCTGCCCGCCGAGGCCGACGATCGCCTGCTCGGGGGTGCCGTGGCCGTAGTGGGCGTAGCGCTCCCGGTAGAGGTCGACCAGGCGCTGGAAGTGCTCCTTGGGCCAGAAGATGTTGTTGGCGAAGAAGCCGTCACCGTAGTAGGCGGCCTGTTCGGCGATCTCGGGGCTGCGGATGGAGCCGTGCCAGACGAACGGCGGGGTGTCGTCGAGCGGGCGCGGGGTGGAGGTGAAGGACTGCAGCGGGGTGCGGAAGCGGCCCTGCCAGTCGACGTTCTCCTCGCGCCAGAGCTGGTGCAGCAGCGCGTAGTTCTCGACGGCGAGCGGGATGCCCTGGCGGATGTCCTTGCCGAACCACGGGTAGACCGGGCCGGTGTTGCCGCGGCCCATCATCACGTCCACCCGGCCGCCCGCGAGGTGCTGGAGCATCGCGAAGTCCTCGGCGATCTTCACCGGGTCGTTGGTGGTGATCAGCGTGGTGGAGGTGGAGAGGATCAACTTCTCGGTGCGGGCCGCGATGTAGCCGAGCATGGTGGTCGGCGAGGACGGCACGAACGGCGGGTTGTGGTGCTCGCCGGTGGCGAACACGTCGAGGCCGACCTCCTCGGCCTTGAGCGCGATGGCGACCATCGCCTTGATCCGCTCGTGCTCGCTGGGGGTCCGACCGGTGGTGGGGTCGGTGGTCACGTCGCCGACGCTGAAAATGCCGAACTGCACCGCGCTCAACTCCTTCTCGGTTGATTCAACATTCAACCACTCGGTGCAACCGGACGCCACTCCGACCTATTCCCGCCAGCCTTCCGCCCGGACTGACCGAAACGCCGACACTCTCGGCAGTCGATCGGGCACGCAGAGTTGACTGATGGTCAGACATTCCGCTTACCTGATGCACGCCTTCGGGTGCGGACCGTCACCTCCGCGCCCCGGCCTCCTCCCTGCCCGCCTCCTCCACCGGAGTGTCCGTGCGCCTGCGCCAGTTCCTCGCCCCGCTCGTCGCCGCCGTCGCCCTGTTCGCCACCGCCGCGCCCACCGCGGCCGCCGCGACCCCGACCGAGCTGCGGATCGGCCTCACCACCGAGTGCTCCGTCGACTTCCGGCACGGCGACTCCCGGCTCGGCCCCGACCAGTTGCCCAACGCCGGCCCGGTCGGCCGCCAACTGATCGGCTACTTCCGCACCGGCCTGCTCGGCGAGCAGCAGTTCCTGGCCACCTACTACGACAGCGCGGCCGGCAGCTGGAAGTACCCGCCGTCCAACGGCTACCTGCTGCTGCCCGACGGCACCCCGATCGAGAGCGACACCACCCTCCAGCCCGGCCAGGCCATCGACCGCTACGGCAGCGAGTACGGCTCCTTCCTCGCTCCCGAGGGCCTGCCGTACGCCACCCGCTCGATCCCCCCGTCCAGCCTGGACGGCAACCCGGCGGCGGGCTGCAACTACCACGACTACCGGGTGCTCAAGGCGTTCACCGTGCACTCCGGGCCGATCGCCCCGTGGTTCGGGCAGCCCGGCCTCGGACTCCAGTACCAGCTGGACGCCGCGCTGGTGCCGGGCGCGCCGAGCCGGATCAACGTCGGCTGGCTGGTCGACAACGGCTACCTGGCCCGGCTGGTCTGACGCCCCGTCACTTTCCTTCCAGCGCCTGGTCCAGCCAGGCCAGCCAGAACGACTCCAGCTGGATTCCCGCCTGCAGCACCACGTGCTGCAGGCGGTTCTCCGTCTCCGCCCGCTCCGGCGGGAAGTCCCGCGCCTCGATCTCCAGGTACTCGGCCAACTGCGCCCGGTGCAGCTCCCGGTGGCGCGCCAGCTCCTCCTCCAGGCCGTCCACGCCGAGCACCGCCGCGGCGCGCAGCCGCAGCAGCAGCGGGTCCCGGATCGGCTTCGGGTCCTGCGCCCGCCCGACCCACTCGCGCAGCTGCGCCCGCCCGGCCGGCAGCACCTCGTACTCCTTGCGCTGCCCGCGCCCGGCCCCCGGCCCCGAGGCCCGCACCAGCCCCTCGCGCTCCAGCCGCCCCAGCTCCCGGTAGATCTGCTGGTGCGTCGCCGACCAGAAGAACCCGATCGACCGGTCGAACCGCCGGGTCAACTCCAGCCCCGAGGACGGCTTCTCCAGCAGGGCGGTGAGGATCGCGTGCGGCAGTGACATGCGGCGATCGTACGGGCCGTGGCCCGGACGGCGGCCCGCCGACCGCGGAACGCGGGCCGCCGCACCGAGGCGGCCCGCCCGATGGAAGCCTCCGACTCGCCCTTTCCGTACGGGAGTTGACGGTGCGCCGGTGCGGTCCGGGGTCTTGTGCCGCCCCGCCGGGTGGCGAATACTCCCGGGTAGCGCTTGTCAGGGGCAGATCAGAAACAGGGCCGGGAGTCGACCGGCCCGCGATCGCGCCTGCCCGCGCCTCACGGCCCGTCGGTTGACCGGGCCTCCCCCACACCCCAGGAGGAGAACTGTGAGGACCATGCGCACCACCCCCACGTCGCCGTCCCGCGCCCGCGGCCGGGTGCTGGCGGTCGCCGCCGCGCTCGCCGCGGCGACCGCCCTCGCGGCGCCGAGCGCCGGAGCGGCCGCACCGGTGGCCGACGCCACCGCGCTCGCCCAGGTCAGCGCCTCGGTCGAGCAGACCGGCGTCAACGGCATCGCCTGGCACACCGACCCGGCCACCGGCCAGGTCGTCGTGACGGCGGACAGCAGCGTCACCCCGGCTGCGCTCGCCGAGCTCACCAAGGCCGCCGGGTCGAAGGCCGCCCACCTGAGGATCGAGCGCACCGCCGGCACCTTCAACCCGCTGCTGTCCGCGGGCGCGGCCATCTACGGCGGCGGCTACCGGTGCTCGCTGGGCTTCAACGTGGTCAAGGGCGGCGTCTACTACTTCCTGACCGCCGGGCACTGCGGCAACATCGCGAGCACCTGGTACAGCAACTCCGGCCAGACCTCCACGGTCGGCACCACCGTCAGCTCCAGCTTCCCGGGCACCGACTACGCGCTGGTGAAGTACAGCAGCACCTCGGCCAGCCACCCGGGCGGCTACACGGCGGCCAGCGCGTACGTCGGCGAGTCCGTCAAGCGCACCGGCTCCACCACCGGCACCCACGGCGGCACCGTCACCGCGCTGAACTCCACCGTCCGCTACTCCGACGGCAGCACGGTGCGCGGCCTGATCCAGACCAACGTCTGCGCGGAGGGCGGCGACTCCGGCGGCCCGCTGTACGACGGCAGCAAGGCCATCGGCCTGACCTCCGGCGGCAGCGGCGACTGCACCAGCGGCGGCACCACCTTCTTCCAGCCGGTCACCGCGGCCGCCGCCGCGTACGGCGTCTCGCTCTACTGATCGCACGCCCGTGGCCCCCTCGGACCGGGCCGGTCCGAGGGGGCCACGGGCACGGCTTCCCTTCGCGGCGGAGAACGGTAGACTCGGCCGCTGCGAAGGGGAGTAGCCCCGCAAACCGGTCGTCGACATGCTGGAGCCCGTTGCCGGGTTCCCGGTGGCCGGGCCCGCCGTCGGCGACGGTGGCGGGTGGGCGAGACCTTCGGCCCATGTGTCGACGACTGTGCGCGTCGGCGGGGCCGAAGTCGTGCTGCCCCCGTGTCGCTCGCCTTTCGGACGCCCGTCGGCGCAGGAAGGCCTGACGAGTTCCGTGATCCATTTCGTTCTGCTCATCGTGTGCGCGGTGGCGATCTACCTCTCCTGCGAGTGGTTCGTCAACGCGGTGGAGTGGTTGGGCGAGCGCCTCAACGTCGGAAAGATGGCGGTCGGCACGATCCTGGCCGCGTTCGGCACCGCGCTGCCCGAATCGGTGGTCACCCTGGTCGCCGTGACCACCGGCGGCACCGAAGAGGCGAAGAACATCGGCGTCGGCGCCGCCATGGGCGGCCCCCTCGCGCTGGCCACCGTCGCCTACGGCATCACCGGCGTGGCGCTGCTCGTCAAGCGTCGTCGCGACCGCGCCGCCGCCCTGGCCACCGGCGCCGCGCTCGTGCCGGCCTCGGTGGCGCTCGGCACCGAGAAGGACATGCGGCGCCTGGCCAAGGACCAGAAGTGGTTCCTGCCGATCTTCTTCGTGAAGGTCTCGCTCGGCCTGGTCGCCTTCGCCTTCAAGCCGACCCTCGGCGTCCTGTTCTTCGCCGCGTACGCCGCCTACTTCTGGCGCGAGATCCGGGCGAGCCGCGCCGACGAGGCGGCCGGCGACGAGGACGACGAGGAGGAGGAGCTGGAGGCGCTGAAGATCCAGCCGAAGAAGGCCTCGCCCGACACCTGGGCGGTCGTCGCCCAGACCCTGGCCACCCTCGTGGTGATCTTCTTCGCCGCACACTATTTCGTCGCCCAGCTCGACGTCATCGGCCCGATGCTCGGCCTGTCCGCGACCGTGACCGCGCTGCTGCTGTCCCCGATAGCGACCGAGCTGCCCGAGATCATGAACGCGATCATCTGGGTCCGCCAGGGCAAGGTGAAGCTGGCGCTCGCCAACGTCTCCGGCTCGATGATGATCCAGGCCACCGTCCCCAGCGGCATCGGCCTGCTGTTCACCAAGTGGCACTTCGACGGCCCCCTGCTGTGGTCCGGCCTCGTGACCATGGCCGCGATCGTCTACCTGCTGCTCACCATGCGCGCCCACCGCCTCACCCCCGCCCGACTCGCCGTCGCCGCCGGCTTCTACGCGGTCTTCGCCGTCGGCCTGGTCCCCCTGCTCGCCTGACCCGCCCGGCCGGTCCGCCCCCGATCCACGGCGGACCGGCCCGGGCTTCTCCTGACCGAGTGCGCTGTGTCAGCGTGTGCGGCATGAACAGTGATCACCCACGCGACGCGGCGCTGGCTCAGGCGGTGCAGCTGCGCGAGCAGGGTCGCGCCGAGCAGGCCCGGACCCGGTTGCTGCTCCTGACCGAGCGCTACCCGGACGATGCCGAGATCGCCTACCAGACCGCCTGGGCACACGACGTGCTCGAACTGGAGGCCGAGGCCGTCCCCTTCTACGAACGCGCCCTGAGTACTGCGGGCCTGACCGACGAGGACCGCCACGGCGCGTTCCTCGGCCTGGGAAGCACCTACCGGGTACTGGGCCGGTACGAGCAGGCCGTACGAACCCTGGGCCGCGCACTGGAGGAGTTCCCGGACGATCCCGCCCTCCAGGCCTTCCTGGCCATGGCGCTGTACAACCGCGGCGAGGGCCGCGAGGCCGTTCGCCTGCTCCTGAAGACACTCGCCGCCACCAGCGGCGACCGGCGCGTACAGGACTACCGGCGGGCGATCGAGCACTACGCCGACGACCTGGACGGTGTTCAGCAGCAAGGGGAGTAGAGCCGCCCGCCCGAGCCGGCTCGCCCGAGCCGGTCCACCCGGATCCGCGACGGACCGGCCCTGTCGGCGGAGCCCGCCGGCGTGCGCGGCATGGGGATCCACCTGGTGAGCGCGGACGTCGAGGAGTGGTTCGGCGGGGCGGTCGCGGCCGCCCTCGACGAGGAGTTGGCGCGGCGGGGCCTGCCGCAGCTGCCGCCAGCTGCTTCGGTCGCGTCGTTCGCGTCGTTCGCGTCGTTCGAGGAGAAGGTGCTGCCGCCGATGGACACCTTCGGCGCACTGTGCCGCGAGGTGCTCACGCCCGAGGAGGCAGCGGGGCTGCTCGACTGGACCGAGCTGGTGCCGGTGCCGTTCGACGGTGTCATCGAGCTTCCGGTCCCGTCGACGTACGGCGACCGGGCGGTGGTCTTCTCGGCCCACCGGCTGCTGCCGCTCGCGGAGCGGCTGGCGGCGGTCCTGGAACTGCCCAAGGACCTTCGCGGCAGCGGCTTCCGGACCATGGAAGTGTCCAGTTGGTTCCTGGACATCGCGGGGGAACCGGACGCGCTCGCCGGTCGGACGGGGCGCTGGACGCGGGATCTGCCCGCCGCCTTCTACGCCGCGATGTACCTGCGGGCGGCCCAGTACTGCCTGCGACAGGGCCGCCCGCTCACCTACTGCTGACGCGACAGCAGGGTGTGGACCTGGCGGGGCTTGAGCTCGCACTCGTCGAACACGACCGCCTCGGCGCACTCGTGGGCCACGGGCGGCGAACGCGCCCTGGAACGCCTGACCGGGCCGGCCGCCTGATCCTGGAACGCCCGACCGACGACCCGGCCCGCTGACCGCCCCTGCGCGCCGGACACCGACCCTGCGCGCCGAGCCGCCCGCCCCGGAACGCCCGGTGGGCCGGAACGCGGTCGCGTCCCGGCCCACTCGTCTCCCTACTGCTGACGTCTGCTCAGAGCGCCGCCGCCAGGCGGGTGCCCTGGTCGATGGCGCGCTTGGCGTCGAGTTCGGCGGCCAGGTCGGCGCCGCCGATCAGGTGGGGCTCGACGCCGCGGGCGCGGAGGGCGTCGACGAGCTCGCGACGGGGTTCCTGGCCGGCGCACAGGACGACGGTGTCGACGGGGAGGGTCTGCTCGTCGCCGTCCACGACGACGTGCAGGCCGGCGTCGTCGATGCGGCGGTACTCGACGCCCGGGACCATCACCACGCCGCGGTGGCGCAGTTCGGTGCGGTGGATCCAGCCGGTGGTCTTGCCGAGGCCGGCGCCGACCTTGCCGGTCTTGCGCTGGAGCAGGTGGACGGTGCGCGGGACGGCCGGGCGCTCGGGGGTGGCGAGGCCGCCGGGGGTGGTGTGTTCGGCGTCGACGCCCCACTTGGCGAGGAAGTCGGAGTCGGCGCCCGGGTCGGTGAGGTACTCGGCGACGTCGAAGCCGATGCCGCCCGCACCGATCACGGCCACCCGGTCGCCGACCTTCGCGCCGTCGCGGAGCACGTCCAGGTAGCCGAGCACGCTCGGGTGGTCGATGCCCTCGATCTCGGGGACGCGCGGGGTGACGCCGGTGGCGAGCACGACCTCGTCCCAGCCGGTCAGGGCGTCCGCGTCGGCGAGCGTGTTCAGGCGCAACTCGACGCCGGTGCGGGCGAGTTCGTACCGGTAGTAGCGCAGCGTCTCGTCGAACTCCTGCTTGCCGGGGACCCGGCGGGCGACGTTCAGCTGGCCGCCGATCTCGCTCGCGGCGTCGAACAGGATGACCTGGTGGCCCCGGTCGGCGGCGGAGACGGCGAACGCGAGGCCGGCCGGGCCGGCGCCGACCACGGCGATCCGCTTGCGCAGCCGGGTGGGGGCGAGGACGAGTTCGGTCTCGTGGCAGGCGCGCGGGTTGACCAGGCAGGAGGTGATCTTCGCGCTGAAGGTGTGGTCCAGGCAGGCCTGGTTGCAGCCGATGCAGGTGTTGATCGCCTCGGGGGTGCCGGCGGCGGCCTTGTTGACGAAGGCGGCGTCGGCGAGCATCGGGCGGGCCAGCGAGACCAGGTCGGCGTGGCCGGTGGCGAGCAGGTCCTCGGCGAGTTCCGGGGTGTTGATGCGGTTGGTGGTGACCAGCGGGATGCCGACCTTGCCCATCAGCTTCTTGGTGACCCAGGCGAACGCGCCGCGCGGCACCGAGGTGGCGATGGTGGGGATGCGGGCCTCGTGCCAGCCGATGCCGGTGTTGATGATGGTGGCGCCGGCCGCCTCGATCTCGCCGGCGAGCCGCACCACCTCCTCGAAGGTGGAGCCGCCGGGCACCAGGTCGAGCATGGACAGCCGGTAGACGACGATGAAGTCCGCGCCGACCCGCTCGCGCACCCGGCGCACGATCTCGATCGGGAAGCGCATCCGGTTCTCGTACGAGCCGCCCCAGCCGTCGGTGCGGTGGTTCGTCTGCCGGGCGATGAACTCGTTGATCAGGTAGCCCTCGGAGCCCATGATCTCCACGCCGTCGTACCCGGCGGAGCGGGCGAGTTCGGCGCAGCGCGCGAAGTCCTCGATGGTCTGCTCGATCTGCTCCTCGGTCAGCTCGTGCGGGACGAACGGGCTGATCGGGGCCTGCAGCGCGGACGGGGCGACCAGGTCCTGGTGGTACGCGTAGCGGCCGAAGTGCAGGATCTGCAGCGCGATCCGGCCGCCCTCGGCGTGCACGGCGTCGGTGATCACCCGGTGCTCGGCGGCCTCCTGCTCGGTGGTGAGCTTGGCGCCGCCCGACCACGGCCGTCCGGCCTCGTTCGGGGCGATGCCGCCGGTGACGATCAGGCCGACGCCGCCGCGGGCGCGCTCGGCGTAGAACGCGGCCATCCGCTCGAAGCCGCCCTCGGCCTCCTCCAGGCCGACGTGCATGGAACCCATCACCACCCGGTTCGGCAGGGTGGTGAAGCCCAGGTCGAGCGGGGCCAGCAGGTGGGGGTACGCAGCAGTCATCGACGCCTCCGGTCAGGATTTGTTACCCAACGGTAGGGGCCGTCCGGCCGACTCTGCAACTAGTTGCACAAACGCGGGCGCGGGCCCGGGCGGGCGATAGGCTCGGGCCATGAGTACGGACGAGGCGAGCGTACGGATCGACAGCTGGATCTGGGCCATCCGGCTGATCAAGACCCGCTCCGCGGCGGGCGCGGCCTGCCGGGCCGGGCACGTGAAGGTGAACGGGGCCACCGCCAAGCCCGCCCAGCACGTCAAGGCGGGCGACGACGTCCGGGTGCGGATCGAGGGCCGCGAGCGGATCGTCCAGGTGGTCCGGCCGATCGCCAAACGCGTCGGCGCCCCCGTCGCGGAGACCTGCTACGTGGACCACAGCCCCCCGCCGCCGCCCCGCGCCGAACGGCCCGCCGACATCGGCCTGCGCGACCGCGGCGCCGGCCGGCCCACCAAGCGCGACCGCCGCGACCTGGAGAAGCTCCGCGACGGCTACCGGCCCTACTTCTGAGCAGTCGTCAGGAGCCCTGAGCCCGTTCCTTCGCGACCCGCACCTGCTCGGCGAACTCCTCGGCGGTGATCCGCTCCACCGGGGCCCCGTACTTCGCGGCCAGTTCGTCGGCGGGTGCGCTGTCGTGCTCGACCACGTCCATCACCAGCAGCGCCCGCCCGTTGTCCACCCGCGACGACAGCACGATCAGGCCCGCGCCGCCGTCGGTCATCTCGGTCTGCTCGGCCGCGTTGCCGATCGCCGCGCCCGCCGCGAAGCCCAGCAGCGCCCCGATCGGCCCGCCGAGCAGCCCGACCAGCCCGCCCACCAGTCCGGAGCCGATGGTCGGCACGCCCGCACCGCGGATGTGGCTCTCCGGAATGTCGACGATCCCCTCGTCGCTGCGCTCCAGCACCGCGACCTGCCGCACCCCCGGCAGGTGCATCGCGTCCTCGTACGCCCGCCGGCACGCCTCCCGGTCGGTGAAGCCGAGCAGCAGCACGTTGTGGTGGTGGTCGCTCATCGCAGTCCCCTTCGCCGACCGGTCGCCGTCCGCCCCGTCCGGGCGCGGACCCGCCCATCCTGCCCCGCGGGGCCTGTGTCGCGCCCGTCCGGCACGCCCGTCCGCGTGGCCGCGTGTCCGCGTGTCCGCGGCACACCGGGCTGTCACTGCGGCCGCCCGGTCTCTGCGCATCGGCCGAGGAGGGGGACATGGGTTTCAGCGGGGAGTTCGTCCTGGCTCGAAGTGAACAGCCGCTCGGCGGGCCGGCCGCGATCGCGGCCGGCTGCGCGGAGGGCCGCTCGGACTGCGCGACCGAGTGCCTGCCGCGCCCCGGCGGCCGGCAGACCCCGCAGATCCACCACGGCCTCCCGGGCGACTCGCTCCGGCCGTTCCGGCAGCTCGCGGACTCCACCGGCGCCCCGGTCCCGATCGCGCGCGT
Source organism: Kitasatospora sp. CB02891 (assembly GCF_002803145.1). NCBI lineage: Bacteria > Bacillati > Actinomycetota > Actinomycetes > Kitasatosporales > Streptomycetaceae > Kitasatospora > Kitasatospora sp. CB02891. The sequence goes on along the minus strand of NZ_NNBO01000009.1, from coordinate 135,548 downwards.
CATGGACAGCGACGTGTGCGAGGTCGTCGGCCTGACGCCGTCCGGGACGCGGTGGTCGAGCTTCCCGGCCCCGCCACGGCGGCCGAGTACGGGATCCCCGAACCGCCGCCGGGCGCCGCCGAGCACATCACCCGGTGGGCCGCCGAGGCCGGCTGCACCGCCGACCCGGTCGCGCTCGCGGAGGTTCTGGCCAAGCGGGCGCACTCGCTCGTCGACGATCTGATCTTCGACTTGATCGACGCGTGCGGGTTCCCGCCGAGCGTCCCCGCCGGGGCGCCCGCCTCCGCCTGACCACGGCCGGCCACGACGGAGTCGGCTCCCGCGGGCGGCGATAATGGTCGCCATGGCCCGCCGACGCACCCCCTCCTCCGCCTCCGCCGCTCCGACCGGCTGCCCGTGCGGGCTGCCCGCCGCGTACGCCGACTGCTGCGGGCGGCTGCACCGCGGCGAGGCCGCCGCGGGCAGCGCCGAGCAGCTGATGCGCTCCCGGTTCAGCGCCTTCGCGGTGCGCGACGAGCCGTACCTGCTGCGGTCCTGGCACCCGGACACCCGGCCCGCCTCCGTCGACTTCGACCCGTCGCTGCGGTGGGAGCGCCTGGAGATCCTCGGCGCCACCGACGGCGGGCCGTTCCACCAGGACGGCACGGTCGAGTTCCGCGCCCACTACCGCGAGCGCGGCCGGGCCGGCTCGCTGCACGAGAACAGCCGCTTCGTCCGCCACCAGGGCGAGTGGGTGTACCTGGACGGCGTCATCCAGCCCTGAGCAGGCGGTACTTGAGGCCGAGCAGCGCCCCGCCCGGGCCGCGCGGCAGCAACAGGCTGACATCGGTGCGGTCCTGCGCGCCGAACCGGTACTTGTACGGCTCGTCGCCGCGCAGGAAGTCGAAGACCCGCACGCCCTCGGCCGCGCAGCTGCGCACCGCCGCGTCGATCAGTGCGGTGCCCAGCGATTCGGCGGCCCACCGCTGGTCCCAGCCGATCTGGTAGTAGGCGAACCGGTCGGCCCACCGGAAGCCGTACAGCACGCCGATCAACTCGCCCTGGTGACGGGCGAGTTGAAAGGCCGGCCCGGATCCGGGCCGGGCGGTCTCCAGCAGCGCCCGGTGCAGCGGCAGCCGGCTCGCGTCGAAGCTGCTGACGCCGCCGGCGGCGGCCTGGCGGCGCAGCCGGTGCAGACGCAGCAGCTCGTCCAGCACGCCGGGCGGGGCGGCCGTGGGCGGCGCCCAGTGGAAGGTGACCCCGGCCGCCGCCAGCCGGCGGTGGGCGCGCCGGTTGGCGGCCCGGAAGTCGCGCGAGCCGAGCCGGTCGGGCCCGACGGTGAGGTCGAGCCGCGGGCAGGCGGTGCGGGCGACGGGGCGGGCACCGGGCGGCAGCAGGTCGTGGTGCGCCTGGTCCAGCGCGGGCAACCACAGGGTGCGGCGGCGCGCCCGGGCGGCGAGCCAGGCGGCCACCTCGTCGCGCCGGTGCGGCCGGACGGCGGGCCCGCAGTGGTCGGCGGCGCCGGGCCCCGCCCCGAGCAGGGTCACCGCCGACACTCCGAACGGCACCCGGTGGTGCAGCCGCAACCGGCCGCGGGCCAACGGCAGCACCGCCTCCACCCGTCCGTCCGGGCCGCGCCACACGGCGATCTCGCCCCGCTGCCCGGCGCCGAGCGTGCGCCACCAGGCCAGCACCCAGTCCGGCCCGGCGAACCACGACCCGTCCGGATCGTCGGCGATCAACTGCCGCCATCCGTCGACGAGTTCGCCGTCCAGCCGATCCGTCCGCACGATCTCCACGGCACACCCCCGGTCCTCGGCGCTCATCCCCATTCCCTTCAACGCCCCTTCAACGCCCCCCGCGCAGGCGGTGCACCGCCGGGTGGAGGCCCGACAGGATGGTGTCGAAGCGGTGGCGGCCGGTGTGCGAGTTGACACGCAGCCGGCTGATCCGCAGGCGCTCCGCGGGGACGAGCGCGGTGTGGCGGTGGTCGAAGAGGAACGCGGTGCGGTAGCCGAGGATGCGCAGCACCGTCTCGGCGCGCGGGTCGTGGTTGCCGTTGGGGTAGGCGAAGGTGGTCGGCGGGTGCCCCAGCCAGGCGGTCAACCGGTCGTGGGCCTCGACCAGTTGGGCGTCGAGGTGGTCGTCGTCGCAGCGGTCGAGGCAGGGGTGGGAAGCGGTGTGGTTGCCGACGGTGAGGCCGCCGTCGGTCAGCGTGCGCAGTTCGGCGGCGGTCAACTGCCGCTGCCGGGGCGCCTGCCGCCCGGCAGTGGCGCGCAACTCGGCGAGGGCGTGCAGCCGTTCGCCGTCCGGCAGGGTCTTCAGGCGGTGGACGGCGGCGGCGGAGGGGAGGCCGCGCAGGGCCCCGGTGTGGCCGCCGCGGCGGATCAGCTGGGTGGCCTCGGTCCACCAGTACGGGTGGTCGGTGTCGATCAGGTCGGTGATGACGTACGCGGCGGCGGGGATGCGCAGTCGGGCGAGGATCGGCAGGGCGTGGGTGAGGACGGTGGGGTCGCCGTCGTCGAAGGTGACCAGCACGCTGCGGGGCGGCAGCGGGCGGTGGTGCTCGGCGGCGTGGGCGACCTGGTCGGGGCCGACCGGGTGGGCGGTGCGAGCCAGGTGCTCCATCTGGGCGCGGAACGCGGCGGGGTCGTCGATGCCGTGGTAAGCGAGGACGGCGAGGCGGCGGGCGGCGCGGGCCCGGAAGGCGGGCTGGAGCGGGGAGTGCCGCAGGAGCGCGTCGAGGGTCCGGCGCCGGGCGGCGCGGTCCGTGGTCGGCATGGTTCCCCCCATGGGCCGGTGGCACGGACGGGCACCTGGGGCCTGCGGCCCGCGGTGCCCGTCGGAGTCAGATCATCAGCGTCCCATGCGCGGGTAATGGCTGTCCCAAGTTCCTGGAAGCTTCCTGGGAGCGGGCCGGGAGCGGGCGGCGTCCGAGGGCCCGCCACCTGTCCGGATCGCACCGCTTTGCGGCTCATATAACGGATTGACATAGTTCTGGGAGACTGCTGCCCGTCCGCCCATGGGAGTGCCCTCACTATGACCATGCCCGGCTTCGGCTCGCTCGGCTCCAACGACGCCTTCTCCGAACTGCTGAATCGCTTCTTCGGCCTGAATCCGGCCGCTTCCCCGCCCGCCGTCCAGCGGGTCCCGATCGGGCGGCTGCTCACCGAGTCCACCCGGGACCTGATCGGCCGGGCCGAGCTGCGCGCCCAGGAGGACGGCAGCACCGACCTCGACACCCCGCACCTGCTGTGGGCGGCGACCCTGACGGACCCGGCGCGCTCGCTGCTCGCCCAGGCCGGCGCCGACCCCGACAAGCTCGCCGTCACCATCGAACGGTCGCTGCCGGCCGGCGAGGCGGACCCGTCCGCGGAGCCCGGCCTGACCCCGGCCGCCAAGCGGGTGCTGATCGGCGCGCACGCCCGTTCGCAGGCCGCCGGCGTCTCGTACATCGGGCCGGAGCACATCCTGGCCGCCCTGCTGGACGACCCGGACTCGGCGGCCGGCCGCCTGCTGGCCGCGCACGGCGCCGACGCCTCCCGCATGCGGCGCGGGGCGGAGGCGGCCGCGGCCCGCGGCGAGCGGGGCATCCCGGCCAAGGAGGAGAGCAGGACGCCGACCCTGGACGAGTACGGCCGCGACCTGACCGAGGACGCCAAGCTCGGCAAGCTGGACCCGGTGGTCGGCCGGGCCGAGGAGATCGAGCAGACCATCGAGATCCTCTCCCGCCGCTCCAAGAACAACCCGGTGCTGATCGGCGAGCCCGGCGTCGGCAAGACCGCCATCGTCGAGGGCCTCGCCCAGCGGGTGATCGCCGGTGACGTCCCCACCACGCTGAAGGACCGCCGGGTGGTCTCCCTGGACCTGTCGGGCCTGGTCGCGGGCTCCAAGTACCGCGGCGAGTTCGAGGAGCGGCTGAAGAACGTCATCGACGAGGTCCGGGAGGCCGCCGACTCGACCATCCTGTTCATCGACGAGCTGCACACCGTGGTCGGCGCGGGCGCCGGCGGCGAGGGCGCGATGGACGCCGGCAACATGCTCAAGCCGGCCCTGGCCCGCGGCGAGCTGCACGTGATCGGCGCGACCACCATCGACGAGTACCGCAAGCACATCGAGAAGGACGCGGCCCTGGAGCGCCGGTTCCAGCCGGTGCTGATCCCCGAGCCGTCCGTCGAGGAGACCGTGCAGATCCTGGAGGGCCTGCGCGACTCCTACGAGGCCCACCACCAGGTCCGGTTCACCGACGACGCGCTGCGCGCCGCCGCCGACCTGTCCGACCGGTACGTGTCCGACCGCTTCCTGCCCGACAAGGCCATCGACCTGATGGACCAGGCCGGCGCCCGGGTCCGGCTGCGGGGCCTGGGCCGCTCCACCGAGGTGATCGGCCGGGAGGACGAGCTCGCCAAGCTGCGCCGTGAGAAGGACGAGGCGGTCGCCGCCGAGGACTTCGCCCGCGCCTCCGGGCTGAAGGACCGGATCGCCGACCTGGAGTCGCAGAGCGCCGAGATCGAGGAGCGCCGCGAGGGCGTCGTCTCGGTCACCGTCGACGACATCGCCGACGTGCTCTCCCGGCAGACCGGCATCCCGGTCGCCCAGCTCACCGAGGACGAGAAGGCCCGGCTGCTCAAGCTGGAGGAGGAGCTCCACAACCGGGTGATCGGCCAGGACAAGGCGGTGGTCGCGGTCTCCGAGGCGGTCCGCCGCAGCCGGGCCGGCATGGCCGACCCGAACCGCCCGGTCGGCTCGTTCCTGTTCCTCGGCCCGACCGGCGTCGGCAAGACCGAACTCGCCAAGGCCCTGGCCGAGTTGATCTTCGGCGACGAGGACCGGCTGGTGCGCTTCGACATGAGCGAGTTCCAGGAGAAGCACACCGTCTCCCGGCTGGTGGGCGCCCCGCCCGGCTACGTCGGCTACGAGGAGGCGGGGCAGCTCACCGAGGCGGTCCGCCGCCGCCCGTACAGCGTGCTGCTGTTCGACGAGGTCGAGAAGGCCCACCCCGACGTGTTCAACGCGCTGCTCCAGGTCCTCGACGACGGGCGGCTGACGGACGCCCAGGGCCGCACCGTCGACTTCCGCAACACGGTGGTCATCATGACCTCCAACATCGGCTCGCAGCTGATCCTCTCCCACCGCGGCGAGACCGACGAGATCCGCGACCGGCTGATGGCCGAACTCCGCGGCCGCTTCCTGCCGGAGTTCCTCAACCGGATCGACGACATCATCGTCTTCGACGCGCTCGGCGAGTACGACCTGCTGCGGATCGTCGACCTGATGCTCGCCAACTCCGAACGGCGGGTGAAGGCGCAGGGCCTCCACCTCGACGTCACCGAGGCGGCGAAGCAGTGGCTGGTCGACCGCGGCCACCAGCCCGAGTTCGGCGCCCGGCCGCTGCGCCGCACCATCCAGACCCAGCTGGACAACCGGCTCGCCACCATGCTGCTCTCCGGCGACCTGCAGCCCGGCGACACCATCGTCGCGGACGCCCAGGACGGCGAACTGGTCTGCTCGATCGGCCGCCCGGACGCCGCCTGAGGCCTGCGGCGCCGATCGGCCGCACCGCCACGGCCGGATCCGCCCCGGGAGCCGCTCCCGGGGCGGATCCGCGCGTCATCCGGAGGTGGCGCGGGCGGCCCAGTCCGCGAGGGCCGTCCGGTTCGGCTGGCCGGCCTTCTCCAGCAGGCTGGCCACGTGCTTCTCCACCGTCCGCGGCGAGATGCTCAGCCGGGCGGCGATCTCCTGGTTGCCGAGCCGCTGGGCGACCAGCAGCACCACCTCGTACTCCCGCACCGTCACCCGCCGTCCGCGCAGCGGCTCCGGGACCTGCTCGGTGCCGGTGCGCCGCTGCGGGACGCTGGCCCCCGCCTCCCGCAGCAGACGGCGGCAGGCCGCTCCGACGGCCGGCACTCCGGCGCGGTGGAAGTACTCCTCAGCGCTGCGCAGCCATCCCACCGGCTCGCCCCAGCCGTCGGCGAGCGCGGCCTCCGCGACCAGCCGCAGCCCCAGGTGGCGGGCCATCGCGAACGGGCGGGCGGCCCGGGCGGCCTCCTCGACCGCCTCGGCGGCGGGCCCCGGCTGCCCGGCCCGGCCCAGGTGGACGGCGTGCGCGAGCCGTTCGAACTGCCGGTTCCAGGCCAGCGCGGAGGCGTGGTCGGCGGCCGTTCGGGCGTGCTCCTCCGCGGACCCGGTGCCGGCCAGCGCGCGCAGCAGCGGGTGCAGGCCGTGCGCGCCGTTCAGGTAGAAGACGGACGGGTGCCGGGCCTCCCAACGGCGAGCCCGGTCGAACTCGGCGAGGGCCAGCGCCCGGTCCTCCTCCAGCAGGGCGCACACCGCCCGGCAGTTGCCGTGCGCCAGCGGCAGCTGCAGCGAGTCGGCGCCGTCCCAGCGGTCGAACTCGGCCAGCACGTCGGTCATTTCGGCCCGGCGGCCCTGGTGGGCGGCCACCATCGCCCGGGTCAGCAGCAGGAACTGGTGGTGGTCGACGTTGCGCAGCCGGGCGCTGGCCTCCAGGCCCTGGTCGGTGAGCGTCCGGGCCCGGGCGTAGTCGCCGCGCAGCACGGCGTGCATGGCGAGCGTCGCCTCGGCCGCGCGGACCAGGTCGAGCGCCCCCAGGTCGAGTGCGGCCCGGTGCGCCCGCTCCAGCTGGACGGACTCCCCGATCCGCATGAACTCGTTGACGCCGAGCCGTAGTTGGGCGTCGACCTGCCAGCTGGGGAGGCGGTGCCGGACGGCCAGGTCGAGCAGTCGGCGCAGGCAGCCGTCGGCCCGGTCGAAGCCGTGCCGACGCTCCAGCAGGGCGAGCAACTGCCAGGCCTGGCAGGCGACTTCGGGCAGTCCGGCGGCCTCCGCCCGTTCGGCGGCGCGGCGGGCCAGCCGCTCGGCGGCGGCGGTCCGCTTCTCGCCGTCCGGCACCCCGTCCGCATGCGCGGAGACGGCCTGCGCGGGGTCGGTCAGCGCCAGGTGGGCCTCCACCACCTCCAGCGCGCAGGTCCGCTCCGGGCCGGCCGCCGGGCCGAGCAGGGCGCGGACCAGGGCGGCCTGCTCGGCGGCGTCCCCGAGGCGGCCGGCGCTGACGGCGGCCCGGGCCAGCCGCAGGTGCAGGGCGGCGGTGCGGTCGTCGCCGAGCGCGGCCGGACCGCCCAGCGGCAGCGTCCGGGCGAGGTCGCGGGCCTGGTCGAACCGGCCGCTGTCGGCGAGGGCGTGCACCAGCCGCTCGCGGATCCCGCTCGCGGCGGCCGGGCCGGCGCCGCTCCCGCCGACCAGTTCCAGGGCGCGTTCCAGCAGGGCGACGGCGGACTCGGTCGCCCCGTCCTGCCGGGCCTCCTCGGCGGCCTCCGCGAACAGCCGGGCGGCGGCCTCCGGTTCGCCGGCGGCCTGCCGCAGCACGGCCACCAACTGCCGCCACTCGCCGGGCAGTCCGGGGTAGGCGCGTTCCACCTCCCCGGCCGCGCGGCGGGCGATCGCGGCCCGCTCGGCGGGCAGCAGGTCGGCCAGCAGCGCGTCCGCGACCAGCGCGTGCCGGAACTCGTACCGGTCCGCGACCGGGCCGCTGGGCGACAGCAGCCGGGCGTCGATCCCGGCCCGCAGGTGGATCAGCAGGCTGCGGTCGTCCAGCCCGGTGACCAGTTGCAGCACCGGCAGGGCGAAGCGCCGCCCCAGCACGGCGGCGACGTTGAGCATCTCCCGGCCCGCCGGGTCGATCCGGGCGGCGCGCTGCACCACGCTGCGCACCACCGTGGTCGGCACCTCGATGCCGAGGTCGCCGAACACCTCCCAGCCCCGTTCGGGGTCGCGGCGCAGCGCCCCGGCGGTGACCATGCCGCTGAGCAGCTCCTCGACCACGAACGGGTTTCCGCCGGCGTCCCTGGCCACCCGCTCGACCACGGCGGCGGGCAGCGCGCCGGGGGCGGCGGACAGGCAGGCGGCGGCGAGTTCGGCGGTCTGCGACTGGTCCAGCGGGTGCAGGTCGAGCCGTCGGGCCTGTCGGCGGGCGGCGGCGTCGAGGGCCAGGTCGAGTGCGGGGCCCGGGTGTTGGCGCAGCGTCGCGACCAGCAGGACGGGCAGGCCGTCGAGGTTGTCGATCACGTAGTCGAGCACGGCCAGGGTCTCCGCGTCCGCCTCGTGCAGGTCCTCGACGATCAGCAGGCAGCCGCGCGGCGGCCGGTCCGGCCCCTCCCGGCCGACCGCGCCGAGCAGCCGCAGCAGCGCCTCCGCGATGTCGGTCAACGAGGGCGGCGCGGCCGGGCGTTGCTCGCCCCGCCAGTCCGGGACCAGCGCCGCCAGCGCGGACCGGTACGGCGCGAGCGCCGGGTCCTGCGGCGGCCCGCTCACCCGGAACAGCGACAGCAGTGCTTCGGCGACCGGCCGGAACGGCACCGGCGCGCCCGCGCTGCTGCCCCGGCCGCGCAGCACCGCCATCCCGTCCGCGACCGCCCGGTAGGCGCAGTCGGCCGCCAGCCGGGTCTTGCCGATTCCCGCTTCGCCGCCGACGAACACCGCGCGCCCCTGCCCCCGGCGGGCGTCGATCAACCCGTCGAGCAGGACCCGCAGTTCCTCGGCGCGACCCACGACATAAGGCGAGGAGGTGAGCATTCCGGCAGGCTAGCCGCCGGTGCCGTCAACGGGCCATGGGGACGTTCGGGCGGTTCTCAGTCCTCGGTGAACGACAGGGAGGTGACGGTGTTCCAGGTGGTGGTGTCGTTGGTGTTGACGTCGATCGTGCTCAGGTCGGGCGCCGCCCACCCGCTCAGCACCAACGCCCGTCGCACGCGGGGCAGTTCGGCACAGCGCAGGGTCGGGGCGATCTCGCCCGCGGGGTGCGGGGCGCTCTCGTCGGCGCGGGCGTCGGGGTTCTTCCACTGGGCGACGAGGGTCGAGGCGGTCATGGCGGTCCTCCTGGTGGGGGGCGACGGAACGGGCGGACGGACGGTCAGGTGCGGGCCTGGCGCGGGTGCCGCGGGGGCTCCAGCAGCAGGACGCACGGCACCTCGGCCGGGTGGGCGAGGCGGAGCAGGGTGTGGCCGATGCCGGCCAGGCCGGTGAGCAGGGCCGGGGTGGGGATGGCCGCGGGGGTGGCGCAGCGCGGGCCGGAGTGGTCGAGCTCGCCGAGCAGGGCCGCGGCGCGGGTGGCGGCGTCGGTGGGGCGGCCGGTGAGCAGGAGTTCCAGGGTGGCGCTGTCGCCGTGCAGCAGGCTGTGGTCCGCGGCGGGTCCGGCCGGCGGCGACGGCGCTGCGGTGTCCGGGGTCCGGGCGGCCGCCAGGTTCGCTGCGGGGCTCAGCGGCCGGGCGGGTCCGGGGTCGGGCAGGTGGACGGCGCGGCCGGTGGCCGCGTAGCGGTGCAGGGCCCAGCGCCGGTGGGCGGCGCCGTCCGGGGTGGGGTCGGGGGTGGCGGCGAGCCGTTCGGCGCAGTGGTCGGCGGCGGCGGCCGCGGCCGGGTCGCCGGTGAGCCGGTGGACGGCGAGCAGCGCGGCCAGGCAGCCGGCGTCACCGGAGAGCAACTGCCGGTCCGGGTGCGGGTCTTCGGGCGGCGCGGTGCGGGCGGCCCGGGCGGTGAGCCGGACGGCCGTGCCGACCGATCCGCCGAGTGTGCCCGTGTCGTCGGGCAGCAGCGCGTCCAGTCGGGCCAGGCCGTAGGCGATGCCGCCGAGTCCGGTGAAGCCGCCCGCGCCGACGGCGTCCAGGTGGGCGGGGTCGGCGGCGAGCGCGTCGAGCAGGGCGGGCAGCGGCCGGACGGCGCGCCGGGCGGTCTCGGCGTAGCGGGCGGTGCCGGTGAGGGCGGCGAGCTGGGCGAGGAACAGCGCGGTGCCGAGGTAGCCGCCGTCGAGCGCCGCGCCCTGCGGCATCAGCGCCCACTGCCGGTCGGTGATCGGTTCCAGGGTCAGCCAGTTGACGCGCCGGCGGTCGCCGTGCGCGCGGGCGAGGATCCGGTCGGCGAGGTCGCAGGCGGCGGCGAGCAGCCGGTCGGGGTCGGGGGCGACGGGCGGGCGGGAGTGTCCGGCCGGGGCGGCCGGGGCGGCGCCCGGCCCGGCGGAGCGGGTGGCGAGCGCGGCCCGGACGATCCACTCCTGGTCGTACAGGTCGGTGCGGTCGAGCGCGGCGAGCCGCCGCCGGGTGCGGTCGAGCCCGCTGTCGGCGGGGGCGGGGCCGCAGGGGCGGCCGTCGGAGTGCAGGCGGCCGTCGCCGACGGCGGCGGTGAACAACGGGACGTCGCCGCGCCAGAGTTCGACGCGTTCGGCGGCGGCGAGCGGACGGCGCCGGGGGTCGTCGGCAGACTCCCGCCAGAGCAGGCCGAGCAGCCGGTCGCGGTCGAGGCCGTCGCGCAGGGCGTCGGGGTGGGTGGACTCCTCCAGCATCGTCGCGTACCGCCGGGTGGGGCGGGCCACGACGCGCACGGTGTCGGCGGCGAAGCTCTCCAACGGGCCTTCGGGGGCGCCGAGTCGGGGCGCGGTGTCGGCGAGCGCCCGGTAGCCGGCCCGGAATCCGGCGACCAGCGCCTCGGTGTACTCCTGCGGGTCGGCGTCCGTCCCGTCGAGCCGGGGGCGGTTGGCGGCGCGGCGCAGTCGGCCCTGTTCGCGCACCAGCCGCATCCGGTCGGTGCCGGCCTCCGCCCAGCCCGGCACGGAGGTGGGCAGCGGCGCGCCGTCGTCGCCGCCGAGCCCCGACACGTCGAGTGCGCCGTGTTCGCCGAGCAGCGGGAACGGCAGCAGCGAGATCCGGTGCACCGAGTCGGCGAGCACCCGCCGCGCCGGGTCGTCGCCCGGGGCCGGTCCCTGCTCGGGGTGGAACAGCGTCTCCAGGTCGACCAGGACGGGCTGGTCGGCGGCCGCGATCAGGTTCTCGTAGTGGATGTCGGTGCCGCCGAGCACGTGCAGCAGCGCGAGCTGCACGCCGAGCCGCCGGTAGAACCGCTCCACGCCGCGCCGGTCCGCGCACGGTGCGGCCTCGACGAACTCCAGCCAGCCGTAGCCGCCGCGGTCCAGCACGGCGAGCCTGCGCAGGGCCGCGTTCGGCACCGACTCGCCGAGCAGCCGCAGCAGGTCGTTCCAGTGCCGGTGGACGCCCAACGGGCGCGGCTTGTACACCGCGCGCCGCCCGTCGGCGAACTCCAGGACGGCGACCGCGCGGCCGCGGGCGTGCCGGTCGCCCGCGCCGGTCCGCGCCCTCACCAGCGGTCCGGGGTCCTCGCCGTCGAGCAACTCCCGTACCAGCGCCGCCCGGTCGGCGGTGAACCGGTCGGCCAGTTCGGCCCAGGCGGCCACCGCGTCCTCGCAGCAGTGCGCCAACAGGCGGGCCAGCACCGGGTATTCGGCGGCCAGCGCGGCCAGCCTCGGCCGCGTCCCGGCCTGCCGGACGAAGTCGCCGAACCGCTCCGCGCCGCTCTCGCCGCGCAGGGCGCCGCCGACCCGCGCCACGTTCAGCTCCAGCACCAGCGTGCGGCCGGCGGTCCGCACCAGCCGGGACGTCAGGCTGCGCTCGAAGTCCCGCTCCAGCTCGGCGAGTTCGGCCACGGGTTCGGCGGCCCGCCAGGCCGGCTCGGCCCGCAGGGCGGCCAGCGCGGTGGCGGTGAACGGGGCCAGCACGGCCGCGAACCCGTCCGCCCACGGCACCGGCCCGTCGGCCGCGACCGCCGCGAGGGGCGCAGCCGCCACCGCGCGCCGGACGAAGGCCGGCCAGCCGGGTTCGGCGACCCGCGCCGCCAGGCTGTCGGCCGACTCGGCCAGCAGCGCCCGCAGGCGGCCCCGGTCGGCGCCCAGGTCGGCCAGCCACTCGTCGAGCCGGCCGTCGAACTCCCGCTGCCAGGCGTCGAGTCGGGCCTCGTCGGCGTCCGCCGGGGCCGGCTGCACCAGCTGGACGGCGCCGCCGCGCAGCGCGGCGACGAACCCGGGGCGCGGCGGTCGCGGGGCGCCCGCTCCCCCGCCCGGTCCGGGCAGGCGCTCGGTCAGGCTCAACGCCGGTGCCCACCAGGCGCCGTCGCCGTGCTGGCCCCAGGTGGCTGTGGGATCCGTCATGGTGGCGAGCATGGCAGTCGGCGGGCCGGGCGACATGGGGGACGGCCCCCATATTCCCGCGACCGCCCCGCGGGGGGCGGTGGCGGGATTCGGAATTCGGGGCCCCGCCCGGATGGGACGGGCGGCCGGGCGGCGTCACGCTCGACCCATGGAAGCGACCATGACAGACACGGCGGTGCAGGTCCTCGGCCCGATGGCGGCCACGGTCGGCGGAACGCGGGTGCGCCTCGGCGGGCCCCGGCCGCGCGCGGTACTGGCGGCGCTGGTCGCGGCGGGCGGCGCGACCGTCCCCGAGCAGCACCTGATCGACGCCGTGTGGGACGACCGCCTGCCGGCCCGCCCCCGCCACGCCCTGCACACCTGCGTGGCCGACCTCCGGCGCGCCCTGGAACCCCACCGCCCCGCCGGCCACGCCCCCTCCGTCCTGCGCCACGGACCCGGCGGCTACCGGCTGTCGCTCGCCCCGGACGCCGTCGACGCCCGGCGGTTCGCCGCCCTGGTCGAGCGCGCCGGGGCCGCCGCCCGCGCCCGCCGCCCGCACGACGCCCTCGCCTCGGCCGACCGGGCCCTGTCGCTGTGGCGCGGCCCCGCCTTCGCCGACCTCGCCCACCTGCCCTTCCTCGACCCGGAACGCTGGCGCCTGACCGAACTGCGCTGCGCCGCGCGGGAGATCCGCGCCGACGCGCTCCTCACTCTGGACGCCCACCACCTCGCCGTCGCCGAGTGCGCCCTCCTCACCACCGAGGCCCCGCTGCGCGAATCGGCCTGGGCGCTGCGCGCCCGCACCCTCTACCGCAGCGGCCGCCAGGCCGAGGCCGCCGCCGTCCTGCACACCGCCCGCCGCACCCTGCGCGACGAGCTCGGCGTCCACCCGGGCCCCGAACTCGCCCACCTCACCCAGCGCGTCCTGGTCCACGACCCGGCCCTCGCCGCCGAACCGGCCGCCCCCGCGCGACGGCCCGCCTGACCCGGCGTCACTCCGGCTCCTGCACCGCCACGTCCAGGCTGCGCCGGCCCACCAGGACCGCCGTCAGGGCCAGGCCGAACAGGCCGGCCACCACCGTCAGGGCGGCGGTGGCGCCGGCGGACTGGAGGAGGGCGCCGGCGGCCAGCGGGGCGAGGGGTTGGAGGGCGCCGCCGATGAAGGAGGTGGTGCCGGTGACCCGGCCGTAGACGCCGTGGTCGACGACCAGGAGGGTGGTGGTGCCGAGGGCGGCGCCGACCACGGGGGCGAGCAGCAGGACGGTGGCGAGGGCGGCGGCGGGGCCGAGCTGGCCGCCGATGAACGCGGCGGCGAGGGCGGCGATCAGCCGCAGGCCCGCAGTGGCGGCCATCAGCCGCCAGAGGCCGAAGCGGCGGTGGGCGCCCGCGGCGACGAGGGAGCCGAGGAGTCCGCAGACGGCGGCGGCGCTGAACGCGAGACCGGTGCCGCCGCCGGCCGCGCCGGGGCGCAGCAGCAGGATGTACATGAGCATGGAGACGGCGAGGTTGCCGGGCACCGAGTAGGCCAGTGAGCCGCGCAGGAACGGGGTGCGGCGGATGACGGCGAGGCCTTCGCGCAGCCGGGGCCAGCCGCGGGCGGTCGGGGCGTCGCCGGCGCCGGAGGGCAGGCCGCGGACGCAGGCGAGGGAGACCAGGTAGCTCGCGGCGTCGGCGAGGAACGGCACGGCCCGGGCGAGGCCGAACAGTGCGCCGCCGGCGGCGGGGCCGACGATGGAGGCGCTGTAGCCGCGGACCTGGTTGGCGGCGACGGCCTCGGGCAGCTGGTCGGCGGGGACGAGGGTGCGCAGCATCTTGCCGGCGGCGGGCCCGAACGCGGTGAGGGCGGTGCCGGAGACCACGGTGGTGACGGCGAGCAGCCACATCGGGGGGCCGCCGACGAGCGTCCACCCGGCGACGGCGGTGACGGCGGCGAGGCGGACGGTGTCGCAGGCGAGCATCAGGCGGCGCGGGGGGATCCGGTCGGCGAGTTGGCCGCAGGGGGCGGCGGTCAGCCAGGTGGTGAGGAAGCCCAGGGTGGCGAGGACGCTGGCCTTCCTGGGCGAGCCGGTGACGGCGACGGCGAGCAGCGGCACCGCCAGCACGCTCATGGAGCTGCCGAGTTCGGAGGTGAACTGGCCGATCCACAGCCGCCGGAACATCGGGTTGGCCCCGACCAGCCGGAACCGGCGCAGCGCGCGCCGGTCCTCGGCGGGTCGGGTGTCCGCCTCCAGGTGGGTCGTCACGGCAGCAGTCCGTCCACGGTGAAGTGGAAGTCGGTGCGGGTGCCGGGGCGGGCGTGGCGCAGCCGGTCGAGGAAGAGCGCGATGCCGATCGAGCCGGTGGCCAGGTCGCAGCTCTCCCGCAGGGCCTGTTCGCCGGGGAAGCCGATGCCGTCGGGGTGTTCGATCCGGCTGAGCAGGATGCCGTCGGCGACCCGGCGGGCTTCGTCCAGCCAGCGTTGTTCGCCGAGCAGTTCGCCCGCGTCGAGCAGGACGTTGCCGAAGCCGGCGAGTCCGTGGGCGAGGTGCGGGAAGACGGCGTACCGGCGGGCCGAGTCGCGCAGCAGGTCGTCGGCGACGGCGGCGAGTTCGGCGTCGGGCCGGGCCGCGAGGTAGCGGACGACGGCGACGGAGACGCCGGCGGTGCCTTCGTCCCAGTAGTTGCGCAGCACGGTGCGGCCTTCGGCGGGGCCGGTGTGGGACGGGAAGCCGAGGGTGCCGCCGGGGAGGCGGGCGGCGTGCGCGAGGTCGTGGCCGAGGGCGGCGCGGCCGAGGGTGTACCAGCGTTCCTCGCCGGTGGCGAGGTGCAGGTAGAGCAGGAACAGGGCGATGCCGCTGCCGCCGTGGCCGTGGCCCAGCCGGGTCCGGGGCCGGTCGTCTCCGGGGGTGGTGTGCGGCCAGTGCGGGCCGTCGGGGCCGTGGACGGCGGCGGCGGCGAGGTGTTCGCCGTCGGCGACGGCGTCGGCGAGCAGCGCGGGGTCGTGCTGACGGTGCCACAGGTGCAGGGCGGCGAGGCCGTGGCCGGCGGTGCCGTGCAGGACGCCGGGCAGGGCGTGCCGCAGCGGGTGGCGGCGGGCAGCGGCCATCAGCGAGCGGGCGACGTCGGGGTGGCCGAGCGCGTCGAACGCCCAGGCCAGGCCGGACTGGCCGACGTACAGGCCGGGCGGGTACGCGGCCGGGTCGACGTCCTTGGCGAGCGCCCAGCCGAGCAGCGGGGCGGGCACGGTGCCGCGCAGCCGGTGCAGGCCGTACAGGATGCCGGTGGCGCCGTACGCGAGGGAGAGCGGGTTGCTCTGGTGGGCGAGCGGGTTGGTGGGGAACAGCCGGTCGGCGCGCTGCGGGTCGGCGGCGGCCTCGATCTCGGCGGTGACGAGCCCGACGGTGGCGGCGAGGTCGGCGTCCCGCAGCCCGGGCCCCGCCTCGGGGTCGCCGTAGCGGCGGCCGGCGGGCTCGGCGAGCGGGACGGGGGCCGTCCACAGCTCCGGGTCGTCGAACGGCAGGGCGTCGATCCGCTTCAGCAGTTCGTCCGGGTCGGTGTCGCCGTCGACGGCCTCCGGGTCCGTCAGGTCGCGGATCAGCGCGGTGAGTTCGGCTGGGAGGCCGAGGTCCTCGGCGAGCGCGTCCAGGAACCGGTCCTGGGCGGGGCGGTGGAAGCCGGTGGTGTTGTTGACCACCATGATCGAGGAGAGCATCAGCGCGCCCAGGCAGTGCCAGTCGTTGGCCCGGTCGTAGCGGTTGGTGGCGCGCAGCCGGGGGCTGGCCAGGCCGACGGTGTGCACGCCGAGGTGCGGGTCGAGGCCCTCGCGGACGGCGGACTCCAGGTCGAGCAGCACGGCCTGGCCGTCCTCGGTGACGTGCACGTTGGTGTGCGAGAGGTCGCCGAGCAGGATGCCGCGGCGGTGGGCGACGGCGACGGCCTCGGCGATCTGCCGCCACAGGGCGCGCTGCGCGCGGTAGTAGGCGCGCAGGCTGTCGCCGTCGAGCCGGCCGGTGATCACCGGGTTGGTGACGATGCCGTGCCGGCTGTAGTGCGGGCCGTCGACGTACTCCTCGACCAGGAAGGCGTGGCCGCCCTCGTGGAAGAAGTCCAGCGGCCGCACGAAGTACCCGGTGTCGGCGAGTGCCGACAGCACCCGGTACTCCTTCTCCAGCACCTCGGCGGCCTCCCGCCCGGGCCGGCCGACCAGGATGCCGGGGCGGGCCTCCTTGAGCACCACCTGTGCGCCGGTGTCGCGGTCGGTGGCCAGGTAGACGCCGCCGCGGTTGCCGAACGTCAGGGCGGCCGTGGGCAGGTAGCGGCCGTTCAGCGCGCCGTCCGGCTCGGCCTCCTCGGGCGGGAACGGGTCGTCGACCCACGACGGTGTGCTGAAGTACGGGTTGCGGACGTCGGGGACCAGCGCGCCGTCCGGGGCGGCGATCATCAGGTCGCTGATGCCGTCGGGGCGCAGCTGCTTGATCGCGGCGAAGCCGCCGTAGCGGTAGTAGACGGCGGTGGAGCCGGGCCAGCGCCGGTCGGAGAGGATGTACGGGCCGCCGCGGCCCGCCAGGGCGGCGGCCAACTCCTCGCCCACGGCGTGGAATTCGGCGTCGTCGGCCGGGTAGACGGTGATGAACTTGCCGCTGGCGGTGCGGGAGAAGTTCTTGCCGCTGGTCAGGTCGACCGACCACGGGTCGATCAGGAACTTGAACGCCGCCCGGTGCGCGAACAGCACCGGGAGGGCGAGTCGCAGCACCTCGGCGCTCTCCCCCGCCGCGGCGGTGACGTGCAGCTTCCAGCCCTGCGCGGGGGTGGCGCGGCCGGGCGGGTCGGCGATGAACCAGAGGCCGCGCCGCCGGGTGGTCCAGCCGTCCGGGACCAGTTCGCGGAACGCCGCGAGGTGCGCCGGGTCGGGGCGGTGGCGGTCGGCGGTCTCGTACCAG
Organism: Kitasatospora sp. CB02891; assembly: GCF_002803145.1. Taxonomy (NCBI): domain Bacteria; kingdom Bacillati; phylum Actinomycetota; class Actinomycetes; order Kitasatosporales; family Streptomycetaceae; genus Kitasatospora; species Kitasatospora sp. CB02891. The sequence goes on along the minus strand of NZ_NNBO01000009.1, from coordinate 118,661 downwards.
CGCCGGTCGAACTGCAAGTAGAACTGGAGCGATTGCCAGGAGAGCATGGGCGTTCCCGTCCGGACGAAGCGGTGGAAAAACGGCTTGGGCCCCGGCGGCGCGGCTCCGCCGGGGCCCGGATGACCGGTGGGTCAGCAGCTGTGCGAGTCGCAGGAGGAGACGCTGATGGCCTCCTGGTCGATCGGGCTGCCCTCGACGGTGACCATCTTCTGGAGCTCCAGGACCTTCGACATGAGGTCCTCCTCTCGGTTCGTTTCCTCCGCCCCGACCGGTCGGCCGGTGCGGTGGAGACATCACATCAACGGCCGCTCCGAAACCGCTCCGAGACCGCTCCGAAGCCTCTTCCGACAGTGCCCCGTGGCAGACTCCGCGCCATGAACATCACTGCGGTGCACCACAGTTGGCATGACTGCGTGGCGCTCTTCGAGAGCCGCGGCCTGCCTTCGAGCAGCTACCAGAACCTCTACGAGGAGGGCTACGACGTCCACGCCGGCCGCCTGGCCGTCTCCGGTCCGCTGGACCTCGACGCGACCGAGCCGTACGGCACCGGGTTCGTCATCGACGGCGACCTGGAGGTGACCGGCACGATCCTCAACCTGGACGACGGCTGCCCGGCGCTGATCGTCCTCGGCGACCTGACCGCCGGGGCGGTCTACCTGGAGGGCGACGCCAAGCTGCTGGTCCGCGGCACCGTCCGGGTCGGCGCGTTCGTCGGCAACATGACGGACAAGCTGGTGATGATCGGCGGCGACCTGCAGGCCGGCGTCACCGTCCTGTCCGGCGGCTTCTTCCCCGACCTGGTGGCCGGCGCGCTGACCGGCCCGGTGCTCGCCCAGCCGTACGCGGTGGCCGAGTTGGGCCACGACGTCGCCACGCCGCCCGCCGCCGAGGTGCTGCTGCCCGAGCTCCTGCGCGCCGACGGCGAGGAGGACGGCCACTACTTCGACGTCCCGGGCGTCCACGGCTCCCGCCTCTTCGCGCATCTGGAGGCCGGCCGCCCGGTGCTGCGCTGACGCCGGGGACGGCGCCGCCCCGGCGCCCGCCCGGGTCGACGGGGGCGCCGGGGCGGCTCGCCCGGAAGAGCGGGTGCTACATGTTGATCATGTGACCGGCGAGGCCGTGGACGGCCTCCTTGACGGCCTCGCCCAGGGTCGGGTGGGCGTGGATGTTGCGGCCGACCTCGTGGACGGTGAGGTCCCACTGCTGGGCCAGCGTCAGCTCCGGCAGCAGCTCGGTGACCTCGGGGCCGATCAGGTGCGCGCCGAGCAGTTCGCCGTGGGTGTTGTCGCAGATCACCTTGACGAAGCCGACGGGCTGGCCGAGGCCGTGCGCCTTGCCGTTCGCGGTGAACGGGAACTTCTGCACCTTCACGTCGTACCCGAGCTCGCGGGCCTGCGCCTCGGTGTACCCGAAGGACGCCACCTGCGGCTGGCAGTAGGTGGCGCGCGGGACCATCACGAAGTCGATCTCCATGGTCTCGGCCTTGGCGATGGTCTCCGCGGCGACCACGGCCATCGCCTCGGCGGCGTGCGCCAGCATCAGCTTCGCGGTGACGTCGCCGATCGCGAAGATGTGGTCGACGCTGGTGCGGCCCCGGCCGTCCACCGCGATCGCGCCGCGCTCGGTGAGCTGCACGCCGGTGACCTCCAGGCCGTAGCCCTGGGTGCGCGGCGCGAAGCCGATCGCCTGCAGGACCTTGTCGGCCTCCAGCACCTCCTGCTTGCCGTCCCGGGTGACGGTGACCCGGACCGGCTTGTCCGGGTCCGAGTCGTCGATCGCGTCGACCCGGGTGGAGGTGAGCACCTGGATGCCCAACTTGCGGTACTGCTTGGCGAGTTCGGCGGAGACGTCGGCGTCCTCCAGCGGCACCATGCGGTCCAGGAACTCGACGACGGTGACCTTGACGCCGTAGTTGTGCAGCACGTACGCGAACTCGACGCCGATCGCGCCGGCGCCCGCGATGATGATCGACCCCGGCAGCTGCTCGGTGAGGATCTGCTCCTCGTAGGTGACGACCCGCTCGCTGAGCGAGGTGCCGGGCAGCAGCCGGGTGGTGGCGCCGGCCGCGATCACGCAGTGGTCGAAGGTGACCAGCTCGAACCCGCCGCCGCGCAGCGCGACCTGCAGGGTGTGGTCGTCGACGAAGGTGCCCCAGCCGTCGTACTCCGTGATGTCGTTCTTCTTCATCAGGTAGTGGACGCCCTTGACCCGGCCGTCGGCGACCTGCCGGGAGCGGCTGAACGCCTTGCCGTAGTCGAAGGAGACCCGGCCCTCGACCTGGATGCCGTAGAGGTCGGCCTCCTTCAGCACGGTGTGCGCGAGTTCCGCGTTGCGCAGCAGCGCCTTGGAGGGAATGCAGCCGACGTTCAGGCAGACGCCGCCCCAGTACTTGGCCTCGATCACGGCGGCGCGCAGACCGAGCTGGGCGGAGCGGACAGCGGCGGTGTAGCCGCCGGGGCCGGCGCCCAGGACGACCACGTCGTAGTGCGTGCTCATGTTCCTCGTTCCTCCGGTGACATCGAAGACCACGTTGGCTTCGCGGCCATGGGGTCAGTACATCAGGTCACGAACGGTCGGAGCTCGGGGAGGTCGGGCAGCGCGCGGGTGAGCAGCCAGTCGTCCAGCAGCGGGCGCAGCGGCCGGTCGGTGTAGTGCGAGGCGTGCGCGGCGAAGTCGTCGGTGGTGACCACGGAGTGCCGGTGCGCGGTGGCCCAGCCGTGCAGCAGGCGGAAGAACGCGGCGTCGCCGAGGGCGCAGCGCAGCGCGTGCACGGTGAGGCCGCCGCGTTCGTACACCCGGTCGTCGAACATCTGCCGTTTGCCGGGGTCGCCGATGGTCAGGTCCTGCGGCAGGCCGCGCAGTTGGCGGTGCGCCTCGGCGGCCTTGGCCTGCGTGGTGGGGCCGCCGGTGCGCTCGGACCACAGCCATTCGGCGTACTTGGCGAGGCCCTCGTTCAGCCAGATGTGCCGCCAGTCGGCGATGGTGACGCTGTTGCCGAACCACTGGTGGGCGAGCTCGTGGGCGACCAGCCGTTCCCAGCCGCGCCGCCCGTCGACATGGTTGCGCCCGAAGGTGGCCATGCCCTGTGCCTCGACGGGGACGTCCAGTTCCTCGTCCACCACGGCGACGGTGTACTCGCCGAACGGGTACGGCCCGAACAGCTCCTCGAACAGCCGCATCATCTGCGGCTGCCTGGCGAAGTCGTGCTCGAACGCGGCCTGCAGCGCCAGCGGCACCCAGGCGATCTGCGGGACGGTGCCGGGGACGCGCTCGGTCAGCGGGAACTCGCGCAGCGGGGCGATCGCCAGCCCGACCAGGTAGGACGCGGTCGGCGCGGGCTGCTCGTAGACCCAGGTGGTGGCGGAGGACCGGGTGGTGCGGCTGAGCAGCCGGCCGCCGGTGACCACGGTGTACGGGGTGGCGGTGGTGACGGTCAGTTGGTAGGCGGCCTTGTCGGCGGGCCGGTCGTTGCACGGGAACCAGGACGGTGCGCCGATCGGCTGGGAGGCGACCAGCGCGCCGTCCTCGATCTCCTCGAAGCCGAGGCCGCCCCACGGGCTGCGGACCGGGCGCGGGTTGCCGGACCAGTGCACCTCGCAGGTGAAGACCGCGCCGGCGGCGAGGGCCTTGGCGGGCTTGATCCGCAGCTTGCCGTCGCGGTGCGCGTAGTGCGCGGCCCGGCCGTCGACCAGCACCTTGCCGATCCGGAACGCCCCCAGGTCGAGGGTGAACTCGCGCAGCGGCTCGGGGCCCGCTATGGCGGCGATCCGGGCCGAGGCGGCCAGCCGGTTGGGGCCGGGCCGGTAGTCGAGGGCCAGTTCGTAGCGGTGGGCGCGGTACCGCGGGTCCCCGTTGCGGGGGAAGTAGGGATCGCCGCTCACCGGTGCTGCTCCTCCTCGCCGGGCTGCCAGGCTTCGATCGGGTTGCCGAGCCAGCGGGTGTCGGCGGGGACCGTCTCGGCGCGCATCACCAGGGAGGCCGGGCCGAGGGTGGTGCGTTCGCCGACGGTGCTGCCGGGCAGCACGATCCCGCCCGGGCCCAGGGTGGAACCCGCGCGGAGCTCCACAGTATCCAGCCGCATGATCCGGTCGTGGAAGAGGTGCGTCTGCAGCACGCAGCCCCGGTTGACGCTCACCCCGTCGCCGAGGGTGACCAGGTCGGCCTCGGGCAGCCAGTAGCTCTCGCACCACACGCCGCGCCCGATCCGGGCGCCGATCGACCGCAGCCACAGCGTCATCACGGGCGTGCCGGCCGCCCGGCCGACCAGCCAGGGGACGGCCAGCACCTCGGTGAAGGTGTCGGCCAGCTCGTTGCGCCACACGGCCCCGGACCACAGCGGGTGCTCGACCGCCCGGAACCGGCCCACCAGCAGCCACTTCGCGGCGGCGGACACCACGCAGGCGACGATGCCGGACGCCAGCAGCACCAGCCCCGACAGCAGCGGCTGCCCGACGGCGCACAGCGCGGCGGCCGTCAGCACGGCCAGCGCCGCGGAGGCGAGCACCGGGACGATCCGGGCCAGCTCGGTCAGCCCGCGCGCCCAGCGCAGCCGGGCCGGCGGCTCGTAAGTGAGCGCCAGGTCCGCGGTGTCGGCGGCCCGGGGCAGCTTGACCGGCGGCATGCCCAGGTAGGAGCTGCCGCGCTTGGCCTTCTTCGGCGTCGCCGACAGCACCCCGACCAGCCCCCGGTCCGGAACGGCCCGGCCGGGCGCGGTCATCCCCGAGTTGCCGAGGAACGCCCGCTCGCCGATCTCGGCCCGTCCGATCCGCACCCAGCCGCCGCCCAGCTCGTACGGGGCGATCAGGGTGTCGTCGGCGAGGAACGCCCCGTCGCCGACCGTGGTCAGGCTGGGCAGCGCCAGCACCGTGGACACCTCGGCGCCCCTGCCGACCCGCATGCCCAGCAGCCGCAGCCACACCGGCGTGATCAGCCCGGCGTACAGCGGGAACAGCGTCTCCCGGGCCAGGTCCATCAGCTGGGTGACCGTCCACGCCTGCCAGCCGACCCGGCCGTGCAGCGGGTGGTACCCGGTGCGCAGCCCGCGCGACAGCAGCCGCACCCCAACCAGCACCTTCGCCGCGTAGGCCAGCCCGTACGCCAGCGTGGCGGGGACGAGGGCGATCAGCGCGCCCCGGAGCGCCGCCGCCAGGCCGTCGCCGGGGTGGACGAACTGCGCGGCGATCAGCAGCGCGGGCAGTGCGGAGAGCAGCGGCAGCACGGACAGCACGAACCCGGTGGCACCGTACACGGCCGCCCAGCGGGCGGTGCGCCGCGGGCGCTCCTTGGGCCAGCCGCGCTCCGCCTTGCCGGTCTTCACGGCGGGCGCGCCGGCCCAGCGCTGACCGGTCGGGACGGGCCCGGTGACGCCGGAGCCGGGCGCGACCTCGGCCCGCTTGCCGATCTTCGCGCCGGGCAGCAGCGTCGAACGGGTGCCGACCACCGCGCCCGCGCCGATCCGCAGCGCGCCGATCTCCAGCCGGTCGCCGTCCAGCCAGTAGCCGGACAGGTCCACCTCGTTCTCGATCGCGCAGCCCTTGCCGAGCCGCAGCAGGCCCGTCACCGGCGGCAGCGCGTGCAGGTCCACATCGGCGGCGACCCGGCAGCCCAGCGCCCGCGCGTACCGGACCAGCCACGACCCGGACAGCTGCACCGCCCCCGACGCCTCCGCCAGCCGCTCCGCCGTCCACAGCCGCAGGTGCACACTGCCGCCGCGCGGGTACCGGCCGGGGCCGACCCCGCGCAGCAGCAGCCGGGCGCCGCCGGCGGCGATCGCCAGCCGGCCGGGCGCCGAGTACAGCAGCACCGCGCCGGCCGCCAGCAGCCACCACGGCGCGGACGGGGCCCACGGGTAGTCGCCGACCAGGTGCAGCGCCGTGCCGAGCACGCCCAGCAGCAGCGACCAGCGCAGACCGGTCAGGGTGATCAGCGGCAGCATCAGCAGCAGCTGGAGCAGCTGGGCGCGGCGCGGCACCGGTTCGACGGTGCGCGCCGGGCCCTCGGACTGCGCGGACCGCTCCAGCAGCCGGGCCAGCTTGCGCAGCGTCGGCTGCTGGTAGATGTCGAGCACCGACACGGACGGGTAGCGGCCGCGCAGCAGCGTGGTCAGCTGGGCCGCCGCGAGCGAGCCGCCGCCGATCGCGAAGAAGTCGTCGCCGGCGCCGCGCACCCGGGTGCCGAGGATCTGCACCCACTGCTCGGCCAGCCACGCCTCGGTGCCGTACAGCTGCTCGGCGGGGCCGGACGTCTCCAGGTCGGGCAGCGGCCACGGCAGCGCGTCCCGGTCGACCTTGCCGGACGTCCGGGTCGGCAGGTGCTCGACGGTGGTCAGCAGCGGCACCAGCGCGGCGGGCAGCTCGGCCCGCAGCCGCGCCACCGCCGCGTCGCGGTCGAAGCCGTCCTGGGCCACCAGGTACCCGACCAGCAGCTGGTTGCCGCCCCGGGCCGTCCGCACCGCCGCGGCCGCGCCGGACACCGCGGGCAGCGCCTGCAGCGCCGCGTCCACCTCGCCCAGCTCGATCCGCCGGCCGCCCAGTTTGATCTGCTCGTCGGCCCGCCCGAGGAACACCAGCCCCTCGGCCTCGGCCCGCACCAGGTCGCCGCTGCGGTACGCCCGCTCCCAGCCCAGCGATTCGAGCGGCGCGTACTTCTCCGCGTCCTTCACCGGGTCCAGGTACCGCGCCAGGCCGACCCCGCCGATCACCAGCTGCCCGCTGCCGCCCATCGGCACCGGCGCACCCGCCTCGTCGACGACCGCCAACTCCCAGCCGTCCAGCGGCAGCCCGATCCGGATCGGGGCCCGTCCCGTCAGCAGCGCGCCGCACGCCACCACCGTCGCCTCGGTCGGGCCGTACGTGTTCCACACCTCGCGGCCCTCGGTGACCAGCCGCTCCGCCAGCTCCGGCGGGCACGCCTCGCCGCCGAAGATCAGCAGCCGCACCTCGTTCAGCGCCTCGGCCGGCCACAGCGCGGCCAGCGTCGGCACCGTGGAGATCACCGTGATCTCCTGCTCGGCCAGCCACGGCCCCAGGTCCGCGCCGCTGCGCACCTGCGCCCGCGGCACCGGCACCAGGCAGGCGCCGTGCCGCCACGCCAGCCACATCTCCTCGCACGACGCGTCGAACGCCACCGACAGCCCGGCCATCACCCGGTCCCCGGGCCCGATCGGCTCGTCCTGGAGGAACATCGCCGCCTCGGCGTCCACGAACGCCGCCGCGCTGCGGTGCGTCACCGCCACGCCCTTGGGCCTGCCGGTCGAACCGGACGTGAAGATGATCCACGCGTCGTGCTCCGGGCCCGGCGCCTGCGCCTCGTGACCCGACGGCTTCACCTTCTCCAGCCGCCCGCCCGCCCCGATCACCGCATTGACGTCCGCCTCGCCGAACACCAGCTCCGCGCGCTCGTCCGGGTCCTCGAAGTCCACCGGCACGTACGCGGCCCCCGCCGCGAGCGCCCCCAGGATCGCCACGTACAGCTCGTTCCCGCCCGACGGCACCCGGATCCCGACCCGGTCCCCCAGCCCGACCCCGGCCTCCGCCAACTGCCGCCGCACCCGCTCCACTTCGCCCGTCAGCGCGGCGTAGCTCAAGGTCTGCCGCCCGTCGTCCAACGCGGGCTCCTGCGGGTACGCGGCCGCCGTCGCCGCCAGCACATCCACCAGCGTTCGCGGCGGGGACGCAGGCCGGGCACGGAACAACGCGGTGTCGGAATCGGTGATCACAGCGATACGGTCCTCGTCCTGGGTTCCCCGGCGGTCAACCGAAGGCAACTGAAACGTGACAACCCGGACAAGTCTAGGTGAACGGGGGTGCACGGCCGGGGACAGGGAACCGGAGCGGCGGCGTCACCCCGCCCCCGGCGGGTCCAGCGCGACGAGTTCGACCTCGAAGCCGTCGGAGTTCTCCAGATACGCCGCGTACGTCTGCGCACCTCCCGCGTGCGGATGCCGGTCCGGGAACATCAGGCTCCACCCGTGCCGCGACGCCTCCTCGACCAGCGCGTCCACTCGTCCCGCGTCCTCCACGTGGAACGCCAGATGGTTCAGCCCCGGCCGGCACCTGTCGTGCTCACCGCCCGTCAGAGCGGGCGACTGCTCCACCACCAGGTACGTCGCCCCCAGCCGCCAGCTCCGCCCACTGCCCCACTCCTGGAACCCCGCGTACCCCAGCGCCCCCAACAACCACCCGAACGACGCCTCGGCCCGCCCCAGATCCGGCACCCAGATCTCCACATGGTGCAACATCCCACCCACCGGCCGAACTCCGCCCTGCCCCACCACCGACCCACCCTCCTCCCGGCCCTGCCCGCTGCCCCCGGCATCCTAGGTCGCCCCCGCCCGCGCTCACCGGCCACCGCACCGCTCGATGCCCCCGTCGGTGGCTTTGACTGCGCTGGGGGCTCGGGCACGCATTTGGATGGTGATCAATCTGCGGGTTCCCGTCTCGCAGCGGATCCTGGTCTTGGTGGACCGTTCTTCGTAACGCGAGCACAACTGAAGGATGCGGAGAGGGAGTTCATCGATCCGTACCTGCCGATCGGCGAGTACGACCCGTACCCGGAACGGCTGCGGCGGCAGTTCGAGGGCGTGATCCGGCGGTTCCGGACAGGCGCGCAGTGGCGAGAGGTATCGGGCGCGAGTTCAGGGGCCTGGTCGACCTTGCACAATCGCTTCCGGCAGTAGCGGAACGCGGGCCGAAAGAAGCTCCGGGTCCGCGGGCCGGCCGACCGCCCCGCACCTGCCCCGACGCGGTCGTCGGGCTGCAGTTCGGTGCGCGCACAGCTCGACCGTGTGCTTCTTGACCCCCAAGGCCCACTACGGCCTTCCGATGCCACCGAACTTCCATCCGAAGCCCGCCACACTATGACTCTAAATGCCCGTCAGATTGCCATCTTTGATCGATCTCTGATATTCTGTGCACGGCCTGGCTGGATATGTCGATCAAATCCCCAAGCTGATGCCGTTCGGCAGCTCGATGTCAGTGGCTTGCAGCAGCATGGTCAGCATGGCCCATTATTCGCTGACCGGCCTTGGAGCCCAGCGTTTCGAGCAAATGTCACAAGCCCTTGCCATCGGTGCTCTAGGGGCATCTGTGGAGATCTTCGGCGAGGGGCCTGATGGCGGACGTGAGGCGACCTTCCAGGGGCTGACGAAATTTCCGAACCCTGATACACCGTGGACCGGCCATGGCATCCTTCAAGCGAAGTTCCGTAGTCGGCCTGAGGGCACAGGCAAGGACGCAGACTGGCTGATCAGCCATATCAAGGCGGAGCTGGATTCATGGGGCAACCCTGGGTCCAATCGGGTCCGAAAGGGACGCCTCCCGGATTATCTGTTGATCACCACAAACGTCGTCCTGTCTGCCGTTCCGGGCAGCGGTGGTATCGCCCGCGTAGATGCGGCAGTGCGCGAGCACGTGCGTCAGCTGGACCTCCCGCTCGAGGCGTGGGAGGTCTGGCACTACGACAAGATCTGCCGACTCCTCGACAACAACGAGGATGTGCGTCATGCCTATGCTGACGCGATCCTTCCCGGCGACGTCCTGGCCCGCCTCCACGCGCTGCTTCAGGAGTTGGACGCATCCCGAACACTGTCCCGTTCTGCCAACTACGGACTGCCACGAGAACTGAGGCCCCTGATCGGGCGCGAGGAGGAGATCGGGGACGCACTCGCCGTTCTTCAGGTTCCGAATCCTGCCGAAAGGCGTTCGGTCCTGATCACCGGCGGGCCGGGCATCGGGAAGAGTTCATTGGCCCTGAAGCTGGCGCGCCTGGTTGAGGATGAGCACCCCCATGGGCAGTACCACCTGGATCTGGCCCTTGCTGCCAAGGAGGGGGTCGAGGTCGATCTCGTGTCAATGCTCCTTCAGGTTCTGCGCCCTGCCGGCGATCCGCTCCCAGAGGGACGCAGCCAACGATCCGCACTCCTGCGCGCGATTCTGGCCGACCGCAAGGCCCTCCTGCTGGTGGACGACATCCACTCGGAGGAAACCTTGCTGGAGGTACTGCAGATGGACGGCCCATTCGCATTGGTGTGCACAAGCAGGAATAGGCTAAGTGGCCTCGCTGGGCTACTCCACTGTGTTGAACTCGGCCCCTTGCCTGCCAAACACGGCGAGGCCCTCGTAAAGGGCGTGTCCGGTTGCGCACGCCTGAGCAGCACACAAACGGCTGCTCTCGTCCAAGCCTGCGGCGGACATCCCCTCGCGCTCCAGATTTCGGCTGCCCACCTGGCACGGCGCCCAAAGACTGATGCAGATCGGTTCATCCAGGACATTTCGAACCCCGACCACGGCCTGAGAGTCTTGCGGGCCGGCCAAACCTCTATCGAGCCCGCCATCGAGCGAAGCTTCGCTGCTCTCGGACCGGAGCAGGCACACCTCTTCACAGTGCTCGGGCTCCTGCCGTACATGTCCATCACCGTCGATGTCGCCGCCGCCGCACGTGCCACGGCAGAGGATCTTGCGGATGTCCGCCTCGACGTGGTGGCGGAACTCCTCGATGAGCTATTCGAGCTGAGCCTCATCGAGCAAGTTGACGAAGATCGCTACGTCTTCCACGAGATCTTGCATCGATTCGCCCGTCTCAAGTCGGCCTCGGCCACGCAGGAGCGCCGCGAGACGGCGATTCGGCACGCGTGTCTCATGACTGCCGCCCGGGCAGAGTCGGCCACGGAATCGATTGGTTTCACCGACAAGGACGCCATCGTCCCGGCACCGAGCAACCCAGAGGCCCTGCAGCAACTGAACGCGGACAGGCCAGGTGCGGTGGCGCTTGTCGAACTAGCCCGTGACCACCAGCTCTGGGAACCGCTTGTCACACTCACGGCCGACTACACAGCTGCTTTGTGGCATGGCAGCCACTGGGGCGAAATTCAACGCGTATACGAGTGCGTCCTGGAAGCCGGCACCCAGTCCGACAACCCCGAGTGGGCAGTAAGCGCCCTGAACAACATCGCCCTAACAGCAGCTCACCTCGGTGACAGCCTGCGCGCCGCCGACCTGTACCACCAGGCAGCCCAAACCGCCTTTGATGCCGACGATCCGCACCTGATGCACACTTCGGAGCTGGCAATGGGTTCCCTGCTCATCAATCTCGGGCGCGCCCGAGACGCCATCCCTTATCTGCGTCACGGCCTGCCGTATTGGCGTAGTACCGAATCTCGGGATGTCTTGGCTCAGGCCCTTGGCACACTGGGCCAGGCATACCTCGCCATTGGCCAGGTGCGGCGGGCCGAGCACTATCTGCGCAGTAGCCGCAACCTCTTGAAGACGGGCACCGCTGCGGATTTGTCGAACCGTAGCTCTCTTGGCGCCCTGCTCCGTTCTGGCGGCCGCATGACCGAGGCTGCACAGCAAGCCGTTCAGGACATCGAACGGGCTCGTGCGGTGGGAAGCCGGGCTTGGGAGGCCACGGCCCTGATGGCACTCGCCGAGACACCTCCGCAGGATCGGCCGAAATGTGCTCCTGCAAACCCGCTTGAGGCTGCGCTTGCCATCTACCGGGACACTGGAGACATCCAAGGCCAGGTGCGAGCGCTGCACCGTCTTGGCAGTCAGGCCGCAGAGCGCGCGGAGTTCGACACTGCGACTGCGCACCTCGGCCAATGCGCGGACTTGGCGTCAGGTATCGGCGACTACGGCCACGCCGCCCAATCAGTGGCCTACCTGGCGTCCTTCCGTGGAGGCATCGGTCATCTTGAGGATGCGGAGGCCCTCTTCCGCCAGGCCCTGGACATGGCACGCCTCACCGGCAATCCCGTTTCCACGGCGCAGGTGTTGCAGAAGAATGCCGAGTTCGTATGGCGCACAGGCCGGATCGGTCAAGCCGTCACACTACTGACCGAAGCTTTCGGTCTGCTGGAAGGCACGGAAAACAATCAGGCGAGAGCGCAGGTCAGAGCCGCTCTTGGGGAGGCCCTGGTAGTTTCAGGGCAATGGCAGAAAGGTGCCCGCATGCTGAAGCAGGTCGCCTCCAACACCTCAGACGAGGTCCTCTCACACACCAAGGCCCAAGCGAGCCGGGCGCTTGCCATCCTCTACTCACGTCGCGGCCTTCACACAGAAGCCAAGACCGTGATCACCAGGGCGCTTGATGTGTCCGAACGCGCCGGCGATTCTGGGGCAATTCTGCACACCAGAATGGCACTTGCAAACGTACACGCCCGAGACCAAGAGTGGTCGGAAGCGCTCACCGAGTACCGGAAGGCCCAGGAACTCGCAAAATCACAGAAGGACCTTCACATTCTGATCGTGGCGAAGGCACAGGCAGCCCTGTGTCTCCTGCAGGGGGAAGCCCCGGATCAGGCCGTCGCAGATCTCGACCACCTGCTGCCCCTGGCGCAACAATTGGGACTGCACTCCCTGGAGGCGTCCATCCACGTCAACCTCGGTGCCCACCATGCCGAGTCGGGCGACAACACCTCCGCCCTCGAACGGTTCACTCAGGCCCTGAGCTTGGTCAGGGATCTCGGCGACGAAACTTTGCTGGCCCCCTGTCTGATGAACCTGGCTCAGTGTTACAAAGCTCTCGGCGAGATCGACACCGCCCGGCGTCATGCACGCGAGGCCTTCGGCGCCCACCAGAGCATCGGTGGCTGGACCGAGGCTGGAGAGGCGCTCCTCGAGCTCGCCCGTCTGCACGCCCTCGGCGACCCGGACGCTACTGAGCCTACGATCGATGACCTGCTCGGCACGCAGAAGCTCCAGGACCGCAGAGTTCTGGAATCCATTCGGGCCCGCTTGCAGCCGTCCGACCTACGCCTCCCCTCTCCCAAAGATGGTGATCTTCGGCAAGTGACGGCGGCACCGAACGGGAGGCGCATCAGTATCGCGGTGCCGGTCCAGCGCGAACTGGCTGGTCAGGACAGCACATTGTTGCTTGCCCGGCTCGCCAATTCTCGGCAGACCTGCGAAGCATGCGGGCTACTGATCGACGAAACAGGCGATGCCGAACTTCTACTGCTGCGGCACCCGGAGATCGACCACATGATCGTGCGTCTGGCCCACCCGCATTGCGTTTCCTCCCAGGTACTGCAGCTCAGCGGGAAAGCCCCAAAGGCACCCAAGGAAATCGCCGAGGTCGAGTGCATCCTGTTTACGGGCGATAAGGCAGGCATCATTCTCGACTGCTATGGCGGCCTCGGCTCGGTGAACGGCGGCCCCTTCCAGGACTTGGTTCTGAACGGTCTCCTCGCTGCCGGATTCACCGACCTCCGGACTCTTCTCGACGGGCTGGAGGCCGGTGACGTGCTGGACTTTAGGACCATCCCGCCAGTTCACGACAGCGATGTGCAGGCCCGCCTCGAGGACAACAAGCTCTACGTCACAGGCCTGTCGAGGGGGTTGCTGAGCGGCACTCCACTGAACTTCTTCCCCCACTGGTACCGGGCCGCTCATGAGGGAGCGTTGATCATCGTGGTCGGACGGAACCTCCAGGGGATGGCCGCAGATGACCCGTCCTACCTGTTGCAGGCAATGGAATCCGGCCAGGCTGTTGGCGCCACCGTTCCGCTGACCGTGGCACGCCCACGGAGGAATTCGCCCTGCCCGTGCATGATGCGCACTGGACGCAAGTTCAAGCATTGCTGTGGCGCGACCGCGAGATCGTCGGGGTGATCGGCTGGGACTGCATCCGGGTCCGACCGTTCGGCGAGGGCATCGCCTGCACCTCCGCCGTGCAGTTCGGCGGTGAGAACGGCCCGGGCCTACGGGCGGGCCACTCCGTGTTCCAGGTAGACCGTCTCGGAGCGTATTCGGGCCGCGCAGGCGGCGTGGACGCGGCGGACGAGGCGCGGGATCAGGAGTGCGTCGAGCCGGTCTGTGGCGTGGAAGGCGTACTCGCCGATCTCCATCTGGTCGACGGTGATGTTGTCGAGCTCGTCGGCGGGGAGGACGCCGCCGTCAAAGACGAAGAGGAGCTTGTCGCCCTCGGTTGGGTGGGGTGCCCAGTCGGCGACGAGCAGGTGGCCGATCGGCGGGGCGATGCCGAGTTCCTCCTTGACCTCCCGGGCCGCGCCCTCGCTCGGCGTCTCGCCGGCGTGGAGGTAGCCGCCAGGGATCTCCCAGCCGGGCTTGTACGTCGGCTTCACGAGGAGGACGCGGTCGGCCTCGTCGAAGAAGAGCACGCCGGTGGCGGTACGGGGCTGGGCCACGACCTCGTGGGGCGGGGGGTCGCTCATGGCGACGACTGTAGCCGCCGCCCGTGTCATGCAACGATCCGGACCCACTGGGCAACGCCTGCGAGCAAGTGGTTGGGTTTGCCGCGCTGTTGGCGGACCCAGTTAGTCACTCGCCCCCTTGGCGGCTTCCGCAATGACGCCCCCAGCAGGGCCTCGAACACGCCCTCGGACTGCCGCCGCAGCCGCTCGGAGTACGGGCCGTACTCGCCGATCGGCAGGTACGGCCCGATGAACTCCTTAGCGGCCTTCGCCGCGGCGGGCGGCGCCCGGGGCGCGGACGGAGGGGCGGTTGGCGCGGCGGTTGGCGGAGGTGAGTTGCCAGGGGACCGATATGACCATCACGCCGGGAGTGAAGAGGAGGCGGCTCTTCAGCCAGAGGGCGGACTGGTTGTGCAGCAGGTTCTCCCACCAGCGGCCGACCACGTACTCGGGGATGAACACCGCCACCGCGTCGCCGGGCGAGGCGGCCTTCAGTGCGCGGACGTGGGCGACTACCGGCTTGGTGATCTCCCGGAAGGGGGACGCGAGCACCCGCAGGGGCACGTCCAGGCCGCTGCCGTCCCAGGCTGCCCGCAGGTCGGCCGTCGCCTCCGGCTCGACGTCCACCGTGACGGCCTCGACGGTGTCCGGGCGGAAGGCCTCCGCGTAGCCGAGGGCGCGCAGGGTGGGCTTGTGGAGCTTGGAGACCAGGACCACGGCGTGGACCTGCCGGGGGCGGGAGCTCTCCGCGGCGACGTCCTCGACCGCGAGTTCCGCTGCGACGTGGTCGTAGTGCCGCCGGATGCCGCGCATGGTGAGCCAGAGCAGCAGCGCGGCGACCACGGCCAGCCACGCGCCCTGGGTGAACTTGGTGATCAGGACGATGACCAGCACCAGCGCGGTGGTGACGGCGCCCAGCCCGTTGATCAGCCGGGAGCGCTGCGCGGCGGCTCGCACCGCCGGGTCGCTCTCGGTCGCCAGCGCCCGGTTCCAGTGCCGGACCATGCCGATCTGGGAGAGCGTGAAGGAGGTGAACACGCCGAGGATGTACAGGTGGATCAGGCTGGTGACGTCCGCCTTGTAGAACCAGAGCAGTCCGCCGGCCACCACCGCGAGCGCGATGATGCCGTTGGAGAAGGCCAGCCGGTCGCCGCGGGTGTGCAGCTGCCGGGGCAGGTAGCGGTGCTGGGCGAGGATCGAGGCGAGCAGCGGGAACCCGTTGAACGCGGTGTTCGCGGCCAGGATCAGCACCAGCGCGGTCACGGCCTGGATGAAGTAGAACAGCAGCGTGTCGGAGCCGCCGAAGACCGTCGCGGCGAGCTGTGCGATCACCGTCTGCTGGGTGTACGTGTGGCAGTCGCCGGCCAGGCCGGTCAACTGGCAGGCGTCCTCGACGTAGTGGACGTGCGAGGTGAGCGCGAGCAGCGTGACGCCGGCGAACATCACCACCGCGACGACGCCCATCACGGCCATGGTGGCGGCGGCGTTGCGGGACTTGGGGGCCCGGAACGCGGGCACGCCGTTGGAGATCGCCTCGACGCCGGTGAGCGCGGTGCAGCCGGAGGCGAAGGCGCGCAGGCCGAGCATCAGCAGGCCGAGGCCCTGCAGGGTGTCCTTGCCGTCCACGGCGGCGACGCCGAGGGCTGCCGTGGGGGCCTGCGGATTGTCGCCGAAGGCCAGCCGGATCAGGCCGGTGACGACCATCAGCAGGATGCCGCCGATGAACAGGTAGGTCGGGGCGGCGAACGCCCGGCCGGATTCGCGGACGCCGCGCAGGTTCATCGCGGTCAGCAGCGCCACGAAGCCGACGGCGAGCGCCACCCGGTACTCGGCGAGCGAGCCGAACGCGGAGATGATGTTGTCGACGCCGGACGCCACCGAGACGGCGACCGTCATCACGTAGTCGACCAGCAGCGAGGCGGCCACCACCAGGCCGGAGTTGGCGCCGAGGTTGCGCGAGACCACCTCGTACGAGCCGCCGCCGCTGGGGTAGGCGTGTACCACCTGCCGGTAGGACATCACCACCACGGCCATCAGGGCGATCACGCCGACGGCGACCCACGGGGTGAGGTACAGGAAGGCGGTGCCGCCGACCGTGAGGACGAGCAGGATCTCGCCGGTCGCGTAGGCCACCGAGGAGAGCGGGTCGGAGGCGAAGATCGGCAGCGCGAGCCGCTTGGGCAGCAGCGTCTCGCCGAGCTCCTCGCTGCGCATGGCCCGGCCGATCACGAGGCGCTTGAGCGCCTGGGGGAGGTTGAACACAGCACGGGAGCGTATGCGCCGGTGGCGTTAAGACAAGCAGCCTGTCCGATCACCGGATTTCCCACGTTTCCGCAGGCCAGGGCCGGTGCGAGTGATCGAATCGAAGGCTTTTGGGCCGTCAAGGCTGCCGTTAAGGATTCGTCAATGTCGCTCGACGAGGGCCGCAAACCGGGAGGAAACGGTCACCGCGCGGTCGGCAGCCGGGCCTCGATGGCCGCCAGCGCCGCCCTGATCGCCGCCACGTCGTCCTTGTCGGCCACCTGGTCGCCGCGCTTCAGCTTCACCAGCAGGGTGCCGCCCGGCTCCAGCACGATCAGCGCGGTCTCCTCCACCCCGTCGCCGCCCTGGTGCCGGATCGCCACGTCCAGGTCGGGGACCCGGATGCCCTGCCGGTCGATCTCCCGCAGGTCGTACGCGCCGTCCCGGCCGAGCACCGTCGGCGTCCCGTCCAGCAGCCGGTTGAACCAGTCCCAGCGCATCGCCTGCCGCACCAGCACCCAGTCCGTGAGCAGCAGCACCAGCGCCCCGTACAGGCCGCCGACCAGCGAGTTGTCGTTCCCGATCACCGCGTTCTGCACCACGTTCGACAGCAGCAGCATGACCACCAGGTCGAAGGTGTTCAGCTGCGCCAGCCCGCGCTTGCCGATCACCCGCAGCAGCACCAGCAGCGCCAGGTACACCAGCACGGTGCGCAGCGTCTTCTCGCCGTAGGAGATCCCCGCCTGGAACATGTCGTGCCACATGCCCGCCACCGTAGGCACCGGCGCGATCCACCTCGCCGGGCCCCACGCCCGCACTCCCCCGATCGGCCCACCGGCGGAGGCGGGCGGCCCGCCGCGGCCGGCGGGCCGGTGGCGCCACGCGCGGCGGGTGGCGCTACGCGCGGCGGGTGGCCAGCAGCAGGCCGGTCGAGCAGTCCAGGTAGGTGGTGTGCAGCCGGGGGTCGGTGGTCAGCCGGTCCATCAGCGCCCGGACGGCGTGGGCGTGGTCGGAGGGCCAGGTCGACTGCGGGAGCAGGTCGTCGACCAGGTACTGGCCGCCGGGGGCGAGCAGGCCGAGCACCTGGTCGAGGTGGTGGAACTTGCCGGGCCAGGTGTCCGCGAAGATCAGGTCGAAGTGGCGGCCGGCCAGTGCGTCGATCAGTTCGGCGCCGTCGCCCACCATCAGCTCCAGCCGCCGGTCCGCGCCCAGGTGGGCGGCCGCGACGGCCGCCACCACCGGGTCCTGCTCCACGCTCAGCAGGGTGGCGTCCGGGTCCATCCCGCTCAGCAGCCAGCTGGTGGACGCGCCGGCGCCCGTGCCCAGCTCCAGGATCCGCCCGCCCGGCCGGGCCGCCGCGAGCGTCCGCAGCAGCTGCCCGGTCACCAGGTCGCACGACATCGTGAAGCCGAGCGACGCGCAGCCCTCGACGATCGAGGCGAGCACGGCGGGGTGGGACCCGGTGGTGAGCATCACGGCGCAGCCTTCCGAGAGTGACGGTCCGTCAGCGACCCTGCCACCGTACCGGCGAGGCCCGTCCGCCCTCGATCCGTTCCACTCCTCGGACGGCCGGCGGACGGCCCGGACCGGTCGCCGCTCGGGGCCGCCGCACCCGTCCGAGTGCCGCGCACCGACGGCGCCGCGGGCCTGCCCGACGGGCGTACGCCCGGTGGCGGATCGCGGGCCGCGCCACCAGGGTGACTTGCGGGGGAGCACCGGAACGCCTCACCGGAAAGAGCGAGACATGCCCGAAGTCACCAAACCGTATGCGACCGGCACGCCGTGCTGGGTCGATCTGATGGCGAAGAACCAGCAGGCGGCGCTGGACTTCTACCGCGACCTGCTCGGCTGGCAGGGCAAGCCCGGCCCGGCCGAGTTCGGCGGGTACGCGGTCTGCGAGCTGAACGGCAAGGCCGTCGCCGGGATCGGCCCGGCGATGGCGCCCGAGGGCCAGCCGACGCCGCCCACGGTCTGGACCACGTACCTGGCCACCACCGACGCCCAGGCCACCCAGGACGCGATCGTCGCGGCCGGCGGCACGCTGCTGGCGCCCGTGATGGACGTCGGCAAGCTGGGCCGGATGCTGATCGCCTCCGACCCGCAGGGCGCGGTGTTCGGCGTGTGGCAGGCCGTCGAGTTCGCCGGCGCGCGGGTGGTCAACGAGGCCGGCGCGGTGGTCTGGAACGAGCTGCACACCAGTGACGTCCCGGCGGCCACCGCGTTCTACGGCGAGGCGTTCGGCATCGAGATCAAGCCGATGGAGGGCGCGAAGGACTACTGGGGGCTGCAGGTCGGCGGCCGCGACGTCGGCGGTGTCACCCGCCTCGCCAACGACCCGCCCGGCACCCCGGCGCACTGGCTGACGTACTTCGCGGTCGACGACACCGACTCCACCGTGGACGCGCTGGTGAAGAGCAAGGGAACGGTGCTGGCCCCGGCGTTCGACATGCCGGCCGGCCGGATGGCGGTGGTCGCCGACCCGCAGGGCGCGCCGTTCGCGCTGATCAAGCCGCAGCCGATGTAGGCCGGCCGGCCTGCGCACCGCCCGCCCGGGTCCGCCCGGACGGGCGGTGCGGCGCGTTCAGGGCAGCACCGGCCCGCAGGTGAACAGCAGCGGGAGGACGGGGGCGGCGGCAGTGGTGAGGGCCGCGGCGACGCGCAGCGCGGGGTGCGGGGCGGCGGCGGGGGCGAGCAGGCGGCGGACCCGCAGCAGTGCGGCGGGGCCGCCGGCGGCGAACGCCGCCCGCGGGACCTGGCCGTCGGCCACCCGGTACATGGCGGCGGCCAGCACGGCCCGCGGGTGGCGGCGCACGGCCCGGTCGTCGGCGGCCATCTCCAGCAGCAGCGGGGTCTCCCGCGCGGCGAGGCGGGCCAGCGGGAGGAACGGGAACGCGGCGGCGAACGCGTCCCCGGCGGTGCGGGCCAGGTGGTGGCGGCCGGCGACGTGGGCGCGCTCGTGGGCGAGGACGGCGGCCAGCTGTGCGGGCGTCAGCAGGTCGAGCGCGCCGCGGGTGAGCACGATCCGGGAGCGGCGGCCGGGCAGGCAGTACGCGGCGGGCACGTGGTGGTCGAGGACGTGCGCGCCGAGCTCCGGGTCGCGGGCGGCGACCAGGTCGAGCAGGGCGCGGTGGCGCCGCCGGTGCCGGGCGGTGCGGGCCAGCGCGGCGGTGAACCGGCCGAGCGGCCAGAGTGCGGCCGCGGCGGGCAGCAGCAGCCGCCACCCGCCGCCGAGGGCCTGCCCGGCGGGGTGGTCGACGCCGCACAGGTGCATCAGGCCGGCCAGCCCGAGGTGCAGGTGGCCGCCCGGCACGGCGAGGTGGTGGAGGGCCAGCACCAGGGCGGTGAGGAAGGACAGCGCCAGTCCCTGCCAGAGCGCGACGGCCAGCCGGGGCGCGCGGTGCGTCCAGCGGGCCCGGGCCAGGGGCAGCGGGGCGAGCACGCCGACCAGCACGGCGTAGCCGAGCAGCGCGAGGGCGGCGGTCACCGTCCGCTCCCGGGTGCGCCGCCCGTCCCGCCGGGCTGGTCGCGGTCGACGGAGTCGATGGCGGCGCGCAGCGCGTCGAGTTCGGCCGGGGTGAGCTGCTCGACCAGGTGGACGAGGGCGCCGGCGGGGTTGGGGCTCTCGCCGAGGACGTCGCGCATCAGGGCGGCGCTGTACGCCTCGCGGGTGCAGGCGGGCCGGTAGCTCCAGGCCCGGCCGGACTTCTCGCGGCGCAGCATGCCCTTGCGGTACAGGATGTCGGCGACCGTCATCACGGTGGTGTAGGCGAGCGGCCGGGACCGGTTGAGGTCGTCGACGATCTCGCGGACGGTGGCGGGGCGGCCCCAGGTCCACAGGCGGTCCATGATCTCCGCCTCCAGGTCGCCGAGTCTGCGCACTGCCGTTCCGTCCCCTCGGTCCGCCGTCGTCGGGCTCATCGTAGTGGGCGGGGGCGGCTTGCCGGTCGATCTACTGAACTACTAAGTTGTCTCGTAGTTCTCGCCCGGACGGCGGGTGCCCCGACCCGAGGAGAAGAGACGCAGCGATGGGAACACACCGCCGCCCCCGACCCGCCGGACGCACCAGGACCGCCGTCCTCGGCGCGGCGGCCGGCGCAGCCGTCCTGCTGCCCACCGGATCGGCCTGGGCCGAGCCCGGCACCGCCAGCCTCGACCAGGTCAAGGCGAAGGTCGACAACCTGTACGAGGACGCCGAGGCGGCCACCGAGCAGTACAACAAGGTGAACGAGCGGGCCGGCCAACTCCAGGACCAGGCCGGCAAGTTGCAGGAACGACTGGCCGCCCAGCAGACGAAGATCCTGCAACTCCAGGACTCCCTGGGCGCGTTGGCCGCCGAGCAGTACCGCAGCGGCGGGATCGACCCCAGCATGCAGCTGATGCTCAGCAGCTCCCCCGACGAGTACCTGCAGAAGGCCGGCTTCCAGGAGCTGGCCGGCGGACAGCAGGCCGACGCCCTGCGCAGCGCCCTGCGCCTGCAGCAGTCCATCGACCAGGACCGGGCCGAAACCGCCGCCAAGCTCGACGAGCTGGAGCAGGCCCGCACCACCCTGTCGGCGAAGAAGTCCGAGGTCCAGGGCAAGCTCGCCGAGGCCGGCCAGGTCCTGGCCGGCCTCAAGGCCGCCGACCGGGCCCGCGTCCTCGGCGACAACCAGCAGGCCGCGTCCCGCAGTTCGGCCCGCGGCCAGACCTACACCGGCCCCGCCACCGGCCAGGTCAAGGCGATCCTGGACTTCGCCTACGCCCAACTCGGCAAGCCCTACAAGTGGGGCGCCGCCGGTCCCAACTCCTTCGACTGCTCCGGCCTCACCCAGATGGCCTTCCGGGCCGGCGGCGTCGGCCTCCCCCGGGTCTCCCAGGACCAGTGGAACGCCGGCAAGCGCATCGCCAAGGCCGACATCCAGCCCGGCGACCTGCTCTTCTACTACAACGACCTGCACCACGTCGGCATCTACATCGGCAACGGCAAGCTCCTGCACGCCCCCCGCACCGGCAAGAACGTCGAGATCGTCGACATGGACGTCATGCCGTACATGGGCGCCGTCCGCCCCTGACCGCCGCGCCACCGCGGACCCCGGCGGGCGACGCTCCCGGCGGGCGACGCTCCCGGCGGGCGACGCTCCCGGCGGGCGGCGCTCTCTGCGGGCGGGCTCCGAACGGCTCCCGGCAGCCGGGCTCCCCTTTCCGGCCGGGGCGCAGTAGAAAGGGGGCATGGGCAGACAGCTGGGCCTCGTGCTCTACGTGCTGGCGATGGTGGGTCTGATCGTCGGGCTGGACGTCGCGTTCTTCCGCGGCCACTTCTGGCCCCGGCTGATGCTGAACGTCGGCATCGTGCTGGTGTTCCTCGCGTGCTACCTGCGGTTCCTCAAACACTCATGAGCCGGAATCGCCCGACTCCGTGACGGGCAGGCACTCGGCGAGCAGGGCGAGCATGTCGCGCCAGGCGCGGTCGGCCTGGCGGGGGTGGTGGCCGACGCCGGGGACGACGACGGCGTCGCCGATGGGGTGGTGGAAGGCGTGCTGGGCGCCGCCGTAGACGGTCAGGCGCCAGTCGACGCCGGCGGCCTGCAGTTCGGCGGTGAACTCCTCGCGCCGGGCGACGGACATGATCGGGTCCTCGGAGCCGACGCCGGCCCAGACCGGGCAGGGGATGTTCGCGGCCTCGCCGGGGCGGCCGACGGTGACGGCGTTGAGGGTGCCGATGGCGCGCAGCGGGACTCCGGCGCGGCCGAGTTCGAGGGCGATGGCGCCACCGGTGCCGTAGCCGATGGCAGCGATCCGGTCGGGGTCGGTGCGCGGCTCGGCGCGCAGCACGTCGAGCGCGGCACGGCCGATCTCCCGCATCCGCCCGGGGTCGGCGAGCAGCGGGAGGGCACGGTCCAACATCTCCTGCGGGTCGGTGAACCAGCGGCCGCCGTTGATGTCGAACAGCAGTGCCACGTAGCCGAGTTCGGCGAGGGCGTCGGCCAGGCCGCGCTGGAAGTCGCTGATGCCGGGGCCCTCGGGGCCGATCAGGACGGCGGGCCGGCGGCCGGTGCCGGCGGGCAGCGCGAGGTGGCCGACCATGGTCAGGCCGTCGGCGGGGTAGCGGACCGTGCGAGTGGTGACCGTTGTCATGCATCCGGACTGTACGGAGCGCCGGACCCGCTCGGTACGTTCTTAGCTGCGGGCAGAGCGGGCAGAGCGGGCCGAGCAGGCCGAGCAGGCCGAGCAGGCCGAGCAGGCCGAGCGGGCCCGGGCCGGGTGGAAGGGGCAGGCGGATGCGGTTGCGGGATGTCGGGCCGGGCGACGTGGCGGCGTACGTCCGGATGCGGTGCGACCCGGCGATGATGGCCGAGTTGGGCGGGCCGCAACCGGTCGCCCGCATGGCGGAGAAGGTCCGGCTCGACGTGGAGCGGACGGCGGCGGACGACTGGTGGGTCCGGATGATCGTCCCGGACGGGGCCGGGCCGGGGGCGGTCGCGGGGACGGTGACACTGTGGCCGCACGAGCTGGACGGCGCGCCGATCTCCGAGATCGGGTGGATGGTGCTGCCGGAGTTCCAGGGGCGCGGGCTGGCCAAGCGGGCCGTCCGCGAGGTGCTCGAAGCGGCCGGCGCGGACGGGCGCTGGGGCCGGGTGCACGCCTTCCCGGGGGCTTCGAACGGGGCGTCGAACGGGATCTGCCGTGCGCTCGGGTTCGAGCTGCTCGGCGAGCGCGAGGTGGAGTTCGCGGGGCGGGTGCTGCGGACCCGCCACTGGGTGGTCGAGCCGTGATGAGCGGATCCGCTGCCTGAACGGCGGGTTGGTGGCCCGGCCCGGCCGCGGGAGACGGTCGGCCGGGACGGGCCGGTCAGCGGGGCCGCGCCGTCACCGCTCGTGGCGGGTGCGCGGCTGCGGGGTGCGGGCGGACGGGCGCACGCTGCCCCCGACCGGACCGAGCGGGCGGCGCGGTGCGGGGATGGCCGGCGGGCGGGACTTCTGGAACATGCGGGGATCCTCGTTCTCGGTCGGCGGCCCACCCGTGGGACGGGGCAGGTCGGATGCGATCAGGATGCGGCACCCGCTCGGCCGCATCCGGACGGCGCAACGGGAAGCCACCCGAACGGGCCAGAGCGGCCCGGCCGCAGGGCCGCTCGGACGGCTGTGCCAGGATCGGGCAGCAGGCCGTGCCGGCAGGGACGCCGGTGGCCGGATCGGAGAGGGACCCGTGGGAACCGTCGTCGCCCCCAAGCCGCTGCTGCTCCAGGACGGCCGGCCGGCCGCCGCCGGCTGGTCGCTGGACCCGTCGCTGCGGCATCTCAACCACGGCTCGTTCGGGGCGGTTCCGCTGGCCGCGCAGCGCGCCCAGCAGGACCTGCGGGAGGAGATGGAGCGCGCCCCGGTGGTGTGGTTCCCCGCGCTCCCCCGCCGGGTCGCCCGGGCGCGCGCCGCGATCGCCGAATTCCTGCGCGTCCCGGTCGAGTTCACCGCGCTGGTGCCGAACGCCAGTGCGGGCGCGAGCGCCGTATACAACAGCCTGCCGCACCTGCCCGGCGGGGAGGTGCTGGTCACCGACCACGGGTACGGGGCGGTCACCATGGGCGCGGCCCGGCTGGCCCGGCGCTGGGGCGGTTCGGTCCGCACCGTGCACGTGCCGCTGGCGGCGGGCCCCGAGGAGACCGCCGCGGCCGTGCTGGAGGGGCTCGGCGACCGGACGGCGCTGATCGTGCTGGACCAGATCACCTCCGCCACCGCGCGCCGCCTCCCGATCGACCTGATCGGCCCGGCGGCCCGTGAGCGCGGCGTCCCGCTGCTGGTGGACGCCGCGCACGTCCCCGGCCTGACCGAGGACCCGCGGGCCGGCATGGACTGCGACGCCTGGGTCGGCAACCTGCACAAGTTCGGCTGCGCGCCGCGCGGCACCGCGGCGCTCGTCGCCCGGGGCGAACTCCGGCACGCCCTCTACCCGTTGATCGACTCCTGGGGCGCGGAGGAGCCGTTCCCGGAGCGCTTCGACACCCAGGGCACGGTGGACGCGACCAGCTACCTGGCCGCGCCGACCGCGCTCGACTTCGTCGGGCGGCAGTGGGGTTGGCCGCAGGCCCGCCAGTACATGAGGGAACTCGCCGACTACGCCCAGGAGTTGATCGGCGAGGCGTTCACCGCGGCCACCGGCGAACCGGCCGCGGCCGAGGTCGGCATGCCGGTCGACGCGCTGCGCCTGGTCAAGCTGCCGACCGGCCTGGGGCGCACCCGGCTGGAGGCGGACGCCCTGCGGGACCGGATGGCGACGGAGTTCGGCGTCGAGACGGCGTTCACCAGCTTCGGCGGAACGGGCTACTTCCGACTGTCCACGCATGTGTACAACACGGCCGCGGACTACGAGTACTTCGCCGAGAACTGCGTTCCGATGCTGTGCGACTGGGCCGCGAAGGCCCGTCAGGAGGCTTAGCCCGATGGGGAGTCACCGCAGAGTGGCACCGGATGAGCGGCGGGTGCAGCTGGACCTGCCGGTGGACCTGGCCGAGTGGCTGCAGAACTTCGCGGAACTCTCCCACCGGACGGCGACGGACGTGGTGCGCACCCTGCTGGAGGCGGAGCGCCGGCGGGTGACGGCGAACTGGGAGCGCCCGCAGTGATCCCCGTCTCCACCGGCCTTGACTAGGCCGGGAGTTCGTAGTCGACGTGGATGTGGTGGGTGCCGTCCTCGTCGATGGTGATGCCGCCGGCGCCGGTGATGCCGGCCAGCGCCGCGGTGCCGCTGCCGGGGACGATCACGAAGTAGTCGCCCTCCCGGCCGACGCCCAGCGTGGTGGCGGAGTGCGCGAAGTTGAACGTCCCCTCGGCGTCGTGCAGTCGGCCTTCGAAGGACTCCATGGCGAGGTACGTCCCGACGCCCGCCGCGTGGTCGAACGCGGCGGTGAACAGGGTGGTGGACCGCCCTGCGATCTCGCCCTGGAACTCCTTGCGCATGGTGGCGACACCGACGCCCACGGCCGTCTTGATGTCGCCCTCCGGAACGGGCACGGGGGTGTACTCGGGGACGGTGAAGGTACCTGATGCTCGCATAGGCGCGATGCTAGCGGCCGCCACCGACAACTGCCAGGCTCTCAGGGCGCGGTGGCCGCCCACTGCGGGTACGCGGCCGGCCCGGTGCGGCGTCGGCGGGCGGCGATCACGCCGAGGATCGCGGAGACCACCACGAGCAGCACGCCCAGTACCCCCGTCGCGCCGACGGCCACCAGCGCCCGGACGGTGCTGGGCACGTCGCGCGCCTCGACCGTGTCGAGCGGGACGGCGCCCCACGCCCGGGAGTCGAGCGAGTTCGCCCGGTGGTCCCCCATCACGAACATCTGCCCGTCCGGGACGGTGGTGTCGAAGCAGCGGAAGCCGTTGACCTCCCCGCCCTCCAGGTACGGCTCGGCGAGCGGTGCGCCGTTCAACTGGACCGGCCGGCCGCCGCACTGGGAGACCCGGTCGCCGCCGAGGGCGATCACCCGCTTCAGGTGGCTGCTGACCGGCTCGCCCGGTGCGGGGGACGAGCGGAACACCACGACATCGCCGCGCCGGACCTTCCCCGGCTCGACGGCGGTCAGCACGAGGGCCTGGCCGGGCCGGTAGGTGGGCTCCATGTCGCCGCTCCGGATCGCGACCGACTGCGGGCCGAGCACCATCGCGTACCCGAACGCGCCGACCACCAGCAGCACGCCGACGATCCCCAGGATCAGTGCCGCCCTGCCGAGCCTGCCCCATCGCCGCACGTCCGCACCCGCCCCCGCCTCGAACGCCCGCACGGTCCGCGCGGGCGCTCGGGAGTGTAGCGGGCAGACCGGACCGCCGGCCCGGCCGCCCGTGGCCGACATCGCCGACCGGGTCCGCCTCCGCCCGGCCGGGCATCCCCACCCCGTTGACCAGCCGGGAACCGGCCAGCAGGAGTTCGGTGTCCTCGTCGACGGCGGCGGGCATTCGGCGGATCGCTCCGGCCGTCCGCTCGGCGGCCCAATTGTCCAGCTCCGAGCGGCGCTTCTCGACGTCGCGGTCGAGCAGGCGGTGGCTGTGCGGGGGCAGCGCGGCCGACCAGCGCGGTTCCACGGGCAGGTCCGCCCGGGTCCACACGCCGAGTGCGGTCCCGACGCCGCGCAGGCCGGCGAGCAGGGCGACCAGTTCCCGTCCGGCCTCGGCGGCCCGGTCGGGACGGACGCCCAGCGCCGAGGCGAGTTCGTCGGCGGTCGGGCCGGCGGCCCCCGCAGTGAGGAAGGCCGGCGGGACCCAGGCCGACGGGGCGCTGAACACCGTGTTCCGCCCGGGTGTCACGGCTGCCCGGGCCCAACGGGTGGTCAGGTCGTTGACGGCGCGGACGGTGCGGGACGGGATCGGCACGGGCGCGGCTCCTCGGGCGACGACGGAGCCCGGAGCATAGGCGGGCGCGCCCTCCCGTTGCGACCGGTTATCCGGCGGCGGTCTCCGCCTCCAGCCAGGCCAGGTAGCCGGGCGCCCCGGCGACGATCGGCACGGCGATCGCCTCCGGGGTGTCGTATGTGTGCAACTCGCCGATCCGGTCGATGAGTTGCGTCGCGAGCGGGGCGGTGGTCTTGAGGTCGATCCGCCACTCGGCGGCGTCCTGGACCTCGCCGTCCCACCAGTACACGGAGTGGACGGGACG
Source organism: Kitasatospora sp. CB02891 (assembly GCF_002803145.1). Taxonomy (NCBI): domain Bacteria; kingdom Bacillati; phylum Actinomycetota; class Actinomycetes; order Kitasatosporales; family Streptomycetaceae; genus Kitasatospora; species Kitasatospora sp. CB02891. The sequence continues at coordinate 91,648 of NZ_NNBO01000009.1, read as the reverse complement.
GACCTGGGCGCAGGCGGCGAGGCGTTCGCGGACCAGGGCGACGGCGAGGGCGCGGGCGGCGTCCTCGCCGTCGTGGGTGGTGGTGACCACCAGGTGCTGGGGCTCGGTCATGGACCGAGCCTACGGGGGCCGGGAGGGAGGCACTGGGTTGCTTCGGGCTGCTGCCGCCGGTGTCCGACGGTGGTGCGCCATGGCGGCTCGGGCACCCCGCGCACGGGCCGCCATGGCGCTCGACGGTGGCGGCCGCACCCCCGGTTTTCCCCTCCCGGGTGTGGGGCCGTCCCGCCGCTTCGGGTGGCTGTCGTCGCTGACCGCCCTCGTGGGGGTGGAGCGGTCAGCGACGGGACCAGAGGGCCGGGACGTTCGGGGGCTCCCAGCCGGCGAAGGCGGTGTGCGCCTGGATGCACACGTACGTGACGCCGTTGTAGGTGACCTGGTCGCCGACCTTGTAGCTGGTGCCGGCCTGCCAGGTGGTGGTGCCGCCGGGCGAGGAGCTCGCGCTCGGGCTCGGTGAGTTGCCGGTCGGGCTGGTGCTCGGCTTGGGCGTCCCGTTGACGTTGAGCACGAAGTCGAAGCTGGCCTGGCTGCCGTTGCCGACCTGGCGGACCGTCATCACCAGCGCCGGGTCGAAGATGCTGTCGGTGGCGTTGCGCGGCTCGTTCGGGAAGTACAGCTGCGTGGTCAGGATCGACTGCCCGGGGGCCTGCACCTTGACGTGGATGTGCCGGGTGCGGCCGGGGTAGAGGCCCGGGATGATCGTGCCCAGCGAGTACGCCCCGTTGGCGTCGCTGAACTGGTGGCCGCGGAAGGTGTACCCGGAGTTGTCGTAGTTGCCGTTGACGTCGGCCTGCCAGAAGTCCAGCAGCGCACCGGCGATGGGGACGCAGTTGCGGCCGAACACGTAGCCGCTGACGGTCAGCGGGGTGCCTTGGGTGCCCGGGGTGACCAGGTTGGTGCGCAGCGGGGAGCCCGGCTTGAAGTAGGGGCCCTCGATCTGCGCGCCGGTGGGCGCGTCGCCGTCGTGGCAATCGGGGGTGAGCGGGGCCGTGTTGCCGCCGGCGGCGGCGGTGTCACGGGCCAGGGCGGTGCCACCGCCGATCAGCACCGGCACGGCGCCGGCCAGTGCGGCGGCCTTCAGCAGACTCTTGCGGCTGATCTGCCGGTCGCCCAGGGGGTTGTGGGGGGTGGACATGGCTCTCCGTTCGGCTGCTTCTTCGGACGACGCCGCCCGCCCGGATTCCCATGGCTGGGACATGACACCTGGAGAGGTCGGGTGTCCCCGCGCGGCGGCGCTGTGGGGTGCCTCAGACGCTAGGCCCTGCCGGGCGGGCCGTCGATGGACGGGTGCCGCCGGACGTGGTGCATTCCTCAGCCGAGCTTTTACCCGCCGTTGACGCTGCCATGGGCCGCCGTCCACTCCGCCCGTCAGCCGGCGTGCTCGCGGAACTCCCCCGGCGTGCGGCCGACTTCGCGCCGGAAGAACCGACAGAAGTAGGCCGGGTCGGAGAAGCCCGCCGCCACCGCGACCTGGCGGATCGTCATGTCCGTGGTGGCGAGCAGGCGTTTGGCCTCCAGGGTCTGCTGCTCGCGGATCAGCCGGGCCGGGGTGCGGCCGGTGGCGTCCTTCACCACCTCGTGCAAGTACCCGGCGGAGACGCCGAGTTCGCGGGCCAGCGCGAGCACCGAGCGGTCGGTGCGGTCGGCCTCGGCGATCAGCCGGGCGAACCGGTCCGCCAGCGGGTGCACGGGCGCCCGCGGCGCGACCGCCCCGTCCGCGCCCTCCCGCTGCCGGGCCACCCGCAGCGCCCGCACCAGCAGCACGTGCAGCAGCGCCTGCAGCACGCCCAGCCGGCCGTCCAGGCCGGCCCGGTACTCGGCGGTCAACTCCGCGATCAGCCGGGAGAGTTCACCGTGCCCCTGACGCGTCGGCCGGGGCGCGGTGGCGCCGCCCAGCGCGCGCAGCAGGGCCAGGTCCTCCGGGTGGCGGTGCAGGAAGTCCTCGTTGAACAGCAGCACCCAGCCGTCGAGTTGGCGCGCCTCCACCCAGTGGTGCACCTGTCCGGGCAGCACCACGTACAGCACCGGCGGCTCGATCCGGTACTCCGCGAGATCGACGACGTGCGTCCCACTCCCCTTGGTCACGTACACCAGCTCGTAGAACGAGTGCCGATGCGGGAAGTCGGCCCGGGAGAGCGGCCCGATGGAGTCGAAGCTGCCGGCGGCGAACGGCACCAACCCGGGATCCGGGACGTCCAGGTCGTGCAGTTCCAGGCCGGCGGGCGGTCGGAGCGTCATCGCGCCAGTGTGCGCGGACACCCCTCGAACCGTCCAGTGGTCCAGACCAGGGAGGGTGGTGGTGGCACCCCGACCCCGGTAGGGAAAAGTCGACCATCAGGTCTCGACCTGGCCCCGCTGACGTCGGCCGGTCCGCCGACTGGAATGGACGGGTGTTCACCTCCCTCCGTCAACTCGCGCTCCGTCACCGCTGGTTGTGGCCAGCCGGCTGGCTGCTCTGCGCAGTCTGGGCAGGCGTCTTCCCGCTGGTGTCCCCGCTCGGGCCGCACCGCGACTGGGGCGTCGCCGCCGCGGCCGGCTACCTGCTGGCCGCCGTCGCCGCCGCGCCCTGGTGGCGCCGCGACACTCGCATGCTCTCCGCCGCCCTGGCCCTGGTCACCGCCGGCCTGCTCCCGCTGGCCCTGGCCCTGCGGACGGGCGCGGGCCAGAGCGAGGTCACGGTGATCGGCCGCGCCGGCACGGAACTGCTCACCCACGGCTCCCCCTACCTCGACTCCCCCGCCTCGGTCCTCGACCTGACCCCCTACCTCCCCGCCATGGCCGCCTTCGGCCTCCCCCACGCCCTGCTCGGCCCGAACACCCCTCTCGGCGACCCACGCCTGTGGTGCGCGGCGGCCTTCCTGGCAACGACGGGCGCCACCTGGCACCTGCTGCGCCGGGGCGGGGCCCGCCAAATCCCCTCCGCGCTCCACGCCCGACCCCCGCTTGCCCGCCCGTCGCTGCCGCAGGCCACGCGGGCAACAGCCGGACCCGCGCCGCTGCGCCGCACTCGACTCCCCTCCACCCGAACCCCGCTGCCCCCCACGGCCGCCGCACCGGAGGCCTCGCCGACGGCGGCGTCACCGCAAGCCACAAGAACGACCCTCAGACCCACCCGCCCGCACCTCGCCCGACCCGCACTCGCCCCCGACACGGCAACACCGCCGGCCTCACCCGACAACCACCACCACACTCGACTCCCCTCCACCCGAACCCCGCTGCCCCCCACGGCCGCCGCACCGGAGGCCTCGCCGACGGCGGCGTCACCGCAAGCCACAGGAACGACCCTCAGACCCACCCGCCCGCACCTCGCCCGACCCGCACTCGCCCCCGACACGGCAACACCGCCGGCCTCACCCGACAACCATCGCCGCACTCGCCGCACTCGCCGACCGGGCCCGCGGCGCCCGCGCACCTCCCTCCGCGATCGACTCCCCTCCATGCGAACGCGAACGCCGTTGTCCCCCGGGGCCGTCGCGCTGGTGGCCTCGCCGGTGGTGGCGCTTCCGCTCGCGGTGAGCGGGGTCGATCTGCCGATGACCGGGCTGCTCTGCCTGGCGCTCGCCCTCGCGGCGCAGCGGCGGGCGGGTGGGGCCGGGCTGGCGCTGGCGGCGGCGTGCGCGTTGAAGTGGACGGCCTGGCCGGCCGTTCCGGTGGCGGTGGCGCTGCTGGCCGCGGTGGCGGGGCGGCGGGCGGCGTGGCGTTGCGCTGGGGTCACCGTGACGGGGGCGACCGCGCTGATGGCTCCGTGGCTGGTGCTCGCACCCGGGCCGATGGTGCGTCAGGTGTTCGCGTTCCCGCTCGGTCTCGGCGAGTGGCGGACGCCCGCCGCGAGCCCGCTGCCGGGTCGACTGCTCGCCCACCTCGGCACCGGTGGCTGGTGGTCGGCGCTCGCCCTGCTGCTGCTCGGCGGCGGCGCGGTGGCGGTGTCCCTGGTCCGCCGCCCGCCGACGGACGCGGTCGCGGCGGCCGACCGCCTGGCGGTCGGGCTGGCCCTGGCGTTCCTGCTCGCACCGGCCGGACGCTACGGCTACCTGGCGCTGCCGCTCTTCCTCGCCGTCTTCACCCGTCTCGCCTCGCCCCGGACGCCGAGTCCCCGCCGCCCAGCGGCTGCGGCAGCCGCCGCGGCCGCCTCGGCCGCCCTGCCGTCCGCAACCCGTCGACCCCGCGCGTCCGCCGCAGCGCCGGCCGACCCTCCGGTCCTCGTCTCCGCGCCTTGAGCCGCAGCCAGGACCTCTGCGCCATCGACCCCCCGTCGTCCCCGATCCCCTGCGAGGCACCCGTGTCCACCACGCTGATCGTCACCAACGACTTCCCGCCCCGGCAGGGCGGCATCGAGACCTTCGTCCACGAGATGGCCGTCCGGGTCCCCGGGAACGACGTGGTCGTCTACACCTCCGCCGAGCCCGGCGCGGAGGCCTACGACGCGACGCTCCCGTTCCCGGTGGTCCGTGACCGGTCGCGGATGCTGCTGCCGACGGGGCGGGTGACTCGACGGGCGGTCGAGCTGGCCCGGGCGCACGGGTGCGACCGGGTGTGGTTCGGGGCGGCGGCGCCGCTCGCCGCGATGGCCCCGGCGTTGCGACGCGGCGGCGTGCAGCGGCTGGTGGCCACCACGCACGGGCACGAGATCTGGTGGGCCCGGACGCCGGGGGCCCGCAGCCTGCTGCGCCGGATCGGCACCCACTGCGACGTCGTCACGTACCTCGGCGAGTACACCCGCCGGCGGATCGCCCCCGCACTGGGCCCGGACGCGAGCCTGTCGCGGCTGGTGCCGGGGGTCGACCCGGCGCTCTTCCGCCCCTCGCCCGCCGCCCGTCGCGCCGTCCGCGCGCAGTTCGGCCTCGGGGACGCGCCCGTGGTGCTGTGCGTGGCCCGACTGGTGCCGCGCAAGGGCCAGGACGCGCTGATCCGCGCGCTGCCCGCGATCCGCCGGCGGGTTCCGGGCGCCACCCTGCTGCTGGTCGGCCAAGGCCCGGACGAGACCCGGCTGCGACGTCTGGCGGAGAGTCACGCGCCCGGCGCCGTCGTCTTCGCCGGCGGCCACCGGCACGCCGACACCGCCCCGTTCTACGCGGCGGCGGACGTCTTCGCGATGCCGTGCCGGACCCGCCGCGCGGGCCTGGAGGCGGAGGGCCTCGGCATCGTCTTCCTGGAGGCCTCGGCCACCGAACTCCCGGTCGTCGCGGGCGACTCTGGCGGCGCCCCGGACGCCGTCCTGCCCGGCCGCACCGGCGCCGTGGTGGCCGGCCGCGACCTCCCCGCGCTCGCCGACGCCGTCGCACGCTTCCTCGAAGACCCGTCCCGTGCAGGCGGGTTCGGCCGCACGTGGGTCCAGCAGCAGTGGTCGTGGGACGCCACCGCAGACCGGCTGAACGCCCTCCTCGCAGGGGAGGCGCAGCCGGTGCGGGCCTGACCTCCGCCGATCGAAATCGTCGGGACGAATTGGCCGAAAGCGTCGACCGGACTGGACAACCGCCCCGGGAAGCACGAACGGCCGTGCCGGGCGGAACCGGTACGGCCGTTCCTGACGAGACGCCAGTTCGCCGATCAGCGGGCGAAGAAGCTGTTCATGGTGCCGAAGTCGAGCGAGTCGCCCAGCTCCTCGTAGGTGCCCTTGGTCAGCGCCTCGACGGCCGCGCGCCGGGCGACCGTGTACGCCGACTGCGCGACGGCGGTGCCGAGGCTGACCCGGCGCACACCCGCCGCCTCGAACTCGGCGACGGACGGGGCGCCCGGCCAGGCCATCACGTTGACCGGCAGGTCGGTCGCCTTCACCAGAACCGCCAGGGCGTCCAGGTCGACCAGGCCGGGCACGAAGAGGCTGTCCGCACCGGCCTCCGCGTAGACGGCGGCGCGGGCGATCACCTCGTCCAGCCGGCCCTCGGGCTCGCCGATGCCGAACAGGAACACGTCGGTGCGCACGTTGACCACCAGCTCGGGCAGCCCGGCCGCCTCGGCCGCGGCGCGGGCCGCGCGCAGGCGCGCCGCCTGCTCCTGCACGTCGAACAGCGGCCCGCCGGGCGCGACCGAGTCCTCGAGGTTCACGCCCACCGCGCCGGCCTCGACCGCGGCCTCGACGGTCTTGGCGACGTCCTCCGGGGTCGGGCCGTAGCCGCCCTCGACGTCGGCCGTCACCGGGAGGTCCACCGCGGCGGCGATCCGCCGGACCTGCTCGATCATCTCCTCCCGGGTCAGACCGTGTCCGTCCGTCCGACCTCGCGACCAGGCCACGCCGCCGCTCGTCGTGGCAATGGCCTTCGCCCCGGCCGCCGCGATCACGGCCGCACTGCCCGCGTCCCATGCGTTGGGCAGGACCAGGACCCCTTCCGAGTGCAGCGCCCGCAACGACTCCGCCTTGGCCTGCTGCGCCTTCTCCACCACGCGAATCTCTCCTCAGTGCAACTGCTCTGACGCGGCGTCACATGATCGACCGCGTAGGAGAGTCATAGCAGCGCGGCCCGCCGCGGGCCCGTCTTCCGGCCAGATTCGGTCATGACCTCGTCGGCTGCGGGCCGGCGCCGTCCGGCGCTTCCGCGGTGCTGTTGCGATAGGCGAGGACCGCCAGGACCCGGCGGTTGCCCTCGGTGGGGTCGAGGTCGAGCTTCATGAAGATGTTGCCCGCGTGCTTGACCACCGACGCCTCGGTGACGGTGAGGCGGTGGGCGATGGTCTGGTTGTTGAAGCCCTCGGCCATCAGGGCGAGCACTTCGTGCTCCCGGGGCGTGAGGCGGCGCAGCGGGTCGTCGGCAGTGCGGTGGGCGAGCAGGATGCGGACCACCTCGGGGTCGATGACGGTCCGGCCGGAGGCGACGCGTTCGAGGGCGTCGGTGAAGTCGGCGACGTCCATCACCCGGTCCTTGAGCAGGTAGCCGAGGCCGCCCCGGTCGGCGGTGGCCGCTCCGAGCAGGCGCGTCGCGTAGGCGGTGGCGACGTACTGGGAGAGCACCAGGACGGGCAGGCCGGGGTGCTGTTCGCGCAGGTACAGCGCGGCACGCAGGCCCTCGTCGCGGTGCTCGGGGGGCATCCGGACGTCGGTGACGACCACGTCGGGGCGGTCCTCGTCGACGGCCCGGATCAGCTGTTCGGCGTCGCCGACGGAGGCGGTGACGCGGTGGCCGAGCCGGGTGAGCAGTTCGGCGAGGCCGGCCCGGAGCAGCACGGCGTCCTCGGCGATCACGATCCGGAGCACGGCACCTCCAGGTGCAGGCGGGTCGGCCCACCGGCGGGGCTGGTCACGGTCAGACGTCCTTTCAGGATCGCCACCCGGTCGGCCAGGCCCTGCAGGCCGGCGCCGGTGGCGGGGTCGGCGCCGCCGCGCCCGTTGTCGGTGACGGACAGCACCAGCGTGTCGCCGTCCAGCGCGCCGCGGACGGCGATCTCGTCGGCGCCGCTGTGCTTGGCGGCGTTGGTGAGGGCCTCGGTGACGGTGAAGTACGCGGCGCTCTCCACCGGCCCGGGCAGCCGTCGCGGCAGCTCCAGGTCGACCAGTACCGGCACCGGGTGACGGAGCGCCAACTCGGCGACCGCGGCGGGCAGTCCGTGGTCGGTGAGGACCTGCGGGTGGATGCCGCGCACCAGGGCGCGGAGCTGGTCGAGGGCGAGCCGCGCCTCGCCGCGGGCCCGGGTGACGAGTGCGGCGGCCGGGCCGTCCTGGCCGCGCAGTTCGAGTTCGGCCAGGCCCAGCGTCATGCCGAGGGCGACGAGCTGCTGCTGCGCGCCGTCGTGCAGGTCGCGTTCGATGCGGCGCCGTTCGGCCTCGAAGGCGTCCGCCAACCGGGCCCGGGAGCGGGTGAGTTCGACCACCTGCGCACCGAGGTCCTGTTCCCGTACGGTGAGCAGCAGCCGCGCCAGCCGGACCTGCGCGCCGGCCAGCAGCGCGCCGCTGTACGCCGCGACCACCAGGCCGAGCAGGCCGACGGCGCTCGCGGCGAGCCCGTCCGCCGGCCCCGAGACCGCCTGTCCGGGCACCAGCATCACGGTGTCCGGGCTCACCGCCCAGATGAACACCGGCGCCGCCACCAGCATCAGGCAGAAGCCGATGCCCGCCGCGAACACCAGGCCGACCGCGCTGAACAGGGTCGACAGCACGGCGGCGTACCCGAGTTCGCGCCAGGTCGCCCGCTCGCGCAGCCGGGTGCGGAGCCAGCGCCGGGCCGCCGTCCGGTGCGGATCGGCGAGTCGGACCGGCTCGACCAGGCGCAGCCGGTGGCGTTCCAGCGCCCCGACCGGCACCCCGAGCACGGCCGTCCCGGCCAGCACCACCAGCCCGACGCCGACCGCCGACAGCGCGACGCCCAGCGCCAGCCCGACGGCCAGCGCCAACAGGACCAGGACGCCCTGCACCGCCCCGCTCAGCAGCAGGGCCCAGGCCCGCCACGGCCAGCCGGACACCAGGAACCGCAGGGGCCGCCGCCGCACCGCCGCCCACACCGCGACGTCCATCCGCGCGCCTCCCCGTTGCCGATCGCGCCCGACTCTACCCAGCCGGGCCGGGCGGGCCCTCAGACGACGAGCAGGGCGCCGCAGGTCTCGGTGAGGGTGGCACGGGCGTCCGCCGGGATGTCGTGGTCGGTGATGAAGCAGTCGAGGTCGGTGAGGGCCGCGAAGCTGCTGAGGCCGACGATGCCCCACTTGGTGTGGTCGGCGACGGCGACGGTGCGGTGGGCGGAGGCGATCAGGGCGCGGTTGGTCTGGGCCTCGGCGAGGTTGGGGGTGGTGAGGCCGGCGTGTTCGCTGACGCCGTGGGCGCCGATGATCAGCAGGTCGACGTGCAGGGAGCGGATCGCCTGGTCGGCGAGCGGGCCGACCAGCGCGGCGGAGCGGGTGGGGGCGCCGCCGGTGAGCAGCAGGTCGGGGCCGTCCTCGCCGGGGTGGGTGCGCAGCAGTTCGGCGACGGGGAGGGAGTTGGTGACGACGGTCAGGCCGGGGACGTCGAGCAGGCGGGCGGCGACGGCGTAGGTGGTGGTGCCCGCCGAGATCGCGACCACGCTGCCGGGCTGGACCTGCGCGGCGGCGGCCTCGGCGAGCGCGGCCTTGGTGTCGGTCTCCAGGCCGGACTTGGCCTCGAAGGCGGGCTCCTCGGCGGCGGCGGTGCGGGCGACGGCCCCGCCGTGGACCTTGCGGACGGCGCCGGTGCGGGCGAGGGCGTCCAGGTCGCGGCGGACGGTCATGTCGGAGACCCCGAGCCGGTCGACCAGTTCGGCGACCTTGACGGCTCCGTGGCGGCGCACCTGGTCGAGGATCAGCGCCCGCCGCTGGGCGGCGAGCAGTACGCCGTCGGTCACTCGGTCCTCCACCGGGGTGTCTGGGGAGCCGTCAGCATAGTCGACCGACCGAACGCTGTTCGGCTCTGGTGCTGTGTGTTTGAATGTGTTGAGTATCCGTGAAGGATCTTCCCATGTCGTGATCGCCCGCTGGAGTAGCCCGATGACCACCGACGCCGCCGACGCCTTCGCCGCCGCCTACGGTGACGCCCCCGACGGCGTGTGGGCCGCGCCCGGCCGGATCAATGTGATCGGCGAACACACCGACTACAACCAGGGCTTCGTGCTGCCGGCGGCACTCCCGCACACCACCCGGGTCGCGGCCCGCCGCCGCGCCGACGGCCGGATCCGGCTGATCAGCGCGCAGGGCGACGGGAAGGTCACCGAGCTGGCCCTCGACGGGCTCGCGCCGGGCGCGGTCCCGGGCTGGGCCGCCTACCCGGCGGGCGTGTTCTGGGCGCTGGCGCAGGCCGGCCACCCGGTGGGCGGCGCGGACCTGGCGTTCACCTCGGACGTGCCGACCGGCGCGGGCCTGTCCTCCTCGGCGGCGCTGGAGTGCGCCACCGCGATCGCCCTGGACGAGCTGTACGGGCTCGGCCTGGACGCCCCGACCCGAGCGCTGCTCGCCCAGCGCGCCGAGAACGACTTCGTCGGCGTGCCGTGCGGCGCGCTCGACCAGATGGCGTCCAGCTGCTGCGTCGCCGGCCACGCCTTCTTCCTGGACACCCGGACGCTGACCGGCCGCCAGGTGCCGCTCGACCTGCCCGCCGTGGGCCTGTCGCTGCTGGTGATCGACACCCGGGTCAAGCACGACCTGGGCGACGGCGCGTACGCTGCGCTGCGGGCGGGCTGCGAGCGGGCCGCCGACCTGCTCGGGGTGCGGGCGCTGCGCGACATCGGCGTCGCGGAGCTGGCGGCGGCCGAGGAGAAGCTGCCGGCCGAACTGCGGCCGCTGCTGCGGCACGTGGTGACGGAGGACCAGCGGGTGCTGGACACCGTCCGGCTGCTGGACGCGGGCGAGCCGCGGGCGCTCGGCCCGGTGCTGACCGCCGGGCACGCCTCGCTGCGCGACGACTACCGGGTGTCCTGCCCGGAGACCGACCTGGCGGTGTCGGCGGCGAACGCGGCCGGCGCGCTGGGCGCCCGGATGATGGGCGGCGGCTTCGGCGGCTCGGTGCTGGCGCTGGTCGACACCGACCGGCTGGCGGCCGTCGAGCAGGCCGTGCGCGCCGCGTTCGCGGCGGCCGGGTTCGGCGCGCCGCTGGTCTTCCCGGCCGTCCCCTCGCCGGGCGCGCACCGCATCGCGTAGGCACGGACAGCACGCCGGCACGGACGAAGCCCCGCCCGGGAACTTCCCTTCCCCGGGCGGGGCTTCGCACTGCCGCGGCCGAGCCGCCGGAGCTCTACAGCTCGCGCAGCGTGCGGGCGGCGGTCTCGGGGCGGATGTCGTTCATGAACGCGCCCATGCCGGACTCGGTGCCGGCCAGGTACTTGAGCTTGCCGGCCGTCCGCCGGATGGTGAACAGCTCCAGGTGCAGGGCGAGTTCGGCCTCGGCGGGGCGCGGCGCCTGGTGCCAGGCGGCGATGTAGGGGGCCGGCTCGGGGAACAGCCGGTCGAAGCGGCGCAGCAGGTCGAGGTAGATCCGCGGGAACTCGGCGCGGGCCTGCTCGTCGAGCCCGGTGAGGTCGGCGACCCGCCGGTTGGGGTACAGGTGCACCTCGTACGGCCAGCGGGCGGCGAACGGGACGAACGCCGTCCAGTGCGCGCCGGCCAGCACCACCCGGGAGTCCGGGTCGCCGAGGGTGGCGCGTTCGGCGGCGAGGACGTCGTCGTACAGGTTGCGGCCGGTGGCCCGCCGGTGCTCGGCGACCTTGGCGAGGGCCTGCGCGGTGCGCGGGGTGGTGAACGGCAGGGCGTAGATCTGGCCGTGCGGGTGGCCGAGGGTGACGCCGATGTCGGCGCCGCGGTTCTCGAAGCAGTACACCTGCCGGACGTCGGGGCGGGCGTGCAGTTCGGCGGTGCGGTCGGTCCAGGCGTCCAGCACCAGGCGGGCCTGCTGCTCCGTCAGGTCGCCGAAGGAGGCGCCGTGGTCCGGGGTGAAGCACACCACCTCGCACCGGCCGGTGCCGGGGGCGAGCGTGTACGGGCCCTCCGACCAGGGCGCGACGTGGTCGGCGGAGGAGCCGGCCAGCGACGGGAAGCGGTTCTCGAACACCGCCACCTGGTAGTCCGCGGCGGGCACTTCGCTGAGCCGGCCGTCCCGCGACGGGCACAGCGGGCACTCGTCGGCCGGTGGGTGGTAGGTGCGGCCCTGCCGGTGCGCGGCGATGGTGACCGCGTCGCCGGTGAACGGGTCGACCCGGACCTCGGAGACGCTGGCCGCCGGGCTCAGCTGGCGGGCGTCGAGCGCGTCGCGCACGGCGGGCTCGGCGTCGTAGTAGATCAGTTCCCGGCCGTCGGCCAGCTTGGTCACCGTCTTGTGCACGGCGGCGCTCCCTCGATGTTCGACCATCACATCAAACATTTTCGAACATGAAGCACCGCAATGCAACAACCGGGAGTGCAGAACGCCCGGGGACGTGAACCGGATCACGTCCCCGGGCGTTCTGTACTGCGTCTTCTTCGGTGCTACTTCTTCTTCGGCGCCGGCTTGTCCTTGATCCGCTGGGCTTCCTTGCGGACCTCGGCCTGGATGGTGCGCTCGCGCTGCAGCCAGTCCGGGTTCTCGTCGCGGAGGGCGTTGATCTGCTCGGTGGTGAGGGCCTCGCTGACGCCGGCCCGGTTCAGGCCGGTGACGGAGATGCCGAGGCGGGAGGCGACCACCTGGCGCGGGTGCGGGCCGTTGCGGCGCAGGTCGGCGAGCCACTGCGGCGGGGTGGCCTGCATGGCGTTGAGCTCGTCGCGGGTGACGACGCCCGCCTGGAACTCGGCGAGGGTCGCCGCCAGGTAGATCCCCAGCTTCTTTGCCGCGGTCGCGGGCTTCATGGTCTGGGAGCTCTTGGGCTTGGGCGTAGTCATGCGACAAGGGTATAGGGAGTGCGCACCTGCCCAGGTCACGGTGGGTAGCCTGGGGGGTGTGACCGAGATCGAGCAGCCCTCCGCCCCCTTCCGCCTGGTGTACGTGCCCGGGGTGACCCCGACCAAGTGGCTGCGGGTGTGGGGTGAGCGGCTGCCCGACGTTCCGCTGGAACTGGTGCAGTCCACCCCCGTGGACGGGCACGCCCTGCTGCTGTCGGGCGGCGCGGACGCCGGCCTGGTGCGGCTGCCGGTGGACCGGACGGTGCTGAGCGCGATCCCGCTGTACACCGAGACCACCGTGGTGGTGTTCCCGAAGGACCACTGGCTGGCCGCCGCCGAGGAGGTCGGTGTCGCGGACCTCGCCGAGGAGATCGTCTTCCACCCGCAGGACGACGTGCTGGAGTGGCCGGACGGCCTCCCGGGCCGCCCCGCCTTCGAGCGGCCGGCCACCACCGGCGACGCGATCGAGCTGGTCGCCGCCAACGTCGGCGTACTGGCCGTCCCGCAGTCGCTGGCCCGGCTGCACCACCGGCGCGACCTGACCTACCGCACCCTCTCCGACGTCCCGCAGTCGCAGATCGCGCTGGCCTGGCCGGAGGAGGCGACCACCGACCTGGTCGAGGAGTTCATCGGCATCGTCCGCGGCCGCACCGCGAACAGCTCCCGCGGCCGGGCCGCCGCCGAGCCGGCGAAGAAGCAGCCCGCCGCGAAGAAGGCCTCCGCCAAGGCCGCCAAGTCCCAGTCCCAGCCGGGCGCCCGGCAGCACAAGCCGCGCCCGGGCCAGCGCGCCGCCGCCACCCGCCAGGGCCAGGCCAAGAAGGGTCGCAAGCGCTGACGGCCGCGAGCGTCGGCCCGGCCGAGGGCGCACGCAGCGGGCACGGACGGGCGGCCGTCACGCCCCGGGAGCACGGTCCCGGGCCGGGCCGCGACCCGGAGCACGTTCCCGGGTGCGGTTCGTCCTGCGCGCGGACGGATTGACGGTCCGTCACATGGTCCTCTTGGAGGGCGCCGAGAAGAGTTCCGGCGCCTACCCAGGGGGCTTTCCCGTGAACGAACACGCACCGCAGCACCACCGTCCGAACCGCCTCCGCGGTCGCCGCCGCGGGGTGGCGGCGACCGTGACCGCCGTGGCCGCCGCCGTGGCCGCCGCCGTGGTGGCCGGCGTCCTGGTACCGGTCGCGGCCACCGCCGCACCGCGGCCGGACGCCGTGCAGCAGCGCCTCGACGCCCTGGTCCAGAAGGACGGCGCGCCCGCCGCCCTCGCCACCGTCAAGGGCCGCGACGGCCGCAGCCGCACCTACACCGCCGGGGTCGGCGACGCGGCCACCCGGGCCAAGGTCCCGGTCGACGGGCAGGTCCGGATCGGCAGCGACACCAAGACGTTCACCGCCGTCGTGGTCCTGCAGCTGGTCGCCGAGGGCAAGGTCGGCCTGGACGCGAGCGTGGACACCTACCTGCCCGGCCTGGTGCGCGGCGACGGCATCGACGGCCGGAACATCACGGTCCGCCAGCTGCTCCAGCACACCAGCGGCCTGCCCGACTACATGAACCCCGCGGGCGTGCTCGCCGACCCCGCGCGGTACGTCGAGCCGCGCGAGCTCCTCGACGCCGCACTGGCCAAGAAGGCCCACTTCGCGCCCGGCGCCCAGTGGGAGTACATCAACACCAACTACCTGCTGGCGGGCATGATCGTCCAGAAGGTCACCGGGCGCCCGATCGGCGAGGAGATCACCAAGCGCGTCGTCGACCGGATCGGCCTGCGCCACACCTACTTCCCCGTCCCCGGGGACATGACGATCCGCGAGGCCCACCCCAAGGGCTACCAGCGCGCCGCGGACGGCTCGCTGCGCGACTACACCGAGCTGGACCCGTCCTGGGGCTGGGCGGCCGGCGCGATGATCTCCACCAACACCGACGTCACCCGGTTCTACGACGCGCTGCTCGGCGGCCGCCTGCTGCCCGCGGCCCAGCTCGCCCAGATGCGCGCCACCGTCCCCGCCGAGGAGCTCGGCGCCGGGGTCCGCTACGGCCTCGGCCTGGTGAGCCGCCCGCTCTCCTGCGGCGGGCTCTCCTGGGGTCACGGCGGGGCGATCCCGGGCTACGAGAACGCCGGCGGCACCACCGACGACGGCCGTTCCGCGAACATCACCGTGACCGCGTTCCCGGGCAACGACGACACCGTCACGCACCTGGACCAGGCAGTGGACGAGGCGCTCTGCCGCTGACGTCCCCCGGGTGGCCGTGCCGGTCCCCGGCGCCGGCCACCCTCCTTCCTCCCAGCAATGGAGTCCCGATGAACGAGCACACCCCGCGGCGCTCGGCGCGCCGCAGCCGCACCGTGCGGTACGCCACGGCCGCCGCCGGGCTCGCGCTGACCGCCCTCGCCCCGACCGCCGCCTCCGCCGCACCGCGCCCGGACGTCGTGCAGCAGCGCCTCGACGCGCTGGTGAAGGAGGACGGGATGCCCGCCGCCCTCGCCGCCGTCAAGGGCCGCGACGGCCGCAGCCGCACCTACACCGCCGGCGTCGGCGACCTGGCCACCGGGGCCGAGGTCCCGGTCGACGGACAGATCCGGGCCGGCAGCAACACCAAGCCGTTCACCGCCGTCGTCGTCCTGCAACTGGTCGCCGAGGGCAGGGTCGGCCTGGACGCGAGCGTGGACACCTACCTGCCCGGTCTCCTGCGCGGCGACGGCATCGACGGCCGGAACATCACGGTCCGCCAGCTGCTCCAGCACACCAGCGGCCTGCCCGACTACCTGGACGCCCCCGCGCTGGCCGACTTCGTCCCCATCCAGTACCGCTACTTCGAGCCGCGCGAACTCCTCGACGGGGCACTGGCCCAGAAGGCGCTGTTCGCCCCCGGGACCGACTGGATGTACAGCAACACCAACTACCTGGTGGCCGGCCTGCTGATCCAGAAGGTCACCGGCCGCCCCTACGGCGAGGAGGTCACCAAGCGCGTCATCGACCGGATCGGCCTGCGCCACACCTACGTCCCGGCCACCGGGGAGACCGCCCTCCGCGAGCCGCATCCGCACGCCTACCTGGCCGCCGACCCGGGCGCGCCGCGGATCGACTACACCGAGATGGACACCTCGATGGCCTGGTCCGCGGGGGCGGTGGTGTCCACCGACACCGACCTCAACGCCTTCTACAGCGCGCTCCTGACGGGCCGTCTGCTGCCCGCCGCCCAGCTCGCCCAGATGCGCACCACCGTCCCCACCGAGCTGCTGGGCCCCGGCGTCCGCTACGGCCTGGGGATCCAGAGCCGGCCGCTGTCCTGCGGCGGCCTGGTCTGGGGCCACGGCGGCACCGGCGCGGCCCACCGGAACCGGGGCGGCGTCACGGAGGACGGCCGGGCCGTCAGCATCACCGTCACCACCGTCCCGGACGCGGCCACCACCCGGCGCATGACCGAAGCGGTCGACGCGGCCCTCTGCCGCTGACCTCCGCCCGACGCACCGTCGGCCCGGTTTCCGTTCGTGTTCCCGCAGGTGGCGCGGTATGGCCCCCATGATGGTCGGCGGGCATCCTTGCCGTACCGACCGAGGAGAGAAGCCACCATGGTGCACGCACGGGCCGGGCAGCCGGCGCAGCCGCAGGACCTGATCGACGTCGCCTGCCTGGTGACGGCCTACTACACGCTGCATCCGGACCCGGCGGTGGCCGGTGAGCGGGTGGCGTTCGGGACGTCCGGCCACCGGGGCTCCTCGGTGCGGACAGCGTTCAACGAGGACCACATCGCGGCGACGGCGCAGGCGATCTGCGACTACCGGGCCGAGCAGGGCACCACGGGGCCGCTGTTCCTCGGCATCGACACCCACGCGCTGTCCGAGCCGGCCCGGGCGACCACGCTGGAGGTGCTGGCGGCGAACGGCGTCACGGTGCTGCTCGACACCGCGGACGGCTACACCCCGACGCCCGCCGTCTCGCACGCCGTCCTCGCCCACAACCGCACCCTTCCGGCGGCGCTCGCGGACGGCATCGTGGTGACGCCCTCGCACAACCCGCCCGCCGACGGCGGGTTCAAGTACAACCCGCCGCACGGCGGGCCCGCGGACTCGGCGGCCACCGGCTGGATCGAGCGCCGCGCCAACGAGTTGCTGGCCGGCGGGTCGAAGGAGGTCCGCCGGATCCCGTACGCGCGGGCGCTGGCGGCCGACACCACCGGCCGGTACGACTTCCTGGGCGCGTACGTGGACGACCTGCCGGCCGTCGTCGATCTCGCCGCGGTGCGCGAGGCGGGGGTGCGGATCGGCGCGGACCCGCTGGGCGGGGCGTCCGTCGCGTACTGGGGTCGGATCGCCGAGACGCACCGGCTGGACCTGACGGTGGTCAACCCGCTGACCGATCCGACCTGGCGGTTCATGACGCTGGACTGGGACGGGAAGATCCGGATGGACTGCTCCTCCCCGTACGCGATGGCCTCGCTGATCGACCGGCGGAACGACTTCACGCTGGCCACCGGGAACGACGCGGACGCCGACCGGCACGGCATCGTGACGCCCGACGGCGGGCTGATGAACCCCAACCACTTCCTGTCGGTGGCCATCGACCACCTGTTCCGGCACCGCGAGGGCTGGCCGGCGGCGGCCGCGGTCGGCAAGACCCTGGTGTCCTCGTCGATGATCGACCGGGTGGCGGGCGCGCTCGGCCGGGAGCTGCTCGAAGTCCCGGTCGGCTTCAAGTGGTTCGTGGACGGCCTGCTGAACGGGACGGTGGCGTTCGGCGGCGAGGAGTCCGCCGGGGCGTCGTTCCTGCGCCGCGACGGCTCGCCGTGGACCACCGACAAGGACGGCATCCTGCTGGCCCTGCTGGCCTCCGAGATCACCGCCGTCACCGGCCGCACCCCCTCCGAGCACTACCGCGACCTGACGGCCCGGCACGGCGACCCGGTCTACGCCCGGGTGGACGCCCCCGCCGACCGCGACCAGAAGGCCGCGCTGGCCGCGCTCGACGCCTCCCGGGTCACCGCCGACGCGCTGGCCGGCGAGCCGATCACCGCTGTCCTGACCCACGCCCCGGGCAACGGCGCGGCGATCGGCGGCCTGAAGGTCTGCACCGAGAACGCCTGGTTCGCGGCCCGCCCGTCCGGCACCGAGGACGTGTACAAGATCTACGCGGAGAGCTTCCGCGGCGCCGAGCACCTGGCGCAGGTCCAGGACGAGGCCCGCGCCCTGGTCGGCGAGGTGCTGGCGAAGGCCTGACGCACCCACGGCCCGCCGGGAGTGTTCCCGGCGGGCCGTGGGCGGGCCGGTGCGGCGTCAGTGCTGGCGGCGCAGGTGGGTGCGCAGGTCGTCGAGGACCTCGGCGGCCTGCGGTTCGCCGATCTCGCGGCACCAGGCGATGGCGGCCTCCAGCCGGGTCAGCGCGTCCTGGGTGCGGTCGAGGCGGTTGCCCTCGATCAGGGCGGCGTAGCGGATGGACTCGGCGCGGGCCAGGTTGCCCTCGGGGCCGAGGGCGCCGAACGCGGCGATCGCCAACTCCATCTCGGCGAGCGCCTCCTCGGGGCGCCCGAGGCCGACCAGGGTGCGGCCGCGGGTGTCGTGCAGGGTGCCGTCGGGGCTGCCGCTGCCGAGTTCCAGGCCCTCGCGCCGGGCGTGCTCCACCACCTCGGCGGCCTCGTCGAGCCGGGCGAGGGCCTCGTCCCGGGCGTCGGGGCCGCGCGTGTCGGCGGTGACCCGGGCGAGGCGCAGCAGCATGTCGAAGGCGGCGTCGGCGTGCGGCGCGGCGCGGTGGCTGTCCAGGGCGCGCTGCCGGGCCAGGTCGGCGGCGGGCCACTGGCCGGCGCGGGCCAGCGCCACGGCGGCCTCGCAGGCGACCGCGGTGTGCACCTGGCCGTCCTCCCAGCCCGCGGCGAGGTCGGCGACGTGCAGGAACTCCTCGGCGGCGGCCCGGTGTTCGTCGAGCTCGCGCAGGGTGCGGGCGAGGTCGAGCCGGATCTGCGCCTGCTCGCGGACGTCGAGCGCGGCGAAGCCCGGTTCCAGTCGGACGGCCTCCAGGACGGCGGCGGCGTCGGCGAACCGGCCGGTCTCGGCCAGCGTCTGGCCGAGGCGGCCGCGGGCGGAGGCGGCCTCGTCGGCCTCCCCGGCGTGGTCGAAGCGGGCGGCGGCCTCGGTGAACGCGCGGGCGGCGGACTCGTGTTCGCCGCGGGCGAGGTGGACCCGGGCCAGCAGCATCTGCACCCGGGCGGGGACGGCGCTGCGGTCGCCGTACTGGGCGGCGACCTTCAGCCCGCGCTGGGCGAGCTCCTCGGCGCGGCCGAACTCCTCCTGTTGCAGGGCGAATTCGCCCTGCCAGCCGTGGACGGCGACCAGCTTCCAGGGGATCTCGGCGGCCTCGATCCGGCGTTCGGCCCGCTCGATCAGCTCGACGGCGGCCTCCTTGCGGCCGGTCAGGAAGTGGGCGCGGGCGAGGAGTTGGTGCGCGTTGACCTCGGTCGGCGCGTCGTCCTGCCGGACAGCCTCCTCGCACAGGCGGGCGATGGCGGCCTCGGTGCGGGTGAGGTCGCGCCCATCGAGGTCGTCGCCGAGGCGCCGGTGGTTCTCCGGCACGTCCTGGCGGATGGCGAACACGGCCTTGGCGTGCAGCACGGTGAGCAAGGCGTCGCCGGCCCGGGGGGCCTCGGCCTCGACCAGCTCGCGGACCTGCTGCTCGTACGCGTCGAGTTCCGCCGTCGGACCGGTGACGGCGTCGGTCTCGCCGTCGGTCTCGCCGCCGGTGTCGGCGTCGGTGTCGGTGTCGGCGTCGGCGTCCTGCTCGGGCAGGACCAGGGCCAGCGCGCGGCAGCCGATCGCCTGGGCGACCCGGCCGACCTGCTGGTAGAGCTCGGCGGCCTCGGTCAGGTGGGCGGCCAGTTCGCGGTCGGGCAGGCCGTCGCGGCGGGCCCGCTGTTCGGCGAGTTCGGCGCGCAGCAGGTCGAGCGGCCCGAGCTCGGGGTCGTCGGGGTGCCGGTAGCCGTCGGCGGTGGCGAGGGCCTCGATGCGCCGCCACAGGGCGACCGCCTCGGGATGCCGCAGGTCGTGCAACTCGCGGGCGCGGACCACCAGTTCGGCGACGCTCTCGGATCCGGCCGGAGCGGCGGGCTGCGCTGCCGCCGCCGGGGCGGGTGCGGGGGTGGCGGCGCGCAGGCCGAGGGCGAGCGGTTCGGCGAACAGCGGGGTACGGGCCAGGCGTTCGCGGCGGGCGTCGCCGACGGCGGTGGTGCCGCCCCGCTCGTCGAAGCGGGCGGCGAGCGCGTCGCCCTCGGTGCGCAGTTCGGCGAGCAGGGCGTCGACGGTCCAGCTGGCGCCGGGCGGGCCGGCCACCGGGAGGTCGCCGTGGCCGGTGGCGGCGAGGCGGGCGAGCAACTGCTGGGCGCCGGTGAGGAAGTGCAGGCGGGCGAGCGGGTCACCGTGCTGCCCGAACAGGTCGCGGTTGTCGGCGAGGATCTCCAGGCCGCGCGGTTCGTTGCCGGTGAGCGCGCAGAACTCGAGGTGCAGACCGATCTCCTCGGCGGCCCGGGAGCGGCCGCGGGCCCACCGGTAGCCGGTGAGGTGGAACGAGCGGGCGTCGTCGACCCGGCCGGACCGCAGCAGCGGCAGCAGCGCGTGGGCACGGCTGACGTGCGGCTCCTCGGCGCACGAGTGCCTGCCGTCGAACACCGACTGCCAGACGCCGAGCGCCCGCCGGTCGTCGCCGAGGCGGACGAAGTGCCGGGCCTGGGCGCGCAGTTCGCACGCCTGGCAGTCGCTGAACGAGGAGCGGCGCCGGCCGGCCCACAGGTCGAAGGCCTGCTCGACGTCCTGGCCGGTGAGCGCGGCGAGGTGGTACTGCTCGCCGTAGTAGGGCTGGAGGTCGTGGCCGGCCGTGCGGTAGTACTCGCGCAGTTCGCCGTGCCAGCGGCGGACCGCCTCCAGCGGCACGTCGGGGACGCTGCGCAGGGCGTGCGCGACCCACTTGTAGCGCCAGTCGGTGGCGCGCTGCGCCCAGCCGTCGAAGGCGTCGGGGTGCTTCTTGCGCAGGGTGACGATCCGGGCGAACACCACCGGGAGCTTGCGCCGTTCGGCGTCGTTCTCGTACGCCTCCATCAGGTCGAGGAGGGCGTAGGCGAGCAGCTCGGGTTCGTCGAACTGCTCGGCGGCGTCGACGAGTTCCTCGGCGGTGACGGTGCGCTGCCGGCCGTGCGGCTGTTCGTCGTTGGCGCGCAGCGCGGCGCGGACGGCGTCGATGGTGTCGAGCATCACGGCTCCCGGTGCGGCGTGGTGGGCTCGTGGCCGAGCATGGCGTGGTCGAGCAGGGCGAGGAACGAGCGGTTGAGCAGCGCGGATTCGCTGGCCTTGAGCGGGCGCCGGGTGAGCAGCAGGGCCTGGCCGTACAGCGCTTCCACGGTGGTGGTGGCGAGTTCGGGGTGCCGGATCGCGGCCGCGCGCCGGACGAGCGGGTTGAGGTGGTTCAGGACGAGCTGGGCGCGCGGCGCGGAGCTGCCCAGCGAGCCGAGGATGTCGGCCCACAACCCGTCGGCCTGGTCGGCGAGTTGGGTGCGGGTGCGCTCGTGCCGGGCTTCCCGGTCATCGAGCAGCAGGGCGGGGGCGCTGCTGGGGTGGAAGGTGCGCAGCGCGACGTCGCAGTCGAACCGGCCGAGGACTTCGCGGGCGGCGGCGAGGAACGCGGCGGCGGCGAGTTCGGTGGCCGGGTCGACGTTGTCGAGGTGCGCGGTGACGGTGGCCGGGTCGAGGTCGGCGACGGTGGTGCCGGTGCGGATCTCGGGCAGCCGGTGCACCAGGTCGCGGTCGTAGGTGTAGCCGCCGTTGACCACGCCGAGGCCGGCCGCGCCGGCGATCGGGGCGACCTGGCGGAACTCCTCGACGGTGCGGGTGACCAGGATGACGGGGTGGGCGCGGGCGAACTCGTCGAGGGTGACGTTGCCGTCGGTGGTCTCGAACGGCAGCCAGGGCAGCAGCATCCTCAGCAGCTGGTCGTCGTGCCGGGCCAGCGACTTGACGGCCAGGTGGTGGACGGCGAGGAAGCGGTGCAGCAGCCCCGGGTCGCTGGCGGACAGGCCGGTCAGCCAGTCGCGGATCCGCAGCCCGAGCGCCTCGCGGACGGCGGCGAGGGTCTCGTCGGCGTACAGCGCCTCGCGGGAGGCGGTGGGGCGCAGCCGTTCCGCGTCGACCACGCAGCGCACGAAGAACGCCCATTCGGGGAGCAGTTCGTCGGCCTGGTCGGAGAGCAGCATGCCCTTGAGGTGGACCCGGTGCCCGGCGCGGCGGGACGGCGGGACGGCTTCCGGCAGCACGTAGGCGACGCCGCTGAGGCCGACCAGCGGCAGGTCGAGGTCGATGGTGTCGAGCGGGGTGAAGTCGAAGGTTTCACGGCAGTGCGTGGTGAGCGCCTCGCGGCGGGCGGCCGGGTTGTCGTACCGGCGGGCCCACGGCGCGGGCGTCTGGTTGATCTGCGTGCTGCGGCCGGCCGCGTCGACCACCGTCACCCGGTGGCGCAGCAGGCTGCCGTAGTGCCGGGCGAGTTCGGTGACCCGCCCGGTGGAGGTCCACTCCTCGGCGTCGGCGCGCGGGGTGAGGGTGACGGTGGTGCCGGGCTCGCGGCGGGCGGCGGCGGGCAGCGTGGTGATGGTGTACCGGCCGTCGGAGCGGCCGCGCCACTCGATCACCGGGGCGTCGGGGGTGCGGGCGGAGCGGGTGCGGACGGTGATCTCGTCGGCGACCACGAAGCAGGCCAGCAGGCCGATGCCGAACTGGCCGATGAACTCGGCGCGGGCGTCGGCCAGTTGGCCGGCGTCCAGGGCGCCGTCCGGGGTGCGCTTGGAGCTGCGGCCGATGGTGGCGAGGAAGGTGTGCACGTCGGCCTCGGTGAGGCCGACGCCGGTGTCGGAGACCGAGAACTCGTCGCCGGCGGTGACGGTGATCGCGGCCGGTGCGGCCGGATCCAGCTGCTGCCGGGCGGTGATCGCGTCGACCGCGTTCTGCAGCAGTTCGCGCAGGTAGACCCGCGGGCTGGAGTACAGGTGGTGGGAGAGCAGGTCGACCAGTCCGCGCAGGTCCACCTGGAAGGTGTGCGCGCTGGAGTCGTTCGGGGTCACCGGGCGGGTCCTTCGCTTCGGGGTTCGGTGCGGGTCACTTGGCGGCGGCGGCGCTGCGGGTGAAGGCGGCGACCGGGTCGCCGAGGTACGCCCACGGGGACTTGGTGACGCGGCCGTCGAGCTCGGTGAACACCCGGCTCGCGGCCCGGTTCTCGCCGCACAGCGCGAACGCCATGGCGAAGGCGTTGTGCGCGCCGATCCAGGTCCGGTCGCGGGCGAAGTCCGGGTGCCAGATGGAGCGTTCGGCGGCCTCGTGCAGCGAGTGGGCGACGCCGGCGCTGCGCATGTAGCGGCCGTCCTCGCCGTTGTCGAGGTCCAGCCAGTGTTCGAGGTGGGCGTACGCGACGAGCTCGCCGAGCCGGCTGCCCTCGGGGGCGGCGAGCATCGAGGTGCGGGCGAAGGAGTGCATCTGCTCGTGCGAGCCGCCCCACTTGGCGCACTTCTGCTGCAGCCGCTGCCGGTAGGACGACGGGTGGTGCGGGAGGCGGCGGACGGCGGCCTCGAAGCGTCGGGTCGCGATCTCCTCGGGGACGGACACGCCGCGCCCGGTGATCTGCAGGAAGTACCAGGGGCCGAGCCAGTCCGGCTCCCGCTCGGCGACCTCGAACAGCTGCTCCTCGGCGCGTTCCAGCCGTGCTCCGAACACCTGCCACTGGTCGGCGCCGACGTACTTGGCGCGGGCTCCGCTGCGCGCCTCCCAGCCCCAGACCAGCTGCCGGGCGCCGGAGACCAGCAGCGCGAGGGTGTCCTCGGGGTCCTGCTCGACGGCGCGGCCGGTCCACTCCTCGCTGCCGGGCAGGTCGGTGACGACGTCGATCATGGTGACCAGGTCGGCCTGGTCGCGGGCCTGCGCCAGGACGGCCCGGACACCCGGCCAGTCGCCGGCCGCGCCGCGCTCCCGCAGCCGCGTCAGCTCCGGGTCGCCGTAGGCCGGGTCGAGCACCGGCCCGACCTTGGCCCGCCGCCGTGTCAGCCTGTCGAACAGCCCCATCCCCATGGTCCCCTTGTGCCGAGCCGATCTGCGGGGGCCGCCGCACGGCCGCCCCGGACGGAGATTCCTATCACGTCCGTGCGACAGGTGTGCGAATCATTTCGCGGGCCGGTCACCGGGGCGGCCGGGGGCGGTTCAGCCCCGGCCGCTGATCCGGTCGGCGAGGCCGGCCAGCGGGGAGGTGGCGTCGTGCTCGTGCCGGTCGGCGTGCCGGTAGGCGGCGTACAGCCCGTGCACGCCGAGCCAGCGCAGCGGTTCGGGCTCCCAGCGGCGGACCCGGTGCCCGACCCAGGGCAGCTCGGTGAGTTCGGTCCGCTCCCCCGTGCCGAGGTGGCGCAGCGTCAGGTCGCGCAGGGTGCGGCCGGCCAGGTTGGAGGTGGCGACGCCACTGCCGACGTAGCCGCCCGCGAAGCCGAGCCCGGTGGCGGGGTCGAGGTCGACGGCGGCGCACCAGTCGCGGGGCACGCCGAGCACGCCGGACCAGGCGTGGTCGATCCGGGCGTCGGCCGCGGCGGGGAACATCTTCCGCAGGATCTCCCGGAGTTGGGCCACCGTGCCGTCGGGGGTGGCGCCGTCCTGGTCGATCCGCGACCCGTACCGGTACGGGTAGCCGCGACCGCCGAGCGCGATCCGGTCGTCGGCGGTGCGCTGCGCGTACATGTAGGCGTGCGCCTCGTCGCCGAGCACCTCTCGGCCCTCCCAGCCGATCGCGTCCCACACCTCGGCGGGCAGCGGTTCGGTGGCGATCATCGAGGAGTTCATCGGCAGCCAACTGCGCTTCTGACCGGCCAGGTTGGCGGTGAAGCCCTCGGTGCAGCGGAGCACCGCCCGGGCCTTGACGCTGCCGTGTGCGGTACCGACCCGTCCGGGGGCGATCGTGGTGACGGGCGTCGACTCGTGGATCCGCACCCCCGACCGCTCGGCTGCCGCGGCCAGCCCGACCACCAGCTTGGCCGGGTGCACCCGCGCCCCGTTCGGCGTCCAGGTCGCCCCCAACACGCCCGGCACGTACAGCCGTTCGGCGGCCTGCTCGGCGCTCAGCAGGTGCACCTCGTCCGCGCCGAACGCCTGCTCGTGCGCGAACCTGTCCTTCAGCCGCGACAGTTGGGCGGGCGTCCGGGCGAGCTCAAGCACTCCGCCGCGGTGCGCGTCGCAGTCGATGCCCTCGGCCTCGGCCGCCCGCAGGGCCTCCGACACCGTGTCGTTCATGGCGAGTTGGAGCCGCCGCGCGGCGTCCTCCC
The DNA here is from genome assembly GCF_002803145.1 of Kitasatospora sp. CB02891. Taxonomy (NCBI): domain Bacteria; kingdom Bacillati; phylum Actinomycetota; class Actinomycetes; order Kitasatosporales; family Streptomycetaceae; genus Kitasatospora; species Kitasatospora sp. CB02891. The sequence goes on along the minus strand of NZ_NNBO01000009.1, from coordinate 66,997 downwards.
CGTGCAGCCGGGCGTAGCGTCCCCGCCCGGCGATGCCGTTGTACAGCCACCCGCCGTTGCGCCCCGAGGCCCCGTACCCGCAGAACTCGCTCTCCAGCAGCACGACTTCGAGCTCGGGCGCGGCCTGCTTCAGGTAGTAGGCGGTCCACAGTCCGGTGTATCCGCCGCCCACCACGCAGACGTCGGCCTCGATGTCGCCCGCCAGCGCCGGCCGCCGCTCGGGCAGCCCGGTGGCCGCGTACCAGAAGGAGATGCCGCCGTTGACGGTGGTCATGTGCTGTCCTGCTTCCGCCGGTGTGGAGAGCTCGATGCGTGCTGGGACGGTAGTCGGGCCACCACGGGCCCGGCAACGGACACCGTGTCAGGCCGCCTGCCCGCGGGCTGACACGGTGTCCGGGTCACCGAGGGCCTGTCTTCAACCCCCGCCTGCCCCACGCCCCCTGGCCCGCACGCTCGCCGCGGGGCGGCGGCACGGGCTGAAGACAGGCCCTACCTGGGCCGCCTCACTCGGCGGCGAAGACCTCCTGCCCGCCGACGTAGGTGCGCAGCACCCGGGTGTCGGCGATCTCCTCGGCGGGGGCGGCGAACGGGTCGCGGTCGAGCACGACCAGGTCGGCGAGGTGGCCGGGGCGCAGGATGCCCGTGTCGTCGAGGCGGTTGAGGTGGGCGGTGCCGGCGGTGTAGGCGGCGAGCGCGGTGGCCAGGTCGAGGCGCTGCTCGGGGAGGAAGACCGGGGTGGCCGGGTCGGCGCCGGGTTCGCGGCGGTTGACGGCGACGTGCAGGCCCTCGATCGGGACGGGGCTGGAGACCGGCCAGTCGCTGCCCGCGGCGAGGGTGGCGCCGGCCCGCAGCAGGTCGCCGAACGGGTACTGCCAGGCGGCGCGTTCGGGGCCGAGGAACGGGATGGTGAGCTCGTCCATCTGCGGTTCGTGGGCGGCCCACAGCGGCTGGATGTTGGCGATCGCGCCGAGCGCGGCGAACCGCGGCACGTCCTCGGGGTGGACGAGTTGCAGGTGGGCGAGGTGGTGGCGGTTGCCGCGGCGGCCGTTGGCGGCGAGCGCGGCCTCGACGGCGTCCAGCGCCTCGCGGACGGCGCGGTCGCCGAGGGCGTGGAAGTGCACCTGGAAGTCGAGCGCGTCCAGGGCGGTGACGTGCTCGCGCAGCGCGAGCGGGTCGACGAAGCTGAGGCCGCTGTTGCCGGTGGCGCAGCCGCAGCCGTCCAGGTAGGGGCTGGTGAGGGCGGCGGTGAAGTTCTCCGCGATGCCGTCCTGCATGATCTTGACCGCGCCCGCCCGGAACCGTCCGTGGCTCAACTTCTCCCGGCGGGCGACGAGTTCGGGGATCTGCTCGGCGCCGCGCTCGCGGTCCCACCAGAGCGCGCCGACCACCCGGGCGGTCAGCGTGCCGTCCTGCGCGGCGGTCAGGTAGGCGTCGGACGGGTCGGGGTTGCCGCCGAACTCGCCGAGCAGGGCGTCCTGCCAGGCGGTGATGCCGAGCGAGTGCAGCATCCGCTGGGCGTCGAGCAGGCCGGCCAGCCGGTCGGCGAGGGTGGCGGCGGGGGCGTGCTTGCCGACCAGGCCGACGGCGCCCTCCTGGAGCATGCCGCTGGGGGTGCCGTCGGGCTCGCGCTCGATCCGGCCGTCGGCGGGGTCGGGGGTGTCGCGGGTGAGCCCGGCGGCCTCCAGGGCGCGGGTGTTGGCCCAGGCGCCGTGGTGGTCGCGGTTGGCGAGCAGCACCGGCCGGTCGGGCACCACCCGGTCGAGCAGCTGCCGGGTGGGCAGGCCGCCGTCGAAGCTCTCCAGCGACCAGCCGCCGCCGGTGATCCACTCCTTCTCGGGGTGGGCGGCGGCGTACTCGCCGACCAGCCGCAGGTAGTCGTCCACGCCGACGGTGCCGGTGAGGTCGCAGGAGGCCATCTCCATGCCGCCGTAGACGGCGTGCACGTGCGCGTCCTGGAAGCCGGCGATCAGCAACTTGCCGTGCAGGTCGACGACTTCGGTGCCGGGACCGACCAGCTCCCGGACCTCGTCGTGGCCGACGGCGGTGATCCGCCCGCCGGTGACGGCCAGCGCGGTGGCCCGGGTTCGGGCGGCGTCCCCGGTGTGGATCGGGCCTCCGGTGAAGACCAGGTCGGCACGGGTCATGGTGGAACCTCGAACTTTCTTTGCGATCAGACGGATTGGGCGCCGTCGAAGTACGGCGAGCGGCGGCCCCAGCGCGACCAGGCGCCGGCCAGCAGTCCGGAGCCGATCATCAGGACCGGCACCGAGAGTTCGAACCAGCCGTTGTCGGCGGCGAGTTCGAAGTGGTCGGTGGAGGAGTAGAAGGTCCAGGCGAGGTAGCCGCCGACCAGCAGCAGCACCACGCCGCCGAGCAGCGGCGCGACCACCGCCGTCAGCCCCTCCCTGAGGTTCTCGCGCATCAGGTGCCGGAAGCGCACGGCGGAGGCGATCGCCACCAGCGCGTAGTACAGCGCCACCACGATGCCGATGGCGTTGACGGTCGCCGAGATCAGCTCGGTGACGGTCGGGATGACCAGCGAGACCGCGGCCAGCGCCAGCGCGATGCCGGTGATCAGCCAGGTCCCGGTGGCCGGGGTGCGGTGGCGCGGGTGCAGCCGGGTCCACACCGGGCCGAGGGTGCCGTCGCGGCCCATCGCGTAGGTGCCGCGCGCGGTCGGGATCACCGCGGCCTGCAGCGAGGCCGCCGCGGAGAACATCAGCGCCACCAACGGCAGTGCGGCCAGCGGCTGGTGGGCGAGCCGCTCGGCGAAGTACGCCAGCCCGACCGCCCCGTTGTCGGCCAACTCGTCGATCGGCAGCACCCGCTGGAACGCGGTGCCGGCGAACAGGAACAGGCCGAGCATCAGCAGCAGCGACAGGAACCCGCCGCGGGAGGCGTCCTTCGGGTCGTGCACCTCCTCGCCGACGCTGAACACCGACTCGAAGCCCCAGTAGCAGAACACCGCCAGCACCATGCCCTGGGCGAGCGCGCTGAGCGACGGGATCTCGAACGGGTTGTACCAGGACAGGCTGAACGGCTGGTCGCCGGCGAACAGGCCGTACCCGCAGAACGCGATCAGCACCGCGTACTCGAAGATCAGCAGCCACTTCTGCAGCGCCGCCGCCAGGTCCAGTCCGCGTACCGCGACCACGGTGGCGGTCAGCAGCACCAGCATGCCGATCAGTGTGCACTGGACGCTGGAGTCGGGGTCCAGCGCCACGCCCGGCAGCTCGTGCAGCCCGGCCTTCCCGACCAGCTGGATGATCGCCGAGCCGGTGACGGTCGTGGTGTAGGCCATGAAGACGATCGTGGTGACGATGTTCACCCAGCCGGTCAGGAAGCCCAGCCACGGGCTGAGCGTCCGGCCCACCCAGCGGTACGAGCTGCCCGCGTCCGGCTCGACCCGGTTGAGCCGGCCGTAGCCGCAGGCGATGCCCAGCACCGGCAGGAACGCCAGCAGCATGATCGCCGGCAGGTGCAGTCCGACCACGCCCGCCATCAGGCCCAGGCCGATGCCGATCGAGGTGGTGGCCGCGGTGCTGGACGCGGCGATCACCACCACCGCGCCGACGCCGAGCGACTTGCGCATCGCCTCGGGAGCAGCGCCGTCGGGGACGGGGCCGCTGTCCTTGATCGTCGTCACCAAGGGATCACCGCCGATTCTCTCGTGGGGGAACGCCCGTACGACGGGCGCGAGTTGGGGGGTGCGCCGGCAGCGACAGCAGCGGGCGCAGGCACTGCGAGGACGGGCCGCGGGGCGAGCGGCGCGCCGGGGTGGGGGCACCGGCGAAAGGGCCGGTGGCACGCCATGAAACCCGTGAGCCGCTTCACACGTCAATGCTGTTGTCATAAGCTCGGGCCATGACCGAACGAGCCACGGACCGAGCCGGGGACCGAGCCGCCGACCTCGCCTCCGACCGGGTCGTCCCCGAGGTCGCGCGCCGCCGCCGTCGCCCCACCAAGCAGGGCACCGTGCTCTCCCAACAGGTCATCGTCGACACGGCGCTGCGATTGGTCGGCCAGCACGGCGCGCAGGCGTTCAGCGTCCGCCGCCTCGGCGCGGCGCTCGGCGCGGACCCGAGCGCGATCTACCGCTACTTCCACAGCACGGACGACCTGCTCCTCGCCGTCGCCGACGAACTCATCGGCCTCGGCCTGCGCGGCTGGCAGCCCACCGGCGACTGGCGCGCCGACCTGCGCGAGGTCGGCCTGCGGATCCACACCCACTCGCTGGCCCACCCGCAGGCCGCCGTCCTCGCCGCGTACCGCACCACCGGCCGCGCCAACGAGATCCGCGCCATCGAGACCATGCTCGGCATCCTGCGGGATGCCGGCTTCCCCGACCCGGACGCCGTCAGCCTCTACCACGCCTTCATCGACCAGGCCCTCGGCTTCGCCGTCCTCGACTCCGCGGCCCTCGCCCTCCCCGCCCCCGCCCAGCACGCCGACCTCGCCGTCTGGGACACCGCCTACCGCACCCTCTCCCCCGACACCCACCCGCACATCGCCGCCACCACCCACCTGCTCGCCGCCGACATGCGCCGCAGCGCCTACCCCCTCGCCCTCGACCTCCTCCTCACCGCCGTCGCCGCCCGTCTACCCGCCCCGGAGTGATCACCGCCGTGTCCAGAATCCCCTCCCCCGACCCCGATTTCGCCGTCACCGCGATATACGTCCTCCCCGACGACGCCTGGCACCTGGAGCTCGACCACCTCCCCAGCGGCGGCATCACCGTGCTGGCCGGGATCGTTCCCGACGAGGACCCGGAGCGGGAACCGTCGGTGTGGGTCGGAGGCATCGACCCGTGCATCCACATCCCGGTGCCGGTGCTGCGCTGGTTCCTGGAGCTCGTCGACGAGCAGATCGCCGACTCCCGGGCCTGGATGCAGCTGCGCCCCGAACTCGTGGCCATGATCAAGGAGTTGATCGACGAGTACCGCGGCGCCATCGACGACGACGAGTACGCCGTCCTGCTGCCGCGCCTGCGGGCCGAGCTGCCCCCGGCCGATGTCGCCGAGGTGGTCCGGACCGCATTCCGCCGGGAGTACGACCTCGACTGACCGCCCGGCGCGCCGCCGCCGGCCCGGGCGGTGGCGGGCCGTAAGGTCGGGGCGGGTTTCCGGGACTCGAAGGGCGGCGGCGATGCGGATCTGGATCACCTCGGTGTTCGTCGAGGACCAGGAGAAGGCGCTGCGCTTCTACACCGAGGTGCTCGGCTTCGTGAAGAAGCACGACGTCCCGCTCGGCGGCGGGGCCCGGTGGCTGACGGTGGTGTCGGCGGAGCAGCCGACGGGCACCGAGCTGCTGCTCGAACCGTCCGGGCACCCGGCCGTCCCGCCGTACCAGGCGGCGCTGGTCGCGGACGGCATCCCGGCGGTGTCGTTCTCGGTGGACGACGTGCAGGCCGAGTACGAGCGGCTGCACGCCCTCGGGGTGGAGTTCACCCAGGAACCGACCCGGATGGGGCCGGTGACGATGGCGGTGTTCGACGACACTTGCGGCAATCTGGTGCAGATCGTCCGCCCCGCGCTCTGATCGGGGCGGGCCGCGCCACGCCCCATCCCTTCGACGACGCACGTTCGGTTGTCGACCGCTCTCCGGTCATGAGGAACGGCGGGCTGGAGTTGGTCCATACCTCTCGCCCGCTTGCCCCTTTCACAGGGGAGCCAAGTCGGCCCGTGGACCGCGCCCGCTCGACCCCGTCGACGGCCCGCGGCAGGCCTTCGCCCACGGCCTGCGCGAACTCCGGGAATCCGCCGGCAACCCCACCTACCGGTCCCCGGCCCGCATCGCCGGCTTCAGCGCCACCACTCTGAGCGACGCCGCCGCCGGCCTGCGCCGCCCCAGTCCGGAAGTCACGCTCGCTTTCGTCGGCGCCTGCCGGGGCGACGAGGACGACTGGCGTCGCCGCCGGCACCGGCTGGAGGCGAGCTCACGGACGCCCGACGCAGCACCGACGACGGCGAACTCGCCACCGCCGCACGGGAGTCCACCGATCCACCGGCCGAGGCCCCGACCGCCCCGGTCGACTCCTTACCGTCCGAGACGCTCACCGCGGTCGCTCTCGACCTCGCGCAGCCGCCCCCGCCGCGGCCGTGGCGGGGCAGGTTCGCACTGGCCGCTCGACGCCCACCGCTTCGTCCGCCTCTACGAGCACGGCGCGGGCGAGGTCCGCGAAGGCAGTCCGGCGGCCGGCCCGGCCGCCCTCGACCAGGCGCAGGCCCTGTGGCGGGGCCCGGCCCTCGCCGACATCGCCTGCGCCGTCCTGCACCACGAGGAGCCATTCGCCGCTGCGAACTCCGGCTCGACGTCCGCGAATTGCGCGTCGAGACGCTGCTCCGCCCGGGGCGCACCGGCACCGCGGTCGCCGAGCTCCGAAAGCTGACGGCCCGCCACCCCGAGCGGGAGCGCTTCTGGGCACTGCTGATGACCGCCCTCTCCCGTTCCGGCCGCCCCTCCGAGGCCCTCGCCGTCCACCATCGCGTCTGGTGCCACCTGGCCGAGGCCATCGGCGTCGAGCCCGGCCCCGAACTGCGCGAGCTGCACCGCCGGATCCTGCACGGCAACACGACGGCGCTCAGCTGGGTCGCATGCTGACGCCCGCCCGGCCGGGGCACCACCCGGAGGTGCTCCTTCATCGTCACCGGAGCCCAAGGGCTCAACTGAGCGATGGCATCGTCTGAATGATGGCTCGTCAGTTCGCGAACTGGGCCAGGATCCGCTCGGTGACCAGATCGGGGGCGTCCATCGGCAGTGAGTGCCCAGCGCCGGGGACGACCTCCACCCGGGCGGTGGGCAGGAGGCCGGAGATCCGGACGGCGACCGCGGCGGAGTCGTGCAGGGCGCTGCGGGCACCCAGCAGGAACCGGGCGGGCAGGTCGATCCGGCGCAGCTCCTCGTCGGTGAGCACCGGCGGGACGGGCAGAGCCCGCCGGAAGCCCATCGCGGCGCGGGTGAGTTTCATCAACTCGTCCTCCAGCACGGCGCTGTTGCCCACCGCCCGGGCCAGCCGGGGGCGCAGCGCGCGGGGTGCGGACGCGGCGAGGCCGCCGGCGATCAGCCAGGCGTAGAAGCGGAAGCCGAAGCCGTTGAACCCGGCCGGGTCGAGCAGCGTCATGACGCCGACCCGGCCGGGGTGGTGCAGCCGGTGCTGGAGTGCGACCCAGCCGCCGTACGAGCAGCCGACCAGGTGCACGTCGGCGAGGTCGAGCGCGGCGAGGACGTCCTCCAGCCAGGCGGCAGCGTCCGCGCCGTCGGCGATCGGCGCGGTCTGCACGCTGGCACCGGGCTCACCGACCGGGTCGAGGGCGAACACCTCGTGGTGCTGGGCGAGTTGGTCCAGCTGGTGGTGCCACATCAGGGCGTTGCCGCCGGACGCGGGGAGCAGCACGATCGGCCGACCCTGCGGGATACCGGTGCACTGGACGCGGGTGGTGCCGAAAGCGGTGGGGACGTCCTGCGCGGTGCGCGGGCCGGGCCAGAGGGTGGCCAGGGCGTGGTCGTAGGCGGCACGGAAACGGTCGGCGGCCTGGGCGTTCCTGAACTCGCTCATTCGCATGATACATGTGTATCACGGCATGATACGGGTGTACCAGGGAGGCCGGATCATGAACACGAAGGTCGAGCACGAGGAGCGCCGACGGCAGATCGCCGAGGCACTGCTGCGGATCGCCGACACCCAAGGGCTGCAGTCCGCGAGCATGCGGGCGGTCGCCGCCGAGGCCGGCGTCTCACTGCGCCTGGTCCAGTACTACTTCGAGACCAAGGAAGGCCTGCTGCTGGACGCACTGGCCCGCCTCGGCGCCCAGCTGCAGGACCGGATGGCCCGCTGGATCACCGCCGCCGGCAGCCCGCCCACCCCACGCGCCCTGGTCACCGCCGTGCTGGCCTGCATCCTGCCCACCGACGCGGAGAGCCGGCGCATCGCCCGCACCTACACCGCGTACTACGCCCTGGTGCTGAACGACCCCGCGGCCCTGGAAAAGCACGGCACCGGCCAGGCCGACGTCCTGGAGTCCTTCCTCGCCAAGCAACTGCGCGCCGCCCAGCAGGACGGCACCCTCTCCCCCGCCCGCGACCCGGAGATCACCGCCGCCGGCCTCGCCGCCATGGTCAACGGCCTCGGCCAGAGCGTCCTCGGGGGCCAACGCGACGGCGAGACGGCCCTGGCGATCCTCACCCACCATCTCGACGAGCTCTTCACGTCCAGCAGTTGACGCTCCGTCACTTGATCGTCGGTCGACACCAGCCACGTGACCGCTCCGTCGGCCGCACCCTGCGAGGACCCGCTGTGGCGCGCCAACTGTCGCCCCTCCTGCGCAAGCGCGCGAGCGGCGGCGGTCCCGGGCGCGAGCGCAGGCAACACCTCGACGAGCTGTCCACACCCACCGGTTGACGACACCTTCCGTCGTCCAGCCACGCCACCGCTCCGCCGTCCACGACCCGCCAGGACCGGCTGCGCCTCACCAACCGCCACCCCTCCGGCACCGTGCAGGCGGCGACGGACTCGGCCACAAGCGCAGCCAACACACCTACCCGGCGGATTCCCACACAACGCGAGAACCGACTCACCACCTCAACAAGCAGCTCACACACATCGATTGACGGCCCATCGCCACGCCCTCAGCCGTCCAACCACACCACCACACCGCCATCCACGACCCGCCAGGACCGGCTGCGCCTCACCAACCGCCACCCCTCCGGCACCGTGCAGGCGGCGACGGACCCGGCCACAAGCTCAGCCAGCACACCTACCCGGCGGAGTCCTACGCAACGCGAGAACCGAACTCACCACCTCAACAAGCGGATCACACAAGCCGATTGACGACCCGTCGCCTCACCCTCAGTCGTCCAACCACGCCACCACACCGCCGTCCAGGACCCGCCAGGACCGGCTGCGCCTCACCAACCCCCCCGGCACCGTGCAGGCGGTGACGGACCCGGCCACAAGCTCAGCCAGCACACCTACCCGGCGGAGTCCTACGCAACGCGAGAACCGAACTCACCACCTCAACAAGCGGATCACGCAAATCGATTGACGACCCATCGCCTCACCCTCAGCCGTCCAACCACGCCACCACACCGCCATCCACGACCCGCCAGGACCGGCTGTGCCCCGCCGACCGCCACCCCTCGGGCGCCGTGCGGGCGGCGGCGATCCAGGCCGCCAGTGCGGGCAGTGCCTCGGTGCGCAGGGCCTGTCGGGCGGCGGCCCGCTGGGCCGACGGGAGGGGCGCGACCTGGATCCGGCAGGTCTCCCACCAGGTCGGATGGATGCCGCCTCCGTAGTTGCCGCGGATCTGCGGCACCCACTCGACCGTCAGCAGCACCCCGTCCTCGCGGGCCATTCGCCCGAAGTCGAGGGGGACGGACGTCCCGTCCTCCTCCGCCAGCGCGGAGCGGATGTCGGTCGGGGTGAGCGGCCAGGAGAGGCCGCGCGGCAGCAGGCGATTGCGGGCGGGCATCCGGCGATCCTGACACGACGTCGGTCGGCCCCGCCCGGGGTTTTCGCCGCCCCTGGTCCGGGCCGTTCCGGTCCGCGTGTCGAAGGGCTCGGGTAGGTTGCCCGGCATGAGTGATCACGGATCCATCGTCTGGCCGCCCGCTCCGATCACGACCGCGCGGCTGGTGCTGCGCCCGTCCGAGGCCCGCGACCGGGACGCCTTCGTCGACCTGTTCGCCTCGCCGGAGGTCGGTGCCCACATCGGGGGCGCCCGGCCGCGGGAGGACCTGGAGCGCGCGGTGCCGGAGGTGCCCGGGCAGCGGCCCGGCGTGTTCGTGGCCGAGCTCGACGGAGCGATGATTGGCCTGGTCACCCTCGATCCGCGTGCCGCCGACCGCCCCGGCCACGTCCGCCCGGAGGGCGGCGAACGCGAACTCGGCTACCTGTTCCTCCCCCACGCCTGGGGCCGGGGGTACGCCACCGAGGCCTGCACGGCCGCCCTCGACTGGTTCGGCACCGCGCTCCCCGGCGAGCCCGTAGTGCTGTGCACCCAACTCGCCAACGGCGCCGCCCTGCGCCTCGCCGCCAAGCTGGGCTTCACCGAGGTCGAGCGCTTCGAGGAGTTCGGGGCCGCGCAGTGGTTCGGCGTCCGCCTCCCGGCCTGAACCCGCCCGGTCGGCCAGGCCTGCGCTCCCCTGACGGGCCGTGAGACCCGTCCGCCGTGCGGTAGGTTCCAGGGCATGACCGATCTCGGAACCGTCGCCTGGCCGCCCGCCCCGATCCGCACCGAGCGGCTCGTCCTCCGCGAGCCCGAGGCGCGCGACCGGGCGGCGGTCATCGAGCTGTTCACCTCGCCGGAGGTCTGCGCCTACCTCGGTGGGCCGCGTTCGCGCGAGGAGTTCGAGCAGGTGGTGCCCGAGACGCCGAGTCGGCGGCCGGGCTTCTTCGTGGTCGACCTGGACGGCGCGATGATCGGCAGTGTCACCCTCGACCGACGCGACCCGAACCGTCCCGGCCACGTCCGCCCGAAGGGCCTGGAGCCCGAGCTCAGCTACCTGCTGCTGCCGCACGCCTGGGGCCGGGGGTACGCCACCGAGGCCTGCACGGCCGCCCTCGACTGGTCCGCCGCCGCGCTGCCGGGCGAGCCGGTGGTGCTCTGCACCCAGTCCGCCAACACCGCTTCGCACCGCCTCGCGACGCGGCTGGGCTTCACCGAGGTCGAGCGCTTCGAGGAGTTCGGGGCCGAGCAGTGGTTCGGCGTCCGCCTCCCGGCCTGAACCCGGCCTCCCCGCAAGGCCGTTCCGTGCCCTTGCCCGCCATGACCCCGCACCGACGGCACACCTCCCGCGTCCTCCTGCTCGACGACCGCGACCGCCTGCTGCTGCTCTGCGGCCGCGACCCGCGCCGCGACGGCACCCGCTGGTGGTTCACCGTCGGCGGCGGCATCGAGGACGGCGAGGACGCACTGGCCGCCGCCGTACGGGAGTTGCGCGAGGAGACCACGCTGACGTTGACCGCCGACCGGCTCGGTCCGCTCGCCTGGACCCGGCGGACCCGGTTCGGCGTCGACGGCCGGCGCTTCGAGCAGTCCGAGGAGTACCGCCTCTGCCGGCTCACGGCCGCCGAGGCCGCCGCCGTCCGGATCGACACCGAGGAGGCCCGCTACGGCCACCACTGGTGGAGCATCGAGGAGTTAACCACCACCGGGCAGACCGTCCGACCTCGCCGGCTGGCCCAGCACCTGGCCGCACTGCTCCGCTCCGGCCCGGGCCGAGTCCCGCTCCACCTGGGCGACTTCGACGAGGACGCCGACCTGGCCGCCGGCTGACCGGGCGGGGCCCGCAGCGCCGGGCGGACCTCGGCGAGCATTGGGTCGAGGAACCGGTCGGGGTGCCGGAAGCTCGCTAAGTGGCGTGCGCCGGACATGAGTTCGGAGGACTTCGCCGGTGCGGTCGCGTCGTCGAAGAAGCGCCCGGCGGCGTCCGGCGGGCTGAGCACGTCGTTGCCGCCCTGGCACCCGAAGAGCGGGATCCGGAACCCGGTGACCGCTCCGCCACCCCGCCCGAGGGCCCGTCAGGCGGCGGACGTCCGGCGCGAGGTCGCCGTCCACCGGTCGACGAAGGCGCACACCAGCGCCGCGACCGCCAGGAAGGCGACCGTCGCGCGGAGCAGGCCGCTCTCCGGGTAGGTGTCGGCGACCGCGTGCAGGGCGAGGTACGCGGCGCCCAGACCGGCCGTCGCACCGAGCGCCGGCGGCAGCAGCGCCCGCCGGACCTGCTCCTGCCACAGGGCGGCGCCGACGATGAACAGCCCGCCCGCAGCGGCGACCTGCAGATGGGCGAACCCCGTCCCGTACCGCACCGCCAGGGCCGGCACCAGGAACAGCACCAGGCCTCGACGCAGCACCGCGGCGAGCGCCGCCGTGGCCGGGCCGACCGCCGCCCGCCCGGCCGGGCCCCGGCGCCCGCTGGCCGCCAGGACCGTCAGCCACAGCACCAGCTCGGGCCAACGCGTGCGCAGGTGAGCCGAGTTGTAGAGCAGCGCGGTGTCGTACACCACCATCACCAGTCCGCCCAGCGCCCCCAGTGAGACGGTGAAGTGCAGCAACCCGCCCAGGCCGGGCCGGAGTTCCGGCCCGCGGTCGCGGCGCGCGAGGGCGAGCACCAGCGGGGCGGTGACGGCCGCGGAAGCCGCGCGGATCAGCAGGTCCTGGACGGTCCACGGGTTGCGCAGCGCCCACTCCACCACGCCGAACACCACCGTGTACGAGAGCGCAGCAGCCCCCACCAGCGGCCCGGACCCGAGCGCCGCCCGGTACAGCGCGGGGCTGAGCCGCCGCAGCGCCGTCCCGTACGCGAACAGCACGAACGGCAACTCCAGGAACGCCTGCACCCGCAGCACGCTCGGCCCGAACACCCACGGCGCGGGCATCCACCCCGCCACCGCCCGCACCACCGGATCCCCCACCGGCTGCGCGAACCACCCGGGCGGCAGATACCGCGTCACGAACGACGCGTCCCCGCCGTGCACCCTCACCACATAGGCCGCGCAGACCAGTTGATTGACGTAAACGGCACCCACCGCCACCGCCAGCCCCACCTCGGGCCGCACCGCCCACCCGCCTCGCCCCACCGCCGCCCCGGCCGGCACCCGCCGTCCGAACCCCAGGCCGGCGGCCACCGAGAGGACCACGGCGAGATCGATCAGCAGCACGGTGACGGTCATCCGCGAGATCCTACTGAGGCCGTTCGCCCGCCATGCCGGACGCCTCGGTCGCCCCGGTTCGTCCGCCGGGGGCGCCGGGAATCCTCGCGGCGACAGCGCGGATCGACGCGGCCCCGACGGTTCAGCCGAGGTGCGGGTGGGCGTCGGCCAGGCAGTCGCCGATCTGCCGGCGCGTGCGCGGGTGGATGCCGTGGCGGCCGCGCCTCCGGGCGCCGACCAACTGGGCAAGCTCCGTACGGCTCGGCACTCCACGGCCTCAGCGGCCGCAGGCGTCCCCGCCGCTGTCGTCCACGAGCAGCAGCCTCACCGCGGTGGACGCCTCCACGAGGAACAGGGGCGCCAGCACGGAGGCGAGGACGACCGCGGCCACCGTGAGCCCCGGCCGCCGCTCGGCCTTCACCGCGAGCCGCACCGCCCCCACCGCGGCCGCGACGCTCGCCACCGGCGCGCCGAACGCCGCCGCCCAGACCCTGGCGGGCCGGGTGCCGAGCCGCCGGCAGAGCTGCCACGCCAGTTCGTCGTGCGTCCGGACGGCGTAGACCGTGAGCAGCGGCGCCAGCACGGCAAGCAGCGCGGCCCCGGCCAGCACCCGCCAACCGGCGCTCCCCCTGCTCGGCATCACCCTCACGTGCCCCCTTCCGGCCCCACGGACTGCCGGCAGCCCGTCCCCCCATGGACGCGACCGAAGGAGACGCCGGTTGCGGTGGCCGCCCGGCCGCTCAACCGCCTGCCGCCCCGTCCGGCCAGGAAGAAGAAACGGCCACTTCCCGATTCCGGAAGCAGACCCGGCTTTCATGCCCTCGCACCACGAAACGCGCGAGGTGTTCGTACTTCGTCCGGCCCGGCAAACGGACGACCGGGCACTCTCCACCGCCAATCCGGACAACGCCGCATGCGGCGCCCGGCCGCCCATGGCACGGCGTCGCCCGCCTCGCCGAACCGGGCGGCTCGATCCGCCCCGCCGCCGTCCTGCACCCGCGCCGACCTCTCTCACGGAAGGACGAGCCGTCGAACCTTCGTGCGGTCACGCTCCGTTGTCGTTCGGCGGTCAACCCCGGCACGGCAACCGTCGCACGCACGGGACGAATTGGCCGCGGCCGAAGCGGCGACAGGTAATCGCTTTCCATTCCCGGACAGATCCGGCCGCCCCTCCGAGGACCGGTGTTCGTTCGGAGACAAAGCGGGCTTGTTCGGTAACGAGAACCACTGATGTGGATGCATTCCCGGACAGCTTGCCGCACCGCCGCCGGACCCTCGGCACTCCCCCGAACTGTGGACTGGACCAGCACTCGCGGGCGCCCGACAGGGGGTCGCAGGGCGGTCGACCCCAGTTGGGGAGCGTGATCACGGAACGTGATCAAGGTTCGGGCGCGGGGAGTTCACAGTTCACTCACATGCCGCTTGGGAAATCGCCTCAACAACCATTGTGGGGTCGGATGCCGAGAGGTAGAGTCCCGGTTCGCCGAAGCACGGACGGGCACCTCTGGGCATTTATCTTGGAGCGGGCATGTCAAAGAACGGTGGCATCGACAGATCGGGTTCCGATCTGTTGGATGCGTTCGCGGATACCGTTCTCCGGTGGCCCGAGCGCGCCGCAATCGAGTCTCCCGAGCACACTCTCAGCTACCAGCAACTCGCGTTCTCTGCACAGCGGTTGGCCGCCCGACTGGGCGACCGGCCGGGCCCGGTCGCAGTGGCGGCCGGGCACCACCCGGACACCGTGGTGGCGCTGTTGGGCATCCTCGCGGCGGGCGGCGTGTACGTCCCGATCGACCCGGCCTTCCCGGTGGAGCGGCAGCGCCAGCTGGCCGAGACGGCCGGCTGCCGACTGCTGGTCGGTCCCGGGACAGCCGAACACGCCGAACAACTCGGCTTATCCTTCTTGGAGTTGCACGACTCGACCGAGCAGGCACCCGCCTGGAGGACGACCGCCGTCGCACCCGGGGACCCCGCCTATCTGCTGTTCACCTCGGGGTCCACGGGCCGACCGAAGCCGGTGTTGACACCGCGCGAGGCGATCACGGCCACGGTCGGGTCGCTGCGGGAACTGTTCGAAGTCGGGCCGGACGACCGGGTGTTGCAGTTCGCCTCGCTGAACTGGGACACCTGCTTCGAGGAGATCCTGCCCACGCTGACGGCCGGCGGCCGGCTGGTGTTCGATCCGGAGGCGCATTCGGCGTCGTTCCCCCGGCTGTTGCGGATGGTCGAGCGGCGCGGCATCACCGTGCTCGACCTGCCCACGGCGTTCTGGCACGAGCTGGTCCTGCACCTCACCGAGGACGGCGGACCGGCCGAACTGCCGGAGTGCGTCAGGCTAATGGTGATCGGCGGCGAGGCCGCCAATCCGGCCCGGCTGGCCGACTGGAGCCGGCTGACGGGCAGTTCGCGGATCCGCCTGCTGAACACCTACGGCTGCACCGAGACCACCCTGATCACGCACGCCGTGGACCTGCTCGGCCCGCGCACCCCGGAGCCGGGCCGCCACTGGGAGCCCACCGAACGCGCACCGATCGGACGCGCCCTTCCCCACGTCGCCGAACTCCTGACTTCCGACGGCGAGTTGCTGATCGGCGGACCTGCCATCGCGACCGGCTACCCCGGGCTGCCGGAGGCCACCGCCGAACGCTTCGTGCTCCGCGACGGGCACCGCTGGTTCCGGACGGGCGACCGGGCGGCCCGGGACGGGGACGGGGTGCTGACCCCGCTGGGCCGGCTGGACCACGAGGTGAAGATCCGCGGCATCCGGGTCGATCCGGCGGAGGTGGAGGCCGGAATCGGCGCCCACCCGGGCGTGGGCGCGACGGCCGTCACCGCCACCACGCTGGCCGGTCGGGCCGCCCTGGTCGCCTACGTCGTCCCGCGCACCGGCGGGCCCGACCCCGCGCTCGCCGCCGAACTCCTGCTCTACCTGCGGGAACGCCTGCCCGGCCACCTCGTCCCGAGCCGGATCACCGTGGTGCCGGACCTGGTCCGCACCGCCAGCGGCAAGGTCGACCGCGCCGCCTCGCACCGCCTGCACAGCACCGCCCCCCGCTGAGTCCCGCCCGCCACCGCCGCGGCACCCGTCCGGGCATCGAACCGGCCCCACATTTGACGCACCGTCAGTTCACGTACCGCCGAGGGCGCAGAACCCCGCGCGCCCGCACGCCGCACCGCAAAGCACCGTGCACCGAGCACTGCCGACCTGGCATCCGCCAGACCACGCGCACCCCGCACCGGTCGAAGGAGACCCCGATGAGCCTCGACATGCCCGTCACCGCACCCGCCGCAGCCGGCCCCGGTCGCACGCCCGACCCGGTGGAGGCGCTCGCGGCGGTGTTCCGCCGGATCCTGGAGCTGGACCACGTCCCGGCCGACGGCAACTTCTTCCTGCTGGGCGGCGATTCGCTGATCGCCACCCGGGTGCTCAGCGCCGTCGCCCGCGACCACGGCGTGGAGCTGACCTTCGAGGACTTCCTCGCCGACCCCACCCCGGCCGGCCTGGCCACCCGCATCGCCACCGGGAGCGTCACGGCGGACGCGCACAGAATCGTGGCCGGCCGATGACCGCCGCGACTCCCCCCGGCACCGCCTCGGCGCCGCGGTCGGTGATCGTGGTCGGCGCGGGCCTGGCCGGGTTGACCGCGGCCGTCGAACTCGCCGACCGCGGCGTGTGCGTGACGGTGCTCGAAGCCAGGAACCGGGTCGGCGGACGCACGCTCGGCATCGAGGTGGCGCCGGGACGGTGGATCGACGCGGGCGCGGCCTACCTCGGCGACCTGCACACCGAACTCCACGCCCTGCTCGCCGCCTGCGACTTGAAGACCGCGCCCACCACCATGGCGGGCGCCAGCCGGTTCGCCCTCACCGAGGACCGCTCGGACGGCGCGGCGACCCGCGACGGCCGGTTCCCGCCGCTGAGCGCCGTCGCGCTGGGCGACCTGTTCGAGCAGCTGGAGGAGTTGACGGCCGCGGTCCGTCCGGACGCGCCATGGCTCTCACCGGATGCGGAGCGGCTGGACGCCCTGACGGTGGCGGACTGGGCGGAGCAGCGACTCACCCACCCGGACGCCAAGTTGTTCTTCCCGCTGTTCCTGGGCGAGATGATGGCGGCCGATCCGGCCAGGATCTCGGTCCTGCACATGGCGTTCTACCTGCGGTCCGGCGGCGGCCTGCGCTATCTCAACGCCTTCGAGGGCGGCGCCCAGCAGGACCGGGTGGCGGGCGGCTCGCACCGGCTGTGCGAGCGGCTGACCCGACGGCTGTTGGACCGGGGCGGAGTGCTGCACACCGACGAGCCGGTGCTGTCGGTGGAGCAGACCGAGCGGGAGGCCGTCGTCCGTACGCCCGAGGGGAGTTACCGGGCGGACGCGGTGGTCGTGGCGGTGCCGCCGCTGCTCGCGGACGCGATCGGGTTCCGTCCGCCGCTGCCCACCCCGCGGGCGGCGTCGCGGACCGAGCGCGGCTGCGCAGTGAAGCTGAACCTGGTGTTCCCGGAGCCGGTGTGGCGGGCGCACGGCCTGTCGGGATGGTCGGTGAACGCGACCGGCCCGTTGCTGTCCACGGTGGACGACACTCCGCCGGAGGGCTCCCCGGGTGTGCTGACCGGGTTCGTCACCGGCGCGGAGGCCCATCGTTTCGCCGCGCTGCCGCCCGAGGAACAGCGCGCGACGGCGGTCGCGCAGGCGGCCCGGCTGTTCCCGATGCTGCCCGAGCCGATCGCCTTCCATGTCACCGACTGGGTCAACGAGCCCTGGAGCAAGGGCTGTTACGCGGCACTCTTCGGGCCCGGCGACTGGTCGGCGCTCGGCCCGACGCTGACCGAGCCGCACGGCCGGGTGCACTTCGCGGGTACCGAGACCAGCACCGAGTTCTTCGGCCTGCTGGAGGGCGCGATCCGTTCGGGTCGCCGCGTCACCGCCGACCTCCTCGGCGAGTAACAGCACCTGGCATCACGTCAGTTGCCAGTTCGAACCCTTTTTCCCCGACCCGGCAGCGCGCTTCGCACGCGGGCGCGCCCGGGCGTCGAGTCCTGCTTCGGAAGACCGGAGAGACCGGAGACCGCCATGAGCGATCAGACATCCATCGCGCCGCTTGCCGTCAGAGAGCGGTTCATGTCCGACCCGACCCTGGGTGCGGGCAACTTCCTCGACCGGGCGGTCGAGGCGAATCCGCACCGTGCGGTGCCGTTCGCGTTCAGCCACCGGCTGGACCACCGCGGGCAGGTGGCGCTGCGCGGGCACAGCCTGCTGGACCTGGTGGCGCTGCGCGACCGGTACGCGGCCTGGTACCACGCGAACGGTGTGCGGCCGGGCGAGCCGGTGGGCGTGGTGATCGCCGAGGGCCTGGAGCCGCTGCTGCACTTCTTCGCGCTGACCGCGCTGGGTGCGGTTCCGGCATTGGTGAACGACGCGATGCGGCACGACGTGATGGTGCGGTACCTGAGCCACGTCGGCGTGGTGGGGGTGGTCGCGGACGACACCACCCGGCTGGCGTCGGCGTACCGGAAGGACCCGCAACTGCGGCCCCGCTTCCTGTCGTTGACGGCCGAGGTACAGGCCTTCGACGCGGCGTCGGCGGCGCTGCCGGAGGGGTACCCGTACCAGCACGCGGCCGAGGACGTGGTGGCGCTGATCCACTCCTCGGGGACGACCGGCACGCCGAAGTCGACGATGTTGGCGCACCGGCAGTTCTGGGAGGGCAAGCAGCCGCGGATGGTGCGCTTCCCGGCGGAGTCGTACGACCGGCTGATGTCGCTGATGCCGCACACCCATGCGGGCGGTCTGAGCTACTTCATGACGGCGACGCTGCTGGGCCTGCCGACGGTGGTGATGTCGGACTGGCGGCGGGCCGTGGTGGAGCCGGTGATGGAGGCGTTCCGGCCGACCATGGTGGCGTCGTTCCCGCGCACCTTCGTGGAGTTGGCGACCGGTGACCTCCCGACCGCGGGCGCGGCCAAGGTGCACTCGTGGTTCAACACGGGCGACAGCGCGCACTACGGGCACATCCGCCGGCTGGTCCAACTGGGCGAGCGCCCGGCGGGGTTGATCCGTCCGTGGCTGCTGCCGCAGGAGCGGGCCGAGCAGGCCGCGCTGCCGGGTTCGCAGTTCGTCGACGGGCTGGGGTCGTCCGAGATGGGCATGGCGCTGTTCGGGCAGGTGACCTCGCCGGAGACGGAGCGGGACGACCGCTGCGTGGGCACGCCCTCGGAGGTGGTGGAGCGGGCGGCGGTGCTGGACGAGGACGGTGTCGAGGTCCCGGACGGCACGGTCGGTCTGCTGGCGGTGGCCGCGCCGTCGATCACGCCCGGGTACTGGAACAACGAGCGGCTGACGCAGTCGTTCCGGCAGGACGGGTACTGGCTGACCGGCGATGTGGCGTACCGGGACGGCGAGGGGCGGTTCTACCACCTGGACCGCACGGTCGACGTGATCGACACCTTGGACGGACCGGTGTACAGCCTGCCGCTGGAGGAGGTGCTGCTCGCCGACTGCGCCGCGCAGGTGCAGGACTGCTCGGTGGTGGGCGTGCCGCACCCGGACGGCGGGCAGCGGCCGATCGCGGTGGTCCGGTTGCAGGACGGGGCCAGCGCGGACGGGCTGCTGGAGGCGGCCAACGCCGAGCTGGCGAAGGCCGGTCTCGCGGAGCTGGCGGCGCTCCGAGTCGCGGACCGCGCCGAGGAGTTCCCGCTGGGCCCGACCGGCAAGGTGCTGAAGCGGGAGCTGCGCACCCGGCACGCCGGTCTGCTCTCCGCCACTGGTCCGGCGCGTCCCTGATGACTCGTCAGGTGCCTCAGCCGTACTCCTACGCGCGGCGGGAGTTGACGGAGCCGGACTGGCGGCGGCTGCCGGGCTGGCGGGAGGTGTCGGCCGCGCAGTGGCGGGACGCGCAGTGGCAGCGGGCGCACTGCGTGCAGAACGAGCGGCAGTTGCGGGAGCTGTTCGGCCCGCTGCTGACGGATCACTTCTATCGTGAACTGGCTGCCGATCAGGCCGAGTTCGCGACGATGTCGATCCTGCTTCCGCCGCACATGCTGAACACCATGGCGGCGGACGCCGCGCTGGAGCCGGCGGCGTTCACCGCGGCGTTCCTGGCGGATCCGGTGCGGCGGTACATGCTGCCGGTGCGTTCCGACCGGCATCCGCAGTGGCCCAGCCATCCGCTGGCGACGCGGGACTCGCTGCACGAGAGCGAGATGTGGGCGGTGGAGGGGCTGACGCACCGCTACCCGACCAAGGTGCTGGCCGAGTTGCTGTCCACCTGCCCCCAGTACTGCGGGCACTGCACCCGGATGGACCTGGTCGGCCGCTCCACGCCGCAGGTGACCAAGGCCCGGCTGGTGCTGCGCCCGGCCGACCGCGAGGAGCAGATGCTCGACTACCTGAAGCGCACCCCGTCGGTGCGGGACGTGGTGGTGTCGGGCGGCGACCTGGCGAACGTGCCGTGGCCGCGTCTGGAATCCTTCCTGATGCGGCTGTTGGAGCTCGGTTCGGTGCGCGACATCCGGCTGGCCAGCAAGTCGGTGGTCGGCCTGCCGCAGCACTGGCTGCAGCCGAAGGTGCTGGCCGGCGTCGAGCGGGTGGCCCGGCTGGCCGCCCGCCGCTCGGTCAACCTGGCGGTGCACACCCACGCCAACCACGCCGCCTCGGTGACGCCCCTGGTCGCCGAGGCGGCCCGGGGCCTGCTGGACGCGGGCGTGCGGGACGTGCGCAACCAGGGCGTGCTGATGCGCGGGGTGAACGCCACCCCGGCGGCGCTGCTCGACCTGTGCTTCGCCCTCCAGGGCGAGGCGAACATCCTGCCGTACTACTTCTACCTGTGCGACGTGATCCCGAACGCCGAGCACTGGCGGCTGCCGCTCTCCGAGGCGCAGCGCCTGCAGGAGGCGATCCTCGGCTACCTGCCGGGCTACGCGACGCCGCGGCTGGTCGCGGACGTGCCGCACGTCGGCAAGCGCTGGGTGCACCAGGCGGTCGACTACGACCGGGAACGCGGCATCTCGTACTGGACCAAGAACTACCGCACCACCGTTGAGCTCCCGTCGGCCGAAGAGCCGTGCGAGGACGCGCCGTTGAACCGCCGGTACCCGTACGTGGATCCGGTGGACACGCTGCCGGAAGCGGGCCGCGCCTGGTGGGCGGAGCAGCTCGAACGCGGTGGTGTCGCAGAACTTCCCGAACTATTGGGCCTGTTGGAGGGCAAGTGAGCGAGGCTTCGGCGCCGCTGCGCCGAATGTGCTGGATCTTCCCGGACCGGGAGTCGACCCGGTCGGGGGCGATGTGGAAGCACTACTTCTGGGACATGTTCGCCGAGGTGGCCGCCGGGATGGGGATGGAGTGGTCCCGGCACGCCCCGGAGGCGGTGACGGTGGACGGCACCGATCCGGCCCGGCCGCGGGTGTACGTGGACGACGAACCGGTCACGCCCGAGGACACCTTGTTCATCACCGCGCTGTACTCGCTGCCGTACCAGTCGATGGACGTGTTCAACCAGCTGGCGCTGTGCACGGTGCTGGAGCAGGCCGGGTTCTACCTGCCGTTCCCGGCGCAGGTGTCGCTGCTGGGCAACGACAAGTTGGCGACCATGCTGTTCCTGGCGGACTCGCCGGTGCCGCCGATCCCGTCGGTGCGGATCGGCTCGGGCCGGGACGTCTCCAAGCACCAGTACGAGGTGGCGCTGGGCGAGTTGACGTTCCCGGCGATCGTGAAGCCGGCCGGCTGGTGCGGCGGCGGCGGGATCTGCCTGGCCCGCTCCCCCGAGGACGTGCGCGGGCTGGCCAGCCTCGCTCAGGGCGGTGACACCACGCTGGTGGCGCAGCCGTACCTGGGCGACGGCACGGCCGACTACCGGGTGTACGTGATCGACGGGAAGCCGTACGCGGTGCTGCGGCGCACCCCGGAGGCGGGGTCGCCGGTGGCGAACGCGAGCCGCGGCGGGTCGATGGAGTTCTGCGAGATCCCGGCCGAACTCGTCGACGCCACTGCCTATTTCGCGAAGAAGCTGCCGATCCCGTTCTTCTGCGTGGACTTCCTGCACGACGGGGAGCGGTTCTGGTTCTCCGAGTTGGAGCCGGACGGGGTGATCGCCCCGGACTTCGACGACCCGGACCGCTCGGTCCAACGGGACGTCACCCGGGCCCGGTTCGCGGCCTACCGCGACGCGCACGCGGCCTTCCTCACGAACGGGGGCGCTGCCCGATGAGCTTCTCACTGACCGAGGCGCAGGCTGCCGACGGCCTGGCGGTGGCCCGGCACACCCTGGAACTGCTGCGCACCGTCCCGGAGTTCGGCGACCGGTACGCGGACGTCGCCGCGCCCGGCACGCTCGCGGAGCTGGCGGCGCTGCCGCCGCTGGCCAAGGACGACCTGAACACGGCCCTCGCCCACCTGGAGCCGTCCGCCGCGCAGGGCGCCACCTGGCTGTTCCAGAGCGGCGGTTCGACGGGCGCGCCGAAGGTCGGGTACGCGCCGACCGGGTTCTACATGGCGAAGGTGTTCGAGCACTGGCAGCCGCTGGACCGCGACGACGTCTTCGTCAACGCCTGGGGTGCGGGCCGGATGTGGGGCGCGCACTTCCTCGCGGCGGGCCTGGCCGACCTGTGCGGCTGCCGGGTGATCGCGCTGGGTTCGGTGACCCGCGAGGAGTACCCGGAGTGGCTGGCGTTCCTCGCCGACCGGAAGGTCACCGCGATCGGCGGCACCCCGAGCGTGCTGCGGCTGTGGTTCGCGCACGCCCGCGCGGCCGGGATCGAACTCCCGTCGCTGCGCAAGGTGTTGTGGCTGGGCGAGGCCTGGCAGCCGCAGCTGGAGGAGGACTTGGCGGTGGTCGCGCCGAAGGCCCGCCGGCACGGCATGTTCGGCTCCACCGAGACCTGGGTGGTCGGCTCCAACACCCCCGACTGCCCGGCCGACACCTTCCACCCGTTCCCGCACCAGTTGGTGCACGTCGGCGACGACGGCCTGCTCGACTTCACCTCCCTCGACCCGGCGATGCTCAACCCGGTGCTGCGCTACCGCACCGGCGACGCGGGCGAGTTGACGTCCTGCCCGTGCGGAAGGTCCGGACCGGCGATGCGGGTGCTGGGCCGCCGCGACAACGTGGTGCAGGTCCGCGGCCTCGGCCTGCACGTGGACGAGCTGCTCGCCCGGGTGGAACGCGAACCCGGCGTCACCCGCGCCCAGGTGGTGATCACCGAACAGGGCGGCCGGGCCCAGCAAGTGGACGTCCTGGTGCTCGGCGCCCTCCCCGACCCGGCGGCGCTGCGCCGTGAACTGCTCTCCGCCACCTTCACGTTGAGCACCGCCTTCGTGCACGACCCGGAGCACGTCCGGGTCCGGGTGGTGGACGCCCTGATCGGCAACGACCGCACCGGGAAGACCGCCGGCTTCGTCGTCCGGGAGGCGTCGTGAGACTCCGCGCACCCGAGCGCCTCGGCCGGGCCTTCAACCTGTTCTGGTTCGGCAAGTCGATCTCGAACGTCGGCGACCGGGTGACGGTGTTCGTCGTCCCCACCCTGATGATCTTCGTGCTGCACGCCTCCGCGTTCCAGGTCGGCATCGTCGCCATGGCCCAGTACCTGGGCATTCCGCTGCTCGGGCCGATCGCCGGCGTGCTGGTGGACCGCTGGGACAAGCGGCTCACCCTACTGGTCTGCGACCTGGTCCGGCTGCTGGCCGTCGGCATCATCCCGTTCGCGTACTGGCTGGACTTCCTCTCCACGCCGCTGCTGTTCTGCTGCGTCGCGGCGGTCTCCGGCGCGACGATCTTCTTCAACGTCGGCTACCTGGTGGCGGTGCCGGCCGTCGTCGAGCAGCAGCACCTGGTGCGCGCCTACTCGCGGCTGGAGGGCAGCGGCTCGGTCGCCGAAGTGGCGGGACCGTCCATCGCCGCCGGCCTGTACAGCGCGCTCGGCGCCGCCTCGCTGCTGGTCGACGCTGCCAGCTACCTGGTCTCCGCCGCCTGCTTCCGCTGGATGCGGCCCTGGGGCGAACGCACCGTCGCCCAGGGCTCGGTGTGGCAGCGCCTCACCCTCGGCTTCCGCCTGAACTGGCAGGACCCGGTGCTGCGCCGGGTGGTGCTGGCCGCCGTCACCCTCAACTCGGGCGGCCCGGTGTTCGTCACCGTGCTGCCGGTGTTCGCCTACCGCGGCCTCCACGTCACCGTCGGCGTGTTCGGCGCCGCGATGTCCGCGGGCGCGGTCGGCGCGCTGCTCGGCGCACTGGTCGCCCCGAAGATCAGCGGCCGCCTGGGCATCGGCCGGACCATGGCCTGGTCGCTGCTGCTGCACTGCCTGGTCGGCCTGGGCGTGCTGGCCGCGCCCGCACTGCCCGCCGGGCCGGTCATCGCCGTCACCATGGGCTGCTACGGCTTCTTCATGTCCTGCATCAACGTGTGCTCCGCACCCGCCCGGCAGTCCCGGATGTCCGCCCAGCACCAGGGCGTCATGCACGCCGCGTTCCGCACCGCCACCTGGGGCGTCATCCCGCTCGCCGCCCTGGCCGGCGGCCTCTCCGTCTCCCTGCTCACCGGCCCGCTCGGCGTCCTGGACGCGGCCCGCTGGACGATGGTCGGCGGCACCCTGCTGGCCGCCTGTTCCTTCCTGCCCGCCCTCGCCGTCCAGTCCCGGATGGACGCCGGCCTGCCGAAGGCCGCCGACAGCGTCACCGAACTCGCGGAGACCGCCTCATGACGGATCGCCAGGTCCTCCTCGTCACCGGCTGCTCGTCCGGCATCGGCCTGGCCACCGCCGCCGCCGCGAGCCGGGCCGGCTGGACGGTGATCGCCACCGTCCGTTCGCCCGACCGCGCCGACGCTCTGCGGGCCGCCGCGCCCGACGCCGTCGTCCGTCGACTGGACGTCACCGACGAGGAGTCCATCACCGCCTGCTTCGCCGACCTCCCCCGGCTCGACGCGGTGGTCAACAACGCCGGGATCTCCAACTTCGACCCGACGCTGGAGATGTCCACCTCGACGGCGCTGCGCGCCAACCTGGAGGTCAACTTCTTCGGCACGGTGGCCGTTTCGCGTGCCGCGATGCCGCTGCTGCGCGCCTCCGGGGGCCGGCTGCTGACCATCGGCAGCGTGCACGGCGTGATCGGCCAGCCCTTCAACGAGGCGTACTGCGCGGCCAAGTTCGCCGTCGAGGGCTTCATGGAGGCACTCGCCCCGGTGGCCGCCGCGCACGGCGTCCAGGTCTCGATGGTGGTGCCCGGCTACGTGCCCGACACTCGCTTCGGCCACTTCCCGGACGTCAACCGCCGTACCGTGCAAGCCGCTTCGGGCCCGTACGCGGACACCTTCGCCGCGTACGTCGACCGGCTCGGACAGAGCTGGGCGAACGCCGGGCAACCCGCCGCGGAGGTCGCCGACGCGGTGGTGCGGGCACTGGCCGAGGACCGGCCGCCGTTCCGCATCCCCACCAACGCGTGGGCCGCGGCCTACCTCGACGCCAAACTCGCCGACCGCGACGGCCGCACCGTCCAGCGCCTCGCCCACGACTGGATCGGCCTCACCCCCACTCCGTGACCTTGGAGCAACCGCCATGCCCGCCAAGCCACTTCAGTCCCTCGTCGACCACGCCCGGCGCAACTCCCCGTTCTACGCCGATCTCTACCGCGACGTGCCCGCCACCGTCACCTCGCTCACCGACCTGCCCGTCATCGACCAGATCGCGTTCTGGGCCGCCAACTCCTGGCCCGACAACCGGCTTCTGACCGGCCCGCTCACCGACGCCTGCGTCTACAAGTCCGGCGGCACCACCGGCAAGCCCAAGTTCTCCCCCTGGACCCGCGAGGAACACGTCGACTCCGTCACCGCGTTCGGCGCCGGCCTGGTCAACGCCGGCCTCAGGCCCGGCCAGAAGGTCGCCAACCTGTTCCGCGCCGGCGAGTTCTACAGCGGCTTCCTCTTCATCGAGTACGCCCTGCAGCACGCCCCGATCGACAACGTCCGCCTGCCGATCGCCACCGCACCCGACGAGTACGTCGCCGACGTCATCCACGGCTTCGGCGCGGACGTCCTGGCCGGCGAGCCCATGAAGCTCTCCGCCGTGGCCGAGACCCTGCTCAAGCAGGACCGGCCCGCCCCGCAGGTCGAACTGATCCTCTTCGGCGGCGACATCCTGTTCAACGACCTTCGCCCGCTGCTCCGTTCGGCCTTCCCGAACGCCGCCCTCTCCTCCATCGGCTACGCCTCCGTCGACGCCGGCCTGGTCGCCGGCCCCGTCCCCGCCGACGACGACCTCCGGGTCCACGAGGCCTTCCCGAACCGCACCGTCGTCGAGATCGTCGACGACGCGACCGGCGAACCCATCACCGAGCCCGGCGTCCCCGGCCGCGTCGTCGTCACCAACCTCTTCCGCACCCTGGTCCCGATCCTCCGCTACCCCGCCGGCGACCGCGCCGAATGGGTCGACCCCGAATGCCGCCGCTTCCGCCTCCTCGGCCGCTCCACCGAGGGCGCCCGGGTCGGCATCGTCTCCATGCCCACCGAACAGGTCCGCGACGTCCTCCTCGCCC
The DNA here is from genome assembly GCF_002803145.1 of Kitasatospora sp. CB02891. Classification (NCBI taxonomy): domain Bacteria; kingdom Bacillati; phylum Actinomycetota; class Actinomycetes; order Kitasatosporales; family Streptomycetaceae; genus Kitasatospora; species Kitasatospora sp. CB02891. The sequence goes on along the minus strand of NZ_NNBO01000009.1, from coordinate 40,831 downwards.
ACGACCCCGACCACCACATCACCGGCATGCAACTCGTCCAACGCCGCTGGGCGGGCCGCGACGGCCTCGTCATCCGCCTCGGCCACACCACCCCGCCCCCGCCCGCCCTCACCGAAACCCTCCTCCGCGCCGTCCTCGACGCCCGCCCCACCTACGAGGACGAAGCCGCCATCGGCGCCATCCACCCCCTGCAGATCGAGTGGGTCCCCCGCTCCGAACTCACCACCAACCCCCGCACCGGCAAGCTCCAACAGGTCATCGACGAACGCCCCGCACACTGACCCGCGGCGAACGCCGAAGAGGCCGGGCCCCACCCCCGTCGTTCGAGGGTGGGGCCCGGCCTTTGTCGGTGCCTACGTACCGTCAGGCGAAGGTGTTGGTCGCCCAGAGGGCGCCGCCGATGCCCTCGCCGCCGTCGACCTTGTAGATGACGAGGTTCCCGTCGTCCTGGAGCTTCAGGTAGGCGCCGCCGTTGCCGTTGCTTCCCGCCGCCCAGGCAGCGCTGCCGTCGGTGCGGTGGACCACCACGTTGCCGTCGTCCTGGACCTTCAGCGTGGCACCCGAGTTGCCGTCGGTGCCGCTGGCCCAGATGGCCACGTTGTCGCTGTTGCGGTGCAGCACGAGGTTGCCGTCGTACTGCATGATCAGGTAAGTCGTCCTCGCCTGGATCACCCGGCCCGAGGGGAGCCCCGTTCCGGTGCGCAGCGTGGTGGTGGTCCACACCGTGCTGGCGATGTCCTCGCTGTTGGTGTTCTTGTAGACCACCAGGCCGCCGTCGTTCCGGAGCTTCAGGTACGCACTGGCGAACTGCCAGGTTCCGGTGTTCCAGATCGCTCCGCCGCCGGCCTTGTTCAGCACGACGTTGCCGTCGGACTGGACGGTGACGGATGCGCCCCGGTTGCCCCAGGTCGCGGTGTTCCACGTCGGAACGCCGTCACTGCGGCGGTAGAGGACGAAGTTGCCGTCCTCCTGCATCTCCAGCACGTGGGTGTCGACCTGGGTCCAGCGGCCGGGTGCGAGCTGGGCCCCGGTGCCGAACTTGCGATCGGTCTTCATGGTGCCGGTGGCCCACAGCGCCCCGCCGACGTCCTCTCCGCCGTCGGCCTTGTAGAGGACGACGTTCCCGTCGTCCTGCACCTTCAGGTAGGCGTTGCCGTTGCCCCATGTACCGGTCGACCAGAGGACTCCGACCCCGTCGCTGCGGTAGACGACGAAGTTGCCGTCGGGCTGGACGTAGGCCCAGGCGCCCGGGTTGCCGACGGTGCCGGTGGACCACAGGATCCCGTTGTCGACCTGACGGTGCGTCACCACCAGGTTGCCGTCACTGCGCATGGTCAGCCGGAGGTCGGTTCCGGTGACGCTCTGCCCGGCGGTGAGCTTCGTGCCGGAGGCGGCGATGGTGCCGGACGTCAGGCTGACGGTCGTGTTCGGTCCCGTGACGGTGAAGCCGGGGTTGGAGGTGGTGCCGGTGCGCGTGCCGGTCCAGGTCTGGAGGACACCCTGTGAGGTGATGCCCCACAGCGAGGGCGCGCCGTTGCCGGTGAGGTCGCCGTCGGAGCCGATCCGCGGCCAGGCGGCGGCGGTGATGCCGGTGGCGGCCGTCTTGCCCGCCGAGATGCCGGTGGCGACGGGGTAGGTGATGGTGATGCCGTCGCTGTCGGTGCTGCTGATGGTGGTCACGGTGAAGGTGTGGGCGGTGACCTCACCCGTCGTGCGGTTGCGGGCCCACAGGCCCGGGCGGCTCTGGCCGGCCCAGTCTCCGGGGCTGATCAGGTCGCGGTCCTTCCAGCCCGTCGCGGCGAGCCGCACCGGGTCGCCGAAGCTGTTGTCGATCACCGAGGGGTAGTACCAGAGCGCGGCGTTGCCGGACGGGTCCGTCTCCGTGGTGACCAGGCCGGTGCGGTTCTTGTTGTGGTTCGCCGGGCTCCGGTCGGTCGACGCCGGGTCGCCGACGGCGGCGATCTGCAGGGCACCCGCCCAAGTGGCGGCGTAGCCGGTGCAGTCGGGGTTGGCGGCGGTCACGACGCAGGCCGGCTTGGCCAGTTCGACCTTCGTGTCGAACACGCCGGCGACACCGGTGTTGCCGGGGTTCTTGTAGACCCAGAGCTTCGGATCGCCGTCCTTGTGCACGATCAGGTCGTCGACGTCCGGACCGTTGCGGAGGCTGCCCCGGTGCGTGGTGCGGTAGTTGGCCCACGAGTCGCCACCGGGAGACTGCCCCGTCGTCGCCGCGACAACGAACTGCGGCCCGGCAGCCGGAGCAGCGTAGACACGCAGGTCGCCGGAGGGGCCGGCCGTGACCACGTCGGGCGTGCGGTTGACATCCGCATTGACGTCACCGAACACCGGGGCCGGTCCGGCGGCGTTCCAGGGCACGTAAAAGGTGTACTGGCCGACCGGCGAGACGTTCCCGGCGTTGTCCTGCGCCTGGACGTAGAGGACGTTGGTGCCCCAGCGCCCGGGCGTGACGGCGATCTTGCCCGCGGGCAGCGCGCTGCCGCACTTCCAGTCGTCACCGGCGCCGAACTGCGGGTCGAAGCTCCACCGCAGGCAGGTGACACCGGAGGTGTTCAAACCGCTGGGGTTGGGGTCGGTCGCGGTGAACGGGACGTACCCGCTCTGGCCGGCCCGCAGCGTGGTGACCTGGCCGTTGCCGGACGGCGGGAACTGAGTGGTCGGGTCCGCGACCGTGGCCGGGAAGGTCAGGGTGGGCGGGGTCAGGTCCACCTTGAAGTTGCACGTGGGCGTGGGACCGCCCCACGGAACGCCGTCGAGACCGTCGTTGGAGAACGCGCTCCAGCCGTAGGCGTGACCGTCCTTCAGCAGACCCCCGGGCAGCCACCACGAGGCAGTGCTGCCATTGCCGACGAAATCGGAAGACCCGTTGGCGACATCGGGCGAGCCGGACTGGCTGTAGTCCCAGATGTGGTTCCAGGTCTTCACCTGCGCCTGCGTCGGACTCGAGACGGTGGCCGTCAGCGCGACGGCCTGCGCCTGGGCGCTGCCCGCGCCGAGCCAGGCCCAGGTGGCCGGGTCACCGTTGCCGCAGGCCTGGTTGCTCTGCGCCGGGTTCACCGTCCGGGGGGCGGGATACGTACCCGGACTGGCCGGCGCATTGGGCGTCCGGTCGTACGTGATGCTCAGCACCGGCTGGCTGGTGACGCGCTTGAACCCGTAGGCGTCGTTCTCGTTGCCGTACAGGCCGAACGTGAGGTTGTCTGCGGTGGTTCCGGCTTGCTTGACCACGCCGCTGACGTTGTAGCTGAAGCCGACGTTGTTGTAGCAGCCGGTGTGGCCGGCCCCACCGACCCAGCGGCTCCCGTCGAGGCTGCCACCGATCTTGCCGGGCTGGTTGCTCCAGTTGGTCCCGTTGGAGATGCCGCCGGTCTGGAACAGGTCCAGCGGATAGGTCTTCGCGCAGTCGAAGTTGGCGGAGACGTACTCCTGCAGGTCGATCTGCGCGCTGTTGACGACCGCGCCACGCAGGGAAGTGGTGTCGAACTGGAAGAAGGATCGATAGGTGTCCGCGGGGATGCAGCTGTTGCCCTGCGGGTAGGTGCCGCACAGGCCCACACCGGGATAAGCAGTGTCGCCGCTACCGGAGCGCTTGTAGTTGCCCGACTCGGTGGGGTGGGCGGACTGCACCCAGGTCCAGGCCGACGCGTTGGTGTTCCACGGAATCCAGGCCGGGTCGATGTAGTAGGGCGCAGTGCCGTGCGCGAGCAGGTCCTGACTCGGCGTCAGGGTCAACCCGCTCGCATCGGCGACGACCGGCATGGTGGCGACGGCCGCACTCGCGCCCGGGCCGTCCGCGGTGCTCGCCGCCGTACCCTGGCCGGCGTTCGCAGCCGCCGCCCCTGCCTGCATCTTCGGCGCGGCAGCACCTGCCGCGCGACTGTCCCACATCCGCGGGGCGGGTGCCGTCCACCGGGGCTTCCCGTCGGCCGCCTTCGCACTCAGCGTGCCGTCCTTGTCGGCCGTCACCGTGACGCCGTCGGCCTCGGTCGAGAACCTCAAGCTCTTCAACGCCTGCCCGACGGCAGCCTGCTGGGTCTTGACGACCAGCACGGTCGACATCCCGCCGTACTTGCCGGCGGTGACCTTCAGGTCGACATCGGGAATGACATTCGGATACACAAGTCCGTCGCCGGCCGCGTCCACCTGAGGCGCGGGCAGGTCGAACGGCGCGCTCAGCGCGAGCTTCTTCCCGTCCGCACTGGTCATCGTCGCCAGCGGACCCTTGCCACCGGGAGACAGCACAACACCCCCGGCAGCGGACTTCGGCGCCCAACTGCCGTCCGCAGTACGCACCAACGACGCATCGAGCGCCGCCCAGCCGCCGTCCCGCTTCACCCGCTGCTGGTCCGGATGCGCGGTGAACGCGAAATGCCCGTCGGGCGTCGCCGACGTCTCACTGAACTCCGTGGTCAGCGAATCGACCACCACCCGCTGCCCGGTGGCCTTCGCCCTCACCAACGCCCGGTCCGCGTCGGTCTGCGGGCGCTGCTGCTCCCGCTCCTTCGCAATGGCCGCAATATCGTCGGACGACGGCAGCCCGACCCCCTCCGCCGCGAACGCGGCAGGAACAACCGGCCCCACCGTCAGGGCTACCGCCCCGGCGAGAGCCACGAAACGCGACGGGACAACGCCCCGGCGGCGTCTGGACACAGTGCCCTCCTCAAACTGAAAGAGCCTCACAACGCCTGCGCGTAGAGGTCGGCAGCACCGTCCTGCATCCGCCCGCTCGGACGCAAGCAATCCGAACGCCCACAGTCCGTTTTGATCCGGAGACAGACAGTATGCGAAGCATGTGAAATGCGTCACGCGGAGGTGGCCCTGGTGAACGTATTGACGGCACGCGGTGAGGAGTTGGTAGAGTCCCGCACCATTTCGGCGATCGTTCAGCGGGCCTGTTGGTCTCCGGACGGCGAAGCCGGGCCCCACCCTCGTCGTTCGAGAGGATGGGGCCCGGCCGTTGAGAGGCTGCTGTCAGCGTCGGTGACGGCTTCGCCTACGCCTTGATGGGCGCAAGCTGGAACTTCTCGTTGTTGTCACCCTTGCAGTCCCACAGAATGATTGACGTCCCGTTGTCCCAGACAGGTCCGGCTCCGCTGACATTGAGGCAACGGTTGCTGGCGGGGTTTCGGAGCTGTCCGTCAGCGGTCCATTCGAACTTCTCGTTGCCGGCATCGGCGATGCAGTCCCACAGGATGACCGGTGTGCCGTTGTCCCAGACAGGTCCGGCTCCACTGATGTTCACGCACCGGTTGCTGGTCTGGTTGTAGAGCCATCCCTCAGCGGTGAGCTGGAACCGCTCGTTCGGGTCACCCTTGCAGTCCCAGAGGATGATCGGCGTGAAGTTCGGCCAAGTCGGCCCGGCGCCCGAGACGTTGAGACAGCGGCCGCTGGCAGGGTTGCGAAGCTGACCGACAGGACGCGGGATCTGGTCGTCAGCCACCACCTGGAACTGCTGGGTGGCGGCTCCCGCGACACAGTCCCAGAGCGCGATCGGTGTGCCGTTGGCCCAGGTCGGACCTGCACCGGTGAGGTTCAGGCAACGCCCACTGGCGGGGTTGCGCAGCTGGCCGTCGCCAGTCCACTCGAACTTCTCGTTGCCTGCTCCGGCAACGCAGTCCCACAGCACGATGGCGGTTCCGTTGGCCCACGTGGGGCCCGTTCCGGAGACCTGGAGGCATCGGTTGCTGGCGGGGTTGCGCAGCTGGCCGTCGGAGGTGAGGCGGAACTTCTCGTTGTCCGCGCCGACGATGCAGTCCCAGGCGATGACCGCCGTGCCGTTGGCCCAGGTCGGACCTGCACCGGTGAGGTTGAGGCAACGCCCGCTGGCGGGGTTGAGGATCTCGTACGCCCGGCCGCTCTGTGAGGCGATCCAGGAGCCGAGGTCGTCGACCCGTACCTGGTAGGCGCCGGTGCGGGTCTCGGTGCTGTTGGCACCGCGGCAACCACCCTGCCAGGAGCGGGAGATGACGCCGGTGAGCGCGGGCTTGCCGTTCTCGGTGCGCCAGGTCGGCCCGCCTGCGTCGCCCTTGCACACGAGGCTGGCGGGGTTCTTGGCCGCAAGATCGAACCCACTGCCGCCGACAGCGCCGACGGTGAACGCAGCGGTGTGCAGCGTGCCCGGTGCCCATTGGGTGGCGGTGCGGCCGAAGCCGGCAGCCTGCAGGCTCTCGCCGGCCGTCGGGGCGGTCGTGCTCACGGCGATCGGAGCGAGGGGGGCCGGTCGCGAAAGGCGTGCCAGCACCACGTCGCGGTCGGCGTGCGGAACGATCTCGACGACGCTCGCGGTGTGTCCGCCGACCGTACCGAGGTCGGTGCGACCGATGATGGCGGTGGTGGGCGACTTCGGTGCGCCTGCGGTGACGTCGACCGGGTTGGCGGGGTTGTCGGAGAAGCAGCTCTTGGCAGCGAGGACCCAGAGCGGGTCGACGAGTGCGCCGGAGCAGGTACGCCCCTGGTCACCGATGGCCAACTGGGCGTTGAACGCGAGCGCCGGATCGTTCTGGGCGGTGGACGGTGCACCGGCCGGGCCGGTGATCCGCAGCTCCTGCAGAGTGGACTTGGAGCCCGCCTTGGCGGCTGCGCCGACATTGACGGCACTGCCGGCGGCAACGTCGACGCTCTGCGCCGCGCCGTCGGTGGTGAGGCCTGCCTTGACCGACCGTCCGGTGGTCTCCAGTCGAGTGGTGTCGGGAATGTTCAGCGCGAGGTAGCCGGTGGATCCGGGCGCGACGAAGCAGATGCGGTTCTGAGGCAGCGTGATACTGGCGGCGGTGACGGTGATCTGGTGGGGGGCATCGCACGGGACGGTGGTGATCCGCCCGTCTCCGCGGATGAGCGAGGCACCGGTCGTCGCGAGGACGTTCTGCGCGCCGGGGTAGGTCCCGTCCTCGATCGCTGCGTGCGCGGCGGCATTGGCCGACGAATCGAACGCAACGGTGCCGAGATCGAAGGCCGTGTTGGGGCCGGTGGCGGTGAATCCCGGGTCGGTGGTGGTGCCGGTGCGCGTGCCGGTCCAGGTCTGGAGGACGCCTTGCGAGGTGATGCCCCACAGCGAAGGTGCGCCGTTGCCGGTGAGGTCGCCGTCGGAGCCGATCCGCGGCCAGGCGGCGGCGGTGATGCCGGTGGCGGCCGTCTTGCCGGCCGAGATGCCGGTGGCGACGGGGTAGGTGATGGTGATGCCGTTGGTGTCGGTGCTGCTGACGGTGGTGACGGTGAAGGTGTGGGCGGTGACGTCGCCGGTGATCCGGTTGCGGGCCCACAGGCCCGGGCGGCTCTGGCCGGCCCAGTCTCCGGGGCTGATCAGGTCGCGGTCCTTCCAGCCTGTCGCGGCCAGCCGCACCGGGTTGGCGAAGCTGTTGTCGACCGCCGAGGGGTAGTACCAGAGCGCGGCGTTGCCGGACGGGTCCGTCTCCGTGGTGACCAGGCCGGTGCGGTTCTGGGCGTGGTTGGCGATACTTCGGTCGGTCGAGGCGGGGTCGCCGATCGCGGCGATCTGCAGGGTCCCGGACCAGGTGGCGGCGTAGCCGGTGCAGTCGGGGTTGGCGGCGGTCACGACGCAGGCCGGCTTGGCCAGTTCGACCTTCGTGTCGAACACGCCGTTGACGCCGGTGTTGCCGGGGTTCTTGTAGACCCAGAGCTTCGGATCGCCGTCCTTGTGTGCGATCAGGTCGTCGACGTCCGGACCGTTGCGGAGGCTGCCGCGGTGCGTGGTGCGGTAGTTGGCCCAGGAGTCGCCGCCCGGAGACTGTCCCGTCGTCGCGGCGACGCTGTTCTGCGGGCCGGTGGCGGGAGTGGTGTAGGCCCGCAGGTCGCCTGAGGGACCAGCTGTGATCACGTCGGGCGTCCGGCTCGGGTCGGCATTGACGTCGCCGTACACCGGGGCCGGCCCATTGGGGTTCCAGGGCACGTAGAAGGTGTACTGGCCGACCGGCGAGATGTTCCCGGCGTTGTCCTGCGCCTGGACGTAGAGGACGTTGGTGCCCCAGCGCCCCGGGGTGACGGGAATCTTGCCCGCGGGCATGGCGCTGCCGCACTTCCAGTCACCGTTGGAGCTGAACTGCGGGTCGAAGCTCCACCGCAGGCAGGTGACACCGGAGGTGTTCAGGCCGCTGGGGTTGGGGTCGGTCGCCGTGAACGGAACGTACCCGCTCTGGCCGGCCCGCAGCGTGGTGACCTGGCCGTTGCCGGACGACGGGAACTGCGTGCTCGGGTCCGCGACCGTGGCCGGGAAGGTCAGGGTGGGCGGGGTCAGGTCGACCTTGAAGTAACAGGTGGGCGTGGGACCTCCCCAACCGACACCGTCGAGACCGTCGGTGGAGAACATGCTCCAGCCGTAGGCATGACCGTCCTTGAGCGTTCCGCCGGCCAGCCACCACGAGGCAGTGCTGCCGTTGCCGACGAAATCGGAGTATCCGCTGGCGATATCGGGCACGCCGGGCAGGTTGTAGTCCCAGATGTGGTTCCAGGTCTTCACCTGCGCCTGCGTGGGACTCGAAACGGTGGCGGTCAGCGCGACGGCCTGGGCCTGGGCGCTGCCCGCGCCGAGCCAGGCCCAGGTGGTCGAGTCACCGTTGCCACAGGCCTGGTTGCTCTGCGCCGGGCTCACCGTCCGGGGCGCCGGGTACACACCAGGGTTCGCCGGCGGGTTGGGGGCCCGGTCGTAGGTGATGCTCAGCATCGGGGAGCTGACGCGCTTGAACCCGTACGCGTCGCTCTCGTTGCCGTAGAGGCCGAACGTGAGGTAGTCGTAGGTGGGCCCGTACTGTTGGAGCGCGCCGCTGACGTTGTAGTTGAAGCCGACGTTGTTGTAGCAGCCGGTGTGGCCGGACCCACCGATCCACCGGCTCCCGTCGAGGCTGCCGCCGACCTTGCCCGGCTGGTTGTTCCAGTTGGTCCCGTTGGAGATGCTGCCGGTCAAGAACAGGTCCAGCGGATAGGTCTTCGAGCAGTCGAAGTTGGCGGAGACGTACTCCTGCAGGTCGACCTGCGCGCTGTTGATGACCGTTCCGCGGAGCGGCCTGGTGTCGAACTGGAAGAAGGACCGGTAGACGTCGGCGGGGATGCAGCTGTTGCCCTGCGGGTAGGTGCCGCACACGCCCACGCCGGGGTACGAATTGTCGCTACTGCCGGAGCGCATGTAGTTGCCCGAGTCGGTGGCGTGCGCGGACTGCACCCACGTCCAGGCCGAGGCACCGGTGTTCCACGGAAGCCAGGCCGGGTCGATGTAGTAGGGCGCAGTGCCATGGGCGAGCAGGTCCTGACTCGGCGTCAGAGTGAGCCCACTCGCATCGGCGGCGACCGGCATGGTGGCGACAGCCGCGCTGGTGCCGGGGCCGTCCACACTGCTCACCGCTCGTCCGTCACCCGTACTCGAGGCGGCCTGCATGGTGACGGACCGGCTCTGTGCTGCCTGCGTGGCGCTGTCCCACATCCGCGGGGCGGGCGCCGTCCACCGGGGCTTCCCGTCGGCCGCCTTCGCGCTCAGCGTGCCGTCCTTGTCGGCCGTCACCGTGACGCCGTCGGCCTCGGTCGAGAACTTCAGGCTCTTCAACGCCTGCCCGACGGCGGCTTCCTGGGTCTTGACGACCAGCACGGTCGACATCCCGCCGTACTTGCCGGCGGTGACCTTCAGGTCGACATCCGGGATGACATTCGGGTACAACAACCCGGTTCCACTGTCGTCCAGTTGAGGCGTCGGCAGGTCGAACGGCGCGCTCAGCGCGAGCTTCTTCCCGTCCGCACTGGTCATCGTCGCCAGCGGACCCTTGCCACCCGGGGACAGCACGACACCCCCGGCAGCGGACTTCGGCGCCCAACTGCCGTCCGCAGTACGCACCAACGACGCATCGAGCGCCGCCCAGCCGCCGTCCCGCTTCACCCGCTGCTGGTCCGGATGCGCGGTGAACGCGAAATGCCCGTCGGGCGTCGCCGACGTCTCACTGAACTCGGTGGTCAGCGAATCGACCACCACCCGCTGCCCGGTGGCCTTCGCCTTCACCAACGCCCGATCGGCGTCCGTCTGCGGGCGCTGCTGCTCCCGCTCCTTCGCAATGGCCGCAATATCGTCGGACGACGGCAGCCCGACCCCCTCCGCCGCGAACGCGGCAGGAGCGACCGGCCCGATCGTCAGGGCTACCGCCCCGACGAGGGCCACAAGGCGCGGCGGGGCGGTGCCCCGGCGGCGTCTGGACACAGTGCTCTCCTCAAGCTGAAAGAGCCTCATAACGCTTGCGCGTAGAGGTCGGCAGCACGGTCTTGCATCCGAAGGTCCGTGCGCAAGCAACTTGAGAAGCCGCGGTCCGTTTTGATCCGGAGACAGACAGTATGCGAAGCGCCTGATATGCATCACGCCGAAGTGACCACAGCGAGCGTATTGACCGCACACAGTGAGGAGTTGGTAAATTTTCGCACCATTTTGGTGATCATTTGACAGGCCCTTGGGCCTGTCACACACACTGGGGGTACACGTGTCATCGGCACGTCGTCTCACACGCCGACGAACAGACAGTCCGTCACTACTGCGCAGACTGGCCACCGTTACCGCGGTCAGCGTCGTCGGATCTCTTCTCGCACCGGTCTCACTGGCGGTCGCCGCCGGACCGGACTACTCGCGCAAGTGGTCTCCGCCGAACACCCCGCTGCCCGCCACCAAGTCCGTGGACGGCCACGACGTTTCCGCGATCGCGGTGACGAAGCCCGCCCACCCCGTCCCGCCCACCTGGCAGCCCCCGAAGACCACCCACCCGCTGCCGAAGGGCCGCGCGGAGGTCCGCCTCGGCACCTCACCCGCCGCCAAGCAGCAGGCCCACTCCGCGAACCAGCGGCCGGCGGCCGGCTCCGACACCGCGGCCGCCGGCCTCCCGGTCAGCCTCGCGCCCATCGAGGGCTCGGCACTCGGCGGCCAGAAGATCCAGGTCGAGGTGATCGACCCGGCCACCAGCAGCGCCGCCGGCATTCCCGGCCCGGTCCTGACGCTCCGTCATGGCGAGTCGGAGGCGTCCGGCGCGCTGCGGGTGAACCTCGACGCCACTGCTCTGACCGAGAGCTACGGCGCCGACTGGGTCTCCCGCATGCGGCTCGTGACGATGCCCGCCTGCTCCTTGACGACACCTCAGGTCGCGGGCTGTCTGGCCCAGACCCCGGTCGAGTCGCAGGTCGACCTCACCGCGAAGAAGGTCAGCGGTGACGTCGTCCTGCCGGGCGGCGACGCTGCCGCTGCCAAGAGCCAGTCGCAGGGCGTTGCCGCGGCGGCTGCCCCGCAGGGGGTGGTGCTCGCGGCGGTCACCGGATCGGACAGCGGCGCAGGCAAGTACTCCGCGACCCCGCTGAACATCTCCCAGGCGTGGTCCGCGGGTTCCTCGTCCGGGTCCTTCAGCTACTCCTACCCCATCCAGGCGCCGCCGACCCTGGGCGGTGCCGCTCCGGCGGTCGCCCTGTCCTACGACTCGGCTGCGGTGGACGGCAAGACGTCGTCCACCAACTCGCAGGCTTCCTGGATCGGTGACGGCTGGGACTACAGCGCGGGCTTCGTCGAGCGGAGCTACCAGTCGTGTTCGAAGGCCGGGATCACCAACTCCGGCGACCAGTGCTGGGCCGGGGCCAACCTGACCCTGTCGCTGGCGGGGCACTCGGGCGAGCTGGTCCCCCACGACGCCTCCTGCCAGGCCGGCGCACCCGCCACGACGGAGCAGTCCGCCTGCACCTGGCGCCTCAAGGGTGACGACGGCAGCAAGGTCGAGTTCCTGACCGGCGCCAGCAACGGCACCTGGAACGGCTCGTACATCAAGGTCACCGACACCAGCGGCACGGCCTACTACTTCGGCCTGGCCCACCTGCCCGACGCCTCGGGCAACCCGTCCACCAAGGGCCCCGACTCCGGCTCGGCCTGGACCGTTCCGGTCTACTCCCCGAACGCCGGCGACCCCTGCTACGACTCCGCCAAGGGCAAGGCCTCCTGGTGCCAGATGGCCTGGCGGTGGAACCTCGACTACATCGTCGATCCGCACGGCAACCTGATCAACTACACGTACGCCCCCGAGACCAACTACTACAGCCGGGGCGGCGCCCAGAACAACGGAACCGGCACCAGCACCGCGTACACCCGGACCGGTGTGCTGCAGTCCATCGCCTACGGCCAGCTCCTGAGCGACCAGATCACGGCCAACGGCGCCTACAAGTCGGCCGCGAAGATCCTCTTCGCCTCCGGTGAGCGCTGCGTCACCTCGACCTCGGCCTGCGACACGGCCAACCGTACGTCGGCGAACGCCGCCAACTGGCCGGACGCCCCGCTCGACCAGCAGTGCGCCCAGACCGGCGCCTGCACCAACTACGGGCCGACGTTCTGGTCCTCCAAGTGGCTCAACTCCATCACCACCCAGGTCCGTTACAACGGCGCCTACCAGGACGTCGACCTGTACACCCTGGACCACCGCTTCGTGGACGTGGTGAACACCACCGAGAACACCAAGGTCCCGTGGCTGGGCTCGGTCAAGCGCACCGGCAAGGACACCCAGGCCTCCACCACCGAGGTTCCCCTGAACCCGGTGTCCTTCATCGAGGTGCTGCTGCAGAACCGGGTCGACGGAACCAACCTGGTCCCGTCCCGCCCGGCCTACAACCGGCCCCGCATCCAGCTGATCACCACCGAGACCGGCAGCACCATCGGCGTCGACTACTACCCTGCCGACTGCTCCCGCATCAACAACGTCATGCCGGGCTCGGCCGACACCGACACGCGCTCCTGCTACAACGTCAAGTGGCACAAGCCCAACGACAAGCCGGACGCCGACCCCGTCGACGACTGGTTCCAGCGCTACCCGGTCAAGACCGTCACGGTCAACCCGGGCACGCCGGGCTCCGCCACCATGACCACCGCGTACAGCTACGGCGCGGCGGCCTGGCACCGCAACGACTCGCCCTTCACCGACGACAAGGACCGCACCTGGGACCAGTTCCGCGGCTACGCCACGGTCACCACCCAGGCAGGCAGTGGCGCTGACGGCCCGAAGTCGCAGAGCACCGTCACCTACCACCAGGGCATGGACGGCGACATTACCTCAGCCGGAACGCCCCGCAGCATCACCGTGACCGGCCCGATGGGGACTTCGGCCACGGACTCCGACTGGCTGTCGGGGCAGGCCCTGGAGAACGACAGCTACAACCAGGCCGGCGGAACGGTCACCTCGTACTCCGCCGCGACCAGCAGCGAGCCTACGGTCACCGCCACCCACAACCAGACCGGGGTGCCGGCCCTGACGGCCCGGTACAGCGCCAAGACCAACGTGGCGACGGTCAAGTCCCTCAAGTCCGACGGGACTTGGTTCACCGCGACCCGCACCACGGTGGCCGACCCCACGCACAACAACCGGACCGTCTCCGTCCTCGACACCGCGGACGGCGCGACAGACACGTGCACCCGCACCTCCTACGGCAGCGGCCCCGACCTCCAGGTGACCGCCCTGGTCTCCGAGGTCGTCACCGTCTCCGGTGCCAACGCCTGCTCGGCCACGCCGGACTCCCAGAACACCCTGACCTGGTCCAGGGTGCGACACGACGGCAAGCCGCTCGGAGAGGCAGGCGCAAAGGCCGAAGTCACGGCCACGGAGAACCTGGACCGCTACGACGGATCCACCGCCGTCTTCGTCACCGACGCGACCACCACGTACGACGCGTACGGGCGGCCCCTGAGCGCCACCAACCCGCGGGTCACGGACAGTGCCCACCCGGCCGGAGCCACGGTGACCACCGCGTACTCCGCCCCGCAGGCGGGCGAGCTGCCGACCGGTACCACAGTCACCAGCCCGGCGCCGGCCGGTGCTGCCGACCAGAGCACGGGTCGGACGACCGTCACCACCTTGGACTCGGCCCGAGGTCTGACCCGCACCGAGACCGACGCCAACGGGCGCACTGCGACCGTCGGTTACGACGCGCTCGGCCGCACCACCGCGGTGTGGCTCCCCGGCCGCGGCACGTCCCTCACCCCCAACACGGCCTACGCATACGCCATCCCCGGCGTGGTCGCCAACAAGGTCGTACCGCCGAGCACCACCACGACCGCTCTGGTGGGAACCAGCACCACTGACGTCTACAGCACCGCGAAGTCCGTGCAAATCATGGACGGTGTCGGGCGGGTGATCCAGACTCAGTCGACTCCGGCACTGTCCGGATACACCGGACGCATCCTCGCCGAAACCGCCTACGACTCGCACGGCCGCATGACCCGAGCGAACGGCGCCTGGTACAACAGCGTCGCCGGACCGGGCACCGCACTCTACGAGGCGCAGACCACCAAGGAGATCCCTTCCCAGACCCACACCGTCTACGACGGCCTGTCCCGCCCGGTCAGCAGCGAGTTCATCGCATACGGCACCCTGCAGACCACTTCTTCGACGGCGTACCCCGGCGCTGACCGCGTCGACGTCACTCCGCCGACCGGGTCCACCCCGACCACGGCTGTGACGAACGCCCAGGGCAAGCAGGTTCAGCTGTGGCAGTACCGGACCGCCACTGCCACCGGCAACCCGGCGGACGCCGACATCACCAAGTACACCTACACGGCGACGGGCCAGCCCGCCACCCGCACGGACGCGGCCGGGAACACCTGGACCTACACCTACGACCTCCACGGCCGACAGATCTCCTCGACGGACCCCGACACCGGCACCAGCACCATCGGATACGACGCCGCCGGCCGGGTCGCATCCACCACCGATGCACGCGGACGCACCGTCACCACCACGTACGACCTGCTCGGGCGCGCCGTAGCCACGTTCGACGGCGCGGCCGCGGATCCGGCCAAGCAGTTGACGGCCCGTACCTACGACACCGTGCTCAAGGGCCAGCCCAGCACCACGACCCGTTACACGGGCGGAACTGCGGGCGCTGCCTACACCCGGGCCATCACCGCGTACGACACCGCCTACCGGCCGACCAGCGCCACCACCACGATCCCCGGATCGGAGTTCGGCGCCACCACCCCGTTCACCTACACCTACAAGCCGACCTACGACCAGGTCACCGGCCTGCTGCTCAACGACGTCCTCCCGGACGCAGGTGGTATCGCCGCAGAGCGTCTGCGCTACACCTACGAGGCCTTCGGCACCCTGCAGTCCTTCGCAGCGGACGGCGGCAAGACCTA
Organism: Kitasatospora sp. CB02891; assembly: GCF_002803145.1. NCBI lineage: Bacteria > Bacillati > Actinomycetota > Actinomycetes > Kitasatosporales > Streptomycetaceae > Kitasatospora > Kitasatospora sp. CB02891. The sequence continues at coordinate 25,677 of NZ_NNBO01000009.1, read as the reverse complement.
CGACCTTTCGAACGACTACGACGCCTACGGCCGGCCGATCCGAACCACGGTCAACCCGTACGGCACCCAGATCGTCCTCACCAACACCTACGACGAGCCGACCGGCCGTCAGCTGACCCAGCTGGTCGACAAGCAGACCGCCGCCACCGGCGCGGTCCAGCAGACCACCTACGCCTACGACCCCGCCGGACGGATCTCCGCGATCCGCACCATCCCCGACAACACGCCGTCGGCGACCGACCTGCAGTGCTTCGGCTACGACTACCTCAACCGGCTGACCACCGCCTGGACCGACACCGGTGCGCTCAACCTCCTGCCCAACCCGACGGTCGGCGGACGCGGCGCCTGCGCCAACTCCACGCCCACCAGCGGAGCCGTCGCCCCGGCGAAGAACACCGTCGGCGGCAGCGTCCCGTACTGGCAGGACTACACCTACGACCTGACCGGCAACCGCAAGAGCCTCACCCAGCACGACCCGAGCGGAGACAGCGCCAAGGACACCGTCACCACCCAGACCTTCACCCCCGACGGCACCGTCAACTCCGGCAACGGCAAGGGCGGTCCGCACGCACTGATGTCCTCCACCGCCGTCACCGGCGCCACCAGCGTGCTGAACACCAGCACGTACGACGCGGCAGGCAACACCGCGACCCAGTACGTCTACAGCGCCGGCATCACCAACTACACCTGGAACACCGAGGGCAAGCTCGACACCGACAAGCCCGCGGTCCAGATCCAGGGCATCGGCGGCAAGTGCCTCTTCATGCGCGGCAGCAGCAGCGCCGCCAACACCCCGGCGGAGCTCAGCACCTGCAACTCCAGCGGCGCGCAGAGGTTCGCCACCACCGGCAACCTGCTCAAGATCATGGGCAAGTGCCTGACCGCCATGGGCACCACCTCGGGCTCCGAGGTCCAGCTCCAGTCCTGCACCGGCAACGCCACGCAGACCTGGACGCCTCAGCCGAACGGCACCGTCCTCAACGTCGGCACCAACCTGTGCCTGGCCGTCCCCGGTGATGTCAGTACCAGCGGCACCGCCACCGTCGTGGCCACCTGCGGCACCACCACCGTTCCGGCCGGTCAGAAGTGGACCGTCCCCGACAACTCCACCACCTACGTCTACGACGCCGACGGCAACCAGCTCGTCCGGCACAACCCCGGCAAGACCACCGTCTTCCTCGGGGCGGACGAACTCACCTACGACACCGCTGCCAAGGCCACGACCACCACCCGCACGTACCAGATGCCGGGCGGCCTGACCCTGGTCCGGCAGGGCAGCACAGCGACCTACCAGGTCAGCGACCACCACGGCACCGGAAACCTCGCCCTCGACGGCACCACCCTGGTCGAAACCCGCCGCGCCACCGACCCGTTCGGCAACCCCCGCGGCGCCCAGCCCACCACCTGGGCCGGCAACCACGGTTTCGTCAACGGCACCAAGGACGACGCCACCGGCCTCACCAACCTCGGAGCCCGCCAGTACCAACCCACCACCGGCCGCTTCATCAGCCCGGACCCGCTCCTCGGAGCGAACGACCCGCAGCAGTGGAACGGCTACGCCTACAGCAACAACAGCCCCGTCAACGCCAGCGACCCCTCCGGCCTGATGGCCTGCCGCTCGGCCGACGAGTGCGACAACGGCACTCAGGTGGGCATGAACTATCCCTCGCTGGAGGGTCTCTCGACCACCGCTACAGCAACAAACGGTCACGACGCGGATGGCACTGGTCATCAGCGGCGCGGCACCAAGAGCAACGGTGAGTGCTGCCGGGTCCAGAAGGTCGTGGTCTACCCGGGGGTCGCAATCCCGGAGAACTGGGACAAGGGCGAGGAATTCATCGATGCGCTCTACAAGCGGATGGAGGGATTCTGCAAGGGCGACTACGGAAAGAAGAGCTGCCCCTACACCAATCCGGACTACCCGCCGATGGAGTACTCGCTGCAGTTCACCATCAGGGGGGCGTGTGCCGACATCGGCTGGAACAACTGCCCGTCGTATCTTCGGGACTGGCAGACTCTGTTCGCCATCGCAGCCGATGAGATCGGACCTGGCCACGACGGTGGCGGAAACCGACTTACAGCCGGAAAGAGCTCCCCGGAGAACATTCTCGCCAGTCGCGGCATCGGCAGTTCCAGTGCTAGAAGTCAGTGGCGTGCAAACCAGGAGTCATTTGGATCGTCGTGCCAGAATAGTTTCCCAGCTGGCACGCTCGTGCTCATGGCAGACGGCACGACCAAGCCGATCGAGCGCGTGACGCAAGACGACATGGTCATGTCCTCCGATCCGGAATCCGGCGTCACCGGCCCCGAGCCGGTTATCGCAACCATCTTCACGCCTGACGACACGCAGTTCACCACCCTCACTATCACCGAAAGTGCGTCTGGAGTCGTCTCCGAGTTCACCTCCACCGCCCACCACCCGTACTGGGACGCCACTACCGGCCAGTGGACTGACGCGAAGGACCTCACACCCGGCCACGAACTGCAAACCGTTCGAGGCGCCGCTACGGTCGCCTCCGTCTCTTCGTACAACACCTCCGCGCGAGCGGCATACAATCTGACGGTCGCCGAGTTCCATACGTACTATGTGGTAGCGACTGACACCTCGGTGCTGGTCCACAACGCCGGGCAGTCCCAGACGCCACCACCGATTATTCAGAACGCTATTGACATGTACCTCCGGGGCCAGCTCTCGCAGCGCGAGACCGGTCCAAAGAATAATCGAGTGCTCGACTTCTTTCGGGGCGATACCGGCCCGAGGCCCGCTCGAGCATTCTGGGGGGGCGCCAAGATATATGACGTCCCGAATGGAGGTAATGATTATCGACTCCTAGTCAAAAGTGACGGCACAATCGGATGGGTTGAACCCACAGGCGGCAGGGAAGGCGCCGGCCACAATTATGACGCAATCAAAACTTACAAGCCTGGGTGCTGACGGTGGTGAAAATGCCTCTCAACAGAGCTGAAATTTCCGCTCTATGCGATGCCGCAGGATTGATATTGCTCGATATCGCAGGTGTAACCGACGTCATCCCAGCCGATGCGGCATGGATGGCATCGGCCTGTGGATCAGACGATGGCCGATTCGACGAGGAGTTCGAGTTCCAGGATCCAGACCTCGTACGCAACGCAAATGAAGCCTGGTTTGCCATAGCACAGAGGCACAGACTCCTGGATCAGCGAAGAGAGTTTCTTCTGTCGCTGGCAGTTCTCGAGTCCGACAGATTCCCGGTTTCGCGCTGGGCGCTGGTGAAACTGAAAGACGAATGGGACATCATCGGCGCCGGAACGGCGAACGGACTCCTTGGGGGCCCCTATGGTCGACCAGGTTTCGTCATGGTGTCCAAAACGGGGTACACAGTAGTCGCTGGAACTACATGGCAAGATGGCATCAGCATCATTTCCTTGCCGAATCCCCATCGCGCATCGGCGATACGAAAGTTCATGACAAGAACCCCAGAGGGATCCGTCACCGACGAGGAGTATGAAAATATCCAGAACTGGCTATCTCGCCCACCGAATGACACGGGACGCGCGTTCGAAAAATGACCTCTCTGGAATCGCTGGTTCACAGTTCGACTCGCCGCGAACATACAACTCCGGCGTAAATGTATCGACACGCCGCGCAATCTAGACGGCCAGCACAAGGATTGCATGATGGCCTAGCAGGTTCAGCCACTGCAGCATAGAACGTCAAGTAAGCTCCGCCCAATGGAGTTTCGGCGGGGCTTACTTGACGTTTGACAACAAGCGTCGACAGAGCTGAGGATCACTCAGATCATGTTCATGAACGGACGGTCGGCTGCCGAAAGTTCGACGAAGGACAGTGCAGGCGCATGACACGGGACGGGATTCGGCACCGCTCGCCGCGCAGGATCCGGTCAGCGACCGGTTCGGCAACCATGAGCACCATCAACCCGGTGCAGAGGCCCAGGGTCGGCATACCCGAACGAACTTCTTATCGCTCCACTGGCCGTTCAGGAGCAGGTGGCCGGCGTCCAACAGTTCGGCGAGCAGCCACGCGCGGTTGCGTTCCTCATCGCTGAACAGACGCATCGCCGCCGAGTAGACGGCGTCGCCGACCCGGTCGGCCTTGGTCCGCAGGTCCGCCCCGTCGCCGTTCTCACCGACCTGAAGCCTTCCACAGGATTCGCGTGACGTCCGCCAGCAGCAGAGCGTCGCCGTTCCAGTCGGGGTCCGTCGCTCGCCGCGCCTTCTCCGCCTCGAACTCTGCGATCCTGCTGACGAGTTGGCTTTCAGGCATGGCTCCGGCCCACCCTTGTGCCAGTAGTGTGCCACGCCGAGGCTCCACCTGCAGGCGCACCGGAATGAACGCCGCAGTCCGGAGGCGCTGCCAGGGCGGTCAGCGGGAGGCGGTCACCAGGCCCGCCTCGTAGGCGAGGATCACCAGGTGGACGCGGTCGCGGGCGTCGAGTTTGGAGAGGAGGCGGGTGACGTAGGTCTTGACGGTGGTGATGCTGAGGTGGAGGTGGTCGGCGATCTCGGTGTTGGAGAGGCCGCTGGCGATCAGGGTGAGAACTTCCTGTTCGCGTTCGGTGATGGCGGCCAGGGTGCGGGGCGGGGCCGAACTGCCGGGCGTGGGGCGGGAGGTGAGGTCGGCGATCAGGCGGCGGGTGACGCGGGGGGCGAGCAGGGCGTCGCCGGTGGCGACCACGCGGATGGCGGCGAGGATCTCCTCGAGGCCCATGTCCTTGACGAGGAAGCCGGACGCGCCGGCGCGCAGCGCGCCGTAGACGTACTCCTCGTCGTCGAAGGTGGTGAGGACGAGGACGTGGGCCGAACAAGGGCCCGAGGTGATCCGGCGGGTGGCCTCGATGCCGTCCATGCCGGGCATGCGGATGTCCATGACGACGACGGAGGGCGTCAACTCCGCAGCCAGGCGGACTGCTTCGTCACCGGTGCCGGCCTCGCCGACGATCTCCAGGTCGGGGGCGTCCTTCACCACCATGGAGAGGGCGGCGCGGACGAGGGGCTGGTCGTCGACGAGGAGGATGCGGACGGTCATCGGGCACCTGCCGGGACGGGGAGGGTCGCGGCAACGCGGAAGCCGCCGGTGGGACGGGGGCCGGCGGTGAAGGAGCCGTGCAGGAGGGCGACGCGTTCTTTCATGCCGAGGAGGCCGAAGCCCGCTCCGCCAGGCTGGGTGGCGCGCAGGCCGCCGCCGTCGAGGACTTCGATGGACACGGAGTCCTCCTCGCGGGAGATGGTCACTTGGCAGGAGCGGGCGCCGGCGTGGCGGACCACGTTGGCGACCGACTCCTGGACGACCCGGTACGCGGCGAGGTCCAACTCCGGTGGCAGGCCCCGCCGTTCACCGCGCCAACACAGGTCGACGGCGACGCCCGCGGCGGTGGTGGAGGCGGCGAGGCGGTCGAGGTCGGCGAGGCCGGGGGTGGGGGTGAGCGGCGGCTGCCCCGAGGGGTCGTCCTCGGCGGCGCGCAGGGCGACCAGCATGCGGCGCAGGCCGGAGAGGGTCTCCCGGCTGGCGGTCTCGACCTGGCCGAGGGCGTCGCGGGCGGCCTCCGGCTGGGTGGTGAGGACCAGCCGGGCCGCGCCGGCCTGGAGGGCGACGATGCCGATGCTGTGGGCGACCATGTCGTGCAACTCGCGGGCGATCCGCAGGCGTTCACCGGCGACGGCGCGCGCGGCGGCGTTCTCGCTCAGTTCGGCCGCGTGCCGGCGGGACTCCCCCGCGGAGTTGCCGAGCAGCACGGCGACGGCGGCGGTCAGCAGGACCGCGAGCGCGGTGGAGGTGCCGATGACGAAGCCCACCAGCACCCGTCCGATCGGGTAGCCGAGCAGGACCAGGGCGGCCAGGCCGGAGGCGAGCACCACCTTGCGGCGGGGCAGGGTCGCCGCGATGTACCAGAGCGCCACGTCCGGCCCCAGCACCAGCGGGACGTCGATCGCGGTGGAGTGCATCGCCCACGCGCCGAACACCGTGCCCGCCAGCAGCAGCCCGAGGGCGGTCAGCGGCCCGCGGCGCAGCAGCGCGCAGCCGGCGAGGGTGGCCGCTGCGCCGAGGGCGAGCCAGATCTGGTTGCCGTCGGCCAGCAGCAGGCCGCGGTAGAAGTTGTCCGGGGACTCGCCCGGCAGCCGGACCAGCACCACGAAGGAGTACACGAGGCCCGCCGCCCAGGCGATCGCCGCCCAGCCGCCGGGCGTCACACGTCTGAGCAGGGAGGGCGAGTTCACGGGCATGGGGTGATCGTAGTCAGCCACGCCCGAACGAGGCGTCGGACCAGGGACGTACAACCCGGGAAGACACCGGCCGCGGGCAGTGTCGGCGGCAGGCCGACGCGGGACGACGGGCCGTCACGGAACGCTGGTTGTCGTGATCGAAGTCAACGAACTCACCAAGCGCTACGGCCGCACCGTCGCCGTCGACGGCCTGACCTTCACCGTCCGACCCGGCTGCGTCACCGGGTTCCTCGGCCCGAACGGGGCCGGCAAGAGCACCACGCTCCGCATGATCATCGGGCTGAACGAGCCGACCGGCGGCAGCGTCACCGTCCAGGGCCGCCGCTTCCGTGACCATCCGCGCGGCCTGCGGCACGTCGGCGCGCTGCTGGACGCCTCCGACGTGCACGGCGGCCGCAGTGCCGTCGCCCATCTCGGGGTGCTGGCCAGGACCAATGCGATTCCGCTGCGGCGGGTGGACGAGGTGCTGGAGGAGGTCGGGCTGGCGGGGGCGGCCCGGCGGCGGATCGGCGGTTACTCGCTGGGCATGAAGCAGCGGCTGGGGATCGCCGCCGCGCTGCTCGGCGACCCGCCGGTGCTGCTGTTCGACGAGCCGTTGAACGGGCTCGACCCGGAGGGGGTGCGCTGGGTGCGCGGCCTGTTCCGACGGTTGGCGGCCGAGGGGCGGACGGTGTTCGTCTCCAGCCACCTGATGAGCGAAATGGAGCACACCGCCGACCACTTGGTGGTGGTCGGCCGCGGCCGGCTGATCGCCGACGAGCCGCTGGCCTCGTTCGCCGCCCGCGGCCGGGGCAGCAGCGTCACCGTCCGCACGCCGGACGCGGACGCGCTGGCCACCGTGCTGACCGCCGCCGGGGCGCAGGTGCGGCCGGACGGCGAGGAGCGGCTGGTGGTGACCGGTCTGGACGCCGACGCGATCGGCGAGCTGGCGCACCGGCACGGTCATCGGCTGCGCGAACTGGCTACCAGCGCCGCCTCGTTGGAGACGGCGTTCATGGAACTCACCGCCGACAGCGTCGAATACCTCGCAGGAGAATCCCGATGACCGCGCTCATCTCCCTCGCCCCGCCCGCGCCGCTCACGGTCGACGAGCCGCGCGCCCGGTTCCGTGACCTGCTGCTGGGCGAGTGGTTCAAGCTCGTCTCGCTGCGGTCGATCCGCTGGGGGCTGATCCTGGGCATGCTCGGGCTGGTCTTCCTCAACGCCAACGCGGCGATCGCCGACGTGAACGACTGGGACCACTTCCTGCCCGCACAGCGGGAGTTCTTCGTGCCCGCCGGGTCGCTGGCGGCCTCGTTCACCAACAACGCCTGTATCGCCACCCTGTTGATCACGGGCAGCCTGGGCGCGGTGTCACTGGTCAGCGAGTACTCGACGGGCCAGATCCGGACCACCTTCGCAGCGGTGCCGGCCCGGCGGGCGCTGCTCTCCGCGAAGATCATCGTGCTCGCGGCGGTGATGACCGTCTTCGGCCTGGTGGCGACCGGGACGTCCTTCTTCGTCTCGCAGGCGATCCTCTCCGGCAAGCACGCCGGCATCTCGATCACCGAACCGGGCATCTGGCGCGCCCTGCTGGCCTCAGCCCTGCTGCCGCCGGTCTGCGCGCTGACCGGCCTCGGCCTCGCGGCGCTGATCCGGCACAGTGCGGCGACCATCGTCGGCACCACCGCCGTGCTGCTGCTGATCCCCAACTTCCTGAGCGAGAACCACCATTGGTCGGCCTGCCTGTACCACGCGACGCCGTTCCGCGCGTGGCAGGTCCTGCACGACCTGGTCGGCGCCCCGGTCAACCCGCACATCCCGTTCCCGGCCGAACCGGCCGGCGAGTGGGTGGTCTACCTCGCCTGGGCGCTGGGCGGCATCGTGGTCACCCTGTTCTTCGGCACCCGCCGCGACGTCTGAGCCGCGCGGCCCGAGCATCAGTCGCGCGCCGCGGCGTGTTCCCGAACGAGGGCGTCCAGGGTGCGCAGGTGCGGCACGTCGCGGGTGGCGACGGGCCGCACCGGGCCGTCGGTCAGCTCCAGCAGGACCCGACGGGCGGTGATGCGCAGCGCGCGGACCCGTGCCCACGGGTGAGGGGCGCCGTCGAGCGCCAGGCCCTCGGGGGTGACGGCGAACGGGCCGAACTCCAGCCGCTCCCCCGCCGCGAGAAGGGCGCGGGCCGCCGGTGCCCGGCGGGCGGCGAGCAGCGCGGCGAAGCGTGCCGCCCGTGCTCGGCCGCTCAGCGTCAGTACGGGCGCACCGCCCGGTCCGCGCAGTTCCAGGACGGGGATCTCCGTGACGGTCGAACTGCTGCCGCGCGAGCGGCCGTTGCGGACGGTGACGGTGTGTTCGTAGGGGGTGATGCCGTCCAGACCGTGAGCGGTGGGCGGCTCGCCGGTGCGGGCGATCACCAGGCCGTCCGCGTACCAGAACACCACCGGCATGCGGTGGGCCGTGCGCCGGTCCCGGCGCACCGCGAGCGCGGTGAGGACGACGCAGCCGAGCGCCACGGCGGCGCCGGCCGACCGGGCTGCCGGCCCGAAACGCTCCGTGCAGGCCAGGACGGTGCTCAGTACCGCGACCGGCAGCAGGAACAGGCCGATCGGCGAGAGCACCGACCGCAGCGGCATCCGGTGCACCGCGAGCAGCTCGCCGTAGCCCGCGCGATCGGCCAACTCCTTTACCGCTTCTGTGGGTTCCATTCCCGGAGAGGTACCCGTCGACGGCCCACCGGTACACGTCCTGCCGGGCGCCACGGGGCCGGGCCGGTCAGGCGCTGTGCGGCACTCCGGCCACCAGGACGCTCTGGCCGCGGAACTCGGCGACCACCGTGCCGGCCGTGGTGCGGACGGTGACGTCGTAGACGCCCTGCCGCCCGGACCGGATTCGCTCGGTCGCCTCGGCGACCAGTTCGTCGCCGATCTGCGCGGGGGCGAGGAAGGTGACCTGCGCGCCCTGGGCGAGGGCGACGGGGCCGTAGCTGTTGCAGGCGTAGGAGAACGCGGCGTCGGCGAGCAGGAACACGTACCCGCCGTGGCCGATGCCGTGGGCGTTGGCCATCTCCTCGGTGACCTTCATCCGGGCCACCGCGCGTCCGCCGGTCACCTCGTCGAGGGTGATGCCCGCGCCCTGACAGGCCCGGTCCCGTTCGAACAGTGCGTCGATCCTTGCAGTCCCCATCACGGCTCCCCCCAGTGAGCTGCCCGTTCTCGGGCGTCAGCATTAGACCGACCGAACTGATCGGCTGTCAATGCCCCTTGCCGCGACCGCCGGGGCCCGGGTACGGGCCCCGGCCGTCGCGCTGTGCCCGGTGGATCAGGCCTCCCAGCCCTCCTGCGCCCCGGCCGTCAGGTCGTCTCGGGTGACCGGTCCCTCGGCCGACTTCCGCTCGACGTAGCCGATCACCTTGCGCACCTCGGCCGCGGCCGGCGGCGCGCCGTCCGGTGTGCCGAGCAGCTCGCCCAGCAGGGCGGAGGTGCCCTCCGAGGTACCGCCGCCCAGTTCGACCAGGCGGTGGGCGGCCCGGACGTGGGCGGCGCCCGCGTCGGTGCTCGCGGTGAACTCCCGGTCGTAGACGGCCCGTCCGAGCCGCACGGTGCCGAGCAGCTGCTCGTGCTCGGCGGGGGTGCGGACGGCGGACGGGTCGGCGTCCGGCGCCAGCAGCCGCTGGACCTCGTCCAGCCGCCACGCCCCGTCGGTGACCCGGAGCTCACCGGCCCGCTGCTGCTCGGTGAAGGCGAGGTACTGGTCGCCCGACACCTCCCGGCCGGTGGTCTCGGACAGCGGGATGTCGACGGCGAACGGCACCACTCCCCGTTCCCTGACCGGGTTTCGGCTCCCGTCGAAGAGCGTCACCTCGACCTCGGCATGGCCGGCGTAACGCGCCATCGGGACCGCGAACTTGCCGTTGGAGATCACCTGGCCGGAGTCGCTGTGGCCGCCGCCGTCGCGCCACAGGTGCTGCGCGCCGCCGACGATCGCCGGGCTGTTGGTGACGTCACCGGTGATCTTGGCGCCGAGCTGGGCCTGGACGCCCGCGTTCTTCGCCGTCAGGTCGTTGCGGGTGGTGCCGGAGGTGACGCCGTTGGCCGGGCTGAGCTCGACCTTGTCGTCGACCGCCCGGTGTTCGAGCGAGACGACCTTCACGCCGACCTCGACGCCCTTTCCGCCGCCGAGCGTCACCCGGTTGGACGGGAGGGTCGCCGCGACGCCCATGCCCTGGGTGGCGGTGCCGAACAGCGCCGACAGGTGGCTGTGCGAGGTGACGGTCCCGACCACGGGTTCCATCTCCTTCCAGGCCGACTTGCCGAAGTACTCCGGGCCGCGCAGCCGCACCAGGTCCTGGACACCGCCGACGTCGCCGAGCCAGCGCAGCACGTCGGTGTCGCGCAGGCCGGTCTCCCAGACCCGCTCCGGCGGGACCTGGACGGTGACGGGCTCGGGCGGCCGGACCGTGCCGGTCGCCGCGGCGGCCCCGGTCGCGGGAACCGCCACGGTCTCGCCGGTCTCGACCAGGGCCTCGAACCCGATCGCCGCGGTGCGCCGCTGGTGCACCTGCCGGCCGAGGTGGGGCCGCCGGTCGATGGTGAACACCAGCTCCGCCTCACCGGCGTAGGCGCTGCCGGGCAGCTTGGCCTTGGTGGCGGACCCGGCCGAGGTGGCCCGGGTCTGCACGTCCGCCCGGTCGTGGCCCCGGCCGGCGGTGCCGGTCAGACCGGCCGTCACCGAGACGGCGGGCGCGCCGGGCACGGGGACGGCGGTCGTCACGCCGAGCGTGCCCTGGTGGCCGGTGCCGGTGGCGTCGGTGTGCGCGAAGCTGCGCTGCACGTCGGTGCCGGCGTTGAACTCGGTGGTGCCCGCGTCGCCGAGGTGCACCATCCGGTCGCGGAGCTGGGCGCCGACCCGGACGGTGGTCCGGCCGTGCCGCACCACGATCTCGTCGCCGGCCGTCATGGCCTTCAGCCGGGACTGCAGCCGGTCGGGGGTGAGTTCCGCGTCCAGCTTGCCGCGGATGCCCGCCCAGTCACGGCCGAACGGATTGCGCGTCAACTCCGGCTGCCCGGCCTGCTTCCGCTGCAGGGCGCGCAGCCCGCCGGGCTTCCAGCCCGACTCCACCTGGGCCAGCACCGACTCGCCGAGCGTCCGCCGAGGAGCCCCGCCGGTCGCCCCGGGCAGCGCGTGGATGTCGGTGACGATCGCCGAGGAGTCCAGGCGCCGTCCCTCCGCGAAGCCCTTCGGCAGCTTCTCCGTGGCCCGCTCGACCGGCCCGGACGCCGGGACGGCGTCACGCGTCGGGACGGCCACCCGGGCCACCGTCTCCACGTCCGCGCTGTGCACGCCGTCGGGCACGCCCAGCCGCTTGAACGCGACCTCGACGTGGTAGGGCGCCGCGACGTCGAAGAACACGGCCGGCTCGACGTGCTTGCCCCGGTTGGAGGCCGAGCCGACGGTCTCCGTCGCCCGGCCGTAGCCGCGGTCCACCCGGTACGCGTAGCCGCCGCTGACGTCCACGACCTCGGTCTTCACCTTGACCTGGCCGCCGCCGTTCAACCGGTCCCGGCTGTCTCGCAGGTTGCCGTTGCCGCTGGACGTGCGGGTGCCGGACTCGAACTCGTACTTGTCCGCGGCGGAGTGGTACGTGGACTCCCCCAGCTTCGCCGTGACGGTCACCTCGGCCGACCAGGTCTTGCCGGAGACGGTCTCGGTGATCTTCCCGCCGCGGGTGAGCTGCGAGAGCTGGGCCTTGAGCGCGACCCGGTCGAAGCCGGCGCCGATCCGCTGCTTCACCTCCTCCGACGGCTCGCCGTGCTTGGTCCGCACCGCGTTCTCCACCTCCGCGCGCACCTTGTCGGCGCCGCTCAGCGTGTGCACCACGTAGGAGGCGTTCAGCTCGTGACGGTCCGCCATCCGGCTCGGCGCCCGGTGCGGGGCCGGCTCGGTGCGGGCACTGGTCGGAGCGACGGGCACGGCGCCCTCGGGCCGCTTGAACCCGATCACGCCGTCCTCGGTGCGCGGCGCCTGCACCTTGACGGTCTCCCGGGCGTCCAGGCCCACCTCGACGCGGACCGGCACCGAGACGTCCGGACGTCCGCCGCCCGCCTCGCCGGGCCGGCCGACGTGCACGTCCACCATCAGCTCGGCCCCGTAAATCACCTGCGGGGCACTGTACTTGCCGCTGGCGTACACCCGGTCGGCCTGCCGGCCCTGCCCGCCGGCCCGCTGACGGTGCTGGCCGGAGCCGGTGACGCCGATCTCGGCGCCGGGCGTGCCCTTGGTGGCCTTGGCGACGGTGCCGCCGAGCTGGCCCTGCTCGATGACGGTCCGCGCGTCCAGGCTGCGGTTCACGCTGAACGCGCCGGTCTCGTTGACGGCGTTGAGTTCGGCCTTGCCGTCCTCCCGGCGGTAGGTCATCGCCTCGACCCGGGCGACGGCCGTGACGACCTGTCCGTCCTTGCCGGGGATCCTCACCTCCAGCGGCTCGCCGCGGGTCATCCCGGTCAGCCGGGCGGCCAGGTTCGGCTGGCTGAAGCCCCGCATCACCTGGTCGCGGACGGCGTTCCAGTCGTCGCCGAACCGCTCCCGGCCCTTGACGTCCAGCGCCGCCCGCAGGTCCGAGGTGCTCTCCAGGTCGCGGACGACCACGGTCTCGCCCAGTCCGCCGCGGTCGTCGCCACCGCGCCAGACGCTGTCCGGCGGGCTGACCACCTCGTGCAGCTGCGGCTCACCGTCCGGGTGGGACACCGGAGTTGACGCCTCTGCGGCGTTCCGCGACGGGGCGGTGTCCGCACGGTCGACCAGCAGCCGGACGTCCGCCGTCGTCGCGTCGTGCGCCGGGCCGGTGCCGTCCGTCGTGGCCGCGTCGTGGGCGACGGGCTTGCCGTTGAACGACAGCTCGAAGTGGACGGTGCCGTCGTACAGCACGCCGGGCACCTTGGACTTGCTGGTCAGCTGGGAGGTCCGGGCGTCGCCGGTGATCTCCACGTGGTCCCGACCGAGTCGCCCGGCGCCGCCGCCGCCGATCAGCCCGGTGCCCGGCTTCACCCCGGCCGAGAACCCGAGCTGGCCCGCGTGGCCGCCGCTCGACGACGTGCTGCGCACCTGCTGCACGGTGGTGCCGATGTTGAACTCGGTCTCCTTGGTGGTGCCGACCTGCCTCAACTCCCCCACCCGCGCGGTGATGTCGACGGTGCCGACGGGCTTGCCGCGCCGGTCGGTGAGCGTGACGGAGACCGGCTCACCGGCCGTCATGCTCTTCAGGTCCCGCTGGAGCCGGGCGAAGTCGACCTCGGCGAGCACCTTCTCGCGCAGCGCGGGCCAGTGACCGCCGAACTCCTGCCTGGCCGCCGCCTCCGCGTGGTCGAGCAGCCCCTCCACCGGCGGACGGTTCCGGTCCGTGCCGCGCGGCGCGAGGTCGAGCACGATCTCCTGGCCGCCGACCCGCCCGTCCCGCAGCCGCTGCGGAGGCACCCGCAGCTCGCCGCCCGATGTGACGTCGGGCCGCTCCGGGACGGCGACGGTCAGGTCGAGATCCACCCGGTCGGTGCGGTCGGCCGAACCGGTGTGCACCGGTTCGCCGTTGTGGCGCAGGTCGCCGAAGTCGAGCGTCAGCTCCATTGTCGACTTGTACACCTCGGCGGGCCCGCTGGTCTTCGACCGGGCCACCATGCCGCCCAGATCCAGGTTGACCTCGGCCTGGCCGCGGTCGTGGTAGTACGCGACGAGTTCCGCCGGATCTCCGATGCCACGCGCCTGCCGGGCCTGGACACCGACGTTGAACTGCCACTGCGCATCACGGTTGGTCCCGGTCGCCACCGCCCGGTCGGCGCCGTTCTCGAACTCGATCTTCTCGGTGCGCAGGTGCGTCGACCCGGTGACCTGGCCGCGCAGCTTGACGCTCCCACTCCAGCCGCCGCCCTCGAACGGCGCCGTCCACACCTCGCCCCGCGACAGCGCACCGAGCATCGGGCGCAGCGTCGCCGGACCGAAGTGCGCGTCCGCGAACGCCTGCGCCGCCGCCCGGTCCCCGGGCACCGCCCGCTCGATGACGTCGATGACCTTCTCCCGCACCGCCTTCTCGTTCCCGGTCAGCCCGACCACCAGGTCGGTGCCGGCGATCGGCTTCGGCGCGACGGCCTCCTGCGGCGTCGGCGTCGGCGCGGGTTCGGGCGTCGACACAGACTCGGACGTCGGTGCCGGGGTCGGCGTGGGCGTCTCGTCCACGGGCGGCGTGACCGGCGTGCGGTCGGCAGCCGGGACGTGCTCGGTCACTGACGTACTGTCGGCCTCCTGCGGCATCGGCGCGGGTTCGGGCGTCGACACAGACTCGGATGTCGGTGCCGGAGTCAGCGTGGGCGTCTCATCGACGGGCGGCGTGACCGGCGTGCGGTCGGCAGCCGGGACGTGCTCGGTCACTGACGTGCTGTCGGCCTCCTGCGGCATCGGCGCAGACTCGGACGTCGGCGCCGGGGCCGGCGTGGGCGTCTCGTCCACGGGCGGCGTGACCGGCGTGCGGTCGGCAGGCGGGACCTGCTCGGTCACTGACGTACTGTCGGTCTCCGCCACGTGCTCGCTCACGGATACGCGGTCGGTCTCCGGCGAATGCTCGGTCGGCGGGACGTTGCCGGTCGAAGCCTGGTCGGTCGGCGGAACGTGCTCGGTCACCGGGACGTCGCCGGTCGGCGGAACGTGCTCCGTCGCCGGGACGTTGCCGGTCGAAGCCTGGTCGGTCGGCGGAACGTGCTCGGTCACCGGGGTGCGCGGCAGTGACGGTGCGCTGCCGTCGTAGTGGTCGCCGGCGCGGTACACCGTCACCGGGCGTCCGTCCGCGGGGCCGAAGACGGCGTGGGTGTTGCCGTCGTGGTCGACCACCCGGAGCCGGAGGCCCAGCGCGTGGGCGGTGGCCGGCGGGAGCATCTCGCCGCCGGTCGACCGCCACTGGGTGTCCCAGCTCTGGACGGTGCGGAGCAGGGCAGCCTGCTCCTGCTGCGACGGCGGCGGTGCGTTGTCGGTGAGGTGCTGGCCGACGATCTCCTTCAACTCGTCGACGGGCATGCCCCGGAACGCCTCGTGGATGTCGGCGGGGAGGTAGGCCAGCAGGTCGCCCGCGGGCAGGTCCGGACGACCGAGCAGGTTGCCGCGGTAGTTGGACACCACCTCGGTCGGCCAGTCCTCCGGGCGCAGCGCCCGGAAGTGGTCCGCGACCGCGGCCTGCAGCTGGTGCGGTCCCGCGAGATCCGGCGAACCCACCGCGACCGAGCGGAGCAGGCAGTAGCCGTCCCCGGCCACCGGCACCCGCTCCCCCGGCGGCGGGAACTCCGCCTCCGGCCCACGCACCGGCCCCGCCGCGCGCACGGGCTCGGGCGTGCGCGCGCCCTCCTCGGGGGAGGTCGAACGCACTGGGCTCTCCTGGCCCGTCCCGATACGGGGTTCGGTGACAGCCTCCGACCTGACCGGGGCCGGGGCCGGGGCCGGGGCCGGGGCCGGGGTGCGCGGGCCCAACTCGGCCGGGGCCGAGGCCGATCGGGGCCGGTTCGGCCCGCCGACCACCTGACTGTTGCCGCCGCCGGGAATGCTCGGCGGCGGGGTGTTGGTCGTGGTCGGCCCCGGCGTGTCCGATCCGTCGCCACTGGACGAGGTCCGGTCGGTCGGCTGCGGAGCGGTCGGCTGCGGTGCGGCAGCCTTCGGCGTCTGCTCGGGGTCGGCGTGGTCGAGGGTGGCGTGCTCGGCACCGAAGCCGTCGTCGATGTCCATCGGCTCGGACGTGTCGTGCGACGGCTCGCCGCGGGTGAACGTGCTGTAGCGCTCCATGAATTGCGGGTCGTGCGGCCCGGAGATGTTGGTCTCGTGCCGGTCGGCGACGGAGGCCCACACCGTCCACGAGGGGTCGAAGCTGTAGGGCATCTCGCCGGGCCGCGCGGGCACCACCCGACGGTCCGTCAGGTCGGCCCACCGCAGCACGCCGTCCCGGTCGTGGACCAGCGCGACGGCGTGTCCGGCACCGGTCGGTCCGGCGCCGAGCACGGTGGCGAAGCTGCCCTTGCCGCCGGCCTGCACCTTCGCCATCAACTCGCCCACCGCGCCCGGTCCTTCACCGAACAGCGCAGGCCCGTCGTGCCGCTTCCACAGCACGTTGCCGGGGATCGGCTCGACCGTCCCGTGCAGGGTCTGCCCCGAGACCCGGGGCCGCCCGAAGTGGGTGTCCCGGTACGCCTCGACGTTCTCCAGGCAGGCCTTCATGTCGTTGCCGGGCCGGAAGCCCTCGGCGGGCCGCACGGGCGACTGGTGCGGATTGACGTGCCCCAGCAGGGTGTTGCTCATCTGCGGGTGCAACTTGGTTCCCTCGCCGAGGTAGTTGACCAGCCGCTGCGTCAACTCGTGCTGTGGGCCCACCGCCTGGTAGCCGCGGCCCTGCATCACGGCGTCGGAGTTCTCGTACGCGGGGGTGCGCTGCCGCTTGGTCGGCGGCCCGTCCGGCTCGGACTCCCGACGCAGCGTCACCTCCTCGTCGTCCCGGCCGCGCTTGCGGTCGTTGCGGGGCTGCTCAAGCGGCGTCTCGACGTCCATCGGATCGACGTCCCGATCGACACGGTGCTCGACCGGCGGCGTCTCGATGTCAATCAGGTCGACGTCCATCGGATCGACGTCCCGGTCGGCGACGTGCTCAACGTCCGGTCCGCGTCGGCTGGTTGACGACGACGTGTCGGCCGGCGGCTCGGCGCCCCGCTCGGCGGCGTACTTCGCCTGCAGGGCGTCGATCTCCGCCCGCAGCGCCTCGCGGTCCACCGGCTTCGTGGGCCGCTCGTCACGGAAGCGGTGACCGGACTCGTCGATCAGGTCGATCGCCTTGTCCGGCAGGAGGCGGTCCGAGATGTACCGGCCTGCCAACTGCTCGGCGGCCGGCGGGCGCGGAGTGGCGCCGTGCTGCCCGGTGGCCGGCGCGCCGAGGCGTTCGCCGGTCGGCGGGGGCGGCGGCGGGGCGGCCGGGCTGCCGAACCCGCGGGTGCCGGTGGCCGCGCCGTGCCCGCCGGCCGCGGGCGGCGGCGGGGGCGGCGGAGGCGGGGTGGGGCCGGTCAGGTCGAGGTCGTTCAGGCGGCGGCGCACGGCGTCCGGCCCGGGTTCGCTCTCGCTGTCGGACTCGCTGTCGTCGCGGCGGCGCTTGCGCTCGGGCCGCGCGGTGTCGGCCGTCCCGTCGTGCATCTGCACGTCCCCGTCCGGGGTGTGGCTGCCGGACTGGCTCGCGTCGGCCATCACCACGTCGTGGTCGGACGCCGGCTGCGGGACGTGGTCGGGTCGGTACAGGCCCTCCACGCCGAGCCGGTTCAGCTGGTCGTCCGTCAGCTTGGCGGTGTCGGCGCGGTTGGCGAAGTCGCCGGACGAGGAGACCGGCAGCTTGCCGGCGTGCGGGGACGGGATGCCGAGATCGTCGACGATCATCTGCGCGCTGTCACTGAGCTTCCCGGCCGTCCGCAGCTGCTCCAGGTCGTTCTGGGTCTTGGGAGCCATGATGTCGCGCAGCTCGGGCGGCACCAGGCCGTTCGCCTCCAGACCGCGGACGGCCTGCAACAGGTCGGCGGTGTGCGGCGCGTACAGCACCTCCGGCGGCAACTGCTCGTGGGCGACGGCGGTCAGCAGGTCGGGCTCGCGGATGACGTGCGGGTCCAGGAAGTTCTGGACCCACTTGTTCACCGTCTCGTCGCCGAAGCGCAGGTTGGAGCCGCTGTTGGACAGGCTGGCGGACATCTCCTCGATCAGCGCCGGCACGTCCTCGACGTGCGCCGTCAGCGCCCGGTCGAACGTGCCGGCGGGGTGGTTCTCCCCCGCGCCGGCGCGCGCGGAGACGCCGCCGTACTGCCGGGCGACCAGTTCCCGGTCGGCCGTGGCCCAGGCCACCCGGGCCGCCGCGCCCTCGCCGAGCTGCGCGTTGTCCCGCATCTCCTTCGCGTGCACCTGGTCCACCCGGTCGCGCACCGTCTCGGTGGTGGCGATGTTCCGCTCCGTGGCGGCCAGGTCGGCCTCCGCCTTCTTCAGCTCCTTTCGTGCGCTCTCGACCTTCGCCGCGGCCTTCCCCGCCGCCGTCTCGTGCTTCTTCGCCTCCTGCTGCTTCTGCGTGTCGCTGGGGTCGGCCGCGGCGGCCCGCGCGGACTTGTCGGCCGTGTCCCTGGCCTTGGTGTGGGCCTTCTCGGCGGTCTCGAAGGCCTTCTCGGCCTTGGCCGCCTTGGCCTGACGGGCCGGAAGGTCCTTCCCCGCCGCCGTCACGTCCTTCTGCCCCTGGTCCGTCCCGGGCGTCGAATCCTTGCCCGGGACGGCAAGGTCGGACAGGCGCTCGGCGACCTCGTGCTTCCGCACCTCGGCCCGGTCGGCCGCGAGCTGCTCGGCGACCTCGCGGTAGCGGTTGGGAGCGATCGCGTCCGGGGTGGCCCGCAGGTCACCCGCCAGGGCGCGCAGCGCGTCCGGGCTCTTCCCCGCCCGCTCGACGTGACCGGCGAGATCCGCCAGGTCTCCGGCCAGCCGCTCCCGTTGGGCGGGCGTCGACAGCCCGCCCGGCCGGTCGGCGGCGGCGTGCAGCACGGCCGCCGCGTCGTCCAGCTTCTGCGGCCCCGTGATGCCGTTGACCAGCGCCAGGTCGTCAACCGCCTGCTGCTTGACCTTCTCGTGGACCGCGCCCATCGCGTCGTGCACCGCCCCGAGTTGCTCGGGCGTCGGGCTGTCCGGGTGCACGCCCGCCACCGCGTCGTTCAGCCTGCCGAGCTCCCGGCCGGCCGGCCCGTTCAGGCCGGACCTGCCGAGTTCACGCTCCAGGTTCTTCGCCGCCGCGTCGGCACTGCGGTGGTCGGTGATGCCCGCTGTCGCAAACACACCCGGCAGCCGCTCGTTGCCGTACGTCGCCCGCAGATCGACGGTGCCCGGCGTGGCGGTCAGGTCGCGGCGCGTCAACTCCGCTTCGCCCGGGCCGCCTTGACGGATCCGGGCCTCGGCCTTGCGCCCGTACGAGTCGAGGATGCGGTGCCGGTCCGGCGCCATCGCGGAGACGAAGTCGCCGAACGCGTCCGATGCCGCACGGTGGCTGCTCTCGTCCAGCGCGCGCGCCTTGAACACCGCCGCCGTCACGTACTTGTGCACCATGTAGTCGGCGATCACGTGGTTGCGGTTGACCTTCGCCGCCGTCAGGTCGGTGTCGCCTTCCTTCGGCTGCTTCTTCTTGGTCGAGTTCGGGTCGGGCTTGCCGTCGGCCACCCGTGCCGAGACCTTCTCGGCGTGCGGCTGATCCCGCATCACCCCGTGGTCGGAGTAGCCGAACGCCTTGCGGTAGGTCTCGTCGAACCTCTTCCACGCGACCTGGTCGCCCGGCGCCGGCACCCCGCCCTCGTGGGTACTGCTCACCGTCGGCGGGGCCTTCTTCTGCACCTCCGCCAGCGCGTGCGCCAGGTCCTTCTCCCGCTGTTCGCGGTCGGTCTTCAACTCCGCCTGGCGGGTCTCCAGGTCCTTGATCCGGTCCAGGTGCACCTTCTCGCCGTCGCTGCCCGCGGGCGGCTTGCGCGGCACGGCCTGCGCGAGCAGCGCGTCGTTGCGCTGTTCCTCGGCCTTGATCCGCTCGATGCTGCCCGGCAGGACCCGGGTCTCGGCCTCGTGCCGCGCCCTGGCCAGCACGGCCAGCTCATTGCCGCCGACCGTGTCCTTGAGCCGCTCGTGCTCGAAGATCGCCATCCGGTCGCGCTGCTCCTGCAGGTGCGCCTTCGCGCCCTCCAGGCTCTTCTTCCGGTCGTGGAGCTCGGGCGCGTGGTTGCCGTTGTCCAACTCGCGCTGAACGTTCCGGAGTTGCTCGTCGATCCGGGTGGCCGACCGCTCCAGCCGGTCGTTGTTGCGCGACAGCACGTCCACGTGCTGGCGCTTCTCGTTCCGGTACTGGCCGAACATCACGGCGGTGTCGGGGTCCAGCAACGGCTCCCGCGCGTACATCTCCAAGTCCCTGCGGACCTGCTGGAACTCGGGCGAGTCGCTGAGGAACCTGTCGAGGGTCTCGAAGGTCTTCTTGCTGTCGATCTTGTGGTCGTAGCCGGCGTCCGGCGCGGCCTGCTGCGCCTGCTGCCTGCGCCCACCCTGACCACCGGGGCGCGGCGGCGGGGGCGGCAGCTGCTCACCGGCCGGGGCCTTCCGCTCTGCCGCCGACGGTTGGTGCTCCGTCGGCGCGGGCTGATGCCCGGTCGCCGGAGGCTGGTGCTCGCCGGTCGGGGTGGCGGTTCCGTCCACGTGCTCCATGAACTCGCGGAAGCCCTCGTAGGTGGCGTTCTGCGCGGTGGTCTCGTTCACCGGGTTCGCGGTGCCGTCGTGGAGCGCGGACGGGTTCTCGCCGTAGAGCTTCTTCAGCAGCGGGTACAGGTCGGGCTCGTGCTGCTTCACCCACTCCGGGCCGTTGTTGCGCCGGTCACCGGTGTACGGGTCGTGGCCCTCGTTCGTTCCCAGGTAGGCGTTGGTGGCCTGGGCGAAGTACTCGTGCTCGTCCCGCGAGGAGTAGTTGCCGGACGTCTTGCCGTCGGGCCACTGCACGGGGTCCTTGCCGTTCTTCGGGTCCGCAGCCTCCTCGGCGGCCTTCGTCTTCCGGTCGAAGGCGTCCGTGATCGCCTGCTTGTCGTTGGGGCTCAGCCCGTACTCGTGCACGGTGTGGCTGAACTCGTGCGTGGTGGTGGAGTATCCGTGCTCGTAGTGACCGCCCTCGCCGATCGAGGTGTGCTCGCCGAGCAGGTTCTCCTCGGTGACGGCGGAGTGCTTGCCGCCCGAGCCGCGCATGTCGTCGTAGCCGCGACCGCCGCCCGCCTCGGTGTCGTTGCTGGCCCCGCGCAGCTCGTGCAGCCCCGGGACGTCGGGCATCCGGACGTCCTTCGGGACGATCACCACGTCCGCACCGTTCTTCATCAACTGCGCGGCAGTGTCCGGGTCCTGGAGCATCCGGGCGACCTGCTCCTGCGCCTCCTTCCGGGCGGACGCGGCCTGCTCGGCCCGCGGGTCCACGTGCACGATCAGCTCGGAGGCCACCTTGGCGAAGTCCTTCGCCGGCAGCGCGGACTTCAGCGAGTCGACGAACTCCGGGTCGCGGGCCAGCCAGCGCCGGTGCTCCGGCTTCAGGTTGGCCAGCTCCTGAGCGCGCTGCTCCCGCGTCATGCCCGGCATGTCCTGCCGCAGCCGATCGGCATCGGCCGGCCGGACCCGGGACACGTTCCGCTGCGTGCCGCCGAGTTGGTCGACGGCGTCCCGCACGTTCGTCGCCCGGCCCAGCCGGTCGAGCTCCGCCTGCCGCTCCTGCCGCTGACGGTCCAACAGCTGGTCGTGCGCCTGCTCCGCGGCCGGACGACCTGTCTCGGGAGTACGGCCCGCGCCGGGGCGGATCGTGCCACCGGCCGCTGCGGCCGGGTTCGGGGTGGCGGCGGCCGGCTTGGCCCCGCCCTGCTGCGGAACGGTCGCGGACGGCGCGGCGTGGGCCGCGGCCCCGGACCCGCCGTGCCCGCCGGCACCGCCGACCGGGCCGGGCGTGAACCCGCCCGCCATCGGCGCACCTGCCACCGGACTCTGCGTGGTGCTCGCGGCCGGCGAGGTCTCGCCCGGGCCGTCCGGAACGATCTGCCCGGGCACCTGCTCCGGCCCCGCCGGACGGGCCGTGGCCGGCCCGGCGGACAGTCGGGTCCCGCCGTCCAGGTGGGTGCCGCCGCCGGCCCCGGCGCCACTGAGCACGCCCGACAGGTTGGGCATCGCGGACGCGCCGCTCGGCCGCGGCTCCCGCGGATCGTTCTGCGGCGTCGGCTCGTAGGCCGCCGAAGTGTCGTGCGCGGCAGCCGCGTTGACGCTCTCCTGGCGCGGGATCGACTGCTGCACCGGGGCCGGTTCCGTGGTGCGCGAGGGCGCAACGCTCTCCTGCCGCGGCACCGACTCGTGCGCCGGCGGCGCGGTGTGCGTGGGCACCGACTCGTGGGCGGGCGCGGCACTCTCCTGCCGGGGCATCGTCTCGTGCACCTGCGCGACCGGCACCGACTCCTGCACCGGGGCGACGCTCTCCTGCCGCGGCACCGACTCGTGCACGGGCGCAGCGGCGTACGTCCGCGGGGTCTCCTGCGACTGCGGCGTCGGCACCGACTCGTGCGCCTGCGGCGCGGTGTGCGTCGGGACGGACTCGTGCGACGGAACGGACTCGTGCGTCGGCGCGACGCCCTCCTGCCGCGGCACCGAGTCGTGGGTCTGCGGCGCAGTGTGCGTCGGCACCGAGTCGTGGACCTGCGCGACGGGCTGCGGCTCGGAACGCGGCGTCACCGACTCGTGGGCGGGCGCGACACTCTCCTGACGCGGCGTCGACTCGTGCACGGGCGAAACCGGCTGCGACTCGACCCGCGGCGCGACGTTCTCGTGCACGGGAGCCACGGACTCCTGACGCGGCGCAGTGTGCGTCGGCACCGACTCGTGGACCTGCGCGGCAGGCTGCTGCGACTCGGTACGCGGCGCGACGTTCTCATGTGCAGGAGCCACCGACTCCTGACGCGGCACCGACCGCGGCGTCGACTCGTGCGCGGGCGCAGCAGGCTGCTGCGACTCGGCCCGGGGCGCCATCGCCTCCTGGACGTGCGTACGCGCCTGCTCACGCGGAGCCGCAGCCGGAGCCGGAGCCGGGGCGGAGTCGTGGCCCGGCGTCGGCGCGACGTTGCGCTCGGCCGACGAGGAACCGGCGGACGGGGCGTCGCCGCCGCGTCCCGCACCGAACGGGGTCAGCCCGTTCACCTTCGACGCGCCCGCACCCGCACCCGCGCCCGCGCCGGAACTCGTCTCGTGCGACGCAGCCGCAGCCGCGCCCGCACCCGAACTCCCGCTGGACGAACCCGAGTCCGCCGTGTGCGAGGCCCCGGACACGCCGGACGCGCCGGAGCCGCCGGACGGCCCGTGGTAGGCCGAGGCGCCCGTGGAGGTGTCGGACTTGTTGAAGCTGGGCGTGCCACCGTGCTCGCCCGCACCGGAACCGGCTCCCGCCCCGGGCAACTTCGGCGCTTCCGCAGCCTTTGGCGTGGCGAGGTGCCCCTTGACCTTGGACGCGCCGGCGTGCAGGCCCGCGCCCGCGCCGCCGGAGAGGCCGGAGCCGAGCAGGGAGTTGCCGTCGACCTTGCCGGTGGTGATCAGCTGGGTGGAGACGTCCGCGCCGACGCCGACCGCCGCGCCGGTGGCCATCTTGCCGCCGGTGGTCTTGAGTGCGGCCTCGACGCCGAGCTTCTCGCCGGCCTTGCCGATGCCCTTGCCGATCAGGTGGCCGGATGCGCCGCCGACGGCACCGCCGGCCGCGCTCATCCCCACTTCCTTCATGTCGATGCTCTTGCGGTGGCCCTCGGCGAGCTCGATGCCCTGGGCCAGCAGGTTGATCGCGGCCATCTGGACGGCCTGCTTGACCGCCATCTCGATCATTTCCTTCAGCAGCAGCTTCAGGGTGGCCGCGACCGTGGCCTTGCTCGCCGCGATGAACACGGGCACTTCCAGCATCGAGGCGCCCGCGGTGAACGGCGCCTCGGCCTCGGCGGTCGCGATCTCGAAGGCCAGGATGCCGAGTTGGGCGATGATCTGGATCTTCGCCGTCTCCGCGGAGTTGGCGACCTGCTCCAGCATGTCGCCCATGCCGTTCAGCGCGTTGATCGCGCCGGGCAGGTAGCCGGGGTCCTGCTCGGTGCTCTTGCCGACCGAGTACTTCTCCCAGTACTTGCCCAACGCCTCGGCGGCGACGCCCTGTTGGCCCTCCAGGGCGCGCTTCACCGTGGCGTCGGCGCTCTGCGCGGCGTCCTTCAGGCTGTCCGCGGCCTTGCGGCAGTGGTCGGCCATGTCGCGGAGCTGGTCCTCATCGGCTTCCGGCCAACGGCAGCCCGCGAGCAGCAGGAGCACCCACTGGAGGGGCTCCGGGAGTTCGACAGCCATGGGTCAGTGCCTTCCGCTCTGGGAGATCCGCGGGGTGATCCGCATCGGGACCGGGTTGGACAGCTGCGGCGAGGCCGGCATCGGCGCGGTGCCGGGGTCCACGCCGTTCAGCTCGGTGATGACGCCCTCGTCGGCGCCCTGGTAGCCGTCGGCCATCGACTTCAGGCCGTCGGCGATGGCCTTGAGGGCGGCGGGCAGGCCCTTGATGACGTCCAGGGTGTCCTTGCTGTACTTCAGGTAGCCCTTGTCGCCCTCGGCGAACTGCTTGCCCGACTCGTCGTTGCCCCACGGGTTCTGGGACTCCAGCGCGGGCAGGTACGAGCTCAGCGCGCTGTACAGCGAGCCGACCTGTTCGGAGACGGCGAGCATCGGCGACACCGCCGCCTGGTACTGCGCGGGGTCGACCTGGAAACCCTGGCCCGCGTTCCCGGACGCGTCCCGATTGGTGGCAGCGGGCCGGGCACTGATCCGGTTGCCCGCCACGGCCTCCGTCCGGTGCGCGGCCGTCGGCGCGGTCGCCTGCTCGGCGGGCGCGGCGACCGACTGCCGGTGCAACGGCTCCGCAGCGGACGCCGGTTCGCCCCGACGGAGCCCCCGGTCCACGATCCGCGGGGCCTGCCCTCCGTCGAAGGGCTCCACGGGCGTGACCGCCGCATCCCGCTGGAACGCCTCCGGCGCGATCCGCGCCGACTCCGCCCGGTCGAACGGCTGCACCGGCGTTGCCGGTTCGGCTCGGTCGAACGGCCGGAGCGGGGTGGCCGCCTCGGCCTCCTGGAACGGCTCGGGGACGACCGTGCCCACCCGGAACCGGACGGGCGCCTCGGCTTCTGCTGCGGTGTACCAGGCCTGCTCGTCGTTGCTCATGGTGCTCCTTCGTCAGTTCGGTTCGACGGCGGGCGCGGTCAGTCCGCGGCGGGAGCGCCGGGCGCGGTGGCCAGGCGGGACAGCGCGGCACGCAGGAACGGGCTGGGCACCTGGAAGCCGCCCTCCTCGCGCAGCGGGGCACGCTGCGGCTTCTCCTCCGCCGAACCGGACGCAGCACCGGACGCAGCACCGGACGCAGCGCCAGGGGCGGACGCGGCAACCGGCGCCTCCGCAGTGCCGGCAGCGGCCGATGCGTCCCCGTGCCCACGCCGGGCGGCCGCGCTGCGCGAGCGCTCCAGGTAGGCGTCGTCCCCGCCGGCCGCTGACGTCCCCGCCGAAGCAGCGGACGTTTCCTGACGCATCGTCAGGTCGGCTGCCGGGCTGCCGCCCGTGGCGGTCGCATCCGCCGCCGCAGCACCGGAAGCACCGGCATCACCGCCACCCGTCCCGAGCAGGATCCCGGCCAGCTGGCTGAGTGCTTCCTGCTCGCTGGCCGGGCCGGCGGGCGCGACCTGGGCGACGGCGGGCTCGGGCGAGGCGAAGGTGCCGTCGGAGCGGGCGTCGTCCAGCCAGCGGCGGCGGGCGCGCTGCCAGTGGCGGTCGCGCGGGTCGACGTCGCCGGCCCGGCCGAGGATGCCGCTGTCGTGCATCAACTCCTCGTCCTCCTCGCCCTCGGCG
>NZ_NNBO01000008.1:0-354875 GCF_002803145.1 Kitasatospora sp. CB02891 | reverse complement strand
CCGAGGGCTTGTCCTCAGTTGCTCGCGTCCACTGTGTTGGTTCTGAAACCACGAACAGAACCCCGCCCCACCCTGTGTGGGGTGTGCGGGTTCCGGTTCGACAGTTTCATAGTGTTTCGGTGGTCATAGCGTGAGGGAAACGCCCGGTTACATTCCGAACCCGGAAGCTAAGCCTCACAGCGCCGATGGTACTGCAGGGGGGACCCTGTGGGAGAGTAGGACGCCGCCGAACAATTCTTCAGAAGAAGCCCCCCGCCTTTACGGCGGGGGGCTTTTTCGCGTTCCCGGACTTTCGGGGAATCGGGCCGGAGCGGATCAGGGCGCCCGGAGGTCAGAGGTGGGAGCCGCCGGTGGCGTCGATGGTCTGGCCGGTGATCCAGCGGGAGTCGGGGGCGGCTAGGAAGGCGACGATGTCGGCGATGTCGTCCGGTCGGCCGATTCGGCCGAGGGCGGAGAGGCCGGCGGCGTGGGCCTGGGCGGCCGGGTTGTCGCGGAGCCAGGAGGCGTTGACGTCGGTGTCGACGATGCCGGGGCGGACGGAGTTGGCGGTGATGCCGCGGGGGCCGAGCTGAGCGGCGAGGTTGAGGGTGAAGTTGTCGAGGGCGCCCTTGGTGGCGTTGTAGGCGATGATCTCGGGCATGGCGATCCGGGCGACGCCGCTGGAGATGTTGATGATGCGCCCGCCGTCACGGAGCCGGGGCAGCGCCTGCTGGGTGAGGAAGAACGGGGCGCGGACGTTGACCGCGAAGACCTCGTCGAACTCGGCCTCGGTGAGCTCGGCGAGGGCGGAGCTGCGGCCGATGCCGGCGTTGTTGACCAGGATGTCGAGCTTGCCGTCGGGGGAGTACTCGCGGCCGGCCCGGTCGAAGGCGTCCCAGAGACGGGCGGCGTCGCCGTGGCTACCGAGGGGGGCGTGGACCAGGAAGGCGCGGCCGCCGTCGGCGTGGATCTTCTTCAGCACGCTGGTGGCGGCGTCGTGGTCGCGGGCGTAGCCGAGGGCGACGGTGGCGCCGTCCTGGGCGAGGCGTTCGGCGATGCCGCGGCCGATGCCGCGGGAGGCACCGGTGACCAGGGCGATCTTGCCGTCAAGTGCGCGTGCAGACATGGTGGTTGACCCATCTCTCAGTTCTTGAGTGACCGTTCAAGAAAGAACGTAGCACGGGCCGCGCACTTTCTTGAGTGATCGCTCTAAAATGAGTGGCATGACGACGACTGCAGGTGCGAGGCGGGGCCGTCCGCCGGCCTTCGACCGGGCGGCGGTGCTGACGGCGGCGACCAGGCTGTTCTGGGAGCGGGGCTACCAGGCGACCTCGGTGGGCGAGCTGACCGGGGCGATGGGGATCAAGCCGGGCAGCCTCTACGCGGCGTTCGGCGACAAGGAGTCGCTGTTCCGCGAGGTGGTGCGGGCGTACCAGCAGTCCCCGGCGGGCGAGTTCGTGGGGGTGGCGTTCGCGGAGGAGCCGACCGTTCGGGCGGCGTTCGTCCGGGTCCTGCGGGAGGCGGCGCGGGTCTACTCGGATCCGGCGCACCCGGCGGGCTGCCTGGTGATCAGCGCAGCCGCCAACGTCGCCGCCCAGGACGACGAGGTGGCGGTGTTCCTGCGGGACCTGCGGGCGGCGAACCTGGCCGGCTTCGAGGAGCGGCTGTCCACCGCGAAGCGGCTCGGGGAGCTGCCGGCCGACGCGGATCCGACCGCGTTGGCGCGCTACTTCGGTGCCGTCCTGCAAGGCATGTCGCAGCGCTCCCGGGACGGCGCGGACACGGCGGAGCTGACGGCGACGGCCGAACTGGCGATGGCGGCCTGGCCCGTGGCGGGCACTGGCACCACGGCCTCCTGAAAGCGGGTCGGAGGACGTACGCTCGGCAGTATGCAGACTGCTGAGAACACGTCAGGTGGGGGCCGGGTCGAACGCGTCGAGGTGCTGACGGCGGAGCAGGCCGAGGCGGTGCGGGAGTTGCTGGCGGAGGCGGCCCGGACGGACGGCCGGGAGGCGGTCTCGGAGGCGGGCCGACTGCGCATCCGCCCGGACCGCCCCCGTCCGGGGGTGCGGCACCTGGTGCAGCTGGCGGACGGCCGGGTCACGGGATACGCCCAGGTCGAGGGCGAGCATCCGGGAACGGTCGAGCTGACGGTGGCCCCGCCCGAGCGCGGCCGGGGCCTGGGCGGGGCCCTGGTGCACGCGGTGCTGGACGGGGCGGACGGCGAGCTGAACTTCTGGGCGCACGGTGGCCTGCCGGCCGCCCGGCACCTCGCCGAAGTCCACGGTGCGGTGCTGGTGCGGGAGTTGCGACAGATGCGGCGCACCGCCGAGGCGCCGGAGCCGGTGGCGGTGCCGGCCGGCGTCGAGCTGCGGACCTTCGAGCCGGGCCGGGACGAGCAGGCCTGGCTGGCGCTCAACGCGCTGGCGTTCGCGCACCACCCTGAGCAGGGCTCGTGGACCGAGCAGGACCTGGCGGAGCGGATGGCCGAGCCGTGGTTCGACCCGAAGGGCTTCTTCCTGGCCGAACGGGACGGCAGGCTGGTCGGCTACCACTGGACGAAGATCCAGCCGGACGGCCTGGGCGAGGTCTACGTGGTCGGCGTGGACCCGGCGGAGCAGGGCGGGGGCCTGGGGAAGGCGCTGACCGCGGCGGGCCTGCGGCACCTGATCCTGGAGCGCGGGCTGCCCACCGTGATGCTGTACGTGGACGCGGACAACGCGGCAGCCGTCCGGGTGTACGAGCGCCTGGGCTTCGCCGTCCACGAGGTGGACCTGATGTACCGCTGGGAGCCCTCGGCAGGCCGCTGAGCCGGGCGGTCGCCGGGCGGACGGGGCCGTCCGGTAACCGCCACAGGGGTGACGGACTCAGCTTTCCTCCCGGCCATGCGGTGTTTACCGTGGATTCAATTGGCGCCGCGAAGATCACAGAATGTCGTCCGTATTGCCCCGTCCGCGTCACCGCTCCACCCGCCGCCCGGCCGGGCCGGTTCCGGCTGCGCCGGGTGGGTGGTCGTGGGTCGACGAGGACGATCAGCATGCGGAGGCGTGTCCTTCGTCCCGCCGGGACCGCGTCCTGCAGGAGGAGCTGGAACTGATGAGCATCCCGCGCCCCGTCCCCGACTCGGCCGTCGCCGAGTCCAGCACCGAGCAGAAGCCGGCCGTCCGGTCCGGTGGGAAGGCCGGGTCCCGGGCCGGCGGCAGGGCCGCGGCCAAGGATCCGGCGAAGGAGACGAAGCCGCGGGCCGCGGCGCGTGCCAAGGCCGAGCCGGCGGCGCCGGCCGAGCAGGCGCGGGCGACCGCCGCACTGCCGGCCGCGGTGGCGTCGGCGTTCCAGGCGGGTGGCGCGGACGGGCACGGCGCGGAAGGGACGGAGTTGCCGCAGGGCCGGTTCCTGGACCGCGAGCGCAGCTGGCTGGCGTTCAACGAGCGGGTGCTGGAGCTCGCCGAGGACCCGAACATCCCGCTGCTGGAACGGGCCAAGTTCCTGGCGATCTTCGCGTCCAACCTGGACGAGTTCTTCATGGTGCGGGTGGCGGGGCTGAAGCGCCGGATCGCCACCGGGGTCGCCCAGCGGTCGGCGTCGGGGCTGCAGCCGCGCGAGGTGCTGGACCTGATCTGGCGCCGCTCGCGCGAGCTGATGGCCCGCCACGCGGCCACCTTCCAGCAGGAGGTGCTGCCGGACCTGGCGGCCGAGGGCATCGAGCTGGTGCGCTGGCCGGACCTGGCGGAGACCGAGCAGGCCCGCTTGCACACGCTGTTCAGGCAGCAGATCTTCCCCGTCCTGACGCCGCTGGCCGTCGACCCGGCGCACCCGTTCCCGTACATATCGGGGCTGTCGCTGAACCTGGCGGTGGTGGTGCGCAACCCCGTGTCGGGGCACAAGCACTTCGCCCGGGTGAAGGTGCCGCAGCTGCTGTCGCGCTTCCTGGAGGCCTCGCCGCAGCGGTACGTGCCGCTGGAGGACGTGATGGGCGCGCACCTGGAGGAGCTGTTCCCGGGGATGGAGGTGCTCGCCCACCACGCGTTCCGGGTCACCCGCAACGAGGACCTGGAGGTGGAGGAGGACGACACCGAGAACATCCTGAAGGCGCTGGAGAAGGAGCTGATGCGGCGCCGCTTCGGGCCGCCGGTGCGCCTGGAGGTCGAGGAGTCCATCGACCCGTACATCCTGGACCTGCTGGTGCGGGAGCTGAACATCACCGAGGCGGAGGTCTTCCCGCTGCCCGGCCCGCTCGACCTGACCGGCCTGTTCGGCATCGCCGACCTGGACCGGCCCGAGCTGCGGTACCCGAAGTTCGTGGCGGGCACCGCGCGCGGCCTGATCGACGTGGAGTCGGCCTCCCAGCCGGACATCTTCGCCGCGATGCGCGAACGCGACGTGCTGCTGCACCACCCGTACGACTCGTTCTCCACCTCCGTGCAGGCGTTCCTGGAGCAGGCCGCCGCCGACCCGCACGTGCTGGCGATCAAGCAGACGCTGTACCGCACCTCCGGCGACTCGCCGATCGTGGACGCGCTGATAGACGCCGCGGAGTCCGGCAAGCAGGTGCTGGTGCTGGTGGAGATCAAGGCGCGCTTCGACGAGCAGGCCAACATCAAGTGGGCCCGCAAGCTGGAGGAGGCCGGCTGCCACGTGGTGTACGGCCTGATCGGGCTGAAGACGCACTGCAAGCTGTCGCTGGTGGTCCGCCAGGAGGGCGACACACTGCGCCGCTACTCGCACGTCGGCACCGGCAACTACCACCCGAAGACCGCCCGGCTGTACGAGGACCTGGGGCTGCTGACGTCCGACCCGCAGGTCGGCGCGGACCTCTCCGACCTGTTCAACCGGCTGTCCGGCTACTCGCGCCGCGAGTCGTACCGGCGGCTGCTGACCGCGCCGCGCGGGCTGCGCGACGGCCTGGTCGCCCGGATCAACGGGGAGATCGCCCACCACCGGGCCGGCCGGCCCGCCTTCGTCAAGATCAAGGTCAACTCGATCGTCGACGAGGTGGTCATCGACGCCCTGTACCGGGCCTCGCAGGCCGGGGTGCCGGTGGACGTCTGGGTGCGCGGCATCTGCGCGATCCGGCCGGGCGTGCCGGGCCTGAGCGAGAACGTCCGGGTGCGGTCGATCCTCGGCCGGTTCCTGGAGCACTCCCGGGTGTTCGTGTTCGGCAACGGCGGCGACCCGGAGGTGTGGATCGGCAGCGCCGACATGATGCACCGCAACCTGGACCGCCGGATCGAGGCGCTGGTCCGGGTCACCGACCCGGCGCACCGGGCCGAACTGAACGGGCTGCTGGACCTCGGCGTCTCCGACGAGACCGACTCCTGGCACCTCGGCCCGGACGGCGCCTGGATCCGCCACGCGCAGGACGCCGAAGGCCGCCCGCTGCGGCACGTCCAGGACCTGCTGATCGACTCACGCCGCCGCAACCGCGGCTCCGCCGCCGCACGCTGAGCGGCACCCCGCCCGCGCCGGGAGCCTCCCGGCGCGGGCGGCATGCAGCCCCGGGGCAGGCCCGGGGACGGAATCGGGGAGAGCCACAGCCATGACCGATGCGCCGACGACGGCCCCGGTGGCGCGCGCCGCGACCGCCGGGGAGGTCCTTGCCGGCTACCTGACCGCCCAGGCGGGCGTGTTCCTGCGCGCCCTGCCGCAGGCGGTCGGCGAGGCCGGGTCGAGACCGGGGGCGCTCCCGGCGTCGGCACAGGCCGCGGACGACCTGCTGCGCGCGGTGCGCCGGATCGGCGGGGCCCTGCACACCTTCGCGCCGGTCTTCGACCCGGCGTGGGCGCAGGAGTCGCGCACCGAACTGCGCTGGCTGATCGACCTGCTCGCGCAGGAACCCGGCTACCGGCGCCGCGCCGACCGGCTGCTCGGCGCCCTCGACTCGCTGGCCGACACCGCCCCCGACGGGGCCGGCATGCTGGCCGGCCACCCGGGCGCGCCGAAGGCCCGGGCGCTGCTCGAACGCCAGCTGACGCTGGCCCGCACCCGCGCGCACACCGCGCTGCTGCAGGAGCTGCGCTCGGCCCGGCTGCACGCGCTGGCCGACCGGATGACGCTGCTGGCCGGCGAGGTGCCGCTGGTGCCGGAGGCCGCCGCCGAGCCGGCGGTGACGCTGCTCCCGCGGACCGCGGCGGCACTGGGCGCGCTGGTCGCGGCGGCCGAGCGGCTGCCGTGGCAGCGCTCCGCGCAGGCGTACGCCGGGGCCGGGCTGCACCGGCTGGGCGCGGCCGGGACGGAGCCGGACCTGGTGCCGGCGCCGCGCGGCGCGGCGGACGCCGACGTGGCGCTGGCGGCGGACGACGCGCCGTGGCTGCGGGCCCGGATCCTGGTGAAGCGGGCCCGGTACGCGCTGGAGGTGTGCAGCGCGCCGGACGGCGAACTGCTGGAGCTGGACCGGGTGCTGGGCCACCACCAGGAGGCGTCGGACGCGGCGGTCACGGCCGCCACGGCCGCCCGCACGCCGCGGATCACCCCGGCGACGGCGTACGTGCTGGGCGTGGTGCACGCCGATCAGCGGCTGGACGTGGAGGCCGCCCGGTACGCTTTCGGGCGCCAGTGGCCGGCGGTGGCCCCCGGGCTGGCCGGCCCGGCCGCGGTGGTGTCGGACTGAACCCTCGATCCCCTCTCCGGACGGACCGCGTGCCGCAGTTGCCCGATCACACCTCCCCGTCCGCCCGAGCCCGGGCGGGCGGCGCCCGCACCGACCGCCGTCCGGCCGTCGGCGCCCGGTCGACGGTGCTGGCGGCGGGCGCGGTGCTGTGGGTGCCGGGGCCGCTGCGCAAGGACGGCAGCCGCAAGAAGCCGCGGGTGGCGCTGGTGCACCGGCCCAAGTACGACGACTGGAGCCTGCCGAAGGGGAAGCTCGACCCGGGAGAGGGCTGGCGGACCGCGGCGCTGCGCGAGGTGCGGGAGGAGACCGGGATGCGCTGCGTGCTGGGCCCGGAGCTGCCGACCCAGCACTACCTCGTGCAGGGCCGGCCGAAGGAGGTCCGGTACTGGGCGGCGGTGCCGACCGGCGGGGCGTTCCGGCCGAACCGTGAGGTGGACCTGTTGGAGTGGCTGCCGCCGCGGCGGGCCAAGGAGCGGCTGACGCACGCCCGCGACCGGGTGCTGATCGACGCGCTGCTGGAGCTGCTGCTCGACCGGGAGCCGGGCCCCGTCCCGCACGGGTGAGGCGCGGTCCCGCGGCCGGGTGATCTGCCCGCGCCCGACCTGTGACGCAACCGTTACTACCGGCCAAGGTTTCCTGACATCCGTCCGAGGTTCACTCCCCGTTCATTTGCGACGGGCTGACGCGTCACCTGTTCTGCCTAACTTCGGGTTTACCGGAGGGCCGGAAGGGCCCCGGACCACAGCAAATCCGGTCGTTCGGAGACCGGTATTGCCTCAGAAAGGGACACCCTGTGAACCTGCGGAACGGCCGCTCCAAGGCCCTCGCCATCGGTGCCGTCGCGCTCGTCTCCACGCTGTCGCTGTCCGCGTGCGGCACGGACGACAACACCAAGACCACCACGGGCTCGTCCTCCGGGGCCCCCGCGGCCGCCAAGATCGCCTGCGCCGACAAGGGCGGCGCGCTGCTCGCGGCCGGCTCGACCGCGCAGACCCCGGCGATCGACGTCTGGAAGGCCGCCTACGGCGCCGCCTGCTCCACCACCACCCTCACCTACGGCGGCGGCGGCTCCGGCGCGGGCGTCACCCAGTTCAACCAGGGCAAGGTCGCCTTCGCCGGCTCCGACGGCGCCCTGAAGCAGTCCGAGATCGACGCCTCGAAGGCCGTCTGCACCGGTGGCCAGGGCATCGACCTGCCGATGGTCGGCGGCCTGATCTCGATCGTCTTCAACGTCGAGGGTGTCGACAAGCTGGTCGTGGACGGCCCGACCCTGGCGAAGATCTTCGACTCGCAGATCACCAAGTGGAACGACCCGGCGATCGCCGCCCTGAACCCGGGCGTCAACCTGCCGGCCGCCGACATCCAGGCGATCCACCGCTCCGAGGACTCCGGCACCACCCAGAACCTGACCGCCTACCTGGCCAAGGCCGGCGGCGGCAACTGGAAGTACCCGGCCGCCAAGGCGTGGGCGGGCCAGGGCGGCCAGTCCGCGAACGGCTCCGCCGGTGTCGCGGCCCAGGTCAAGCAGGTCAAGAACTCGATCTCCTACGTCGAGCTGTCCTACGCCCAGACCAACAAGCTGAACAGCGCCGCCATCGCCACCGGCGCCGCCAAGCCGGTCGAGGCCACCGCCGCCAACGCCGCCACCTCGCTGGCCAACGCCAAGGTCGTCGGCACCGGTGCGGACCTGGCGCTGGACATCGACTACGCGACCAAGGCCGAGGGCGCCTACCCGCTGACCCTGGTCACCTACGAGATCGTCTGCGACAAGGGCAACAAGGCCGAGACCCTGCCGGCCCTGAAGTCCTTCCTGAACTACACCGTCAGCGACGCGGGCCAGCAGGCCATCGGTGCGGTCGGCTACGTGCCGCTGCCGAAGGAGCTCGCCGGCAAGGTGAAGACCCAGATCGACGCCCTCGCCTGAGGCTGAGCGGCGACCGGCCGGGCGGCCCCCGAAGGAGGGGGCGGGGCCGCCCGGCCGGGCAGCGCACCGATCGCACCACCCGCACCACCCACCACCAGAACGTCCGGGGCACCGCCGCCAAGGTGCCGCCCTCCGCGGGGCAGCGCCGCCAGACCGGAGTAAACGATCATGACTACTTCCTCCCCCGCCGACGCGCGGGGACGGACCCCACGACGCCGCGGCGACAGCCGCCGCGGTGACGCCGTGTTCTTCAACCTCTCCCGCGGTGCGGGTGTCCTGCTGCTGGTCGTCATGGCCGCCATCGCAGGCTTCCTGGCCTACCGCTCGGCCCTCGCCCTGGGCAAGAACGAGGGCAACTTCCTCACCACCTTCGAGTGGACGCCGGACGCCGCCAAGCCGGTGTTCGGCATCGCCGTGCTCACCTTCGGCACCCTGGTCAGCGCGCTCATCGCGATGGCCATCGCGGTCCCGGTCGCGGTCGGCATCGCGCTGTTCATCTCGCACTACGCGCCGCGCCGGATCGCCCAGCCGTTCGCCTACCTGGTGGACCTGCTGGCCGCCGTCCCGTCGATCGTCTACGGCCTGTGGGGCGTGCTGTTCCTGGTGCCGCACATGGACGGCCTGACCAGCTGGATGGACCAGTACCTCGGCTGGACGTACATCTTCGGCCAGACCAACTCCGGTGTCCCGGCGCGCAACCTGTTCACCGTCGGCATCCTGCTGGCGATCATGGTGCTGCCGATCATCACCGCGGTCACCCGCGAGGTGTTCCGCCAGGTCCCGCGGATGCACGAGGAGGCGGCGCTCGCGCTCGGCGCGACCCGCTGGGAGATGGTCCGCACCGCGGTGCTGCCGTTCGGCCGCCCCGGCATCATCTCCGCGTCGATGCTCGGCCTGGGCCGCGCGCTCGGCGAGACCATCGCGGTCGCCACCGTGCTGTCCACCAACAGCAAGCTCTCGCTGCACCTGCTCGACCCGGGCGGCGGCACCTTCGCCGAGAACATCGCGCTGAAGTTCAACGAGGCCCAGCCGCTCGGCCGGGACGCGCTGATGGCCTCCGGCCTCGTCCTGTTCGTGATCACGCTGCTGGTGAACGGCGCCGCCCGCGTCATCATCGCCCGCCGCAAGGAGTACTCGGGGGCCGCCGCATGAGCGAGCGAAGTGAGTTCATCATCAAGAGGTGCGCGTGTGCGAAGCGCTCGCCGAGCGCCGGCGAGGTGGGCGCATGAGCACCACCGTCACCGTCACCGACGCCACTCCTCCGCAGCTCAGCCACCGGCTGACCGCGGCCCGGCTGCCCCGCTGGGCGCCCGCCGGCATCGCCGGGGGCTCGATCGTCCTCGGCTGCGCCGTCGGCGCCGTCGCCGACCTCAAGAGCCACCTGCAGTGGGGCCTGATCTCCGCCCTGCTCTTCCTGGCCGCCAGCTACGCCGTCTCGGCCTCGGTCGAGGGCCGCCGGCAGGCCAAGGACCGTTTCGCCACCTCGCTGGTGTGGGTCGCCTTCATCTGCGCCGTGGTGCCGCTGGTCTCGCTGACCTTCTACACCGTGCAGCAGGGCATCGGGGCGATCACCCCCGAGTTCCTCAGCCACTCGATGAAGGGCGTCGTCGCCACCCTCAGCCCGGACGGCGGCATCTACCACGCCATCATCGGCACCGTCGAGCAGGTCCTGCTGGCCACCCTGATCGCCGCGCCGATCGGTCTGCTCACCGCCGTCTACCTGGTGGAGTACGGCCGCGGCCGGCTCGCCAAGGCGGTCACCTTCTTCGTCGACGTGATGACGGGCATCCCGTCGGTCGTCGCCGGTCTGTTCATCCTCTCGCTCTGGAACATCCTCCTCGGCTTCGAGTACTCCGGTTTCTCCGGCAGCCTCGCGCTGGCGATCCTGATGATGCCGGTCGTGGTCCGCTCGACCGAGGAGATGCTCAAGCTCGTCCCGAACGAGCTCCGGGAAGCCTCGTACGCGCTGGGCGTGCCGCGCTGGAAGACCATCCTGCGGATCGTCCTCCCCACGGCCATCGGCGGAATCACCACCGGTGTGATGCTGGCGGTCGCCCGCATCACCGGTGAGACCGCCCCCGTGATGATGCTGGTGTTCGGCGCCGACTTCATCAACAGCGACCCGTTCAACGGGCCTCAGCAGTCGCTGCCGCTCTACATCTGGCAGCAGTACTCGCAGGTCAACAACGAGTTCGGCTACTCGCGCGCCTGGGGCGCGGCGCTGGTGCTGATCGCCTTCGTGATGGGGCTCAACCTCATCGCCCGGGGCATCGCACGCTGGCGCTCGCCCAAGGGCGGACGCTGACACCGACTGACGTACGAACAGACGAGAGAAGACGAAAGATCATGGCCAAGCGCATCGACGTCAGCGGACTGTCCGCCTACTACGGCTCCACCCGCGCCATCGAGGACATCTCGATGACCATCGAGCCCCGCTCGGTGACCGCGTTCATCGGCCCCTCCGGCTGTGGCAAGTCCACCTTCCTGCGCACCCTCAACCGGATGCACGAGGTGATCCCCGGCGCCCGGGTCGAGGGCAAGGTGATGCTCGACGACGAGAACCTGTACGGCGCGAACGTCGACCCGGTCGCCGTCCGCCGCTCGGTCGGCATGGTGTTCCAGCGGCCCAACCCGTTCCCGACCATGTCGATCTACGACAACGTGGTGGCCGGCCTGCGGCTGGCCGGCGTGAAGAAGAAGTCCGTCCTGGACGGCGTGGTGGAGCGGTCCCTGCAGGGCGCCAACCTCTGGAACGAGGTCAAGGACCGCCTGAACAAGCCCGGCGCGGGTCTGTCCGGCGGCCAGCAGCAGCGCCTGTGCATCGCCCGGGCGATCGCGGTCGAGCCCGAGGTGCTGCTGATGGACGAGCCCTGCTCGGCCCTCGACCCGATCTCCACCCTCGCCATCGAGGACCTGATCGGCGAGCTGAAGTCGCAGTTCACCATCGTGATCGTGACCCACAACATGCAGCAGGCGGCGCGCGTCTCCGACCGCACCGCGTTCTTCAACCTGGCGGGCGTCGGCCAGCCCGGCAAGCTGATCGAGCTGGACGACACCCAGCGGATCTTCTCCAACCCGTCGGTCCAGGCCACCGAGGACTACATCTCCGGCCGCTTCGGCTGACCGGCCCCGCCGCCTCCCGGCGGTGGAGCGCACCAGCTGCTCCGCGGTGCTGCATGGCGGTGCCGCCGCGGAGCCGACGAAGGGCCCGCCCCCGTGCTGTGGGGGCGGGCCCTTCCGCCGTACTGCCGTGCCGGAGCCCGGTCTAGAGGACCAGCAGGTTGGTGATGCCGAACATCGCTGCGGCCACGATCGCCGCCGCCGGCATGGTGATGAACCAGCCCATCACGATGTTCTTCGCCACGCCCCAGCGGACCGCCCGGACCCGCTTGGTGGCGCCCACGCCCATGATCGCCGAGGTGATCACGTGGGTGGTGGAGATCGGCGCCGCGTAGACGAACGAGGTGGTGTACATGACCGCGGAGGCGGTGGCCTCGGCGGCGAAGCCCTGCGGCGGGTCCAGCTCGATGATCTTCCGGCCCAGGGTGCGCATGATCCGCCAGCCGCCCGCGTAGGTGCCCAGCGAGAGCATCATGGCGCAGGAGATCTTCACCCAGATCGGGATGCCGGTGCCGGAGTGGTGGCCGGAGATGGTCAGGGCCATCACCACGATGCCCATGGTCTTCTGGGCGTCCTGCAGGCCGTGTGCCAGTGCCATCGCGGCCGCCGAGGCGGTCTGCGCCACCCGGAAGTTGCGCTTGGCCTTGTGCGGGTTGGCCTTCTTGAAGATCCACAGGATCGCCAGCATCACCAGGAAGCCGCCGATCAGGCCGACGATCGGCGAGATGATCATCGGAAGGATGATCTTATCGATCACCCCGTGCCAGATCACTTCGGTACCGCCGGCCAGCGCCGCGCCCACCATGCCGCCGAACAGCGCGTGCGAGGAGGAGGACGGCAGACCGAAGTACCAGGTCACCAGGTTCCAGGCGATGGCGCCGACCAGGGCGGCGAACAGGATCGCCATGCCCTTGGAACCGGTCGGGGTCTCGATGATCCCCTCGGAGACGGTCTTCGCCACCCCGCTGCCGAGGAAGGCGCCCGCCAGGTTCATCACCGCGGCCATCGCCAGCGCCGCCCGGGGGGTCAGCGCCCGGGTGGAGACCGAGGTGGCGATGGCGTTCGCGGAGTCGTGGAAGCCGTTGGTGTACGTGAAGAAGAACGCCACGCCGACAACGACGATGAGTGCTGCCATGTCCACGGAGCTCAGGACTCCTTGACGGCGATGGTCTCCACCGTGTTGGCCACGTGCTCGAACGCGTCGGCGGCCTCTTCGAGAACGTCCACGACCTGCTTGAGCTTCAGCACCTCGATCGCCTCGTACTGGCCGGAGAACAGGTGGGCCAGCAGCTTGCGGTGGATCTGGTCCGCCTGGTTCTCCAGCCGGTTGACCTCGATCCAGTACTCGGTGAGGTTCGACATCGACCGCAGGTTGGGCATCGCCTCGGCGGTCAGCTCGGCGGCCCGGGCCAGCACCTCGATCTGCTGCTCGACGCCCTTCGGGAGGGTCTCGATGTCGTACAGCACGACCAGGTCGACGGCCTCCTCCATGAAGTCCATGATGTCGTCCAGCGAGGACGCCAGCGTGTAGATGTCCTCCCGGTCGAACGGCGTGATGAAGGACGAGTTCAGCTGGTGGAAGATCGCATGGGTGGTGTCGTCCCCGGCGTGCTCGGCGGCGCGCATGCGCTCGACGATCTCCGCGCGGGCGGACACGTCCGAGCCCAGTAGTTCCAGCAGGAGCTTCGATCCGACGACAAGGTTCTCCGCCGCGGCGGCGAACATGTCGTAGAAGCTCGTCTCCTTCGGGGTCAGGCTAAAACGCACGGAAATCTCCGATGTGCGGGGTCGGTACTTGACGATGCTAGGCGCACGTATGCCGTGTCCGGGTACGGGGCTGCCGACGCGCGCCCTAAGTGTGTCCCAGGACACGCCGGTTTGCTCCCGCTCTGCACGGGGATCTCTGAGCTGACGCCCGGACGGCGGAACACCAGGCCGGTGCCGGATGTTGGAGACTGGGGGCACCTCCCGGCCGAAGGCCGGGGGAGGGCCGAGTACCGAAACCAAGAGGGCGGACCGGGATGACCACCATCGACACCCCCAGCACCGACACCCCACCGGCGTGCCACGGAGCGGGGCAGGGCGCCGGGCCCCACGGCTACAGCGGCGACAAGGAAGCACACCTCAAGCGACTGCGCCGGATCGAAGGTCAGATCCGCGGCCTGCAGCGGATGGTCGACGAGGACGTCTACTGCATCGACATCCTCACCCAGGTCTCCGCCTCCACCAAGGCCCTCCAGTCCTTCGCGCTGGTCCTGCTGGAGGAGCACCTGGCGCACTGCGTGGCGGCCGCAGCCGCCGCGGAGGACGGCGGCGAGGAGCTGAACGCCAAGGTCGCCGAGGCCAGCGCGGCCATCGCGCGGCTGCTGCGCACCTGAGCCGCAGCGCCCGCTGACGCCCGATCAGCCGTCCGTGCCGGACGGCCGTTCGTCGTCCCTGCGCAGCAGCACCTCGTCGATCTGTTCGGCGGCCAGCCGTTCCGCGCGGCTGGCCGAGGCGGCGATCATCAGCTCACCGGCCAGGTCGATCTCGTCCAGCGCCGTGCTGTCGTGGCCGCCGGTGCCGCTCTCCCCGGTTGCCATTGGCCTCCACCCCTTCCACGCCCCGTCCGTGTCGACCCGACCCCGTACCAGCGTAGGCAGCGGGAGGCCGGCCCACATGGCACGGACGGGCCATCTCTGGTGTCCGAAACGGGTGGGGCGGTCACTTCGGGGAGGGCGAGGGCTTCATCGACCAGAGGTCCGCGGCGGACGGCTCGGCGGCGTCCACCGGCCTGCCGAAGTCGGTCAGCGACAGCGTGGAGACCACCTTCACCTGGTCCTTGGCGGCGGTGGAGCCGGCCACCCCGGCGAAGGTGAAGTTCTCCACCACCTTGTGCAGCCGCCCCTGGCCGTCCAGCCAGACCTCGTACGGGACCTCCTTCACCGTGAAGGTCTGCCCGGCCATCCGCAGGCCGTCCGCGCCGCGGCCGCCGGTCGCGTCGGCGGCCTTCACCAGGTCCAGGGTGCCCTTGAAGTGCTTCAGCTCCACGCCGTCGACCGTCTCGCTGCCGACCAGGTCGGCGGTCTGCGCGCCGCGCAGCGCGCCCGCCGCGGTCGCCGGATCGGTGGCGCCGGAGCTCACCAGGTTGCCGTCCGGGAGCTGGCGGACGTCCAGCTTGACCCACTTGCCCTCGGGGATCTTGGCGCCGGTGTTCTGCAGGTAGACCGTGCCGGGCAGCACCACCTCGGTGATCCTCCCGTTGGTGGCGGCCCCCGGCGGGACGTCGATCTCCAGCCGGCCCAGCCGCTTCACGTAGTCGTAGCCGCCGGTGCCATGGAACACCGCCTTCTTCTCCGCGGACTCGGTGCTCAGCTCGGTGGCGACGTGCGCCGAACCGGTGCGGCCGGTGATGTCGGCGGCGGAGCGCACCGCGGTCAGCGGGTCGGCGGACAGCTGGTCGGCCGAGCTGTCCTGGTTCTGCCCGCCGCCGGTGCAGGCGGTCAGCAGGCCGGCGAGCACGGCCGCGGTGGCGGCCCGGTTGAGCTTCTTCACGTCTTCGACAACCCCCTGGCCCCGGACGGCCCGGCCAGCAGCCGTCCCGGATGGACAGCGCGCCTGCCAGGCAAACGAGTTGGGGCGCGGAAGGTTACGTACGGCGAACTCCGGGAGACGCGTTCCGCCGGGTGGCCCGGGAGGACTACCGTGACTGCTGTGGCAGACCGGCAGCCGGAGACGACCGGCGTGGCAGCGCGGAACGACCATCGGACCGAAGTGGTGGAGCGCGGCTCCTTCTGCTTCGCGCAGTGCGACTGCGGCTGGTTCGCTCCCGGGCGGCGCTCCCGCGACAAGGCCCGGCGGGACGCGGCCGCGCACCAGGCCGACCCGGAGCCGGACGACTGAGAGAGGCTCCGCGGGCCTGATCCGGCGGGCTGTCAGGCGGCCAGGTCGGAGTCCCGGTCGCGGTCCCCACGTCGGCGCAGGCGGGCCGCACGGCCGCCGGCCGGGGCGGCCGACCGGCGTCGGCCGCCGGCCGCCGCCGGGGCCTTGGCCACCACCAGCGGGCGCAGCGCCGTGCGGGACAGCGCGTGGCAGAGCGGCACCAGCACGGCCATCGCGATCGGGGCGAGCAGCAGCACCACGGCGGTGGCCAGCGCGTAGCCGCCGATCACGTCGGTCGGGTAGTGCACGCCCACGTACATCCGGCAGAAGCCCTGCAGCAGCGCGAGCGCGCCGGCGGCCGCGCCGAGCTTGCGGTTGACCAGGAACAGGGCGACGGCGATGCCCATCGACATCGCGGAGTGGTCGCTGACGAAGGAGAGGGTGTCCTCCTTGCCGGGGACCAGCACGTCGATCTCGGGGTGGTCGACGAACGGGCGGGGCCGGTTCACGATGGCCGAGATCGGCAGGTTGGCGAGCTCGGAGATGGCCACCGCGATCGGCGCCCACAGCACGCCGGCGACGGCGACCGGTGCGTCGGGCCGGCGGCGGGCGCTCAGCCAGGCGGTCAGGCCGATCGCGGCCAGGCCGATCAGGATGCCGTACTCGGCGGTCCAGGCGACCAGCGAGTCCAGCCAGCCGGGCGCGTCGGCGGCCAGACTGTTGACGGCCTTGAGCAGGCCGAGGTCGGGGTCGCCCGAACCGGCTCCCGCATCGGCGAGCAGCGTGGGCACGCCGCACCTCCCTGTCCGCATCTCCGCAGTGTCACCGGTCCGTGCGGCCGGGTGCGGACGTCCGGCAGCCTCCTGAGTCAACGCGATCGGGGCGGTCGGGGGTTCCGTCGAAACGTGCTGTTATGCAAACTTGACTCAGCGTCCACCCCGCATGCACATGCCTAGCGGACGGTTCGTCAGCTCTTTGCCGGTCCTTGACTCGCCGTGATGGTGCCGTCGTTCTTGTTCCGGGTGGGCAGCGCGGCCGCGCCGTCCGGGGTGACCCGGGTCGCCCCGATGTAGTCCCGCTGGTTGATGGTGTCGTAGCGGACCTTGGCGCCGGTGTGCGGGGCGTCGATCATGTAGCCGCCGCCGACGTAGATGCCGACGTGGTGGATGGTGCGCGGGTCCTCCAGGTCGTTGGCGAAGAACACCAGGTCGCCGGGCCGGAGTTGGTCCCGGGACGGGTGCGGCCCGCTGTACCACTGGTCGTTGGCCACCCGGGGCAGGTCGATGCCCACGCTCTTGAACGCCACCTGGGTCAGGCCCGAGCAGTCGAACCGCCCGTCCTCCCAGGTCTGCCCGGTGCCGCCCCACATGTAGTCGATGCCGAGCTTGCTCTGCGCGAAGTAGATCGCGCCCGCGGCCTCCTTGGACAGCGCGAGCTGCACGCCCGGGTCGGGCGGCGCGGTGAACGACTTGGCCAGCGACTGGATGCTCTTCACGTACCCCTGGGTCTCCTTGTACGGCGGGATGCCCTGGTACTTGATCACCGCGTACGGCCCGGCGTTGTACGCGGCCAGCATGTTGGCCTGCGGGTCGCCCGGGACCTTCGCGACGTCCTTGGCCAGCTCGCAGTCGTAGCTGGCGGCGGAGGCGATCGCGTCGCTCGGGTTCCAGACGTCCCGCTTGCCGTCGCCGTCGCCGTCGACGCCGGACGTGCTCCAGGTGCCCGGCATGAACTGCGCCAGCCCGTTCGCCCCGACCGGGCTCTTCGCGTTCGGGTCGAAGCCGCTCTCCTGGTACAGCTGCGCGGCCAGCAGCGGCGCGGAGATCTCCGGGCAGAGCGCGCCCCACTTCTGGATCTGCGGTCGGTACTGCGCCGGCACCGTTCCACTGGACAGCGACAGTTGGCCGGAACGCTCCGGTACCCCACTGGCCGCGTACGTCCCCAGCGTCACCACTCCGACGAACCCGATGGCCACCACCGCGACGGCGGCACCAGCGAGTCGAGCCTTCCCGAGCGCCATCCCGCACCATCCCGACGGATCGTCAGCTGCCCTGCCCTGTTGCGTTATTGCCCGGTGCAATCATCACAGATACCAGGGGCGGGCAGTATCCTCGAACTACCGGACATCCTGGCGGAGGCGTCCGGCCGCCACGAGCAATCCGCGAGAAGCAGCCAAGTCGACGTCAGATCTGGCCAAGAATAGGACCTGCCCCTTCGCTCGACCGTGGTCCGGGGCCTTGAATTTTCCTGATCGGGC
The DNA here is from genome assembly GCF_002803145.1 of Kitasatospora sp. CB02891. Classification (NCBI taxonomy): domain Bacteria; kingdom Bacillati; phylum Actinomycetota; class Actinomycetes; order Kitasatosporales; family Streptomycetaceae; genus Kitasatospora; species Kitasatospora sp. CB02891. Next base: position 337,127 of record NZ_NNBO01000008.1, on the reverse strand, counting down.
GGTGAGATGGGATGAACCTGAACGTGGACAGCAGTGCGATCCGGTACCTGGCGGAGGACCCGCCGAAGAAGGCCAACATCGACACCATCATCGGCGGCATCGCCCCCGACTGGGGCCCGTTCGCCTCGCTCGGCTCCTCGGCCCGCGTGATGGTCCAGGTCGTCATGGCCGTCGCCATCCTGCTCTGCCTGGGCATCGCCATCTGGGGCGCTGCCAAGCAGCGGATCGGCGCCACCGCGATGCGTGACACGTTCAGCGCCGAACAGGGCAAGGGGCTGATCATCGCCGGCCTGACCGGCGTGTTCATCATCGGTTCGCTCGGCACGCTGTTCACCATTGTCTACGGCATGGCCATCTGACGATCGGACAACTTCCGTCCCATCCGCGCTGGTCCACGGTCCGCGCGCCGACACCGAGAACACCCGTCACGCCGCCGCACCCCCCACGCGGAGGCGCCGCACCAGGAGGGCCCCCGTGCCGTTGTCCGACGACCAGCCGCACACCCGTACGCGGCTACCGGTCGCCGAACAGACCGCCCCCGTGACTGGCCGTCAGGCCCGTCCCCTGCGCACCCTCCTGGCCATCCTCGGCGTCGTCACCCTGCTGGTCGTCGCCGTCGCCATCGCCAACCGCGACAAGGCCGTCCCCGGCCGCAACCCCGCCGCGAGCTCCGGCGACCGCGCCCGCAACGGGACCGCCCCCGCCGCCGACCGCACCGCCGCCACCGGCCAACAGCCCGTCACCACCACCGCCAACGGCATCGCCACCGGCTACCCCCACACCGATCAGGGGGCGCAGTCCGCCGCCGCCAACTACGCGGTCGCGCTGGGCTCCACCGACATGTTCCGCCCCGACACCCGCCACACCGTCCTCGCCACCCTCGCCGACCCCACCGTCCTCCCCACCCTCCAGTCCCGACTGGACCAGGCGTTCTCGCCGGAGACGGTGACCCGGTTCGGCCTGGACGCGCAGGGCCGCGCCCCGAAGGGGCAGCTCTTCGTCAGCCGGATCGTCCCGGTCGGCACCCGCACCACCAACAGCGCCGACACCGCCACCAAGGTCGACGTCTGGTGCACCGGCCTCTACGGCCTGGCCGGCGAGGACTCCACCCTCCCGGTCAGCCAGGACTGGTACACCCTGACCATCACCATGCGCTGGACCGGCAGCGACTGGAAGCTCACCGACTACTCCCGCGCCGCGGGCCCCGCCCCCCTGCCGGGCGACAACCAGGCGGCCACCGCGAAAGAGATCGCCGATGCCGTCCAGCAGTTCGGAGGGTTCCGCTATGCCCGCTGACGCGTCCAGACTGCGTTTCCTGGGCCGGGCCGGGGTGCTCGGCGCCGCCCTGAGCAGTCTTCAACTCACGGCGCTGGTGGTCGCGCAGCGGGTCGCTGCCGATCCGTCGCCCTCCCCGTCGTCCACCTGCCAGGCCCAGAACGTGCCGCTGCCCGGCGCCGGGAGCCAGTGCGCTCCCCCCGGGGCGCAGGTGGTCGGAGGGGACACGGTCACCTCGGTGACGGACCCGCTGGGCTCGTTGGCGAAGGGGTGTGCGCAGGCGGCGGCCTGGGTGGTGCGGCAGTTGGCGGGGGCGATCGACGGGACGACGAAGGTCGATTTCACCAATGCGGCGTTCCTGCAGCAGTACGCGGTGGTGTTCGCGGTGTCGACGGTGGTCACGCTGGTGCTGTGGCTGCTGGCGGTGACGAAGCGGGCGGTGCGCGGGGCCCCGTTGGGGCAGGCGTTCGGTGAGGCGGTCGGGTTCCTGTGGTTGACGGTGATCGCCTCGGCGTTCACGCCGTTGATCCTGTTCACGGTGGTGACCGTCACCGACGGGATGACGGATGCGATCGCGGCGGGGACGAAGTCCGACACGGGGACGTACCTGGGCGGGTTCGCGGACACCTTGGACAAGGGCAGCATGGGCGGTGGCCCGCTGATCCTGATCATCGTGTCGCTGGTGGCGGTGCTGGCCGCGGCGGTGCTGTGGATCGAGCTGGTGATCCGGGCGGCGATGCTGTACGTGGGCGCGCTGCTGGGGACGGCGGTGTACGCGGGGCTGGTGGACAAGCAGCTGTGGAAGCACGTGCGCCGGTGGGCCGCGATGATGCTGGCGATCGATCTGGCGAAGCCGATCATCGTGATCATCCTGGGGCTGGCGGGTGCGGTGGCGACCGGCACGGGCGCGGACGACGACTTCGCGCGGGTGCTGAGCGGGCTGGCGATCCTGTTCCTGTCGATTTTCGCGAGTGCCGCGGTGTACCGGTTCGTGCCGGGCTTCGGTGACGAGATGCTGTCGATGCGGCGGGCCCGGGCGAGTGCGGTGCAGGCGGGCAGTGCGATGATCAACGGCCCGGCGAACTTTGTGAAGCAGGGCATTTCGACCCACGGCTCGCGTGGCGGCCCGCAGGCCGGGGGCGGCTCCCCGGGCGCCGGTGGCGGTGGCGGGGTGGCCCCGGGCATCGCCGCGCACGCGTCCCGGCCCGCCGGCCCGGGTCGGCAGGCGGGTCCGCCCGCGCAGTCCCAGGCCCCGGTCAACAACCCGAAGGGAGGGTGACGGGTAGATGAGCAGCGACCAGTTCGGCCAGTACGGCGCCCAGTACGCCCAGCCGTACGCCCAGCCGCGCCGCAGCTACCTGATCGGCAAGGCGCGCCCGAACGCGCCGATCGGGCGCAACCGGGAGACCGGTGAGATCGTGCTGATCATCGCCGGCGCGGGCCTGGGCATGCTGTGGGGTCTGGGGGTGCCGATCCTGCCGCTGCGGCTGGCCGGCCTGGTGGGTTTCCCGCTGCTGGCGATCATGGCGGTGTACGTGCCGTACCGGCGGCGGACGTTCTACAAGTGGGTGGAGATCAACCGGACGTACCGGCGGACGGTGCGCAGCGGCCGGGCGGTGTGGAAGCCGGACGTGCACGAGGCCGGGACGCGGTTGGACGGGCGCGAGGTGGAGGTCGGTCCGCCGCCGGGGGTGGGGCGGCTGCGCTGGCTGACCGCGCCGTTCGGGCCGGACGAGGTCGCGGTGCTGATGCACCTGGAGCGGCGCACGGTGACGGCGGCGATCGAGATCGAGGGCCCGGGCGTGGGCCTGCGCGACTCGGAGGACCAGGAGGCGCTGGTCGACCGGTTCGGCACGCTGCTGAAGCACGTGGCCAACGGCGACGGCTTCGTGACGCGGCTGCAGATCCTGGCCCGGACGCTGCCGGCCGACCCGGACGCGCACGCCAAGGACGTGGAGCGGCGCGGCGACCACTCGGCGCCGCGCTGGCTGCAGGAGAGCTACGACCAGCTGCAGTCGATGGTGTCGACCTCCTCGGAGCAGCACCGGGCGTACCTGGTGGCGTGCATGCAGTACACCCGGGAGCTGGCGTCCGAGGCGCATGCGATGGGGCGGACGGCGTACGGCCGGGACGAGGCCGAGCGGGACCGCGGGGACGACGGTCTGGCGACCGTGATGGCGCGTGAACTGACGGACATCTGCGCCCGGTTGGCGGAGGCGGACATCCGGGTGCGGCAGCCGCTGGGGCAGGCCCGGCTGGCGTCGCTGATCCACTCGATGTACGACCCGGACCACCCGATCGACCACATCCAGGCGATGAGCCGGCGCAACGCCTGGCCGGCCGAGCTGGACGCCACGCACCCGCAGTACCTGATGGCGAAGACCCGGGAGTCGGCGACCCGGGAGCCGTGGTGCCACGCCACCGCGTGGATCAAGGAGTGGCCGCTGACCCCGGTCGGGGTGAACTTCCTGGCGCCGCTGCTGGTGCACACCCCGGACGTGATCCGGACGGTCGCGGTCACCATGGACCTGGAGCCGACCGACGTGGCGATCGAGCGGATGCTCACCGAGAAGACCAACGACGAGGCGGAGGCCAGCCGGGCGGCGAAGATGAACCGCACGGTGGACCCGCGCGACCTGGCGCACACCGGCCGGGTGGACCAGCGCGGCGACGACCTGGCGTCCGGTGCGGCCGGGGTGAACCTGGTGGGCTACCTGACGGTGTCCTCGCGCAGCCCGGAGGCGCTGGCCCGGGACAAGCGGACCATCCGCGCCTCGGCGGGCAAGAGCTACCTGAAGCTGGAGTGGTGCGACCGCGAGCACCACCGGGCGTTCGCCAACACCCTGCCGTTCGCCACCGGCATCCGCCGCTGAACCATCGGAGGCCCCTCAGATGCTCGGAAACCTCACCGACGGCTTCGCCAGCGCCCTGTTCGGCCGGGTGGAGACCACCCGGCTGCCGGTGCGCACCTCCAGCGGCCAGGCGCAGGCGGTGTACCTGCCGACGGCGGCGCCCGGCCTGGGCGACTCCGGGGTGATCATCGGCCGCGAGGTGTACAGCGGCAAGGGCTACGTCTACGACCCGTTCCAGTTGTACGGCCAGCAGCTGCCGGCCCCGCACTGGCTGGTGCTGGGGGAGTCCGGCAACGGCAAGTCGGCGCTGGAGAAGACGTATGTGCTGCGGCAGTTGAGGTTCCGCGACCGCCAGGTGGTGGTGCTGGACGCGCAGGGCGAGGACGGCGTCGGCGAGTGGAACCTGATCGCCAACGCGCTGGGGATAAAGTCCGTCCGGCTGGACCCGCTGGCGGCCCGGGACGGCGGGGTGAAGCTGAACCCGCTGGACCCGGCGATCACCACCACCGGCCAGCTGTCGCTGCTGCGCACCATCATCGAGGTGGCGATGGCCCGCCCGCTGGAGGAGCGGGCCGGCTTCGCGCTGAAGGCGGCGCACGCGTACGTGCACGCCACGGTGAAGGACCGTCAGCCGGTGCTGAACGACATCATCGACACGCTGCGCAACCCCGACCTGTCGGCGGTGGAGTCGCTGGGCGTGGAGGTCGGCGAGGTGCAGTCCTGGGGCCTGGACGTGGCACTGGTGCTGGACCGGCTGGTCGACGGCGACCTGCGCGGCATGTTCGACGGCCCGACCTCGGCGGGCATCGACCTGGACGCGCCGCTGATCGTCTTCGACCTGTCGCACATCGACCGGAACTCGATCGCGATGCCGATCCTGATGGCGATCGTCGGGGTGTGGCTGGAGCACACCTGGCTGCGGCCGGACCGGGTGAAGCGGATCTTCCTGGTCGAGGAGGCCTGGCACATCATCAACAGCCCGTTCGTGGCGCAGCTGTTCCAGCGACTGCTGAAGTTCGGACGCCGGCTGGGCCTGTCCTTCGTGGCCGTGGTGCACCACCTGTCGGACGTGGTGGACGGGGCGGCGGCGAAGGAGGCGTCGGCGATCCTGAAGATGGCCTCCACCCGCACCATCTACATGCAGAAGGCGGAGGAGGCCAGGGCCACCGGCCGGGTGCTGGGTCTGCCGCGCTGGGCGGTGGAGATCATTCCGACGCTGTCGCCGGGCATCGCGGTGTGGGACGTCAACGGCAACGTGCAGGTGGTCAAGCACATCATCACCGAGGCCGAGCGCCCGCTGGTGTACACCGACCGGGCGATGACCGAGGACGCGGTGGCCGAGCGCGAGCGCGCCGAGCAGCAGCTGGCCGCCCAGCCCAGGATCTGACCGCCGCGGCCGGCCGGCCGGCGGGCCGGGCGACGGGTCGGACGACGGGCTGACCGAGGATCAGCCGAGAAGTCGTCAGTCCTCGGATACCAGCTCGTTACCCCAGGGTTCCTGACAGCTACGCGCGTGGACTCTAGGCTGCTCCCCGATACAACGCCAGGCCGCCGTCCGTCGCGGCCCCGACGGTGCAGGGGACCTTCATGCCCATTTCCGGTTCGACCGGCCGCCGCAGGACCGCGCTCGCGGTCGCCGCGGCCGCCGCCCTCATCGGCTCGATGGCCCTGCCGGCCACCGCCGAGGCCCACGGGCACGGCCAGGACAAGCCCAAGTACGAGGACCTGCAGCTCCTCGCCATCAACGACCTGCACGGCAACCTGGAGCCCCCGGCGGGTTCGTCCGGCACCGTCAACGAGATCGACGCGACCACCGGCAAGACCGTCGCCACCCCCGCGGGCGGTGTCGAGTACCTGGCCACCGCGCTGCGCAACGCCCGCGCGGGCCACCCGAACAGCGTGACCGTCGCGGCTGGCGACATCATCGGCGCCAGCCCGCTGATCTCCGGCCTGTTCCACGACGAGCCGACCGTCGAGGCGATGAACCAGATCGGCCTCGACGTCACCTCGGTGGGCAACCACGAGTTCGACGAGGGCTCGGCCGAGCTGAAGCGCATGCAGAACGGCGGCTGCCACCCGACCGACGGCTGCTACGAGGAGGGTCGCACCTTCGAGGGCGCCGAGTTCCCGTACCTGGCGGCCAACGTCACCAACGAGAAGACCGGCAAGCAGCTGCTCAAGCCGTACTGGGTGAAGAACGTCCGCGGCGTCAAGGTCGGCTTCATCGGCGTGACCCTGGAGGGCACCCCGAACATCGTCACCGCCGCCGGCGTGCAGGGCCTCAAGTTCGGCAACGAGGTCGAGACGATCAACAAGTACACCGCGGAGCTGAAGCGCCAGGGCGTCAACTCGGTGGTCGCGCTGATCCACGAGGGCGGCCTGCCGGCCAGCAACGTCTACAACTACGACTGCGGCGCGGGCGGCTCCGGCATCTCCGGCCCGATCGTGGACATCGCCAAGCGCCTCGACCCGGCGGTCGGCGCGATCGTCACCGGCCACACCCACAACTCGTACGCCTGCATGATCCCGGACCCGAACGGCGTGCCCCGCTCGGTCACCAGCGCCGCCTCGTTCGGCCGCCTGTACACCGAGATCGACCTCAAGCTGGACAAGCGGACCGGCTCGATCGTCCGCCCGTCGGTCACCGCGGCCAACCACGTCGTGCGCCGTGACCTGCCCAAGGCGCCGGACATGACCACGCTGATCGGCAAGTACAGCAAGCTGGCCGCCCCGATCGCCAACCGCGCCGTCGGCTACATCAGCGCCGACATCAACGGCCGCGGCTCCAGCGACCTGGAGAAGCCGCTCGGCGACCTGATCGCCGACGCGCAGCTGGCCGGTCTCGCGCCCGCCGACAAGGGCGGCGCGCAGGTGGCCTTCATGAACCCCGGCGGCATCCGCTCGGACCTGGTCTACAAGGCGTCCGGCAGTGAGGGCGACGGCGTGGTGACCTACGGCGAGGCGTTCACCGTCCAGCCGTTCACCAACATGATGCAGGTCAAGACCCTCACCGGCGCCCAGCTGGTCCAGGTCCTGCAGCAGCAGGTCTCCGGCTCCAACGCGGCCGCCCCGAAGATCCTGCAGATCTCCGGCAACCTCGCCTACACGCTGGACCTGAACAAGGCCGGCGCGGACCGCGTGATCGTCGACTCGGTCCGCCTGAACGGCGCCCCCGTCGACCCGAACGCCAAGTACCGGGTCGCCGCCAACGAGTTCCTGGCCGGCGGCGGCGACGGCTTCCCGGCCTTCGCGGCCGGCACCGACAAGCTCGTCGGCGCCTCCGACCTGGACCTCTTCAACGCGTACCTGACGGGCCACAGCACCGCCACCGCCCCGATCGTCCCGCCGGCCCAGAACCGGATCAAGGTCATCGGCGTCGGCCAGTCCATCGGCTGACGAAGCACTGCAAGCAGAGGGCGGGACACTTCGGTGTCCCGCCCTCCGGCGTGCTCAGCGCGGGTCGTCCGGCTGCCCGGGCAGCACCATGACCGCCTGCGTCCCCGGGCCGCCGTCCGTCGCGGGCCCCAGCGAGACCTGTCCGCCGGCGTCCCGCACGCTCTGCGCCACGATCGACAGCCCCAGCCCGGAGCCCGGCAGTTGACGGGAGGACGGGGAGCGCCAGAACCGGTCGAAGACGAACGGGAGTTCGTCGGTCGGGATGCCGGGACCGTGGTCGCGGACCGTCAACCGGCCGGCCCGCAGCCGCACCTCGACCGTCCCGGACGGCGGTGAGTACTTCACCGCGTTGTCCAGCAGGTTGATCACCGCCCGCTCCAGCGCGGCCGGATCGCCGTGCACGTACCAGGGGTTCACCTCGGTGACGAAGGTCAGCGCCGGGCCGCGCAGCCGCCCGCGCTCCAGCGCCCGCGCCACCGTCTCGTGGAACGGCACCACGGTGCGCACCGCCTCCGGGTTCGGGGTGTCCGGGCGGGAGAGTTGCAGCAGGTCGCCGATCAGTACGGTCAGCTCCTGCATCTGCGCCTTCATGTTGCCCAGCATCCGCGCCCGGGTCTCCGGCGGCAGCGCCCGGCCCTGCTGGTCGGACCGGATCAGCAGGTCCACGTTGGTGCGCAGCGAGGTGAGCGGGGTGCGGAGCTCGTGCCCGGCGTCGGCGATCAGCCGGGTCTGCCGCTCCCGGGAGTTGGCGAGCGCGGTGGACATCGAGTTGAACGAGGTGGAGAGCCGGGTGATCTCGTCGCTGCCGTTGACGGGGATGGTTGCGCCGACCTCCTCGGTGCGCGCGATGTGCTCGACGGCGTCGGTGAGCTGGTCGACGGGCTTGAGCGCGGACCGGGCGACGACCCGGCCGGCGATGCCGGCGCCGACGACGCCGAGGCCGGCGACGCCGGTCATCAGCAACGCGAGTGAGCTGAGCGACTTCTGCACCCCGTGGGTGGGCAGCGCGGTGAGGAGAACGGCCTGCTGCGGCATCCCGTTCACCTTCACGGTGATGTTGGTGCGCCGCACCTGTGCGGAGTCGTCGCCGCCGAGGTAGTTCCCGGCGCGGTAGGTCTCCCGCTTGCCGTGGGGCAGCAGGACGTTGTCGCCCGGCACGACCTGGATGGCCCGGGTGGCGTCGCCGAGGAGGCACACCGTGCCGTCGGTCAGTACGAACTGGTAGTCGTACATCTGCGGGCCGAGCCGATTGCCGCCCCCGACGGGGACGTTGGCCAGGGCCTCGGCCGGGGTCGTGCCGCAGTGCAGTTCGGTCTGGTCGGGCGGCGCCAGCGGCGCGCGGGGGGCGGCGGAGAGGCTGTCGTTCAGCTCCTGGTACAGGCGTTCACGGACCAGCAGCCAACTGGCCATGCTCACCACCGTGATCGCCACCGCCACCGCGGCGGCCGTGAGCATGGCCAGTCGGCTCCGCAGCGATCTGCCGCGGAACCACCCCGTGAGCCGGCCGGCGAACTTCACGCCGCGGCGCCGTTGGCGACGGTGCGCAGCGCGTAGCCGACGCCGCGGACGGTCTGGATGATGCGGGGCATGCCGGCCTGCTCGGTCTTGCGGCGCAGGTACATGACGTAGACGTCGAGGGAGTTGGAGGAGGGCTCGAAGTCGAAGCCCCAGACGGCCTTGAGGATCTGTTCGCGGGTCAGCACCTGGCGCGGGTGGGAGAGGAACATCTCCAGCAGCATGAACTCGGTGCGGGTGAGTTCGATGGTGGTGCCGGCCCGGGTGACTTCCCGGGTCGCGGTGTTCATCCGCAGGTCGGCGAAGGCGAGCACCTCGCCGCCGTCCTCGTCGGCGGCGGTGCGGGCGGCGGCCTCCGCGGCGAGCGCGTTGCGGCGGAGCAGGGCGCGGACCCGGGCGAGGAGTTCGTCGAGCTCGAAGGGCTTGGCGAGGTAGTCGTCGGCGCCGACGTCGAGTCCGGTGACGCGGTCGCCGACGGCGTCCCGCGCGGTGAGCATCAGGACGGGCACGGTGTCGCCGCGCGAGCGCATCCGGCGGACGGCGGTGAGGCCGTCCATCCGCGGCATCATGATGTCGAGCAGCACCAGGTCGGGGCGGTCGCGTTCGACGGAGGCGAGGGCCTCGTAGCCGTCGGTGGCGGTGGTGACCTGGTAGCCCTCGAAGGCGAGGCTGGATTCCAGCGCGTCGCGCAGGGCGGGTTCGTCGTCGACCACGAGGACGCGGGCGCCGCCGCCCGGGGCCTCGGCAGGGGTGCGGTCGTCGGCGGGGGGAGTCATCGGCGCTGGGCCCTTTCTGATTCCGGTGCGGTCGTGGCCATTGTCCGTCGCCGGGGGACGGAACCGGCGGGTGTCACAGGTTCTTGCCGGCCTGCATCTGCGGCAGCACCTGCTTGACGCTGTTGATCGGGATGGCGAAGCCGAGGCCGACGCTGCCCGCCTCGGTGCCGCCGGTGGAGCCGGAGCCGCTCGCGGAGTACATCGCCGAGTTGAGGCCGATGACCTGGCCGGAGGCGTTGATCAGCGGGCCGCCGGAGTTGCCGGGGTTGAGCGCGGCGTCGGTCTGCAGCGCCCGGTAGGTGGCGGTGTCGGAGCCGGAGGCGCTGGTGGAGCCGCGCAGGCCGGGCAGGTTGGGGAAGCCGAAGCCGCCGTTGCCGCTGGTGGTGCCCTCGTCGACCTGGACGGAGACGGAGCGGTTCTTGGCGGAGATGATGCCGGAGGTGACGGTGCCGGTGAGGCCCTCGGGGTTGCCGATGGCGACCACCGGGTCGCCGACGGCCGTCGCGTCGGAGTCGCCGAGCACGGCGGTGGTCAGGCCGCTGACGCCGGAGGCGGTGATGACGGCGGTGTCCAGGGACTTGTCGGTGCCGGTGACGGTCGCGGGGGCGGTCCGGCCGTCGTGGAAGGTGACGGTGGCCCGGCCGCCGTTCACCGCGCCGGAGACGACGTGGTAGTTGGTGAGGATCTGTCCGTCGGCGGTGAGGATCACGCCGGTGCCGGTCGCGGTGCCGTTGCCGGTCTGCACGGTGATCTGCACGACGGCGGGGGAGAGCGCGGCGGCGATCGCCGAGACGTTGGCGCTGCCGTTGGCGTTGGCCGCGACCGGGCGGACCAGGGTGCTGCTCGCGGTGGTGGAGCCGTCCCGGTCCTTCACCAGGACGCCGCCGGTGACGCCGCCGAGCAGGGCCGCCATCGCGGCGACGGCGGTGGCCAGGGCGAGGCGGCTCTTCAGCAGTCCGCGGCGGGCGCGGTGGCCGCCGCGGCCGCCGGGCGGCGGCAGCTCGGGGCCGGCGGTGAAGGCGGTGGGCGGCAGGGCCGGGTACCCGGGGTGCTCGGGGTACGGCTGCTGCGGCGCGGCGGGCGGCGTCGGCGGGAGCCAGCCCGCGCCGCCGTCCTGGGGGTGGGGCTCGTGGGTGCTGCGGTGCTCGCTCATGGGAATGACGTTCCGCCCGCTTCATGAACGTTCGATGAGAGGGCGGTACGAGTTCCCCGAGAAGCGCGTCAGCTTCTCATAAAGCCTGGTCAGGCCGGAGATCGGTCCGAGTCGCCGGAGCAGCCGCAGGAACGCCGCACGACCAGCCGGGACGGGAACTTGCGGACCCGTTCGGTGTCGCTGCCGGGCACCATCAGCGAGTCGTCGAGGACCAGGTCGACGGCGGCCCGGGCCATCGCGTCCCGGTCGGAGGCGACGGTGGTGAGCGGCGGGTCGGCGAACCCGGCCTCGGGGATGTCGTCGAAGCCGGCCACCGCGAGGTCCTCGCCGACCTTCAGGCCGAGTTCGCGGGCGGCCCGCAGCACGCCGATGGCCTGGTCGTCGGTGGAGCAGAAGATCGCGGGCGGCCGCCGGTCGGAGGAGAGCAGGTCCAGCGCGACCTGGTAGGCGCCGTAGCGGTGGAACGGGGCGTCGATCAGGTGCGGCTCGGTGGGCAGGCCGTGCGCGGCCATGGCGAGCTCCCAGCCGGCCACGTGGTCGATGACCGGGTCGCCGGGGGCGGGCGACTCGACCGGTCCGCCGAAGCACGCCACGTACGGGTGACCGTGCACTTCGAGAAGGTGACGGACGACCAGTTCGGAGCCGCCGACGTCGTCGGTGACCACGGCGACGTCGTCGATCGCCTCGGGGCGGCGGTGCAGCAGCACCACCTTGGCGCCCTCCATGGCGGCGAACTCCTCGGCGGCGCGCTGCGAGGGGCCCTGGCTGACCAGGATCAGGCCGGAGACCCGCATGCCGAGGAAGGCCCGGACGTAGTGCACCTCGCGGTCGTCGACGTAGTCGGAGTTGCCGATCAGCACGAGCTTGCCGCGCTCGGAGGCGGCGCGTTCCACGGCGTGCGCCATCTCCGCGAAGAAGGGCTGCCGGGCGTCGGGGACGACCATGCCGATCAGGTTGGTGCGCCGGGAGGCCATCGCCTGGGCGACGGAGTTCGGGCGGTAGCCGAGCTGCTCGATCGCGGCCAGCACCTTTTCCCGGGTGGCCGGGGCGACCGGCCGGGGACCGTTGTTGATCACATAGCTGACGACCGCGGTCGAGGTCCCAGCCAGTCGGGCTACATCGTCGCGCGTCACCTTGGCCACGGGGGGAGTCTACGCGGGTGGCTCGGCGCTTCGAGCCCGGGTCGCACCTGGTGGGACGGGGTGCTTTCGGGACCGAACCGGACCGATCCGGGCAAGCCGGGCGAGGGGTGGCGCCGCCCGGCCGTCCGACGGCCGGTCAGCGTTCGCGGTGTGCCGCGGCTCTGTTCGGCTCGGCCCGTTCGCCGCTGCGCTCGGCCCGGTCCGGGACCACGAAGCGGTAGCCGACGTTGCGCACGGTGCCGATCAACTGCTCGTTCTCGACCCCGAGTTTGGCCCGCAGCCGGCGCACGTGGACGTCCACGGTGCGGGTGCCGCCGAAGTAGTCGTAGCCCCACACCTCCTGGAGCAGCTGGGCTCGGGTGAACACCCGGCCGGGGTGCTGGGCCAGGTACTTCAGCAGCTCGAACTCCTTGAAGGTGAGGTCGAGGACGCGGCCCTTGAGCTTCGCGGAGTAGGTGGCCTCGTCGACCGACAGGTCGCCGTTGCGGATCTCCATCGGGGAGTCGTCGACGGCGACCTGGAGCCGGCCGAGGGCGAGCCGCAGCCGGGCCTCGACCTCGGCCGGCCCGGCGGTGTCCAGCAGCACGTCGTCGATGCCCCACTCGGCGGTGACGGCGGCCAGGCCGCCCTCGGTGACCACCAGGATCAGCGGGCTGCCGATGCCGGTGGACCGCAGCAGCTGGCACAGGCTGCGGATCTGCGGCAGGTCGCGGCGCCCGTCGACCAGGATCACGTCGGCGCTCGGGGTGTCGACCAGGGCGGACCCCTCGGCGGGGGCCACCCGGACGCTGTGCAGCAGCAGGCCGAGGGCGGGCAGCACCTCGGCGGAGGGTTGCAGGGCGTTGGTCAGCAGGAGCAGTGAACTCATACCCGGCCAGTCCCCTTTCCGGGTCGTCGCGGTCGCGGCCGCCGGGGGGACGACGGACGCGGTACAGGGTGGGGGAGCGCCGACAGCCCGGAGGGGACGGCGGCGGACGGGGCGGCGGCCGTCCGGGGGTCCCGCAACCCCCGGAGTCCCACTGGTGCCTCGTCCATCGGCGTACCCTCCGCTCTGTCCGCCGACGGCCGGCACGTCGTCGTGCGGTCGGCGGCGGGGCCGGTCCGGCGGCCGGTGCGGGTGGGGCACCGTTCGCAAGAACGTCCTACTGGCGTCCTGAAAGCACAAAAGGATCCGGGGGCGACTCTGCCCGGATCCCTTACGGAATCGAGAATAGCCGACCGCCCGCGCAGTCGGGAGAGGCGCGAGCGGCGCACGGGTCCGCGACCGGCCCCGGGAGGGGTGAGGTACGACACCTTGCGCCCCCGTGATGACCTGGGAGGTTTGCCCGGCGGCGGGGGCCGCGGGCGATGATGGGCCCGCACCGGTCCGGCCGCCGTACCGGGCGAGGACCATCGAGAGGGGTTGCCGTGACCGCTGCCGCCGAAGCCCGTCGCACGCCGGATTCACCTGTGCGGGTGAGCGGAACGGTCCGCTACTGGGCCGCCGCCAAGTCCGCGGCGGGCCGGGCCGAGGAGCCGTACCTGGCCGCCACGCTGGCCGAGGCGCTGGCCGCGGTGCGCGCCGCGCACGCCGGGCGGCCGGAGCTGCTGCGGGTGCTGACCGTCTGCTCGTTCCTGGTGGACGGCGACCCGGTGGGCGGCCGGGAGCACGCCGAGGTGCCGCTGACCGAGGGCGGCACGGTGGAGGTGCTGCCGCCGTTCGCCGGAGGCTGAGCGCGGGTTTGCCCGAGTGCCGCACCGGAACCCGGGCGTCCGTGCGATCGTCCTGTCTTCGGGACCGGTCCGTCGACGAAACGGCCCGGCCGGACCGTTTCAGGGGGAAGCGATGCATGGCGCGGTGAAACTGCTGATCGGCCTCGGAGTGGTGGGCGGCCTGTTGGTCGCCGCCGACCGGGTGGCCGTCGGGGTGGCGGAGGACCAGGCCGCGGACGCGGCGGTCTCCTCCGGCTGGCTGACCAGCAAGCCGACCGTCGAGATCGGCGACGTCCCCTTCCTGACCAGCGCGGTGGCCGGCGAGCTCGACCAGGTCGACCTCTCCTCGGACGGGATGACCGTCACCGACGGCAAGGAGAAGGTGACGGTGCGCTCGTTCCGGGCCAGCCTGTCCCAGGTGAAGTTCACCGACTCGTACCGGGGCGTGACGGTCGGCCGCGGCGACGGCCAGGGCGTGGTCGACTACAAGGACCTCGCCAAGTTCATGCGCGGCGGCGGCCTGCTCAACCTGGAGTACGCCGGCCCCGGCGAAGTGAAGGCCGCGATGCCCGCCGGCGGGATCACCGGAAAGCTGCACAGCGAGGGCAACGACGTGGTCGTCGACAACCTCCAACTGACCGGCACCGCCTCGGCGTTGAAGGGTCTGGCAGGCGACCTGCTGAAGCCCCAGCGGTTCCACCTGACCGGTCTGCCCAAGGGCCTGTCGCTGGCCGAGGCCGCCCCTGAGCAGGGCGGAGTGCGGCTGCGCTTCACGGTCGCCCCCGGCACCACGCTGGGGCATTAGCGCCTGTCCGGTGGGCGAGACACGCTGTCCAGCACCGCCGGGAAAATCTTTCGGCAGCACGGGTCCGCCCGGCCCCCGCGCGGGGTCCGGGCCTGGTGGCGCGCGGTGGAAAGCCGGTAAATCTCAGGATTCGGTCGATCAGGTCTCACCATTCGACACGATGATGACAGCGCCCCTTCGGAGTCCCTAGCATCGTCGTCATGAAGCGACAGGCGGACCTCACGAAGCGGCGGGCGGTAGACCACTGCCGCGTGTCGAGCTGCCTCTGTCGAATGCGCTGACCGGGCGGTCCTGGCCCCAGTCACGGCACGCCCGGCCCCGTTCCGGCGCCGCCAACCGGTAGCAGTTGCGCACCGGTGCGTCGGGAACGACGAGCACCTCTCACGATCCACCCGCCCGGCTCTGCCGCACCTTACGTCGTCCCAATATGCGGACAGTTGTACGGACAACGCGGCCCGGGTGTTTTTCCAGCAGCCTTCCGCCAACCGCCCTCGGATGGAGAACAGCAATGAGCCGCAGCGACGTCCTGGTCGACGCCGACTGGGTCCAGGCACGCCTGGACGACCCGAAGGTCGTCATCGTCGAGGTCGACGAAGACACCGCCGCCTACGACAAGAACCACATCCGCAACGCGGTCCGGATCGACTGGAAGAAGGACCTCCAGGACCCGGTCCGCCGCGACTTCATCGACCAGGCGGGCTTCGAGGCGCTGCTGTCCGCCAAGGGCATCGCCAACGACGACACCGTGGTGCTGTACGGCGGCAACAACAACTGGTTCGCCTCCTACGCCTACTGGTACTTCAAGCTGTACGGCCACGGCGACGTCCGCCTGCTGGACGGCGGCCGCAAGAAGTGGGAGCTGGACTCCCGCGAGCTGGTCGTCGAGCAGCCCGAGCGGGCCGCCACCCAGTACACCGCGCAGCCGGCCGACTCCTCGATCCGCGCCTTCCGCGACGACGTGATCGACGCGATCGGCACCCTGAACCTGGTCGACGTCCGCTCGCCCGACGAGTTCTCCGGCAAGCTGCTCGCCCCGGCCCACCTCCCGCAGGAGCAGTCGCAGCGCCCCGGCCACGTGCCGAGCGCCAAGAACGTCCCGTGGGCGAAGAACGCCAACGACGACGGCACCTTCAAGAGCGACGACGAGCTGAAGGCGCTCTACGAGGCCGAGGGCGTCGACCTGGCCACCGACACCATCGCCTACTGCCGCATCGGCGAGCGCTCCGCGCTCACCTGGTTCGTCCTGCACGAGCTGCTCGACCAGCAGAACGTCAAGAACTACGACGGCTCGTGGACCGAGTACGGCAGCCTGGTCGGCGTGCCGATCGAGCTCGGCAACTGAGCCCCGGCTCGCGCGAAGCAAAGAAGAGGGAGACACAGACATGTGCGGTGCGAAGGCCGGCGGCCCGGACCTGGCAGGAGTTGACGTGGCGAACGAGACGATCATCCAGGGTTCGGTGACCCGCAACGAGGAGCCGGTCAACGGCTACGTGCGGCTGCTGGACGAGAACGGCGAGTTCACCGCCGAGGTCCCGACCTCGGCGACCGGGCAGTTCCGGTTCTTCGCCCGCCCGGGCAAGTGGACCCTGCGGGCCCTGGTGCCCGGCGCCACCGTGGACCGCCAGGTGGTCGCCACCCAGGGTGAGTTCACCGAGGTCGCGATCGCGGTCTGACGACCGCGGACAGGATCGAACCGAGGGCCCCGGCCGTCTTCTGACGGCCGGGGCCCTCGGCCTACCCTGGAAGCGTGCAGGCACACCGGCGGCACGTGCGCTACTTCGTGATGATGGGCGTCTGTCTGGGACTGTTCGTCCTCGCCTGGGGCGTGGTGCGGTTCTTCTCGGTCGGCGCCGCCATCGGCATGTGCGTGGTCGCCATGGCGATCCCGCCGCTGGCCGCCGTCCTCGCCAACCGGCGCGACAAGGACGACGACTGGTGGAACGACCCGCGCTGGGACGACCCCCGCTGGGAGCAGCGCGGCCACGACCCGGACCGGCCGGACCGCGAGCCGCCCACGGACCCGTGGGGCGGCCAGCGCTTCGGCGATCCGGGCTTCGACGACCCGCGCTGGGACGACCCGCACTGGGAGCAGCCCGGCCACGACCCGGACCGGCCGGACCGGGAGCCCCCCGAGGAGCGGTAGTGCGTCAGTAGACGAGCGCCTGCGCGCCGTCCGCCATCACCTCGGCCAGGAACACCTGCGCGCCGGCGATCCGCACGCCCTCGATCACGTCCGCCTGGGCGATGCCCCGGCGCGCCGCGCACTGGGTGCACAGCGTGACGGTGCCGGCGGCGAGGATCGCCTCCAGCAGGTCCGGCAGCGGCGCGGCGTGCGGCAGTTCGAACTCGGCGGCCTTCCCCGGCAGCGCGAACCACGAGGACTCGCCGGTGAGCCAGAGCGAGACCGGGACGCCGCTGGCGACCGCGACGGAGGCGACCGTGAAGGCCTGCGAGCAGCGCTCCGGCGCGTCCGCACCGGCGGTGACCTTGATGACCAGCTTCTTCGACATGCCCCAGAGACTACGGCCGCAAGGGCCGCCCGATAGACTCCCGGCCGTAGTGGAAAGCCCCGTTCCTCCGTCGAACCCGCCCCTGGGAGCACACCGTGTCCGGTC
Source organism: Kitasatospora sp. CB02891 (assembly GCF_002803145.1). Lineage (NCBI taxonomy): Bacteria > Bacillati > Actinomycetota > Actinomycetes > Kitasatosporales > Streptomycetaceae > Kitasatospora > Kitasatospora sp. CB02891. The sequence continues at coordinate 319,906 of NZ_NNBO01000008.1, read as the reverse complement.
TTGAGATCTTCTTCGAAAGCCTGCTGGTTCTGGTGGCCGTGCTGATCACCTGGTTCGCCATCTTCTCCGTGATGAAGCTCTACCAGGGCCAGCGCTGAGCGCTGCCGTACGGTTGAGCCGGTAACCGTCCGACGACAGCAGCCAGGACCATGATCGAGATTCCTTCCGACCTCCACCGGGACGTCGTCCCGCTCGCCTTCCTCCTCGGTACCTGGGAGGGCGCGGGCGTGCACGACTTCCCCGGCAGCGAGAAGTGCAACTTCGGCCAGGAGATCGTCTTCCGCCACGACGGACGACCCTTCCTGGAGTTCCGCTCCCGTACCTGGGTGCTGGACGAGCAGGGCGAGAAGGTTCGCCCGCTGGAGATGGAGCACGCCTTCTGGCGGGTGACCAGCAACCAGCACGGCACCAGCGGCGAGCGCGAGATCGAGGTCTCCTCGGTGCGCGACGACGGCACTGTGGAGATCTGGTACGGCAAGCTGCACGACGGCAAGCCGCAGATCGACCTGGCCACCGACGCGGTCGCCCGGATCGAGGGCGCGGCCCCGTACAGCGGCGGCAAGCGCCTGTTCGGCCTGGTGAAGGACGAGCTGCTGTGGGTCGGCGAGAAGGCCGCCCCCGAGGTGCCGCTGCGGCCGTACATGTCGGCGCAGCTGAAGAAGGTGCTCAACCCGGCGCAGCTGATCAAGGACGTCAACGACCTCCCGGACGACGGGATCGCGTTCTTCCGCTGATCGGACGAGCGTTGCCGAGTGGGGGACCGACCGGGCGGTCGGTCCCTACACTGGTCGGCACGACCTCTCGACGGGCAGGGACATCGTGGCGAACACCGACACCACCGACTGGAAGGCCGACCTGCGCGAGCGCGGCTACCGGTTGACCCCGCAGCGCCAGCTGGTGCTGGAGGCCGTCGACGTGCTCGACCACGCCACCCCCGACGAGATCCTGGTACAGGTCCGCCGCACCGCCAGCGGCGTCAACATCTCCACCGTGTACCGGACGCTGGAGCTCCTGGAGGAGCTCGGCCTGGTCTCGCACGCCCACCTCGGGCACGGTGCGCCGACCTACCACCTGGCGGGCCGGCACACCCACCTGCACCTGGTCTGCCGGGACTGCGACCAGGTCACCGAGACCGACACCGCGATCGCCGCGCCGCTGATCGACAGCCTGCGCACCGAGCACGGCTTCGACACCGACCTGAAGCACTTCGCCATCTTCGGCCGCTGCGCGGACTGCACCGCCAAGGCGGCGGACGGCCGGTCGTAGGCCGCGGCCCCTGGACCGGTGCCGCCGGTCGTAAGCTGGCCGGTATGAAGAGCCCGCTGCTTGCGCTGCCCGGCGCCGTCGCCGCCGAAGGTCCCGACGAGGGGGTCGCCGCCCACTACGGCGACCTGTTCCGCGAGCAGCGCGAACTCGCCGCCGGTCGCGGTTTCACCGATCTGTCGCACCGCGGCGTGATCACCGTGACCGGCCCGGACCGGCTGAGCTGGCTGCACCTGCTGCTCACCCAGCACGTCAGCGACCTGCCGCCGCAGCAGGCCACCGAGGCGCTGGTGCTCTCCCCGCACGGGCACGTCGAGCACGCGCTCTACCTGGTCGACGACGGCGCCACCACCTGGATCCACGTCGAGCCCGGTACGGCGCCCGCGCTGGTGAAGTACCTGGAGTCGATGAAGTTCTGGAACCGGGCCGAGGTCGCCGACGCCACCGCCGACTGGGCCGTGGTGTTCCTGCCGGCCGGCTCCACCACCCCCGCCGACCGGGCCGCCGCGGTGCGGGAGCTCCCGTGGGGCCGTGACCTGTTCCTGCCGCGCGCCGAACTCGCCGAGGCCGCCGCCGAGTTCGGCCCGGCCGCGGGCGTCTGGGCGTACGAGGCGCTGCGGATCGAGGGGCACCGGCCGCGGCTCGGCTTCGAGACCGACCACCGCACCATTCCGCACGAGGTGGACTGGCTGGGCAGTGCGGTGCACCTGAACAAGGGCTGCTACCGCGGCCAGGAGACCGTCGCCCGGGTGCACAACCTGGGGCGCCCGCCGCGCCGGCTGGTCTTCCTGCACCTGGACGGCACCGAGGAGAAGCTGCCCGCGCACGGCGCCGAGGTCCGGGTCGACGGCCAGGAGCGGCCGGTCGGCTTCGTCACCTCCGCCGCCCGCCACCACGAGCTCGGCCCGGTCGCGCTGGCCCTGGTCAAGCGCAACACCCCGGTCGACGCGGTGCTGCTGGCCGACGGCGTGCCCGGCAGCCAGGACGTGATCGTCCCCGCCTGAGCGGCTCTCAGACCTCCAGCAGGACGGTGAACGGCCCGTCGTTCACCAGCGACACCTTCATGTCGGCGCCGAACCGCCCGGTCTCCACCTTCGCGCCCAGCGCGCGGAGTTCGGCCACCACCGCGTCCACCAGCGGTTCGGCGACCGGGCCGGGGGCGGCGGCGTTCCAGGTGGGGCGGCGGCCCTTGCGGGCGTCGCCGTAGAGGGTGAACTGGCTGATCACCAGCAGCGGGGCGCCGAGCTCCGAGCAGGACTGCTCGGGGCTGCCGGGGAACAGCCGCAGCGTCCACAGCTTGCGGGCCAGTTGGGCGGCCTGCGCCGGGGTGTCCTCGTGGGTGGCGCCGACCAGGACGCACAGGCCGGGCCCCTCGATCGCGCCGACCGTCCCGCCGTCCACCGTCACGGCCGCCTCGGCGACCCGTTGCACCACTGCTCGCATGCCGCCCATTGTGCCCGCACGTCCGCGCCGGGGGCGCACACCTCCGGGTTGCGCGCGGGGGTCGCACATGATGCGCCCCGATCGGTGCAGGTGAACCCGTGGCGGGGATTCTTCGTACTAGCCAGGGGTGTTCGCCAGGGGGCCGTTCGGGTACTCGGGCGTGCGGGGCCGGGGCCCGGGGTGGCACGCTGTCCGACGGCCCGGGGCCATCCGGGCCCCGAGGGGGCGTCCGCCGTCCCGGCGAACCGCGTCACCCGCACGAGTGGCATCGCCCGCCGGGGGGAACCCCGGGAGACGGGCGGCCGTGCCATCGGCGGGCCCAGGTACTACGGCAGGTGGTCGGATTGATGGACGTGAGCGCGGTCGACGAACTGGCCGGCCTGGCCCTGGAAGACCTGCGGGTGCTCCGCCGGGACGCCCTGGAGCAGGAGGCCGACCTGTCGTACCTGCGCCGCCTGCTGCACGGCCGGATGGACATCCTGCGGGCCGAACTGGAGCGCCGGGAGGTCCCGCTGGCCGGCGCCAGCGAGGCGCAGTGCGCGCTGCTCGACCGGCTGCCCGCCATCCTGGCGGACGCCCCGTCCGCCACCCGCCGCCCGGCCCGGCACCTGACCCTCGGCCCGCCGCGCGGCGAGCGCTACCGGCTGGAGGCGGACGCCCTGATGGGCGACGTGCAGCTGGCCGACCTCGGCGCTCACGCCACCGCCGACCTGCTGGCCGCCGTCGAACGGCTGGCCGAGCACGAGCGCGAGGTGTCCGGGCGCCGCCAGACGCTCCAGCGCACCGCGGACGACTGCGGCGCGGAGATCACCCGCAGGTACCGTGAAGGGGAGGCCCGGGTCGAGGACCTGCTCGGCGGGAGCTGAGCGGGCGGACGCGGGCCGCATCCACCCTCACCGCATTCCTGGAGACCCGCCCGTGTCGCAGTCAGCCCTGCCCGCCCTCGCCGAGGTCATACGCTCCGGCTTCGTCGAGGGCCGCCACCGCGGTTCGCTGGTCCTGCTCGACGCCGACGGCACCGTCGCGTACGCGCTGGGAACCCCCGAACAGCCGGTCTACCCGCGCTCCGCCGCCAAGCCGTTCCAGGCGCTCGCCACCCTGCGGGCCGGCCTGGCGCTGCGCGGCGAACAGCTCGCGCTGGCCGCCTCCAGCCACTCCGCGGAGCCCTTCCACCGGGCCGCGGTCCGCCGGATGCTGGCCGACGCCGGCCTCACCGAGGCCGCCCTGCGCACCCCCGCCGAGCTGCCGCTGGACCAGGTCGAGGCCGAGGAGCTGCTGCGCTCCGGCGGGGAGCCGGCGCCGATCCTGATGGACTGCTCCGGCAAGCACGCCGGCTGGCTGGCCGCCTGCGCCGCCAACGGCTGGGACCTGGAGGGCTACCTCGACCCCGAGCACCCGATCCAGCGACTGGCCCGCACCGCCCTGGAGGAGGCCGTCGGCGAGTCGGCCGCGCACACCGGCACCGACGGCTGCGGCGCCCCGCTGCTGGCCGTCCCGCTGACCGGCCTGGCCCGCGCCTACCGGGCCCTGGTGCTGGCCGAGCCGGGCACCGAGCAGCGCCGGGTCGCCGACGCCATGCGCGCCCACCCCGAGTACGTGGCCGGCACCCGCCGGGCCGACACCTGGCTGATGCGGGCGGTGCCCGGCGCGCTGTCCAAGATGGGCGCGGAGGCCGTCCAGGTCGTGGCGCTGGCCGACGGCCGGGCCCTGGCGTTCAAGATCGAGGACGGCGCGGAGCGCGCCCGGGGCCCGGTGCTGGCCGCCGCGCTGCGCCGGCTGGGCGTCCAGGACCCGGTGCTGGAGCGGATCGCGGCCTCCCCGCTGCACGGCGGCGGTCAGGTGGTCGGCGAGGTCCGCGCGGCGTTCTGACGCCCCGTCGGGCGAAGCCGGGATGCCCGGCCCGGCGCCCTGGTGCACGGTGGACGACGGGGGAGCGTCCGCCACCGCCGCACCAGGGAGTACTAGCCATGTCCGACCACACCTACCGGGTCACCGAGATCGTCGGCTCCTCGCACGAGGGCGTGGACGCCGCCATCCGCAACGGCATCGCCCGCGCCGACCGGACCCTGCGCCACCTCGACTGGTTCGAGGTGGTCCAGGTCCGCGGGCACATCGAGAACGGGACGGTGAAGCACTTCCAGGTCGGCCTGAAGGTCGGGTTCCGGCTCGACGACGGCGACTGACCGGCCGGCGCGGAACGTGCGAGGGGCGGGAGTCCGAACCGGACTCCCGCCCCTCGCACGGGTGCTGCCGCCCCGGAGGGCGGGACGGCTCAGTGGCCGCCCTGCTCCTGCAGGCGCTTGATCGAGGCCTCGACCTCGGCCTCGGCCTCGGCCCGGCCGACCCAGTCGGCGCCCTGGACGGACTTGCCGGGCTCCAGGTCCTTGTAGACCTCGAAGAAGTGCTGGATCTCCAGGCGGTCGAACTCCGACACGTCCTGGATGTCCTGCAGGTGCGACCAGCGCGGGTCGGTCGCCGGGACGCACAGCAGCTTGTCGTCGCCGCCGGCCTCGTCGGTCATCTGGAACATGCCGATGGCACGGCACTTGATCAGGCAGCCGGGGAAGGTCGGCTCGTCCAGGATGACCAGCGCGTCCAGCGGGTCGCCGTCGTCCGCGAGGGTGCCCTCGACGTAGCCGTAGTCGGCCGGGTAGCGGGTCGAGGTGAAGAGCATGCGGTCCAGGCGGAGGCGACCGGTCTCATGGTCGACCTCGTACTTGTTGCGCGAGCCCTTCGGGATCTCGATCAGGACGTCGAACTCCAACGGTTCCTCCAAGGGTTGGGACTGACAGAATCCAAGTGTCTCCTACGGCAGGGAGTGCTCGGGAAAGGGGCCGGTCGGTGAGATCAGGGGCAGGGACGGGACGCGGGCGCAGAACGGCGCTCGTCGGGGTTCTGGGGGCGGCGCTGGCCGCGGGGGTGCTGACCGTCGCCGATCCGGCGCTGGCCCAGCCCTCGCCGGGCGCGGGCCGCCCGGACGGGCACAGCAGCAAGCGCGCCGACGACGGGCACCACCAGGGCGGCGGCGGGAACGGCAACGGCCAGCAGGAGCGGCGCGGCAACCGGCACCGGGCGGTGCCGGTCAAGGGGCCGGTGCTGTCCGCGGGGGACGCCAAGGACAGCCACGCGCCGACCGGCACCGGGCTGCGCAGCGCGCTCGGCGCCACCCTGCAGGACAAGTCGCTCGGGACGCTGAACTACGCGGTCGCCGACGCCGCCACCGGAGAGTTCCTGGTCGGCGCGAACGAGAACACCCCGGCGACGCCCGCCTCCACCACCAAGCTGGCCACCGCGGTCGCCGCGCTGTCCCTGCTGCCGGCCGGCCACCGGATCGCCACCACCGTGGTGCAGGGCGCCACCCCCGGCGAGATCACCCTGGTCGGCGGCGGCGACCCCACGGTGACCGCGCTGCCCGTCGACCAGATCCGGATCGGCGGCGCCCCCGTGGACGTGGACAGCGCGCCCGCCTCGATGGCCGACCTGGCCCGCCGCACCGCCGCCGCGCTGAAGGCCGCCGGCACCACGGGCGTCAAGCTGTCCTACGACACCTCGCTGTACAGCGGCCCGCTGCTGCACAAGGAGCACGACGGGACGAACATCGGCGCGGTCACCCCGCTGATGGTCGACGAGGGCCGGATCGACCCGCGCTCGCCCGACGAGGCCCCGGCCCGGGTGTTCGACCCGCCCGGGCAGGCCGCCGAGTCCTTCGCCGGCTTCCTGAAGGCCGAAGGCATCACCGTCCAGAACAAGGCCGCCCAGGCCACCGCCCCCGCCGGGGCGAAGGAGCTGGCCCGGGTGGAGTCGCCGGAGATCGGACGGCTGGTGGAGCGGATGCTCACCACCTCCGACAACCAGCTCGCCGAGGCGGTCGCCCGGCAGGTCGCGCTCGCCGCCAAGCAGCCCGCGAGCTTCGAGGGCGGGGCGGCCGCCGTCACCGCCGAGCTGTCCAAGGTCGGCGTGCCGATGAACGGCGTGGTGCTCACCGACGGCAGCGGCCTGGCGTCGGCCAACCTGATCCCGCCGCTCACCCTGGTGAAGCTGCTCGGCCAGGCGGCCTCCCCGCAGCACCCGGAGCTGCGCCCGGTGATCACCGGCCTGCCGATCGCCGGCTTCACCGGCACCCTGGTCAGCCGGTTCGGCGCGAAGTCCGGGGCCGGCGACGCGGCCGGCATCGTGCGCGCCAAGACCGGCTCGCTGTCGAACGTCAACACGCTGGCCGGCACCGTCGTCGACAGCGACGGGCGGGTGCTGGTGTTCGCCCTGATGACCCGGACCACCAGTCCCGACCCGTTCCCGACCCGCGCCGCGATCGACCGGATCGTCGCGAAGATCGCCGCCTGCGGCTGCTGACGCCCCGTCGGTCCGCCGACCCCGGGTCGGCGGACCGGCCGCCGCCGTTGTCTCCCCCGGGCGGGGGCGAGCACGTACGGTGAGGGCATGACGAGCGCGAACAGCGGTGCGGAGATGGTCGACTGGGATCTCGCGGTGGCGACCGCGGTGCGCCTGGCCCGGCCCGGGCCCCGGGTCGGCCGGGAGGAGGCCCGCACGGTGGTCTCCGAACTGCGCCGGCACGCCGTCGAGGCCGAGCGGCACGTACGCGAGTTCACCCGGATGGGGACGGGTGAGGACACACCCGGGACCCCCGTCCTGGTGGTCGACCGGCCCGGCTGGGTGCGGGCCAACGTGGCGGGCTTCCGCACCGTGGTCCGCCCGCTGACCGACCGGCTGGCGGCCCGCCGCCCGGACGGCACGGGCGTGGCGGCGGCCGGCTCGGTGGGCGCCAAGGCCACCGGCGTGGAGGTCGGCGCGGTGCTGGCGTTCCTGTCGGGGAAGGTGCTCGGCCAGTACGAGACCTTCGCCCCGGCCCAGCTGCCCACCGCCCCGGACAGCCCCGAGGGCCTGTTCGACCAGCCGCGCCGGGGCCTGGCGACGCCGCCCGGGCGGCTGCTGCTGGTGGCGCCGAACATCGTCCAGGTGGAGCGCGAACTCGACGTCGCCCCGCACGACTTCCGGCTCTGGGTGTGCCTGCACGAGGAGACCCACCGCACCCAGTTCACCGCGGTGCCCTGGCTGCGCGACCACATCCAGTCCGAGGTGCAGGAGTTCCTGGCGCAGACCGACGTCGACCCCTCGGCGCTGCTGGACCGGCTGCGCGAGGCGCTCGGCGGCCTGCCGGGCTTCGGCGGCCGCGGCAACGGCTCCACCGCGGCCGGCCTCGCCGACCTGGTGCAGACGCCCGCGCAGCGGGAGATCCTGGCCCGGCTGACCGCCGTGATGTCGCTGCTGGAGGGCCACGCCGACGTGGTGATGGACGGCGTCGGCCCGGCGGTGGTGCCCTCGGTGGCGGAGATCCGGGAGAAGTTTCAGCGCCGCCGCGACCGCGGCAGCGGCCGGCTCGACCTGGTGCTGCGCCGGCTGCTCGGCATGGACGCCAAGCTGCGCCAGTACCAGGACGGCGCGGTGTTCGTGCGCGGCGTGGTGGAGCGGGTCGGGATGGACGGCTTCAACCGGGTGTGGACCTCGCCGAACACGCTGCCCACCAAGGACGAGATCCACGACCCCGCGTCCTGGGTGGCCCGGGTGGTCGGCTGAGCCCGCCGCCCGGGCGGGCGTCGGGTGCGGCCCGCGGTGGACGGTCAACCGGGCGAGTCGTTCACCTGGCGGCAGCCGTAACGTTTCTCCATTCACCCGTACGTGGGACCGTGGATCCGCCGTTGGCGCGGGGGGCGTGGGCGGTGGCCGGATTCTGCGACCATCTGTGAGCGCCTGGTGACCGAGAGCTGACAGGCGGCCGACGTACCTCCCTCCGCCAAGGAGTGCCAACCATGGGTCCACACCCCGCTGTCGCGGCGATACGCCTCGCCGTCCGCCGTACCCTCGCCGAGCTCGCCGCCGAGGCGGGCGTCACCCCGAGTGAGCCGGTGCGCGCCCGCACCGCCCCGCCGGCCCAGGCCGCGCCGCTGCCCGCGCTGGCCACCACCGCGACGGTGCCCGGCACGCTGATCGGCAACGCCCGCCGCCACCCCTCCGGGCTGCCCCGCACCCCGGCCGCGCCCGGCTCCCCGCTGGTGCTGGTCGCGGTCTCCGGCGGCGCGGACTCGATGGCCCTGGCCACCGCCACCGCCTTCGAGGCCCCCAAGCTCGGTCTGCGGGTCGGCGCCGTCACCGTCGACCACGGCCTGCAGGACGGCTCCGCCGAGCGCGCCGAACAGGTCGCCGTCCGGCTGCGCGAGCTCGGCCTGGACCCGGTGGAGGCGGTCGCGGTGCACGTCGGCCGCGAGGGCGGCCCGGAGAACGCCGCCCGGGAGGCCCGCTACGCCGCGCTGGACTCGGCCGCCGAACGCCACGACGCGCTCGCCGTGCTGCTCGGCCACACCCGCGACGACCAGGCGGAGACGGTGCTGCTCGGCCTGGCCCGCGGCTCCGGCGCCCGTTCGCTGGCCGGCATGCCCGCGCAGAAGGGCCGCTACCGCCGCCCGCTGCTGGAGCTCGACCGGGCCGCCACCCGGCAGGCCTGCACCGCGCAGTCCATCCCGGTCTGGGACGACCCGCACAACGCCGACCCGGCCTACACCCGCTCCCGGGTCCGCCACGAGGTGCTGCCGGTGCTGGAGAAGCACCTCGGCGGCGGCGTGGTGGAGGCGCTGGCCCGCACCGCCCGGCTGTTCCGCGACGACGCCGACGCACTGGACCAGTGGGCCGCCCTCGCCGAGCGCGACCTGCACGGCCCGGACGGGGCGCTCGACGTCGGCAAGCTCTCCGAACTGCCGCCCGCGGTGCGCCGCCGGGTGCTGCGCCGGGCCGCGCTGCGCGCGGGCTCCCCGGCCGGCGACCTGTTCGCCCGCCACCTGGAAACCGTGGATCTGCTGGTCACCGGCTGGCGCGGCCAGGGCCCCCTGCACCTACCCGGGGGCGTCGAAGCCGTGCGTCGGTGTGGCACGCTGGTGTTTCGGCGACAGGGCGACTGAGCTGACACGAGTCGTACCGCCGCTGCCGAACCCAGACCCCGAACGTTTGAGGACGTATCCCCGGTGGACCAGAACGACATGGGCGCAGACCTCGCGAAGGTGCTCATCAGCAAGGACGAGATCGACGCCAAGCTGGTGGAGCTGGCCGCGCGGATCGACCAGGACTACGCCGGGAAGGACCTCCTGCTGGTCGGTGTCCTCAAGGGCGCCGTGATGGTGATGGCCGACCTGGCCCGGACCCTGCACAGCCAGGTGACCATGGACTGGATGGCGGTCTCCTCGTACGGCATGGGCACCAAGTCCTCGGGCGTGGTGCGCATCCTGAAGGACCTGGACACCGACATCGCCGGCCGTGACGTGCTGATCGTCGAGGACATCATCGACTCCGGTCTGACGCTGTCCTGGCTGCTCGGCAACCTCGGTTCGCGCGGCCCGGCCTCGCTGAAGGTGTGCACCCTGCTGCGCAAGCCGGACGCCGCCAAGGTGGAGATCGACGTCGAGTACGTCGGTTTCGACATCCCCAACGAGTTCGTGGTCGGTTACGGCCTGGACTACGCGGAGAAGCTGCGCAACCTGCCGTTCATCGGCACCCTGGCCCCGCACGTCTACGGGGGCTGAACCGTTCGGGCGACGGGTGGGAACAGTGCCCTGTTCCCACCCGTTGTGCGGGGGTAGGAAAATAGGCTGCACCGTGGTGTGATCCCGTCGTGAGCGGGGGCCGCTGCGGTACGGTCCAATCAAACGCTCGTCTTACGAGCACATATCGGATGCGCCGCGGCCCACGGCCGACCAGCGCCCGTTGAATGGCAGGAGGGACGGGGCGGTGACGCCCCGCATGGATGGACGTCAAGCGATACTTCCGTGCGCCGATCATGTGGGTCGTGCTGGCCGCCCTCGCCGTGTTCGCGCTGATGGAGCTCGTCTCGGACTCGAGCGGCTACAAGACGGCGGACACCGGTCAGGTCATCAGCGCGATCGACAACAACCAGGTGAAGTCGGCGCAGCTCACCACCGGTGACTCGAACCTCATCAAGATCCAGCTGCAGGACGGCCAGAAGCTGAAGCCGGGCGCCAACGGCAAGGCGCCGTCCGGCACCCGCTTCCAGGCCTCCTACACCGGCGACCAGCAGGCCGCCGATCTGGCCAAGAACCTTCAGACCAAGTACGCCGGCGGGCAGATCCCGGACGGTTACACCGTCAGCCCCGAGAAGCAGTCGACCTTCGTCAGCCTGCTCTTCTCGATGCTGCCGATCGTGATCATCGTCGTGGTCTTCCTGTTCCTGATGAATCAGATGCAGGGCGGCGGCTCCCGGGTCATGCAGTTCGGCAAGTCCAAGGCCAAGCTGCTCACCAAGGACACCCCGAAGACCACCTTCGCGGACGTCGCGGGCGCCGACGAGGCCGTCGAGGAACTCCACGAGATCAAGGAGTTCCTGCAGGAGCCGGCCAAGTTCCAGGCGGTCGGCGCGAAGATCCCCAAGGGCGTGCTGCTGTACGGCCCGCCCGGAACCGGCAAGACCCTGCTGGCCCGCGCCGTCGCGGGCGAGGCGGGCGTCCCGTTCTACTCGATCTCCGGCTCGGACTTCGTCGAGATGTTCGTCGGCGTCGGCGCCAGCCGGGTCCGCGACCTGTTCGAGCAGGCCAAGGCCAACGCCCCGGCGATCATCTTCGTCGACGAGATCGACGCCGTCGGCCGGCACCGCGGTGCGGGCCTCGGCGGCGGCCACGACGAGCGCGAGCAGACCCTCAACCAGCTGCTGGTCGAGATGGACGGCTTCGACGTCAAGGGCGGCGTCATCCTGATCGCCGCCACCAACCGCCCCGACATCCTGGACCCGGCGCTGCTGCGCCCCGGCCGCTTCGACCGGCAGATCGCCGTCGACCGCCCGGACCTCCAGGGCCGACTGGACATCCTCAAGGTGCACCAGAAGGGCAAGCCGATCGCGCCGGACGTCGACCTCTCGGCCGTCGCCAAGCGCACCCCCGGCTTCACCGGCGCCGACCTGTCGAACGTGCTGAACGAGGCCGCGCTGCTCACCGCGCGTTCCGACAAGAAGCTGATCGACAACCTGATGCTGGACGAGGCGATCGACCGCGTCGTGGCCGGTCCGCAGAAGCGCTCGCGGATCATGTCCGACAAGGAGAAGAAGATCACCGCGTACCACGAGGGCGGACACGCCCTGGTCGCGGCGGCCTGCAACTACTCCGACCCGGTGCACAAGATCACCATCCTGTCCCGGGGCCGCGCGCTCGGCTACACCATGGTGCTGCCGGACGAGGACAAGTACTCGACCACCCGCAACGAGATGCTCGACCAGCTCGCCTACATGCTGGGCGGCCGGGCGGCGGAGGAACTGGTCTTCCACGACCCGACCACCGGCGCCTCGAACGACATCGAGAAGGCCACCGCCACCGCGCGGGCCATGGTCACCCAGTACGGCATGAGCGAGCGCCTGGGCGCGATCAAGTTCGGCTCCTCCGACTCCGAGCCCTTCCTGGGCCGCGAGATGGCCCACCAGCGCGACTACTCCGAGGAGGTCGCCGGGCTGGTGGACGAGGAGGTCAAGAACCTGATCGAGACCGCGCACAACGAGGCCTGGGAGATCCTGGTCGAGAACCGCGACGTGCTCGACAACCTGGTCCTCGAACTGCTGGAGAAGGAGACGCTGAACAAGGAGCAGATCGCCGAGGTCTTCGCTCCGGTCATCAAGCGTCCCCCGCGTCCGGCGTGGACCGGCTCGGCCCGCCGCACCCCGTCCACCCGGCCGCCGGTGCAGTCGCCGAAGGAGCTGGCGCTGACCAACGGCGCCGTCTCCGGCACCGACAGCCCGGTCGACACCGTGAAGCTCCCGCCGGCCGACGGCGGCCAGGTCGAGAGCTGACCTGACGAGCACCTGTTCGGAATGGATGCCGCGTTTCCGGGGTTTGTACCCTGGAGGCGCGGCATTCGTGCTGCACGGACACTGTTTCCCCTTTGACGAGCAGCGAGGCACGCATGATCGATCCGGTGACGCTCGACGGTGAGTTCCCCGTCGGCGAGTTCGACCAGAAGCGGGCCGAGAACGCCGTCCGCGAACTGCTCATCGCCGTCGGCGAGGACCCGGACCGCGAGGGCCTGCTGGAGACCCCGGCCCGGGTCGCGCGCGCCTACCGGGAGATATTCGCGGGCCTGTGGCAGCAGCCGGAGGACGTGCTGACCACCACCTTCGACCTCGGCCACGACGAGATGGTGCTGGTCAAGGACATCGAGGTGTTCTCCACCTGCGAGCACCACCTGGTCCCGTTCCGCGGCGTCGCGCACGTCGGCTACATCCCCGCGACGACCGGCAAGATCACCGGCCTGTCCAAGCTGGCCCGGCTGGTCGACGTGTTCGCCCGCCGCCCGCAGGTGCAGGAGCGGCTCACCAGCCAGGTCGCGGACGCGCTGATGCGGATCCTGGAGCCGCGCGGCGCCATCGTGGTGATCGAGTGCGAGCACATGTGCATGTCGATGCGCGGCATCCGCAAGCCCGGCGCCACCACCGTCACCTCGGCGGTCCGCGGCCAGCTGCGCGACCCCGCCACCCGGGCCGAGGCGATGAGCCTCATCATCGGGCGCTGACCGCCCCGGGGGTTGCGCCTCCGTCAGGGCCGCGGTTCGCGGTCCTGCGGGGGCGCGAGGTGGTCGCTGAGCCACTCCAGGGTGGCCGGCAGTTCGCGGCGCCAGGTCTCGAAGGAGTGGCCGCCGTCCGGCAGCAGCAGTGAGTCCACCAGGAACTCGGGGTGGTCGTCGGAGGCCTGCTTGGCGGTGCCGAGGAACTTCTCGGTCGCCGGGTAGTCGTCCTCGGCGTGGGTGGAGACCACCAGCAGGGCCGCGGACGGCGCCGGCAGGTTCTTCAGCCGCCAGTTCAGGTCGGACCGGTGGGCGGCTTCCGCGTCGCCGCCGAACAGGTCGCCGTCGGTCCAGCGGTCGTTCGGCACGGTGTAGTCGGGGTGCATCCCGGCCGCGTTCCGGTACGCCTCGGGGTGGCGCATCGCCAGGCGCAGCGCGCAGGACCCGCCGGTGGAGTAGCCGAACACGCCCCAGGACTCCGCGGTCCGGCCGACCCGGTACGCGGAGCGCAGCGCGGTCGGCACGTCCTTGACGAACCAGGTCTCGGTCTTCGGCCCGCCCGCGACGTCCACGCACTCGGTGTCGCGCGGCGGGGCGACGGTGGGGCGGGCCATCACGATCACGGTGGGGGCCATCTGACCGGTGCGCTGCAGTTCGGCGGCGGTCTGCGGCAGCTCCAGCTCCTCGACCAGGTTCAGCGTCGGACCGGGGTAGCCGGCCAGCGCGACCAGCACCGGGAAGTGCTGGCGGTTGTAGCGGGGATTGAAGTACTCGGGTGGCAGGTAGACGAACATCTGATCGGACAGGCCCGACTCGGGGCCGGTCACCCTCACCGAGTCGACCCGGCCGACCTGTTCGGGCGGGCCGGGCGGCAGCACGTCCTTGACCGTCTCCAGCCCGCCGTCGGTGGTCGGCTGCACCAGCTTGTCGCTCTCCGGGGCGGCGCCGGGCGTGCGCCCGGAGGTGAGCGCCAGCGGGGCGGCCTTGCCGGGGCGCAGCAGGTCGTCCCAGGAGGTGTAGAAGCCGTAGGCGTTGTTCACCGACAGCAACAGCACCGACAGCGCCGCCACCTGAGTGACCGTCAGCAGCCCGAGTCGCCCCAGCACCGGCAGTGGCCGCTGCCGCGACAGCCGCGGCCACAGCCAGAGGGTGGCGACCAGGGCCGCCGCCCCCACGACGATCAGCAGGTACACCAGTGTTCCGCTGGTCAGCTCCATGCGTTCCGGCCCTCCTCGACTCCCGCTCGTTCAACCTTGTCTGACGGACCGTCGGGTGTCAGTGGGGGTAGTCTGACCGAGCGTCGGAAACCAGTACGAACGGACGACTGCGCGAACGGGAACCGTCGCCCTAGAATGCGGCGTCCACGGGTAGGAATCGCGCCGAACCGCCGAGCCGGCGGCCACAGGTGCGGCATCGGTGGTACCCGCGGTGTCCCCCGGTCCGATGAGTGCAGCCGTTCGAGTTGCGCCTCGGGCGGGCCCCTTTCATCCGTCCGGTGGACCCCTCTTGACGTGCGGATTGCCAGAAAAAGGAACAGTCATGAAGGTTCATCACAACCCGGCTCCCGGGGTGCGCGAGCAGCACCCGGGTGCCTCTAGGCTGGGTTCCCATGAGCGCTCCCGTGTCCGCTGAGACGACGTCCGACCAGCCCCGCCGGCGGGGCTTGCAGGCGCTCCGGTCCCAGGCATCCGCCGTGCCGCGGCAGTGGCTGCCGGGCGTGGTCGGGTACGCCTGCCTGGCGATCGGGCTGATCGACATCACCTCGGCGGTCTTCCCCCGCTTCCGGGCCACCCGGATGCACACCTGGGCCGGCCAGCTGCCCGGCGGCACCACCACGCTCGCCGCCGCCGGCACCCTGATGGTCGGCATGCTGCTGGTGCTGCTCGCGCACGCGCTGCGCCGCCGCAAGCGGCGCGCCTGGCGCGCCGTGTGCGTGCTGCTGCCGGTCGGCGCCGCGCTCCACATGCTGCGCTGGCACCAGTTCGTGCAGGCCGCGATCTCGCTGGCGCTGTTCGCGGTGATGCTGATCCACCAGCGCGAGTTCTACGCCAAGGCCGACCCGCGCACCCGCTGGCGCGCGATGCTCAACTTCGTCGTGCTCGCCGTCGTCTCGGTGCTGATCGGCCTGGCCGTCGTCTCCGTCCGGTGGAAGTACGAGGTCGGCGACCCGTCGCTGTACCAGCGGCTGGAGCACGTCGGCTACGGCCTGTTCGGCTTCGAGGGCCCGATCCACTACACCAGCGACCGGATCAGCGACCTGGTCGGCTACTCGCTCGGCGCGCTCGGCCTGGTCACCGCGCTCACCACCGCCTACCTGGCGCTGCGCCCCGAGAAGCCCGAGCCCGAGCTCACCCCCGAGGACGAGCTCAAGGTCCGCGAACTGCTCGCCCGGCACGGCAAGCGCGACTCGCTCGGCTACTTCGCGCTGCGCCGCGACAAGAGCGTGCTGTTCTCGCCCACCGGCAAGGCCGCGATCTCCTACCGGGTGGTCTCCGGCGTGATGCTCGCCTCCGGCGACCCGGTCGGCGACGTCGAGGCCTGGCCCGGCGCGATCAAGGTCTTCATGACCACCGCCCGCGAACACGCCTGGGCGCCCGCCGTCATGGGCTGCTCCGAGGTCGGCGGCGAGGTCTGGACCCGCGAGGCCCACCTGGACGCGCTCGAACTCGGCGACGAGGCCATCGTCGACACCTCCACCTTCTCGCTCTCCGGCCGCGCCATGCGCAACGTCCGCCAGATGGTCAAGCGGATCGAGCGCAACGGCTACTCCTGCAAGGTCCGCCGGGTCGGCGACCTCACCCTGGAGGAGAAGCGCCAGATCGCCGACGCCGCGGCCCGCTGGCGCGGCACCGACACCGAACGCGGCTTCTCGATGGCCCTCGGCCGCTTCGGCGACGTCGGCGACGACGAGTGCGTGGTCGTCACGGCGCACAAGGCCCCCAAGGAGGGCGAGAGCGGCGACGACCTCAAGGCGGTGCTGCACTTCGTCCCCTGGGGCGACGACGGCATCTCGCTGGAACTGATGCGCCGCGACCGGGAGGCCGACCCCGGCCTCAACGAACTGCTGATCGTCGCCGCCCTCCAGGAGGTCGGCGCGATGGGCATCCGGCGGGTCTCGCTCAACTTCGCGATGTTCCGCTCGGCGCTCGCCCGCGGCGAGCGGATCGGCGCCGGACCGGTGCTGCGGGCCTGGCGCGGACTGCTGGTCTTCCTGTCCCGCTGGTTCCAGATCGAGTCGCTGTACAAGTTCAACGCGAAGTTCCAGCCCACCTGGGAGCCGCGCTTCCTGGTCTACCAGCACACCCGCGACCTCCCGCGGATCGGCTTCGCCGCGATGCAGGCCGAGGCGTTCATCACCCTGGGCATGCCGCGCTTCGGCCGCAAGCGCCAGCGCCAGGGGCTCATGCCGGAGGCTCCGGCGCAGCTCAGCAGGGCCGCGTAGCGGAGGAGAGGGCGAGAAGACAGGGGCGCGGGGAGACTCGCGCGAGCGGTTGGGTGCGAGATCAGGGGCGCGGGGAACTGCGCGAGCAAGGAGTGCACGTCCGCAAGGTCGCGATCAAGGGCGAGTCATCGTCCTGCGTCGCGATCTTGCGGGCGGGCGCCTTCCGCTTCGCGCAGTTCCCCGCGCCCCTGGTCGTGCTCTCGCTGGTGGTGCTCTCCCCGGGTGCCCCCCCTCAGCGTCGATAATGGGTCGTATGAGCGAAAACCTCCCTGGCCTGCCCGTCCTCGACCGTTGTGCGGTGATGGGGGTGGTGAACGTCACGCCGGACTCGTTCTCGGACGGTGGGATGTGGCTGGATCCGGCGAAGGCGATCGCGCACGGGCTGGAGCTGGTGGCGCAGGGGGCGGACCTGGTCGACGTGGGCGGGGAGTCGACGCGGCCGGGGGCGTTGCGGGTGACGGAGGAGGAGGAGCTGCGCCGAGTGGTGCCGGTGGTGACGGAGCTGGCCCGGGCGGGGGTGGTGGTCTCGGTGGACACCATGCGGGCGGCCGTGGCCCGGGCCGCCGTGCAGGCCGGCGCGAAGATCGTCAACGACGTGTCCGGAGGACTCGCGGACGCGGGGATGGCGAAGGTGGTCGCCGACACCGGCGCGCCGTTCGTGGTGATGCACTGGCGCGGGCAGTCGGCGGACATGTACGCGCAGGCGGTGTACGACGACGTGGTCGCGGACGTGGTGCGGGAGCTGTCCGACCGGGTGGAGGACCTGCTCGCGGCGGGGGTGAAGGAGGATCAGCTGATCCTGGACCCGGGCCTGGGCTTCGCAAAGACCAGCGCGCACAACTGGGCGCTGCTGGGCCGGCTGGACGCGCTGACGGCGCTCGGGCGGCCGGTGCTGGTCGCGGCTTCGCGCAAGCGCTTCCTGGGTACGCTGCTGGCCAACCCGGAAACCGGGGAGCTGCGCCCGGCGCGGCAGCGGGACGACGCCACGGCGGCGGTCTCGGTGCTGTCGGCGAAGGCGGGCGCCTGGGCGGTCCGGGTCCATGACGTGTCGGGCACGGCTGACGCCGTACGAGTCGTCGCGGCCTGGGAGCAGGCGGAGCAGAGGGGGTAGGCGTGGCGGAGGCAGTGAGCGGCAACGACCGGGCGGCGGCACTGGAGCCGGACGAGGAGGCCGTGCTGGCGGCCAATCAGGCCCTGTACGAGGCTCTGGAGCGCGGAGACCTGGACGCCGTCGAGTCGATCTGGCTGGGGCCGGGCGAGGCGGACGACAAGGGCGGGGTGTTCTGCGTGCACCCGGGCTGGCCGGCGCTGGTGGGCCGGGCCCAGGTGACCCGCTCGTACATGTTGATCATGGCGAACACCGAGTACATCCAGTTCTTCCTGACGGATGTGGAGGTGGACGTGCAGGGCGATGTGGCGCTGGTCACCTGCACGGAGAACATTCTGTCCGGCGGGGAGCCCGAGGAGGAGGGCGAGCTGGGGCCGCTGGTCGGCGGGAAGGTCGTCTCGACGAACCTGTTCCGGCGCACCGCGGACGGCTGGAAGCTGTGGTCGCACCACGGTTCGCCGGTGCTCACCAGTGGCGACGACGAGGACGACGAGGAGGACTGAGCGGCGTCCGTCAAGGGCCGCGGTGGCCGGTCCGATCGGGTGGGCGGCCGGGGAGGCGGTCCGGGGCGGTCGGCACTCGAAGGTAGATTCGAGGGGCGGCGGGCGACGGTGCCCGCCGGTCCCCGCCCCGGCGGGGCCGTCAGCTGGGAGCAGTGATTCTTGTGCTGGACCGCGTCACCCTGCGTGGGCTACGTGCCCGCGGCCATCACGGCGTCTTCGAGCGGGAGCGGATCGAGGGGCAGACCTTCGTCGTCGATCTCACGCTGTTCCTGGACACCCGTCCGGCCGCCGCGAGTGACGACCTGACCCGCACCGCGCACTACGGCGTGATCGCGGAGGAGGTCACCGCGGTGATCGCGGGCGACCCGGTCGACCTGATCGAGACGCTGGCCCAGCGGATCGCCGACCAGTGCCTGCGGCACGAGGTGGTCGAGGAGGTCGAGGTCGTCGTGCACAAGCCCGACGCCCCGATCACCGTCCCGTTCGACGACGTCACCATCACGATCCGCCGGGGCCGCGCCTGATGGCGCCCGGTGGAGCCCGAGTGGAGGGAACTCCCATGGCCACCACAGACCCGACCGCCACGCGGACCACGTTCGACCTGCAGGGCAAGGTGGACCGCGTGGAATCCACCCTGCACGAGTCGCGGACCGCCGCGGTCGCGCTCGGCAGCAACCTGGGCAACCGCCTGGAGACCCTGCAGGGCGCGGTCGACGCGCTGGAGGACACCCCCGGCGTGCGGGTGACCTCGCTGTCCGCGGTGTACGAGACGGACGCCGTCGGCGGGCCCGGCGACCAGCCCAACTACCTCAACGCCGTCGCGGTGCTGCGCACCTCGCTGCCGCCGCGGGACCTGCTGGAGCGGGCCAACGCGGTGGAGGACGCGTTCGGGCGGGTGCGCACCGTCCGCTGGGGCGCCCGCACGCTGGACGTCGACATCCTCACCTACGAGGGCGTGCGCAGCGACGACCCGCAGCTGACGCTGCCGCACCCGCGGGCCCACGAGCGGGCGTTCGTGCTGGCGCCCTGGCAGGACGCCGACCCGCAGGCCGAGGTGCCCGGGCACGGGCCGGTCGCGGAGCTGCTGGCGGGCCTCGGCGGGGTCGAGGGCCAGGGCGTGCGGCTGCGTGCGGACCTGCAGCTGCGACTGCCGGAGTGAGTGCTCCGGGAACTTCCGGCAGGGGGTGGGCGTAGCTCCCTGCGGGTGCGGCCCGGCCGGTACGGTGGGCTGGTCGCCCGCCGAACCCCCGGGCCGTGCAGGGCCGGGGTCGAACCACTGGGAAGGAAGCCCGTCCGCGTGAAGCCGCTCCGTCTCCGCCTGCTGCTCGGCATCGCCGCCGTCACGGGGCTGCTCTCCTGGGGCGGCGCCCGGCTGTGGGACTCGCTGGGCACGCTGCCCGGGGTGCCCTCGTACGCGCCGTTCGTGCTGGCGGCGATCGCCGTGGTGCTGCTGGCCGTGGCGATCTCGCTGCGGTCCCGGCTGAAGGCGATCCGGGAGCGGCGGCCGGACGCGAAGCGGGTCGATCCGCTGCACGCGGCGCGGGCGCTGGTGCTGGGGCAGGCCAGTGCGCTGGTGTCGGCGGTGGTGACCGGGGTGTACGCGGGCGTCGGGGTGTTCCTGCTCGGCTCGCTGGAGGTCCCGGCCCGCCGGGCGCAGGCCGGGACGGCGCTGTTCGCCGTGCTGGCCGGCGCGGCGGTGATCGCGGTGGCGCTGTGGCTGCAGCACATCTGCAAGCTCCCCGAGGACCACGACGACCCGGAGCACCCGCGCGGAACGGCCGCTTCGTCGCGCTGAACGCCCCTGCCGGATCCGCTCGCGCTGCGTGACGGTTCGGGTGCGGCCCGTGTTTCTGTCGGCGTGTCAAGGGCGGAATGGGGTGCGAGGCTGACAGGGCCTCGATTCGCACGCTAGTTTCTAGCCATGCCTCGCGGACGCCACCGTCATTCCTCCGTCCTGGGCCGGTCGCTGCCACCGGTCGCCTCCGGTGTGCTCGTGCTCGCGGCGGTGGCCGCGCTGGTGGCCAGTCCGGATCAGATCGTGGCCCGCTCGGTCGGGGTCGCCGCGATGGTCGCGGTGGTCGGCCTGGCGCTGGTGCTGCGGCAGCGCGACCGGGCCGCCCGGGCCGCCGCCGAGGTCGCCATGGAGCGCCGGCTGCGCGCCGAGGAGCGCTACGAGGAGCAGATCGCCGAGGCCGAGTACGCGGCCGAGGTCGCCGAGGAGCGGGCCACCCGCTTCGGGCGGCGGCTGACCGCGGAGAAGTCCCGGCTGGCGAAGGCGGAGACGGAAATCGCCCGGCTGCTGCGCGAGCGCGCCGTGATGGTCGCCGAGCAGGCGCTGAAGGAGGCCGAGGCGGCCCGCCTGGCGGTGGAGGCGACCCGGCCGGCGCACCCGGTCACCCCGGCCGCGTACGTCCGCGCACAGGCCGCGGTGCGGCACCTGGAGCGGCAGGCGGCGGCCGCCGAGGCGCGCCGCGCGGTCGACGAGCGGGCCCAGGTCGAGCTGCGGCCGAAGATGCCGGAGCCGGTGCCGGCCACCGGCTCGGCGGCGCTGCGCCCGGTCGGCCCGGCGCTGCCCGGTCCGCGCCCGCAGGACGGCGAGCAGGCGGCCCAGGCGGCCCCGCAGCGGCCGCGGGCGACGGCGTTCAGCTTCTTCGGCCGGCCGGGCAGTGCCCGGGCCGCGCTGCGGGCGGCCGCGCCGGCCCCGGCGGTCGGCGACCTGGCGGACGTGGTGGGCGACGAGGCGGTGGCCGACAACGAGCGCTACACCGTGGTGGGCGGCGCGCCGGTGGACGCCGTGCAGCCCGCGCACCGCGCGGTGGAGCAGGCGCCGAGCCACCAGCACGCGGAGTCCGACACCGAGCCCGCCGAGCCCGCCGACGTGGTCGACCTGACCCCGCACGACGAGACCGAGCTGCTGGAGCTGCCCGAGCTGCGGGCCGGCCGGCCCTGACGACGTGGGAAGGGCCCCCGCTCCTGGTGGAGCGGGGGCCCTTCCCGTGCCCGGCGGACGGTCAGACGTTGACGCCGAAGTCCTGGGCGATGCCGGCCAGGCCGGAGGCGTATCCCTGGCCGATGGCGCGGAACTTCCACTCGGCGCCGTTGCGGTACAGCTCGCCGAAGATCATCGCCGTCTCGGTGGCGGCGTCCTCGGACAGGTCGTAGCGGGCGATCTCGGCGCCGCCGGCCTGGTTGAGCACCCGGATGTAGGCGTTGCGGACCTGGCCGAAGCTCTGGCCGCGGTTGTTGCCGTCGTAGATCGAGACCGGGAAGGTCACCCGGGTGACGTCTGCGGGCAGGGCGGCCAGGTTGACGTTGATCGACTCGTCGTCGCCGGCGCCCTCGCCGGTGCGGTTGTCGCCGGTGTGGACGACGGTGCTGTCCGGGGTGCTGGTGTTGTTGAAGAAGACGAAGTGGCGGTCGGAGTAGACCCGGCCGTCGCCGTTCAGCACGATCGCGCTGGCGTCCAGGTCGAACTCGGTGCCGGTGGTGGTGCGCACGTCCCAGCCGAGGCCGACGGTGACCGCGGTCAGGCCGGGGGCCTCCTTGGTCAGCGAGACGTTGCCACCCTTGGAGAGGCTCACGGGCATGTCTGTGGTGTCCCTTCGGTCGGTTTTGAGCGGAGAACGCCGGACGGGCGGCCGTTGGTTCCAGCACTTGGTGGACGGACGGATTTCTCCCCCGATCGGCCGCCCGACGCCGGGTCAGATTCTCGGGTACCGGCCCTGCACGGTCCAGATGTTCGGATTGTCGGCCAGGTCCTCGTGCAGCTCGGTCAGGTCGGCCAGCACGTCCTGCAGGAAGTCCCGGGCCTCCCGGCGCAGCTCGACGTGCCGGACGACCAGCGGCTCGTCGTCCGGCCGCCAGGTGGCGGTGATCTCCACCCAGCCGAACCGGCGGGCGAAGCGCAGCAGTTCGGTGTTCTGGGTGAAGTCGAGGTCCTCGGTGCGGACCCTGGCCTCGCGGCTGCCGCGCGGGTCCTCGTCGAGGCGTTCGACGATGTCGCACAGCGCCCAGGCGAAGTCCAGCACCGGCACCCAGCCCCAGCGGGTCTCCACGCCGGCGCCGTCGTCGGTCTCCAGGTAGACGTCCCCCGCGAACAGGTCGTGCCGCAGGGCGCGGACGGGCGCGCTGCGGTAGTCGGTCTGCGGGGGGTCGGGGAAGCGGTTGGACAGGGAGTAGCCGAGCTCGATCACGCCCGCCATTGTGCCGGGTTAACCAGGTGACGGGGGCCGCGCCCGGACGGGATGATGGGCGGCATGACTGAGCCCGTGCGCGTACGGGGTTCGGTGGTCGTCCCCGACGCCGAGCTCGTCTGGCGCTTCTCCCGTTCCTCCGGCCCCGGCGGCCAGCACGTCAACACCTCGGACAGCAAGGTCGAGCTCCGCTGGGACCTGGCGGCCTCCGACGTGCTGCCCCCGGTGTGGAAGGAGCGCGCCCTGGAGCGGCTGGCCTCCCGGCTGGTCGACGGGGTGCTGGTCGTGCGCGCCTCCGAGCACCGCTCGCAGTGGCGCAACCGCGAGGTCGCGGCGGCCCGGCTGGCCTCGCTGCTCGGCGAGGCCACCGCGCCGCCGCCGAAGACCCGGCGGGCCACCAAGCCCAGCCGCGGCATGGTCGAGCGCCGGCTGGAGAACAAGCGGCACCGCGCCTCGCTGAAGCAGGGGCGCGGGCGGATCAAGCCGGAGTGACGGGCCCTCAGCCCAGCTGGCGGTAGCCGGCCCGGAAGTACACCAGCGGCCGGGCGGCCGGGGCGGGCGTCCGGGCGGCCAGGACGCGGCCGAGCACCAGGGTGTGGTCGCCGGCCGGGATGCGCTGCTCGGTGCGGCACTCGACGGTGGCGAGCGCGCCGTCGATCAGCGGGGCGCCGGAGTGCGGGCCGCGCTGCCAGGCGGCGTCGGCGAACAGCAGGCGGTCGCTGAGCCGGCCCTTCATGGCGAACCGGGACGCCAGCGTGCGGTGCTCCTCGCCGAGCAGCGACACCGCCCAGGTGTCGGCCCGGGTGAGCAGGTCGTCCATCCGGGAGTCCTCGCGCACCGAGATCAGCACCAGCGGCGGCTCCAGCGACACCGACAGGAACGAGGTGGCGGTCATGCCGGCGTCCTCGTCCTCCTCGGCGTCGTGCACGGTCACCAGCGAGACGCCCGCCGCCAGTTGGCCGAGGGCGGCGCGGAACTCCTCGGGAGTGGCGCCGGCCTCCGCCAGGGGCGTGGGGGCGTTGGGTGTGGTGGGGGATTGCGGGGAGCTGTACACGTACCGCACGGTAGTCGTCGGTCGGGCGTGCCGGTATCGGGCCCTGGTCGTAGGTCCGGTAGGTCGCTGGGCCGAGCGCACGGGCGGCGCGCCGTCGGATGTCGCCTGGCGGGTGTCCTGGCGTTCCCTGCCGTTTCCGAATACGATCATCACTTAGTCATTATGTGATTTGAGTCACACTCTCAACCTATTGCTGACCGAGCGTGCCTATCGGAGTGCTCGCTGTGATTCAGTTCTTCTGGCAATCGGACGACAACCTTTCAAGAACTATCCGAAGCAGCCGGGGAGCCCCCGCATGGAAGCCGAGTCGGAGCCCTACGTCCGCCTCGCGACCCTCCGCACCTTGCACCGGGTCGTGGCGGACCTCAACGCTGCCCGGAGCCTGGCGGGAACCCTGCAGGCGGTCGTCGAGGGAGCGGTCCACGGGCTCGGATTCGACGCCGCCGCGGTCAGCCTGGTCCGACCCGACGGCGACCTGGTGATCGCCGCCGTCTGGGAGATCGAGGAGACCGCCTTCGGCGGCCCGTCCGTGCTGCTCGGCCAGGTCGGCTCCCGCGAGTCCTGGGACCGGATGCTCCAGGTCGCCGACCACTGGGGCACCCTGCGCTTCCTCCCGCACGACCGCGGCTGGGCCATCGGCACCGACATCCCCACCTGGACCGGCGACGGCCCGCTGCCCGTCTACGACAACGACTGGCACCCCGCCGACGTCCTGCTCGCCCCCATGTACAGCGCCGGCGGCGACCTGCTCGGCATCCTCTCGGTGGACCGCCCACGGAGCGGCAAACGCCCGGGCGCGTGGACCCGCGAAGCCCTGGAGATGTTCTCCCTGCAGGCCTCCATAGCCATCGGCAACGCCCGGCTGCGGGCCGAGATGCAGCGCGCCCTGGCCCGCCTGGAGAAGGAGCAGCAGGCCCTGCGGGCCAGCGAGGAGTCCTTCCGGCAGGCCTTCGAGTACGCCCCCAGCGGGATGGCCATCACCGAACTGCACGGCGACGGCACCGGCCAGCTCACCCGCGTCAACGACGCCCTGTGCCGGCTGCTCGGCCGCCCCCGGGCCACCCTGCGCCAGCAGCGCTTCGTCGACCTGGTCCACCCCGAGGACCTGGAGCTGCTGCTGCGCACCAGCGCCGAGGGCGGCCGGGCCGAGCTGAGGCTGTCCCGCCGCGACGGCGGCTACCAGTGGGTGTGCCTGCGCAACTCCGTGGTCGCCGACGCCACCGAGGGCCCGAGCTTCCTGCTCACCCACGTCGAGGACATCGAGGACCGCAAGCGGCACGAGCTCCAGCTCGCCCACCGGGCCAGCCACGACGCCCTCACCGGCCTGCCCAACGGCGCCGAGCTGCGGGCCCGCCTCGCCCGCCGGCTCTGTTCCCGCCCCTCGCTGCCCGCCGCCGGCCTCCCCGGCCAGGCACTGCCGCCCGGCGCCGCCCCGCCGCCCCACGCCGTCCAGGACGGCTCGTCGGCGGCCGAGGGCCCCGTCACCCTCGCGCACGGCTACGCGCCCCCCGACAGCGCCCTGGAACGCGACCGGGAGGCCTTCGCGGCCGGCGAGGTGCTCCGCCACGACGGCGCCGCCGCCCACCACGTGCACGCCGTCGTCCCCGTCGACCCGCCCCCCGGCGAGCTCTGGCACGGCCACCGCCGCCCCGGCCCGGACAAGGGCCTCGCCGTCCTCTACTGCGACCTCGACGGCTTCAAGCTGGTCAACGACCGCTACGGCCACAACGCCGGCGACGCGGTGCTGATCGAGATCGCCCGCCGGCTCCAGCAGGTCGTCCGGGAGGGCGACACGGTGGCTCGGATGAGCGGCGACGAGTTCGTGGTGCTGGCCGACGGCATCGGCCGCGAGGAGGCCAAGGAACTCGCCGGGCGGCTGCGCAGCGCCATCCTGCCGCCGATGCGGATCGACAACCGGGCCGTCCGGGTCGGCGTCAGCCTGGGCATCGGCTGGGCCGGCTGCGGCATGAGCATCGACGAGGTGCTGCACTCCGCCGACGAGCGGATGTACGACGAGAAGCGCACCCGCGGCGGCGCGGCCCGGGGCGCGCGCGGCGAGCGCTCGCACCGCCGGGCGGGCTGAACCGCTTACGCCGTGTTCGAGTACGACAGGTAGGGTGCCCTGGGTACGAGAGCATCCAGTCCTGGGGAGTTGACCGTGACGACGGCCGGCAGCAACGGCGGCGCGCCCGACGGCGCGGACGAGGACGACCCGTTCGCGTACCTCTACCGTCCCGCCGAGGGCGAGCAGCCCGCGCCCGAGCGGCCCCGCACCGGCTACAGCCGCCCGATGGAGGTCGGCCGCGCCACCTACGGCGAGCGGCCCGTGCACCCGCAGGCCCCGCCGCCCGGCGGCCCCGGCCACCCGCCGGCCGCGCCCGGGCAGGAGACCACCGCGCTGCCGCAGCAGTCGCGCTACGCCGAGCGCTCCCGGCCCCGTCCCGGCGAGGACCGGCCGGCCGGCCGCGGCAAGGCCGCCGTGATCGGCGCCGTCGCGGTGGTCGCCGCGATCGCCGTCGGCGCGGGCGTGGCGCTGTCCACCGGCGACCCGGACGGCGGCAAGAACAACCAGGCCGCGACCAACACGCACAGCCCGACCGCCCCCGCCGACCCCGGCACGGCGGCCCCCTCCAGCGCGGCGCCCAGCCCGAGCACGCTCTCCGGCGGCACGGACGTCGCCGACGCCGCCGGCCTGAAGCTCGGCGGCGGCAGCGTGGCCGCGAGCCAGGTGCCGGGCGCGAAGGGGGCCGGCGGCAAGTACGTCGACGGCCTCGGCACGGTCGGCGCGTCGGTCTCCTGGGACGTCGACATGCCGGCGGCCGGCTCGTTCCAGATCTGGCTGCGCTTCAACAACAGCGGCCCGAACGCCACCGCGACGGTCTCGGTGGACGGCAAGCCCACCTACACCCCCATAAAGCTGAACAACTACAGCCCCGGCCTGGCGCCGGAGAGCTCCTGGTACTCGTCCTGGGTCAGCGGAACGGTCGCCCAGCCCGGCCACCACACCATCTCGGTGGCCTGCCAGGCCGACAACCAGTGCGGCTTCCTGCTCGACCAGATCGCCGTCACCCCGAACGGCACCTCCAAGGTCCAGGGCTGGTGATCCGGCCCGGGCCTCCGCGGAGGCCCGGGCCGCTGGGGCACTGCGGGTGCCGTCAGGCCGAGGCGTCGGTGCGGCCGGTGACCACCCGGGCCAGCTGTTCGACGGTGCGGGCCATCGCGTCGCGGCCCGCGGCGAGGTACTTGCGCGGGTCGGTGGCGGCGGGGTGGGCGGCCAGGTGGTCGCGGACGGCGGCGGTGCAGGACAGGTTGAGCGCCGTGCCGATGTTGATCTTCACCATGCCGGCCGCGACCGCCGCGGCGAGCTGCTCGTCCGGGACGCCGGAGCTGCCGTGCAGGACCAGCGGGACGGGGACGGCGGCGGCCAGTTCGCCGATCAGGGCGAGGTCGAGGGCGGCGGTGCGCGAGGTCATCGCGTGCGAGGAGCCGACGGCGACGGCCAGGGCGTCGACGCCGGTGTCGGCGACGTAGCGGGCGGCCTCCGCCGGGTCGGTGCGGGCGCCGGGGGCGTGCGCGGACAGCGGCGGCTCGCCGTCCTTGCCGCCGACCCGGCCGAGTTCGGCCTCCAGGTGCAGGCCGTGGCGGTGCGCCCAGGCGGCGGCCTCGGCGGTGGCCTTGACGTTCTCGTCGTGCGGCAGCGCGGAGGCGTCGAACATCGCGGAGGAGAACCCGGCGGCGGGGGCCGCGCGCAGCAGGTCGAAGTCCTCGCAGTGGTCGAGGTGGAGCGAGACGGGCACGCGGGCGGCGGCGGCGATCTCCGCGCAGGCCCGGGCGATCGGCAGCAGGCGGCCGCCGCGGTAGGCGATCGCGTTCTGGCTGAGCTGGAGCACGACGGGGGTCCCCGCGGCTTCGGCGCCGGCGGCGATGGCCTCGGCGTGCTCCAGGGTGATCACGTTGAAGGCGGGCAGTCCGCGCCGGTCGGCGGCGGCGGAGGCGAGCAGGTCGTGGGTAGGGGCGAGCGGCAAGGGGGTCTCCCGGGTGGGGTGAGCAACGAGGCGCAGGTTCCGCTGCTCACCCCCCGTGCAGACCCGCCCCTGCGGGCGGTGCCGGGTCAGGCCGGGTCGCCGGTCCTGGTGAAGCGGTCCGCGCCGACGATCCACTCGCCGCGGCGCATCACCGCGGCGAGCTCGTAGGTGTCGGAGTCGAGGACGACCAGGTCGGCGTTCTTGCCTGCCTCCAGGGAGCCGAGGGTGTCGGCCAGGCCCATCAGCCGGGCCGGGACGGTGGACAGCGAGGTGACGGCCTGGTTCAGCGACAGGCCGAGCACGGTGACGGCGCGCCGGAACGCGACGTCCAGGGTGAGGGTGGAGCCGGCGATGGAGCCGCCCTCGACGAGCCGGGCGACGCCGTTCTCGACCCGGACCTGGAGCGGGCCGAGCGGGTACATGCCGTCGCCCATGCCGGCCGCGCCCATCGCGTCGGTGATCAGCGCGACGCGCCCGGCGCCGGCCGTGCCGTAGGCGAGTTCGAGCACCGACGGGTGCAGGTGGATGCCGTCGTTGATCAGCTCGACGGTGACCCGCTCGTCCTCCAGCAGCGCGACGATCGGGCCGGGCGTGCGGTGCTGGATGCCCGGCATCGCGTTGAACAGGTGGGTGGCGACGGTGGCTCCGGCGTCGATCGCCTCCAGGGTGACCGCGTAGTCGGAGTCGGTGTGGCCGACGGCGGCGATGATGCCCTGGTCGGCGAGCATCCGGACGGACTCCAGGCCGCCGGGCAGCTCGGGGGCGAGGGTGAACATCTTCGCGTGGCCGCGGGCGGCGTCGGCGAGCTTGCGCACCAGCGCCGGGTCGGGGTCGCGCAGCAGGTCGGGGCGGTGGGCGCCGCACCGGTTGTGCGAGATGAACGGGCCCTCGAAGTGGATGCCGGCCAGGACGCCGTCCTCGACGAGTTCGGAGAGCACGGCCGCCTGGCGGCAGACCTCGTCGATCTCGCCGGTGACGGTGGAGGCCATCGTCGTGGTGGTGCCGTGTTCCAGGTGCGTGCGGGCGGCGGTGAGCGCCTCCTCGGCGATGCCGGAGGCGTACGAGGCGCCGCCGCCGCCGTGCACGTGCAGGTCGACGAAGCCGGGGACGACGGTGTACCCGGTCAGGTCGAGGTCGCCGGGCGCGGCCGGGCCGGCGCCGAGGTCCGTGATGCGGGCCCCTTCGACCGTGAGCCGGCCGTCCTCGATCACCCCGTCGGGCAGGACCAGTCGGGCTCCGGCCAGTGCAGTTCGGTCCGCGGTCACGCGGTCACCTCCATGGAGAGCAGATCCCAGGCGAGCAAGCCGGCGCCCAGGGACGCTGCGGTGTCTTTGAGCATGGCCGGAACGACCTTCGGGGGCATCTGGAAGGTCAGGCGCTCGGTCACCGCGGCGCGCAACGGCGTGAAGAGGGTGTCACCGGCCTCGGCCAGCCCACCGCCGACGATCACCGTCGACGGGTCGAGCAGACTCTGGGCCAGCACGATGCCGTCGGCGAGCGCGTCCACCGCGTTCTGCCAGACCGCGAGCGCCGCCGGGTCGCCGGACTCGACGGCCAGCGCGCAGGCGGCGGCGTCGGCGTCCGGGTCGCCGGTGGCCTCGGCCCAGGCCCGGGACACCGCGGAGGCGGAGGCCAGGGTCTCCAGGCAGCCGCGGGCGCCGCAGCCGCACTGCGGGCCGCCGGGACGGACCACCACGTGTCCGATCTCGCCGCCGTAGCCGTGGGCGCCGGCCTCGATGCCGCCGTGGATCCCGATCGCGCCGGCGATGCCGGTGCCGAGCGCGATGAACAGGAAGCGGTCGACTCCGCGGCCGGCCCCGATCCGGCCCTCGGCGAGCCCGCCGGAGCGGACGTCGTGGCCGAGGGCGACGGGGATGTTGCCGAGGCGCTCGCCGAGCAGCTTGCGCATCGGCAGGTCCCGCCAGCCGAGGTTGGCGGAGAAGACCGCGATCCCGTTCCTCTCGTCGATCGTTCCCGGCACGGCGACGCCTGCCGCGAGGGGGGCGGCACCGAATCGGGTGCGGCCCTCCTGCGCCAGGTCGGCGGCGAAGTCGAGGATGGTGGCGACGACGGCGTCGGTGCCGTGCTCCCGCCCGGTCGGTCGGCGTGCTTCGTACAGCACGGAGCCGTCCTGGGCGACCAGCGCGGCTTTCATGCCGGTGCCGCCTACATCGAGTGCGATGACGTGCTTCACGGGGGACAGTTTCCCTTGGCCAGGTCGAAGAGGTCTAGTCCAGTTGCTCGATTGGTCTGGTCCTGAGAGGTGAGGTTTGTCGCTCTTTGCAGTCTCCTGGGGGTTTTTCCGGTTCGTGGCGGGTGATCAGGCCAGGATGATCGAGCGGGTCAGGTTGCGCGGCTCGTCCGGGTTCAGGCCGCGGTGCGCGGCCAGCGCGACCGCCAGCCGGTGCACCCGGACCAGGTCCGCCAGCGGGTCCAGGCCGCCCTCGCCGGAGTCGGCCACCAGCCGGCCGCCGACCGCCGCCACGTCGTCCGCCAGGCCGACCGGCAGCGCGCCGAACGCCCAGGCGGCGCGGCCCGGGGCGGTGATCGAGATCGGGCCGTGCCGGTACTCCATCGCCGGGTACGCCTCGGTCCAGGCCAGCGCCGCCTCGCGCATCTTCAGCCCGGCCTCCTGGGCCAGGCCGTTGGTCCAGCCCGTGCCGAGGAAGGAGATCTGCTCCAGCTCGACCAGCTCCTGCGGCACCTGCCAGGCGACGGCGCGCTCGGCGTCCGCGGCGGCCTCGGCGACGGTGGCGACGCCCGCCGGGCGGGCCTCCTCCAGCTCCAGGTGGGCGCGGAGCAGGGCCAGCACGGTGGTGGCGAAGCGGGTCTGCACCACCGAGCGCTCGTCGGCGAAGCCCAGGTCGATCAGGTGGCCGGCGTCCTCGGCCACCGGCTGCTCGGGGCAGGCGGTGATCGCGGTGCTCGGCAGGTCGGTGTCGGCGAGCAGCCGCAGCACCTCGGTGGTGGTGCCGGAGCGGGTGATCGCCAGCACCCGGTCGTAGCGGCGCCCGTGCGGGAACTCGGAGGCGGCGAAGGCGTCGGTCTCGCCGTGGCCGCCGGACTCGCGCAGCGCGGCGTAGGCCTGCGCCATGAACCACGAGGTGCCGCAGCCGACCACGGCCACGCGCTCGCCGCGCTGCGGCAGGCCGGCCGGGCCGCTCGCCGCCAGCGCCGCGGCGGTGCGCCAGTTCTCGGGCTGGGTGGCGATCTCCTCGCCGGTCAGGGACGGGTGCTGCGACATGGGGGGCGGCTCCTTCGGCGGTCTCCGGACGGCGGCAATCCAGCGTATGCGCAAATCTGATTGTTTTATAGCTGTTTCGCGCAGCATTGCGCAATGCATTGGCGTCGACCGGGTTGTGCGAAGCTGTCCCGACCGGCCGCGGGGCGCGCGGTGGCGAGCGCGGAAGGAGCGGAACGGTGTCCAGGTACGAGCGGTGGAATGCGCTACTGGAACTGCTGGCCGAGCACGGCAAGTTGGACGTCGAGGAGGCGGCCGGCGCGCTGGACGTCTCGGCGGCCACCATCCGACGCGACCTCGACCAGCTGGCCCGCCAGCAGATGGTCACCCGCACCCGGGGCGGCGCGGTGGCGCACAGCGTCTCCTACGACCTGCCGCTGCGCTACAAGACCGCCCGCAACGCCGACGCCAAGCAGCGCATCGGCGCCCTGGTGGCCGGCCTGATCTCCCCCGGCGAGGTGGTCGGCCTGAACGGCGGCACCACCACCACCGAGGTGGCCCGCGCCCTCGCGGTCCGCCCCGACCTGGCCGAGCACCCCGAGCACGGGCCGAGCCTCACCGTGGTCACCAACGCCCTCAACATCGCCAACGAGCTGACGGTCCGCCCGCAGGTGAAGATCGTGGTCACCGGAGGCGTCGCCCGCCCGCAGTCCTACGAGCTGATCGGCCCGCTGGCCGCCCAGGTGCTCGGCGAACTCACCCTCGACACCACGGTGCTCGGCGTGGACGCGATCGACGCCGAACAGGGCGCCACCGCCCACCACGAGGGCGAGGCGGCGGTCAACCGGCTGCTCGCCGAGCGGGCCCGCCGGGTGGTGGTGGCCGCCGACTCCTCCAAGCTGGGACACCGCGCCTTCGCCCGGATCTGCGGCCTGGAGCGGGTGGACACCCTGGTCACCGACAACCAGGTCGCCGACCGGGTGGCGGCCGCTTTCGGCGACGCGGGGGTCACCGTTCTCACAGCGTGAACGTCCCATTACCGGACACTTTCTGACGGGCAGTCACGCTGAGCGCAACGGGATCTGACACTTCGATAACTCCGCCCCTGCCGGTATGGACCACCGGCCAAAACGCCTGTCAGGGTCACGCTGTAACCCATTTGAAGGCGGTCCATTCGTGAAGCGATCAGCGCTGCTCCCCCTGCCCATCGTCGGGTCCCTGCTGCTCACCGGCTGCGGTGCCCTGGACATGTCGGGGGGTGTCACGCTCAACCTGGTCGCAGCCGACTACGGCGACAACGAGACCAACTCCA
The DNA here is from genome assembly GCF_002803145.1 of Kitasatospora sp. CB02891. Taxonomy (NCBI): domain Bacteria; kingdom Bacillati; phylum Actinomycetota; class Actinomycetes; order Kitasatosporales; family Streptomycetaceae; genus Kitasatospora; species Kitasatospora sp. CB02891. The sequence goes on along the minus strand of NZ_NNBO01000008.1, from coordinate 287,822 downwards.
GCTCGATCTACTGGAACAACCTGGCCCGCCGCTTCGAGGCCAACAACCCCGACATCAAGGTCCATGTCGACGTGGTCAGTTGGACCGACATCGACAAGCACCTCGCCGACCTGATCGCCAAGGGCAGGACCCCCGACATCGCGCAGACCGGCGGCTACGCCGACCAGGTCGCCGCCGACCGCCTCTACCCGGCCGGCGACGTGCTCTCCAACAGCACCCAGGTCAACCTGCTCGACTCCTTCGCCAAGGCCGGCCAGGTGCTCGGCAGCCAGTACGGCATCCCGTTCATCTCCTCCAGCCGGGTCTTCTTCTACAACAAGGAGATCTTCGCCAAGGCCGGCATCACCGCCCCGCCCACCACCTGGGACGAACTGCGCCGCGACGCCGAGCTGATCAAGTCCAAGGTCCCCGGCGTCATCCCGTACGCGCTGCCGCTCGGCCCCGAGGAGGCCCAGGGCGAGGCGATGATCTGGACCATGAGCGGCGGCGGCGGACTCTCCGACAACGCCGGCAACTACACCATCGACAGCCAGGCCAACCGCGCCACCTTCACCTGGCTGCGCAGCAACCTGGTCGACAAGCGCCTCACCTACGACGACCCGTCCAAGGTCGACCGCAAGACCGCGTTCAACGACTTCGCCTCCGGCAAGGTCGCCATGCTCAACGGCCACCCCGGGCTGGTCAGCAAGGCCGTCGCGGGGAACATCCAGTACGGCACCGCCGCGATCCCCCGCAAGGACGCGGGCATCAAGCCCTCGACCCTCGGCGTCGCCGACTGGGTGATGGCGTTCAAGGCGCCCGGGCACAAGGCGGAGGTCAAGAAGTTCCTCAACTTCGTGTACGCGAAGGAGAACACCCTCAAGTTCGACGAGCAGTACAACATGCTGCCCGTCACCCAGGACACCCTTGAGGACATGTCCGCCAACCCCGCCCACAAGGACCTCACCGAGTTCCTCAACGCCCTGCCCAACGCCAACTTCTACCCGCTCGGCGACCCCTCCTGGGACAAGGTCTCCAGCATGCTCAAGCAGCGCATAGGCGAGGCCGTGCGGCCCGGCTCGACGGACGTGCTCGGCGACCTCCAGGCCGCCGCCTCGGCGGAGGCCTCCCGGGCCCGCAAGGGCTGACAGCCCCAGTCCGTAGCCTGGAAGCATGGCCGAACTGACCGACCGCGACCGGGCGGTACTCGAACTGGAATCCCGCGGGTGGCGGACCGCCGGCGCCAAGGAGCAGGCGATCCGGCAGGAGCTCGGCATCTCCGCCACCCGCTACTACCAGCTGCTGGGCGCCCTGCTCGACCGGCCGGAGGCACTCGCCCACGCCCCCGTCCTGGTCAACCGGCTGCGCCGGGTCCGGCAGAATCGGCGCGACGCCCGGCAGTGAACCGATCGGCGCCCGCCGGCGGCCGCCGCCGGGTAGCGTCGACGCCATGGGAATTGCTGAGCAGATCACGTCCCAGGCAGGACGGGCCGGACTGGCGGGCCTGCTCGCCGACCCGCGCTCCGCGGTCGTGGGACTCGACTTCGACGGCACGCTCGCCCCGATCGTCGCCGACCCCGCACAGGCCCGCGCCCACCCCGGCGTCGTCCCCGCCCTGACCGCACTCGCCCCGCTGGTCGGCTCGGTCGTCATCGTCACCGGCCGACCCGCCGCGACCGCCGCCGCCCACGGCGGCTTCGCCGCCACCCCCGGCCTGGAGCACCTCACTGTCCTCGGCCACTACGGCGCCGAACGCTGGGACGCGAGGACGGGCGCCGTCACCGCCGCGCCGCCACCCCCGGGAGTGGCCGCCGTACGGGCCGAACTGCCCCTGCTGCTAGACGACTTGAAGGCCCCGGCCGGCATCTTCGTGGAGGACAAGGAACGGGCGCTGGCCGTGCACACCCGGCGCACCGACGACCCCGACGGCACGCTGGCGCGGCTGCGCGCCCCGCTCACCGAGCTGGCCGGCCGGCACGGCCTGGTGGTCGAACCCGGCCGGATGGTCCTCGAACTGCGCCCGCCGGGGGTCGACAAGGGCGTCGCCCTCCGCAAGTTCCTGGCGGAACGGGACGCCGGGCCGGTGCTGTTCGCCGGCGACGACCTCGGCGACCTCGCCGCCTACGAGGAGGTCTCCCAGCGGCGCAAGCACGGCCACCCCGGCCTCCTCGTCTGCAGCGGCCCCGTCACCGGCGAGGCCCCCGTCCGCGAACTCGCCGACCGCGCAGACCTGGTGGTGGCGGGGCCGGCGGGGGTGGTGGACCTGCTGAACGAGTTGGCGTCGCGGTTGAGGGCGTGACGGCAGTCGCGCGCGAGACGCCGGGAGAGCACCACCAGGGGTACCCCCGGCGCCCCTGGTCGCTCTCCCCGGTTGTGCTCTAGAGCGCGTTCAGTTGGTCGAGGAACCACTGCTGCGGCGGCAGCGCCGTCGCCGCGGCGGCCAGTCGCCCGGTGCGGTCGGCGCGGTCGGCCGGGGGCATGGCGAGGGCCCGGGCCAGGGCGTCCGCGGTGGCGATGACGTCGAAGGGGTTGACGGTGATCGCGTCGTCGGCGAGTTCCTCGTGGGCGCCGGCCTCGCGGGAGAGCACCAGGGCGCAGCCGTGGTCGGAGACGACGGGGACTTCCTTGGCGACCAGGTTCATGCCGTCGCGGACGGGGTTGACCAGGGCGACGTCGGCGAGCCGGTACGCGGCGAGGGAGCGCGGGAAGTCGTCGTCGACGTGCAGGATGAGCGGCTGCCAGTCGGCGGTGGCGAATTCGGCGTTGATCTCGGCGGCGAGCCGTTGCACCTCGGCGGTGTACTCCCGGTATTCGGCGAGGTCGGTGCGCGAGGGGTAGGCGAAGGCGATGTGGACGACCCGGTCGAGCCATTCGGGGCGGGTGCGCAGCAGGTGCCGGTAGGCGAGCAGGCCGCGGACGATGTTCTTGCTGAGCTCGGTGCGGTCGACCCGGACGACGGTGCGCCGGTCGCCGACGGCTTCGCGGAGGGCGGCGAGGCGTTCGTCGACGTCGGGCCGGTGGGCGCGCTCGCGCAGGAACGCGGCGTCGGCGCCGAGGCCGTGGACGCCGAGCCGGGTGGTGCGGCCTGCGTGGCTTACGGTGAGGGCGTCGCGGTCGACGCTCGCGCCGAGGACGCGCTCGCAGCAGTCGGCGAAGGCGAGGGCCCAGCGGCGGGTGAGGAAGGCGGCGCGGTCGGCGCCGAGGATGCCTTCGAGGACTTCGGCGGCGACGTCGTCGGGCAGCAGCCGGTAGTACTCGGGCGGGGCCCAGGGGGTGTGCGAGAAGTGGCCGATGCGCAGGTCGGGGCGGAGGGCGCGGAGCAGCGCGGGGGCCAGCGAGAGGTGGTAGTCCTGCACCAGGACGGCGGCGCCGGGGGCGGCTTCGGCGGCGAGGGCTTCGGCGAACGCGGTGTTGTAGGCCCGGTAGGCGGCCCATTCGGTGCGGAAGTCGGCGTCGAAGGCGGGCTTGGTGGGGATGTCGTACAGCAGGTGGTGGACGAACCACAGGGTGGAGTTGGCGACGCCGTTGTAGGCGCGGGCGAAGGTCTCCGGGTCGATGTCGAGCATGCGGACGGCCTGTCCGCCGACGTCGTGGCCGGCCCGGTCGAGGCGGCCTTCGGGGGCCTGCCGGGCGGCGGTGCGGTCGGCGTCGGAGAGGGCGGCGCAGACCCAGACGGCGTTCGGGTCATCGATCGCGGAGAGCCCGGAGACCAGGCCGCCGCCGCCTCTGCGGAGGCTCAGCGTGCCGTCGTCCTCCGTGCGGAAGGACACCGGGCCGCGGTTGGAGGCCACCAGGATCGGGGCGGCTCCGGACTGCGTGGGGCGTTCGGACGCGTGATCGGCCATACAGCCAACCTTGCCGTGTGATCAGCCGACCAAACCACCCGGCGCGGCCCGGGCCGGGTGAACAGTGCGGGGCGGCAGGCGGGCAACGCGCGGGCCGGCGGTCAGCGGTCGCGGTACTCGGGGACGGTGATCATCGGGGGGCGTTCGGTGGCGGGCACCGGGTGGGTGCGGGGGGTGAAGCCGGCGGTGGTGCGGGTGTACTGGGTGAGCAGCGGCCGGACCAGGTCGGCGTCGGCCTTGAGCCGGTGGGTGCGGTCGAGGCGTTCCAGGGCGGTGCGGTAGATGGTGGCGGCCATCCGGCCGAGGGCCTGGCCGTCCTGGTGGCGGTGGTGCCGGACGCCGACGTCGACCTGGGCCAGCGCGTCCAGCCCGACCAGTTCCAACGCGTCGACCAGCAGGCCGAGTTCGACGCCGTAGCCGGTCGGGAAGGGCAGTCGCTCCAGCAGGCCGCGGCGGGCCGCGTACTCGCCGCCGAGCGGCTGGACGAAGCCGGCCAGCTGCGGCCAGTGCAGGTTGAGCAGCGGGCGGGCGACCAGTTCGGTGACCCGGCCGCCGCCGGCCGGGACGACGGCCCCGTCGGCCTCGAACGGGCGGTCGTACATCGCCTTGACCAGGTGCACGGCGGGGTCGGTGAGCAGCGGGCCGACGATGCCGGAGACGAACGCCGGGTCGAATTCGCGCAGGTCGGCGTCGATGTAGCAGACGATCGCGCCGCTGCTGGCGAGCAGCGAGCGCCACAGCACCTCGCCCTTGCCGGGGGCGGCGGGCAGCCGGGGCAGGATGGCGTCCCGGTGGACCACCCGGGCGCCGGCGGCGGCCGCCGCGGCGGCGGTGCCGTCGACCGAGCCGGAGTCGACCACCAGCAGTTCGTCGACCAGCGGGACGCGTTCCATCAGTTCGGTGCGGATCAGGGTGACGATCTCGCCGACGGTCGGCTCCTCGTCCAGGGCGGGCAGCACCACGCTGACGGTGCCGGCCGGCCCGGCGGCGCGCTTGGCGGCGAGCAGCCGGTCGAGCGGTCGGTCGGCGGCCGCCCAGGACCGGCGGCGCAGCCAGTCGGCCACTTCCGGCAGGACCCCGGGCTCGGGCTGCTCGGGCAAGATCTCGCTCCCTGTCTCGGTCCGTCTCGGTTTTCGGACGGTGGGGTTGGACGGCACGGGCCTTCGGTTACAGTCTTCGTACTGCGCCCGGACCTTCGCACGTCGGGGTCGTTCGCAGCGTACGACCACAACTTCACATTGCTCATCCAGAGGGACTGAGGGAACGGCCCGTTGAAGTCCCGGCAACCCTCCCGCGCGGCCTTGCAGGCCCGGCGGGACAGGTGCCAATTCCGGCCCGGGCGCGACCGCGTCCCGGGGAAGATGAGGAGAAAGGGCCTCGCCACCATGGCTGTTGACACCCCCGCACCTGCCGCCGTCGACCTCGGTCCGGCCACCGCGCTGTCCTGTCGCGAGTGCGGCACCCGCTTCCCGCTCGGCCCGAGCTTCGCCTGCCTGGAGTGCTTCGGCCCGCTGGAGATCGCCTACGACTACGCCGGCTACGACGCCGAGGAGCTGCGCAAGCGGATCGAGGCCGGGCCGGCGTCCGTCTGGCGCTACGCCCCGCTGCTGCCCGTCCCCGCCGACGTCGCGGACAAGCCGAACCTGAACCCGGGCTGGACCCCGCTGGTGAAGGCCGACAACCTGGGCCGCGAGCTGGGCTTCACCGCGCAGCTGCACATCAAGGACGACTCCGGCAACCCCACCCACTCGTTCAAGGACCGGGTGGTGGCCTGCGCGATCGAGGCCGCCCGCGCCTTCGACTTCACCACGCTGTCCTGCTCGTCCACCGGCAACCTGGCGGGCGCGGTGGGCGCCGCCGCGGCCCGGGCCGGCTTCAAGTCCTGCGTGTTCATCCCGCACGACCTGGAGCAGGGCAAGGTCGTGATGGCCGGGGTGTACGGCGGCGAGCTGGTCGGCATCGACGGCAACTACGACGACGTGAACCGGTTCTGCTCGGAGCTGATCGGCGACCCGGCCGGCGAGGGCTGGGGCTTCGTCAACGTCAACCTGCGTCCGTACTACGGCGAGGGCTCCAAGACCCTGGCGTTCGAGATCTGCGAGCAGCTCGGCTGGCGGCTGCCCGAGCAGATCGTCATCCCGATCGCCTCCGGCTCCCAGCTCACCAAGATCGACAAGGGCCTGCAGGAGCTGATCAAGCTCGGCCTGGTCGAGGACCGCCCGTACAAGATCTTCGGCGCCCAGGCCGAGGGCTGCTCCCCGGTCTCCGCCGCCTTCAAGGCCGGCCGCGACGTGATCAAGCCGGTCAAGCCGGACACCATCGCCAAGTCGCTGGCGATCGGCAACCCGGCCGACGGCCCCTACGTGCTCGACATCGCCCGCCGCACCGGCGGCGCCGTCGAGGACGTCACCGACGCCCAGGTGGTCGAGGCGATCAAGCTGCTGGCCCGCACCGAGGGCATCTTCGCCGAGACGGCCGGCGGCGTCACCGTCGGCGTGCTGAAGAAGCTGGTCGAGACCGGGCAGCTCGACCCGAGCAAGGAGACCGTCGCGATCAACACCGGCGACGGCCTGAAGACCCTCGACGCGGTCGCCGACTCCGGCATGACCGCCGTGATCCGCCCGACGCTGGAGTCCTTCCGCGCCGCCGGTCTCGTCTCCGCCTGATCCGTCCCCCACGTCTTCCTAGGAGTGCCCCCATGAGCGCCACCGTCCGCATCCCCACCATCCTCCGCACCTACACCGGCGGCGCCGCCGAGGTGACCGCCGAGGGCGCCACCCTGGCCGCCGTCGTCGCGGACCTGGAGGCCAACCACGCCGGCATCGCCGCCCGCCTGCTGGACGACACCGGCAAGCTGCGCCGCTTCGTGAACGTGTACGTCAACGACGACGACGTGCGCTTCGCCGACGGCCTGGAGACCGAGATCAAGGACGGCGCCTCGGTGTCGATCATTCCGGCGGTGGCCGGCGGCTGCTGACGCCGCCCCGGGTATTCGCCCTGCCGCCGTCAGGCCTCGGAATTCGATTTCCGAGCTGCCTGGCGGCGGCTCGGCACATCGGCCGAAGACGTTCGGGCAGCCGTGTTTACGGCCCGGTGGGTCGCTGGAATTCGGGGACCGGCGAAGGAGTAGAGTGCCGGGAGAGCCGTTCCCCGTCACGGCCCGTTCCAATCCTCGTTTTTCCCCGTTCGGCACCTCGCGCCGGCCCCGTCCCGTCCCGCGCTCTGAGACATGCGCCGGACCGTTCGCCGCTCGACCTGTCAGGCCGCCGTCATAATTCTTTCGGCGATTTGCGGTGACACGTCCGTTATGTCCGGTGGCTATTGTCGCGCCGTACACCTTTCGCCCCGTCATATCCCCTGCGGCGTACGCGATTTCCGTGAAATTAGGGCCTGTTGCAGAGGGCGCATATCCGGATACATTCAGCCGCGACAGAGGCTGCGCCGTGCGGGGGGGAGTCCCCACAGGCCGGTCTTCCAGACCTCCGGGTCCGCGTCCGCGGATCTCTGAAGGGCCAGCACAGCACAAGGGGAGTTCGGAATGGCTCAGGGCACCGTCAAGTGGTTCAACGCCGAGAAGGGCTACGGCTTCATCGCGGTCGACGGTGGAGCGGACGTGTTCGTCCACTACAGCGCGATCCAGATGGACGGCTACCGCACCCTGGAAGAGGGCCAGCGGGTCGAGTTCGAGATCTCGCAGGGTCAGAAGGGTCCGCAGGCCGACATGGTCCGCGCCGCCGGCGCCTGACGGCTCGGCAGACCGCACCCACGACAGTACGACCGGCAGGTCCGGCCCCGGCGCGACGCGTCCCGGGCCGGGCCTGTCGGCGTTCTCCGGCCCGGCCTGCGGGTTTCCCGGGAGGGCGGTCGGAGCACGCCGAATGGGCTTGCACTCGACACCCCCGAGTGCTAATCATTGGCGTTAGCACTCACAGCGTGAGAGTGACAACGGACCGGGCCGGTGAGGCCCCGGAAGCGGCGGGGACAGGACCCGCACCCTCCTGGGCCGTCCGTCGCGGGCACCCCCTTGGTCCGAGCAGTCGACCGTGTCCCGGAGGACCACTTCTAATGGCCAAGATCATTGCCTTTGACGAGGAAGCCCGCCGCGGCCTTGAGCGTGGCATGAACCAGCTTGCCGACGCCGTGAAGGTCACGCTCGGCCCCAAGGGTCGCAACGTCGTTCTGGAGAAGAAGTGGGGCGCCCCCACCATCACCAACGACGGTGTCTCCATCGCCAAGGAGATCGAGCTCGAGGACCCGTACGAGAAGATCGGCGCCGAGCTCGTCAAGGAGGTCGCCAAGAAGACCGACGACGTCGCGGGTGACGGCACCACCACCGCCACCGTGCTGGCCCAGGCGCTCGTCCGCGAGGGTCTGCGCAACGTCGCCGCCGGCGCCAACCCGATGGCCCTGAAGCGCGGCATCGAGAAGGCCGTCGTCGCCGTCTCCGACCAGCTGCTGGCCCAGGCCAAGGACGTGGAGACCAAGGAGCAGATCGCCTCCACCGCCTCCATCTCCGCTGCCGACACCCAGATCGGCGAGCTCATCGCCGAGGCCATGGACAAGGTCGGCAAGGAAGGCGTCATCACCGTCGAGGAGAGCAACACCTTCGGCCTGGAGCTCGAGCTCACCGAGGGCATGCGCTTCGACAAGGGCTACATCTCCGCCTACTTCGCCACCGACCTGGAGCGCATGGAGGCGAGCTTCGAGGACCCGTACATCCTCATCGCCAACTCCAAGATCTCCTCGGTCAAGGACCTCCTCCCGCTGCTGGAGAAGGTCATGCAGAGCGGCAAGCCGCTCGTCATCATCGCCGAGGACGTCGAGGGCGAGGCCCTCTCGACCCTGGTCGTGAACAAGATCCGCGGCACCTTCAAGTCCGTCGCCGTCAAGGCCCCGGGCTTCGGCGACCGCCGCAAGGCCATGCTGGGCGACATCGCCATCCTGACCGGCGGCACCGTGATCTCCGAGGAGGTCGGCCTCAAGCTCGAGAACGCCGGCGTCGACCTGCTGGGCACCGCCCGCAAGGTCGTCATCACCAAGGACGAGACCACCATCGTCGACGGCGGCGGCGACAGCGACCAGGTCGCCGGTCGGGTCAACCAGATCCGCGCCGAGATCGAGAACTCCGACTCGGACTACGACCGCGAGAAGCTCCAGGAGCGCCTCGCCAAGCTGGCCGGCGGCGTGGCCGTCATCAAGGCCGGCGCGGCCACCGAGGTCGAGCTCAAGGAGCGCAAGCACCGCATCGAGGACGCGGTGCGCAACGCCAAGGCCGCCGTCGAGGAGGGCATCGTCGCCGGTGGTGGCGTCGCCCTGCTGCAGGCCGGTGTCGCGTTCGAGAAGCTGGAGCTGGACGGCGACGAGGCCACCGGCGCCAACATCGTCCGCGTGGCCCTGGAGGCCCCGATCAAGCAGATCGCCACCAACGCCGGTCTTGAGGGCGGCGTCGTGGTCGAGAAGGTCCGCAACCTGCCCGCCGGCCACGGCCTGAACGCCGCGACCAACGAGTACGTCGACCTGATCGCCTCCGGCATCATCGACCCCGCCAAGGTCACCCGCTCCGCCCTGCAGAACGCCGCCTCCATCGCGGCGCTGTTCCTCACCACCGAGGCCGTCATCGCCGACAAGCCGGAGAAGGCCGCCGCGGCCGCCGGCGGCGGCATGCCGGGCGGTGACATGGACTTCTGATCCGACCCCTCCGGTTGGTTCAGCCAGTCTCACGCCGTGAGGGCGGTCTCCTTCGGGAGGCCGCCCTCACGGCGTTTCCGGCTCCCGGCGGTGCTTTGGGACAATGGGCGGATGGCCGCTCCCGAGATCGAATCCGCCCTGCACAGTGCCCGCGCGCTGATCCTCGCCGACCTCACCGCACGGGACGTCGCCGACGCCGCGATCGTCTCGCTGGTCGAGGACGCCGTCACCCACCGCCGCTGGTGGCTCGAACAGTGGCCCGACGGCCGCGAGTTCGTCCTCGGCCTGATCGCCCAGGACGTCCAGGACGCGCTGCTGGAGTCGTACGGGCGGTGGCCGCTCTGTTCCGCGTGCGCGGCGGAGGACGACGACCCGCACGCGCTGAGCGTCGAACCGGAACTGGGGGCGGACCCGCACTGGGTGTGCGGCAAGAAGGGCGTCGTCGTCGCGGCGGTCGGCGAGCTCGCCTGAGGACCGGCCGGGGAGAGCACCGCTATGGCGCCAGCGCCCTGAGTTCCGCCTGCATGTTCGCCCGGGCCTGGGTGTCGTAGCGTTCGTGGGCCTCGGCGGTGCGGTAGAGGGCGGGGAGGGCGAGGAGGTGGTGGAGGATCTCGGTGCGGCCCTCGCGGAAGGCGTCCGGGGGGACGAAGGCGTATTCGTCGCGGATGGCGGCGGTGTAGGCCGCGTAGTGGTCGGGGGGTGAGCCGAGGACGGCGAGGTCGGCGTCGCAGAGGACTTCGCCGTTGTGGTCGCCGGGCGCCGGGTGGTGGGTGACGGTGAGTCGGATCAGGCGGGCGACCTCGTGGACCAGGGGTTCGGGCAGGCCCGCCTCGCGGAGGGCGCGGCAGGCGAGGGCGGCGCTGCGCTCCTCGTTCTCGGAGCGGTCGGGCCGGTAGACGGCGTCGTGGAACCAGGCGGCCAGTCGGACGGCGTCCGGGTCCTCGGCGTGGCCGGCGAGTTCGTCGATCCGGTCGAGGACGGCCCGCAGGTGGTCGGTGGTGTGGTAGCGGCGCTGCGGTTCGGCCCAGCGGGCGAGCAGGTCGCGGGCGTACGGCTCCGGGTCGACGGTGGCGCCGCAGCGGGTGAGCAGGGCGTGCCAGCGCTCGGACAGCGATGCGGTCATGACGGTCATTCTGCTCCCTGGCGGATGTGATCCACACTATATGTAGTTCACCGACTTATGACGCAGACTTGAGTAGTCGTCGTGCGGAGGCTATACATACTCGGTATGCAAGACGTTCCGCTGTTCCGAGGGGGAGCCATGACCGGATCGAGTGCGCAGGCCGTGCTGCGCCTGGAGGGAGTCGGCCGGGTGCACGGCCGGGGCGAGGCCGAGGTGCACGCCCTTCACCCGATCGACCTGGAGGTGCGGGCCGGGGAGTTCCTGGCCGTGATGGGGCCGTCCGGCTCGGGGAAGTCCACGCTGCTCGCGCTGGCCGGGGGCCTGGACCGCCCGTCGGTCGGCCGGGTGCTGGTCGAGGGCGCCCCGCTGGAGGGCCTGAGCCGGGCGCGGCTGGCCGATGTGCGGCGCCGGTCGGTCGGCTACGTGTTCCAGTCGTACAACCTGATCCCGTCCCTGACGGCGGCGGAGAACATCGCGCTGCCGCGGGAGTTGGACGGCGTGCCGGCCCGCAAGGCCCGCGCGGAGGCGCTCGTCGCGCTGGAGGAGATGGGCATCGCCCACCTCGCCGACCGCTTCCCGGAGGACATGTCCGGCGGCCAGCAGCAGCGGGTCGCCATCGGCCGGGCGCTGGCGGGCGAGCGCCGGCTGGTGCTCGCCGACGAGCCGACCGGCGCGCTCGACTCTGCGACCGGCGAAGCCGTGCTGCAGGTACTGCGTGCGCGCTGCGACGCCGGGGCCGCCGCCATGATGGTCACGCACGACGCCACCCATGCGGCCTGGGCGGACCGGGTGGTGTTCCTCCGGGACGGCCGGATCGTCCGCGAGGCGGCGCAGCGCACCGGGGCCGGCCGATGAGCGCCTGGCGGGCGGTGCTGCGGATGGCGCGCCGCGACGCCCTGCGGGCCAAGGGCCGCAGCGCCCTGGTGGTCGCGATGATCGCGTTGCCGGTGCTGGGCGCGACCGGCGTGGACGTGGTGCACCGCAGCGGTCAACTCACCGCCGTCGAACGCGCGGACCGGCTGATGGGCCGCGCCGACGCGCTGGTCGGCGCCTACGATCCGGGCCGGAGCGTCGAGCAGTCGGTGTTCCCGGCCGACGGCGTCCGCACCCTGCCGCAGCGCCCGGGCTCCGAGACGCCCGAGCAGAAGCGCGCCGCCACCACCGAACCGGCCGCGCTGCTCGGTGAGTTGCTCCCGAAAGGCAGCACTCTGACGCCCGCCCGCACCGGCCCGGTCGCGGCCGTGCAGACCCGCGACGGCCTGGCCCCCGTCGACACCTTCGAGGCCGACCTGGCCGGCGACCTCTGGCAGGGCCGGCTGAACCTGGTCTCCGGCCGGGCCCCCGCCGCCGCCCACGAGGCCGCCGCCACCCGGGCGTTCCTGGCCGACACCGGCCTGCGGATCGGCGACCGGGTCACCGTCCGCGGCCTGGAGTCGACCCCGTTCACACTGACCGGCGCCGTGGAGAGTCCCGGCGAGCTGAACAAGTCCGAACTGATCGCCCGACCCGGCGAGTTGTACCAGCAGCTGGACGCCGCCCAGGTGGTCGCCGGGCTCGCCCCGCAGAGCCCGGGCGCCGAGCAGGCCGCCGCGAAGAAGGCCGCCTGGCTGGTCCGACTGCCCGCGGGGGCGAGCCTCGGCTGGGACCAGGTCCGCGAACTCAACCGCTACGGCTACACGCTGGCGAGCCGCCAGGTCGCCGCCCACCCGCCCGCCGACGCGCTGGCCCGGCAGGAGGAGGTCGGCGCCGAGGACGCCCGCGAACGCCGCATGATGACGGTCGCCACCACCGCCGCGATGGCCCTGCTGGAGGTCGCGCTGCTGGCCGGCCCCGCCTTCGCGGTCGGCGCCCGGCGGGCCCGCCGCCAGCTCGCCCTGCTCGGCGCGGCCGGCGGCCGCCCCGGACACGTCCGGGCCGTGGTGCTCGGCGGCGGCCTGGTGCTCGGCGCGGCCGGCGCGGTGCTCGGCGCCGTGGTCGGCGCCGCCCTGGTCGCCGTGCTGCGCACCCGGATCGAGGAGTGGGGCGGCAGCCGGTTCGGCCAGCTCGCCCTGCGCCCGTCCGACCTCGCGGCGATCGCCGCCGTCGGCATGCTCACCGCCCTGCTGGCGGCGCTGCTGCCCGCCCTGCAGGCCGGCCGCCGCGAGGTGCTCGACGGCCTGACGGACCGTGACCCGGTGCGCCGCTCCGCCCGCTGGACGCCGCTGCTCGGCCTGGCCGCCGTGCTGGTCGGCGCCGCGCTCGCGCTGTACGGCGCGGTGGTCGCCCCGACCGGCGGGATGCCGGTGCTCGCCGGACTGTCGACCCGCACCCTGTCGGTGCTGACCGGCGCGACGCTCGCCGAACTCGGCCTGCTGCTGTTCACCCCGCTGCTGCTCGCCCTGCTCGGCCGACTCGCCCGCCTGCTGCCGGTCGGCCCGCGGCTCGCGCTGCGCGACGCCGCCCGGCACCGCTCCCGCACCGGCCCCGCGGTCGCCGCCGTGCTCGCCGCCGTCGCCGGCGCCGTCGCGGTCGGCGTGCACACCGCCGGCGCCGAGGCCCAGGACCGCGCCTCCTACCGGCTGGAACAGCCCGTCGGCGCCGTCCGGATCACCCTGCACGGCGACGCCGACGTCATGCCCCAGCTGCGCACCGCCGTGGTCCAGGACCTGCCGGACCTCGGCGAGCGGGCCGACCTGTACGAGGCGCAGTACGTCTTCTGCGAGGGCTGCTCCAGCGTGGTGTCCGCGGAGGGCGGGCCGCGCTACGGCCAGACCGTGACCGGGCCGGCCGTGGTCGGCGACACCCAGGTGCTGCACAACCTGCTGGCGCTGCGCGACCGCACCGCCGAGGAGGCGCTGCTCGCCGGGAAGGCCGTGGTCACCGACCCGTCCTACCTGCACGACGGCAAGGCGGTGCTGCGGATGCAGGGCAACGGCATGGAGGTCAGGAAGGTCACGGTCGACGCCGTCCTGGTCGACCGGCCCGTCGGGCAGCGCTACGCGCCGGTGGTGGTCGCCCCCGCGACGATCCGCGGCCTCGGCCTGCAGGTCGTGCCGGCCGGGGCGGTCTGGCTGCCCACCGCGCCGGTCGCCGACCGGGCCGAGCAGCGGGCCGCGGCCACCGTCGCCCGGCTCGCCCCGCACTCGGAGTTCGGGGTGGAGCGCGGGTACCGGCCGCAGGACAGCGTGGTGCAGGTCGCGCTCAGCGGCTTCGCCGCCCTGGTGGTGCTCGGCGCGGCCGTGGTCTCCACCGCGCTGGCCGCCGCCGACGCCCGCCGCGAACGCGTCCTGCTGTCCGCGATCGGCGCCCGGCCGCGCACCCGGCGCACCGTCGCCGGCCTGCAGGCCGGACTGATCGCCCTGCTCGGCGGTCTGCTCGGCACCGTCAGCGGCTTCGTCCCCGCGTACGCCCTGCTGCGCTCCCGGGTGGCCGGGATGACAGGCGCGCCCGCCGTGCTGAATCCTGCCGACATCCCGTGGGCCACCATCGCCCTGCTCGCCCTGGCGCTGCCGGTGGTGGCGGGCCTGCTCGGCGCGCTGCGCCGGGACGACCCCGCGGGATGGCGCGGATAAGCAGGTCGGCGATATATGTAGTCGTATGACTGAACGCGCCATGCAGGAACCCACCCTGCTGCTGCTCACCGCCCTCGCGGACGCCCCCCGGCACGGATACGCGCTGATCCAGGAGGTCGACGCGATCTCCGGGGGGCGGGTGAAGCTCCGCACCGGAACCCTGTACGGCGCACTCGACCGGCTGCTCCAGCAGGGCCTGATCGAGGTCGCCGCCGAGGAGATCGTCGACGGCCGGGCCCGCCGCACCTACGCCCTCACCGGCGCCGGCCGGGACGTCCTGGCCACCGAGGCCGAACGGCTGCGCGCCGTCGCCGCCGAGGCGCAGCGCCGCCTCGGCGGCGCCGTCCGTCCCCGGGGGGCCACCGCATGAACGTCGCCCTGCGCACCGCCCTCGCGCTCTACCCGGCCCGCTACCGCCGCGACCGGGGCGCCGAACTGGCCGAGGTGTTCGCCGACACCACCGCCGGCTCCGGCCGCCTCGCCACCGCCCGCGAAGCCCTCGACCTCGCCGCGTACGGCCTGCGGCTGCGCACCGGCCTGACCGACATCGCGCTCCCCGGCCGACTGCTGGCCGCCGCCGCCCCGCTGCTGACCGGCGCCCTGCTCGGCCTCGCCGTCCTGCCCGGCGTCGGCGACTGGCGGGAGTACACGCTCACTCGCGCCGCCCGCTCCGGGACCGACCTGCCCTGGCCCCGACTGGTCGAGAACATCGCCGTCCTGGGCCTCGCTGTCATCCCGCTGCTGCTGGTCGCCGCCGCCGCGCTCGGCGCCTGGCGGGCCGTCCGACTCCTGGGCACCGTGGTGGCGCTGCTCGGCGCCGTCCGGATCGGGCACGCCGCGCTGAGCCTGCCGCCCAGCGGGGTGTGGAGCGGCTGGTTCTTCGCCTACGAGACCACCGCCCTGGTGCCCTACCTGCTGGGCGGTCTGATGCTGGCCGTCGCCCCGGCCCGCCCGGCCGATGCGCACGGCCGGACCGACCGGCTGCTGATCCTGGCCGGCGCGGCCGCCGGCTTCGCGGTGACCCGCGCCCAGGGCGGCTACGACACCCGCAACCTGATGGACGGCTGGTGGCCGGTCGCGCTGCTGCTGATCCCGCTGCTGCTGGTGCTGTTCGCCGCCCGCGACCGGCTGCTGCCCGCCGCGCTCGGCCTCGCCCTGCTGCCGCTGACCGCCGGCTTCAGCCTGTTCTCGCTCTGGGAGCAACTCGGCGGCGTGTGGCGGGCCGCCCCCTGGGCGCTCGGCACCGCGACGGTGCTGCTGCTGGGGTACCGGCTGCTCGGATCCGCCCGTCCGACGCGGCGTCAGGCGGCGTCCCTGATGGGCTGAACGGGGGCTTGACCGGGCGAACGGGACACCAGCGGGGCGCGAACGGAGGAGGACGCGGGGCCGAACGGTCGAGGGGGGTCGCTCGCGGCGGGTCGATGTGGCAGGCTATCGGATATGTCTAGACCAATGTTCGAAGTGATCGCGCTGACCCCCCAGGACGCCAGGGCCGCCGAGTCGGGCGGCGCGGACCGCCTCGAACTGGTCACCGACATGGCCGCCGACGGGCTCACCCCCACCGTCCGGGACTTCGCCGCGATCCGCACCGCCGTCGACCTGCCGCTGCGCGTCATGCTCCGCATCCGCGACGGCTTCACCCCCGGCGACCTCGACCTGCTGCTGGCCCGGACCGCCGCGCTGCGCGCCGAGGGCGCCGAGGAATTCGTCTTCGGCTTCCTCACCCCCGACGGCGCCGTCGACCTCGACGCGACCCGCGCCGTCGCCGACGCCGTCACCGGCTGCCACTGGACCTTCCACCGGGCCATCGACCACAGCGCCGACCGCTCCGACGTCCGCGCCGCCGTCGCCGACCTGCCGGGGCTCGACACCTTCCTCACCTCCGGCGCCGCGGCCGGCGTGGACGCCGGCCGGGAAGTCCTCCTCGGTGAACTCGCCAAGTCCGGCGAACCCGGCTACCGCCAGCAGATCCTGGTCGGCGGCGGCCTCCGCGCCGAACACGTCCCCGAGCTCCGGGCCGCGGGCTTCGACGCCTTCCACATCGGCGGAGCGGTTCGCCTGGGCGGCTGGGCCGGGGCGGTGGACGCGGCGATGGTCGAGGAGTGGCGCACCCTGATCGGAACGTGAGCCATCGGGGGCGGACCCTTACCCCAACTCTTCCGGCAGCGGCTCCGTGTGGAGCACCGTCAGCCCCGAGACCGCGCGGGTCAGGGAGACGTAGAGGCGGCGCAGGCCGGTGCGGTGGTCGGGTTCGCCGGTGATGATGGCGGCGGGTTCGTCGAGGACGACGTAGTCGTATTCGAGGCCCTTGGCGAGGGTGGCGGGGACCAGGGTCAGCCGGGCGTCGGCCGTGGTCTCGGTGCCGGGGGCGAGGTGGGGGAGCCCGGCGGCTTCGAGCATCTCGGCGAGGACGGGGATGCGGGCGTCCGCCGCGATCAGGCCGACGGAGCCTTCGTGGCGGAGGGCGTCGTGGCAGGCGGCGAGGACGGCGCCGTCCCGCCCGGAGGGCACCTGGCGGACGGTCAGCGAGCCGGGCGCGTCACGGACGGACGTCGCGGGGGCCAGGCCGGGGGCGATCGCCGGGAGGAGGCGGGAGGCGTAGGCGATGACCTCGCCGGGGACGCGGAAGCCCTGGGTGAGCTCCTCGATGTGGGCGCCGTCCTTGCCGAGGTGGTGCAGGGCCTCCTGCCAGCTGCCGGTGGCCCACGGGGTGGTGCCCTGCGCCAGGTCGCCGAGGACGGTCGCGGAGCCGGTGGTGCAGCGGCGGCCGATGGCGCGGTACTGCATGGGGGAGAGGTCCTGGGCCTCGTCGACGACCACGTGGCCGAGCGAGGCGGTGCGGTGGACCAGGTCGGTGGTCTCGTCGATCAGGACGGCGTCGGCGGCGGACCACGGCGCGGTGCGGGCGGAGCGCGGCGGCTTGGACCACAGGACGAGGGCCTGCTCGTCGGCGTCGAGGAGGCCGTCCGCGGCGGCGGCCAGGAACTCGGCGTCGGACAGCAGGCGGTGGACCAGTTTGACCGGGTCGACGGCCGGCCAGCAGGCCTTGACGGCGGCCTTCACGGCGGCGTTGCGGGCCACCGCGTCCTGGACGCGGTCGTCGGGGGCCTCGCCGCCCTGTTCCATCTTGACCAGCACGGCGTGCGCGATCCGCTGCGGGAGGGCCTCGGCGGCAGCCCCGTAGCGGATGTCGCGGTCCATCAACTCGCGGACGATCTCTTCGAGTTCGTAGGCGGGCACCCGCCAGCGGCGGGAGCCGCGGACCACCACGCAGGGTTCGGTGGGCAGGGTGATCCCGGACCGCACCGCGTTGCGCAGGACCTGGGCCATCCGGGCGTCGCCCTTGATCCGGGCGGTGTCGGCGGCGTCGGCGCCGCGGACCTCGACGTGCCCGACGAGCTCCTGCACGGTGGCCTGCGCGACGTCCAACTCGCCGAGGGCGGGCAGGACCTGCTCGATGTACTGGAGGAAGGACCGGTTCGGGCCGACCACCAGGGTGCCGGTGCGGGCGAGCCGCTCGCGGTGCGCGTACAGCAGGTAGGCGACACGGTGCAGGCCGACGGCGGTCTTCCCGGTGCCGGGGGCGCCCTGGACGCAGACGGTGCCGGTGATGTCGGCGCGGACGATCTCGTCCTGCTCGGGCTGGATGGTGGCGACGATGTCGCGCATCGGGCCGACGCGGGGCTTCTCGATCTCGGCGGCGAGGAGTGCGGAGCGCGTGTCGCCCTCGTCCGGGTCGGACAGGTTCTCGTCCTCGTAGGCCGTCAACTCGCCGCCGGTGTAGCCGAATCGACGGCGCTTGGCGACGTCCATCGGGTCCTTGCGGCTGGCCCGGTAGAACGGCTGGGAGACCGGGGCGCGCCAGTCGATCACCATCGGGTCGCCGTCGGCGTCGTGGACGTGCCGGCGGCCGATGTAGAACTGCTCGCCGCCGCTGCCCTCGGAGTCGGCCTCGCTGATCGTGTGCAGGTAGTCCAGACGGCCGAAGAACAGCGGGGTGTGCGCGAGGTCGGCGAGTGCCTTGATGCGTTCGTCGACCTGCTTCTGCAGCACCAGCGCGGACACCCAGGTGCCGGTGACGTCGCGCAGGTCGAGTGCCTCGACGTCCTCGCGCATCGCCTTCAGGGCGGCGCGGGAGGCGGCCAGGTGGGAGCGTTCGCGGCCCAGCGGGTCGGTGTCGGCGGCGAACGCGTCGGTGGAGGTGGGGGAGTGCACGGCGGACCTTCCCGGCCGCCCGGCATCCTCGGGCGGCGGACTCGTCTTGGCTCACGGTGAAGGACACCGGCCGGTTTCCGAGCGGCCGGCACCTCCCACGGCTGCCGAGGCGGCACCACGGTTCGGGAGGGGCAGACGGACGATCCTAGACCCGCCGCCGCCCGGGTGCGAATCCTTTTCCCGGGGGCGCCCCTGGGGGATCACCCCCGGACGGGCGTAGGGGTCGCTACACCTGGAGGACGACCGGCGGCCCGACAGGTACGGCCTTCCGGTTGATGCCCGGGGCCGGCCCGCGAACCTACCGTGGAGACATGACGAACACACGCATGAACCCGCAGCTGGGCGGCGCCCCGGAGCGCCGCCGCAACCCGGTCGCCGCCGCCGTCCGAAACGTCGGCATCGTGCTCGACACCGCCGCGCGCGTGCTCTTCCTCGGGCGCGACGGCGTCAAGCTGTAGCCGCTCCTACAGGTCGTCGGCGTCGACGATCCGGTACGCGTAGCCCTGCTCGGCCAGGAACCGCTGGCGGTGCGCCGCGAAGTCCTGGTCGACGGTGTCCCGGGCGACCACCGAGTAGAAGTGCGCCGCGTGCCCGTCCGCCTTCGGACGCAGCACCCGGCCCAGCCGCTGCGCCTCCTCCTGGCGGGAGCCGAACGTGCCCGACACCTGGATGGCCACGGTGGCCTCCGGCAGGTCGATCGAGAAGTTCGCGACCTTGGAGACCACCAGCACGCCGATCTCCTTCGACCGGAACGCCTCGAACAGCTTCTCGCGCTGCGCGTTCGAGGTCTCGCCCTTGATCACCGGGGCGTTCAGCGCCTCGCCCAACTCGTCCAGCTGGTCGATGTACTGACCGATGACCAGGGTCTGGTCGCCCTGGTGCTTCTCGACCAGCCGCTCCACCACCCGGCGCTTGGTCGCCGTGGTCGAACAGAACCGGTACTTCTCCTCCGGCTCGGCGGTCGCGTACATCAGCCGCTCCGAGTCGGAGAGCGTCACCCGCACCTCGCAGCAGTCGGCGGGCGCGATGTAGCCCTGCGCCTCGATCTCCTTCCACGGGGCGTCGAACCGCTTCGGGCCGATCAGCGAGAACACGTCGCCCTCCCGGCCGTCCTCGCGCACCAGCGTCGCGGTCAGGCCGAGCCGGCGGCGGGCCTGCAGGTCGGCGGTGAACTTGAACACCGGCGCGGGCAGCAGGTGCACCTCGTCGTAGACCACCAGGCCCCAGTTGCGGGCGTCGAACAGCTCCAGGTGCGGGTAGACGCCCTTCCGCTTGGTGGTCATCACCTGGTACGTGGCGATGGTGACCGGGCGGATCTCCTTGCGGGTGCCGCTGTACTCGCCGATCTCGTCCTCGGTCAGCGAGGTCCGCTTGACCAGCTCGTGCTTCCACTGCCGGGCCGAGACGGTGTTGGTCACCAGGATCAGCGTGGTCGACTTGGCCTCCGCCATCGCCGCCGCGCCCACCAGCGTCTTGCCGGCGCCGCACGGCAGCACCACGACCCCGGAGCCGCCGTGCCAGAAGCCGTCCACGGCGTGCCGCTGGTACGGGCGCAGCTCCCAGCCGTCCTCCTCCAGGTGGATCGGGTGCGCCTCGCCGTCCACGTACCCCGCGTGGTCCTCGGCCGGCCAGCCCAGCTTCAGCAGCACCTGCTTGATCTGGCCGCGCTCCGACGGGTGCACCACCACCGTGTCCGGGTCCACCCGGGCCCCGACCAGCGGCGCGATCTTCTTCGACCGCAGCACCTCCTCCAGCACCGGCCGGTCCGTGGTGGACAGCACCAGCCCGTGCACCGGGTGCTTCTGCAGCTGCAGCCGCCCGTACCGGGCCATGGTGTCCGCCACGTCGACCAGCAGCGCGTGCGGCACCGGGTAGCGCGAGTACGTCACCAGCGCGTCCACCACCTGCTCGGCGTCGTGCCCCGCCGCCCGTGCGTTCCACAGGCCGAGCGGCGTCACCCGGTAGGTGTGGATGTGCTCCGGCGCGCGCTCCAACTCGGCGAACGGCGCGATCACCCGCCGGCACTCCGCCGCCTGCGGATGGTCGATCTCCAACAGCAGCGTCTTGTCGCTCTGCACGATCAGCGGTCCGTTCACGCCTGTGCATCCCCTTCCGCGCGGGCCAAACCTCCAGTGTGCCGCATCGGCGGGCGGTCGTGCCGTGCTACCGCGCCCCGGGGTCGCGTCCGGACCAGGGGCGCAGCAGCAGCCGGCGGCCGGGGACCTCGACGAGGGTGTGCAGGAGCCAGGCCACCGCCAGCGAGACCGCGAAGGCGGTGCAGGACACCAGCAGGCCGGTCGGCCACGGTTCCTTGGGGTGCGGGCGGAACAGGCTCTCGCCGGTCCGGATGACCAGGATGTGCACCATGTAGAAGGCGAAGGAGAGTTCGCCCAGCCGCACGGCGAGGCGCCCGCGCCAGGGCGAGGGCTCGCCGCGCAGGTCGGCCGTCGCGGCGGCGGGGATCAGCAGGGCGAATCCGATCACCGTGCAGGCGGCGTAGCGGTAGAGGTAGTCCGCCTGCGAGGCCATGAAGTAGCCGCCCACGGTCAGGGCGAGCGAGACGGTGAGCCCGGGGCCCTGCCACCGGTCGGCCCGGACGAGTTCGGCCAGCGCGATGCCGAGCAGGAACTCGGGCAGCCGGGCGAGCGGGAAGTAGTAGACCGCCCAACCGGCGTCCACCGGGTGCAGCCAGCCGTCGACCAGCATCGGCATGGTGATCACCAGGGCCGTCGAGACGGCCGCGAGGACCGCGCTGCCGCGCCAGCCCGTGGCCCGCAGCGGGCGGACGATCAGCGGGAACAGCAGGTAGAAGAACGCCTCGCAGGCGAGCGACCAGCTGACCGGGTTGGCGCTCTGGTAGAAGCTCACGTCCTGCGGCCAGGACTGCACCAGGAACAGGTTCGCGAACAGCTGCCGGGTCTCCGGCACCGTCCCGGCGGCCAGGAAGTACGCCATCGCCAGCGCGAGCAGCGCCGTGGCGAGGTGCAGCGGGTAGACCCGCGCCAAGCGGCGCCGCCAGAACCGGACGACCCCGCCGCTGCCCGGCGGCGTCGACCAGGCGAGCACGAACCCGGAGAGCACGAAGAAGAACGACACCCCGGTGTTCCCGGCCCCGAAGGCGAAGCCCAGCGTGCCGCCGATCCGGCCGCCGAAGTACTCAACGATCCACACGTGGAACAGGAAGACCATCAGCGCGGCCGTCCACCGCAGACCGGTCAGCGAGGGCAGCGGGACCGGCCCGCCGCCCGGCCCGGGGCCCGGTGCGGCCGCGCCCCGGCGCGGCAGCGGAATGCCGTGGGTTCCGGTGGCCGGGCCGGATACGGGATCTGTCGTCGACACGCTGCAAAGTAGCACGCGCGCCCGGCCGGATTCCGCCCCCCTTCCGCATCCCGGACACGACCCGAAATGCGAAGGCGCGCCGCACAGTTGAGCAGCCGTCGGGCCGGCCGGGCGGTCAGCCGAGGAAGAAGTTGTGGCCGACGTCCGGCGGGATGATCTCCTGGTACGGGGTGGAGCCGGGCCCGGGCAGGTGGGCGCCGGGGACGGGGTCGGTGCCGGTGTGCCGGAGCAGCGTGACGCCGTCCTGGTCGAAGAGCTCCTGGTAGCCGTGGGCCAGCAGGAAGGCGCGGTACTCGGCCTGCTCCGGGTCGCGCTGGAACGGGAAGGCGCGCTGCGTGTAGCGCAGGATCACGTACTCCTGGCCGCGCGGGGTGCCGTCGGCCAGCATCACGTGGGTGCGGTTGGTCAGGCGCGGCGCGACCTGGTTGTCGGCCTCCACGGTGGCGCCGTCCGGGATCAGCTTCGCCGCGCGGGCCAGCGCCGCCGTCGACGGCTTGGGCTGCCACTCGTACGGGACCGCCAGGTGGTAGACGCCGAGCGCGGCGGACGCGGCGAGCGAGAGGACGGCGGCGGTTGCGCCCAGCCGGCGGACCTGCCGGAAGTGGCCGCGGGCCCACAGGACGCCCAGGGTCTCGATCGCGGCGGTCACCAGGATCGGCCACAGGAACGCGTCGTAGTGCCGGGCGATCGACCAGTGGTTCGGGTTGTCGGACAGGATCCGCTCCGCCAGCAGCGGCAGCGCGACCAGCGAGGTCGCCGAGCGCAGCGGCAGCGCCGCCGTGGTGAGCAGCAGCCAGCCGAGCAGCATCGGCTTCAGCGGGCTGGAGAACGCCGACTCCACCAGCAGCCACGGATCGCCGAGCACGTGCCGCAGCGCCTGGCCGCCGTCCGCGCCGAGCTGGCTGTAGTTCCAGTAGTAGCCGGGCACGCCGCCCATCGCCGGAATCAACCAGCCGATCTCCACCGCGCTCGCCAGCGGCCCGCCCACCAGCAGCGCCCAGCCGAGCACCTTCGCCCACCGGTCCGTGCCGCCGCGCTCGCGCCACAGCAGCACCGCGCCGAACATGCCGACCGCGAGCCCCAGGTCCTCCTTGGTCGCGCACAGCAGCAGCGCCGCCAGTGCCGCCCCCGCCCAGCGCCGCGCCCCCGCCCGCTCGAACAGCAGCAGGAACAGCGGAACGGCGAACCCCACCTCGTGGAACCCGCTGCGCGAGGAGATCAGCAGCGGCCAGCCCAGGCCGTACACCAGCGCCGCGCCGTCCAGCACCCGGGTGCGGACCCGCGCGTCGGCGCCGGCGAACGCCCGGCTCGCGATCCGGCGCACCAGCGGGACGCCCGCCGCGAACAGCGCCGCCTGCCCGACCAGCAGCATCCGCGGGTCGTCCCACACCCAGTACAGCGGGGCGAGCAGCGCCAGCACCGGCGAGAAGTGGTCGCCCAGCAGCGAGAAGCCCGGCGGGAACTCGTGGTGGACGCTCTTCAGCGTCGACACCGGCAGCCCGAAGTGCGCGTAGCCGCGCACGCCCTGGTCGAAGATGCCCAGGTCGAAGCCGCCCAGCTGGAGCGAGGTCCACTGCTGGACGCCGAGCGCCAGGCAGACCGCGAAGCTCAGCACGGTGAACAGGACGGTACGGCGGCGGCGGGTCAGCCGGAACCCGGACGTGCGGTCCGTCGCCGAATGGGCGACCGGGGGCTGCAGAGCGGGGGAAGTGGTCACGGCTCCGGTCCTGTCGCGGGCCGGTGAAGGCCCGATTCCGCGCGGGTGGACCCTGCCACCCCGGCCGTTCGGCAGTCTAACCGCCGCCCGCGGGGTGCTCCTGCGGATCATCCGACCGGAACCCGGCGTCCCGCGGCAGTGACCGTCGGGCGGCCGGCTCGTTGGGCAGGCCATGACCATGCGCAACCGATTCCTGGCCGGCCTCGCGCTCTCCGGCGCGGCCCTCGCCACCACCCTCGGCGCGGCGCCGGCCCACGCCGCCGACGAGACCCCGGCCCTCGACCAGGTGGCGGACGTCGGCCAGCCCGGCGGCCTGCTCGGCACCCTCGTCTTCACCGGCACCGGCCTGCTGACGGGCGTCGAGCCGAAGATGCCGGACCCGCACGCGATCATGGAACAGGCGAAGAAGCAGAAGGCCGAGGAGGACGCGAAGCAGCACGCCGGCAAGTAGGCGGCCGTGTCCCGGAACGCCTCCGGCCCGCCAGGGCCGGGGGAGAACTGCGCGAAGCGGAAGGCGTCCAGCCGCAGGATCGCGGCGCGGGACAGCGGCCTGCCCGTGGTCGCGACCGTGCGGACGGACGTGCGCTCGTTGCTCGCGCAGCCCCCGTGCCCCCGGTCGTGCGGCTCCTAGTCGTCGACCTCGGCCACACCGGTGATGCGGTGCAGCGCGAACGTCCGGACTTCGTCGGAGAGGTGGTCGTAGGCCGTGACGAACCCGCCCTCGACCTTGACCGGGTCGATGACGCGCTGCGAGGAGAGCCCCTCCGCGTTGATGTAGCCGATCCACATGCGCTCGCCGAGCAGGACGGCGGTCTGCAGGGAGGCGAGGGTGTCGGCGGCGGCGGTGCGCGGGACGGCCGCGCCCGCGGGGCCGGCGACGGTGTCCTTGCGCGGGGCGGTCGCGGCCCGGTCGCCGGCCCGGACGGCGCGGACCGCCGCGGCCAGCAGGACGTCGTCGGGGCGGGCCGGACCGTCGGGCACGGGAACGGGCGCGGTGCGCGGCGGAGTGCGGCGGGCGTCGGGGCGGGTGATCACCACGTCGCCCTCGGCGGACTCCGCGGCGGGCGCGTACCCCATCGTGCGCAGCACGGCGAGCAGTGTGTCCGGCGGGGCCTGCGCGGCCAGCACGGTCGGGGCGAGCAGCCGCAGCCGCAGCTCCGCGGCGCGCCGGTCGGCGAGCACCTCGCCGAGCAGCCGGGGGTCGTCGCAGCGCAGGTAGGACGAGGCCGCGCCGACCCGCAGGACGCCGTGCCGGCGGGCGACGTCGTCGATCAGGTAGGCCAGCGGCTGCGGGACGGGCGTACGGGAGTGCTGCGCCAGGAAGCCCTGCAGGTCGGCGGCGGTGCGCCCGGCGTCGAGGGCGCGGCGGACGGACTCCGGGGTGAAGCGGTAGACGGTCGCGCCGCCCTTGGACTCGATGTCGGCGCAGAGCGCGAGCGCCTGGGCGAGCGGGGTGAGCAGCGGGCCGGGGGCGATCGCCGTCAGGTCGGGCTGCAGGATGACGTGGTCGAGGGGTTCGGGCAGCAGCGGGGCGAGCACCGGCGTCGGGTCGGCGCCGGCGAGCAGCGCGCGGGCGGGGGCGGCGAGCGCGCCGCGGCCGGTGACGCCGAGCAGCTCGGCCTCGTGCAGCGTCCAGCCGGTGAGCGTCTCGCGCAGGTCGTGGCCGTCCGGGCCGACGGGGCCGCCGCGCAGCGGGCGGTGCCAGCGCAGGACGGGCAGCAGCGCGTCGGCGCCGGCGGCGGCGCCCGGGGGCAGCTCGGCGAGCCGGGTGAGGGTGGCGCGGCGGACGGACGGGGCCAGCGTGCGGTCGAGCTCGGGGCCGAGCGCGGCGCGCGGCCGGCCCTTGCCGTCGGGGGTGCCGGTCAGCCGGCCGACCCGGGTGGCGGCGAGCCAGGCGCGGGCCAGCAGCGTCCAGCGGTCGGCGGTGTCCTGCTGCCGCCACTGGTCGTACGCGGGCGTCGGGGCCCACACCTCGTCGATCTCGCCGTCGGGGGCCAACAGGCCCGAGGTCCAGGCGAGTTCGAGCCAGAACGCGGCGTCCGACTCGGAGCTCTCCAGCAGCTGGGCGGCACGCTTGAGGTCGCGGACGCCCAGCCCGCCGGCCCGCAGCGTGGGCGGCGGGGTGAGGCCCCAGGCTTCGAGCAGCTCCTCCAGCATCCGGACGGCGGCGGCGGCCTGCCCGGCGGCGGTGCGGTCGACCGTCGCGGGGTCGCGCTCGACGACGGGCGCGACGGCGGGCGGGGCGGGTTCGACGGCGCGATGCGTACGGCCGCCGCGCAGGTGCAGGGCGAGTTCGCGCGGCAGCACCACCGAGGTGGGGCTGGACGGCAGCAGCAGACCGCGGGCCAGCAGCCACTCGACGGGGCTGTGCGCCTCCGCGGCGGTGACCTGCCGGGCGGCGTCCGGGACGGTGCCGGTCGGCGGCCCCCAGACCAGGCGCTCCAGCAGTCCGACGGCGGCGGGCGGAGCCTGGCCGAGCAGTGCGGCCAGGCGCTTGCGGTCGCCCAGCAGCGCGGTGAGCGCGGCGACGGCGGTGACCGGGTCGGGAGTGGCCGGCAGCCCGGCGCCGGCCAGCAGGTGCTGGAGGCGGGCCGGCGACATCCCGACGGTGGCCTCGGCGAGCGTCGGACCGAGACCGGTGCGGCCCGGGTTGGCGGCGCTCGGGGCGAGCGCCTCACGGACGGCGAGGACCAGGCGCAACGACGAGTCCGGCCCCCAGACCAGGGCCTGTTCGCGCAGCCGGGCCAGCGCGCCCGGCAGCGCGGCCGTGACGGCGGCACGGTCCACCGGGTCCGCGCCGGAGTGCGGCTTGACCCGGGCCGGCCCGGCCAGCAGGTTGCGCACCGCGGTGTCGGACGCGCCCTCGGGGGCGGCGGCCAACGCCTCCGCCGTCTGCAGGGTGAAGCGGTCGAGCCGCTCCAGCGCCCGCAGCACGGACGCCCGGCTGGACAGCCGGGCGGACAGCTGGGTGAGGTCGGTCGGCACCGGGTTGAGCAGATCGGGACGGGCCCGGAGCAGCGCGGCGACAGCGTCGTCCTCCCGGCCGCGGAGTTCCTCGGCCAGCGTGCGGGGGGCGCCTGCGCGGGTGGCGCGCGGTGCGCTCTGCGGTGCGCTCATCCGGTCCAGCCTAGTCAACGCCCCCGTCCGAGGCCCAGAACGGGGGAAGAACTCCCGGCGAAACTGCCCGAGGGGGCATCGACGACCACCGGCCGGGGCTCGCTTCGAGCGGGTGCGGATGGGTACCGTCTCGGTGCGGCGGGACGTACGACGTGAGGGCGGGTGGCGGGGCGATGGCGGGCGGCTCGTGGTGGCGCGAGGGCGGGTCGGCGGACGGCTCGGACAGCGGGGAGAGCGTGTACGTGCCCGCTCCGCCGCCGGAACAGCCGGCCGTCCCACCGGAGCCGAGCGTGCCGCCGGCCCGGCAGCCCGTCGACTTCGGCAAACCGGCGGTCCCCCCGGTCGGGTTCGACCTGCCGCCCGGGCCGTCCCCCGCCGAGGTGGACCGGGCCGCACAGTGGGCCGAGGGGCGCGGCCGCGCCGACGTCACCTCGGTGTTCCCCGGCTGGACGGAGGTCTACTTCGACCTGCCGGCGGAAGAACCGGAACCGGAGCCGAAGGCCGCACCCGAACCGGACCCGGAGCCCGAGCCCGAACCGGAACCCCCGGCCCCGGAGCCGCGCCCGGGCCTCGCGGCGCGAGCGCTGCGCGCCCTGTTCGGCCGACCGCAGCCGACCCCCGAACCCGCCCCGGAGGCCCCGGCCGCCGCCGGCGGGGCCCGGCGGCCCGCGCCGCTGCTGCTGCTCGGCGCGGTGGTGCTGATCGGCGGCGCGGCGACCGGCTCCCTGCTGGCGATGCTGCTCGGCTGGGGCCTGGCCTACCTGTCGAGCGGACTGTCCGACCTGCTGAAGAAGTTCGCCGTCCTGGGCATCCCGCTGATCACCGTCGCCGGACTGACGGTGTGGAACTGGGGCCGCGAGAAGGGCCGCTGGGGCACCGCCCTGAGCCCCGGCACCGACGCCGGCCACGCCACCTGGGCGGCCGCCCCGGGCGTCCTGCGAGTGGCGGCCGTACTGACGGCACTGTTCCTGCTGGCGATGACGCTGCGCCGCCGCAAGGCCTAGCGGCCGGCGCGAGAGACCGACGGGCGGGCGCTCGCTGCCGCCTAGGCCGCGCCGAGGAGGTGGAGGAGGTCGGCGATCAGGAAGTGGGCGCCGGTGTAGCCGATGCCCTGGAACCAGAGTTGGTCGTTCACGGGGAAGGCTCGGTGGGCGCGGACGGCTCCGAGGGCGGCCCAGGCGGGGGAGGCGAGGGCGGCGTTGAGGCCGTTGGCGTCGGAGTCGCCGTAGCCGGAGTAGAGGAGCAGGTCGCCGTCGGCGTGGGCGAGTTGGTCGGGGGCGGCCTCGACGGTGAACTGGTCGGTGTTCTGCGGGTCGGGCCGGGGCAGGCCGAGGTCGGTGAGGACGCTGCCGGGGAAGTTCTGGCGGGCGTACAGGCGGACGGTGGGGGAGCCCTCGACGAACCGGACCAGGCTGATGTGCTGCCCGGCGAGGCCGGCGGAGTCGAGTGCCCGGGTGGCCTGGCCGAGGTGGCGGGCGTAGGCGGCGACCACGGCGGCGGCCTGTTCGTGGCGGTCCAGGGCGGCGGCGTGCAGTTGGAAGTTCTCCTTCCAGGGCGCGCCGGTGGTCTGGGTGAGCACGGTGGGGGCGAGGCCGCGCAGGACGTCCAGGTGGGCGGCGTCGCGGGTGCGGTTGGAGAGGATCAGCTGCGGGTGCAGGCGGGTGATCGCGGCCGGGTTCGGCGGGGCGGCGATGTCGCCGACGACGGAGATCCGGGCCCGCCAGGAGTCCGGCCAGTAGTCGGGCAGGCCGGGGTCGAGCGGGGCCTTGGCGGCGCCGACCGGCGGGATGCCGAGGGTGATCGCGGAGTCGAGCTCGGCGGTGTCCAGGGCGATCACCCGGGTCGCCCCGCCGGGGACGGCCACCGGCCCGTCCGCGCCGTTGACGGTGACGCTCGGCGTCGGGCTGGGGGTGGGGGAGGGCGGCGGCGCCCCGGAGGCGGTCTGCGGCAGGGACGGCCCGGCGGGCAGCTCGGCGGGCAGTTCGGGCGGGCCGCAGCCGGTGAGCAGGACGGCGCCCAGCCCGGCGAGGGCGGCACGGCGGGAGAGCGGGGGCGGCACCTGGGACCTCCGGCTCCGGTGGCACGGTCGGACTCCAGCAGTATGTCCGCAATGTGGTCGTCCGTCCGGCTTTTCCGGCGGGAAACCGGGGCTGGTTAGGCTGGGTGGCATGGCTCTGACCGTCGGCTTCGACCTCGACATGACCCTCCTCGACACCCGTCCGGGCATCAAGGACACCTACGACGTGCTCTCCGCGGAGACCGGCACCTTCATCGACTCGGAGCTGGCGGTGAGCCGGCTCGGGCCGCCGCTCACGCAGGAGCTGGGGTACTGGTTCCCGCCGGAGCGGCTGGACGCGGTGGTCGCCCGCTACCGGGAGCTGTACGTGGAGCACGCGGTGCCGGGGTCGCTGGAGCTGCCCGGCGCGCTGGCGGCGGTCGCGGCGGTGCGGGCGGTCGGCGGCCGGGTGCTGGTGATCACCGGCAAGTGGGAGCCGAACGCGCGCCGGCACCTGGACGGCATCGGGCTGGAGGTCGACGTGCTGCTCGGCGACCTGTGGGCGGAGGGCAAGGGCGAGGCGCTGCGCGCGCACGGCGCGGACGTGTACGTCGGCGACCACCTGGGCGACATCCGGGGCGCCCGGGCCGCCGACGCCGTCGCGGTGGGCGTGGCCACCGGCCCGTACAGCGCCGCCGAACTGGCCGCGGCGGGCGCGGACGTGGTGCTGCGCGACCTCACCGAGTTCCCCGACTGGCTCTCCGCCCACCTGGGCTGACGGCGCGTCAGGCGTTCGCGGCGGCCTCCCGGGCGGCGCGCCGGCGGCGGGACTCGGTGCGCGCGGTGGTGAACAGTCCGGTCAGCGCGACCAGCAGGCCCAGCGGCATCAGCATGGACAGCCCCCACGCGATGGACGGCAGCCGCGGCAGGTCGAGGAAGAGCGGCACCATCGTCGCGATGGTGGCGAGGGTGCCGAGGACGAACACCACACCGCCGACGCGGACCAGGGTCTCACCGGCATCGCGGGACTGACGGGTCACTTCTGCACTCCTTCACGCGGACTTTGTGCCAGTTTCCCACGTACGCCCCCGCCGATCGGCGGGGGCGCGGCCGCACGCGTTCCACCTGAACGCTCAGAATTCCCAGGAACCTCTCAGGCATGCTGATTCTTTCGGGGGAAATCAGCGGGGAGCGAGGGCGCGCGGCGGTATGGGTCTGACCAGTCACAAGGTACTGGCGCTGTCGGCGCTGTTCTCCGTGCTGATGGTGGCGGGCACGGTCTGGGTGTGGCCCCGGCTGGCCCGGCGCAGCTGGCGGGCGGTGCTGGGGCGGCTGGTCACCATCGTCGGCACCCAGCTCGCCGTGATGTGCACCCTGGGCCTGGTGGCCAACAACTACTTCGCCTTCTACAGCAGCTGGGCCGACCTGCTGGGCACCAACGACGACGGTCCGGTGACCATCCAGAACCAGCTGCTCGGCCGCACCAAGGGCGTGGAGCGGATCAGCTCGGAGAACGTCCGCGACACCGGCGCGCTGGGCCGCGACCCGGCGCAGGTCGGCCGGTTGGAGAAGGTCCGGCTGCCCGGCGCGGCCACCGGCCTGTCCACCGAGGGCTACGTGTACCTGCCGCCGCAGTACTTCCAGGCGGCCTTCCAGGACAAGCGCTTCCCGGCGGCGATCGCCATCACCGGCTTCCCCGGCGACGCCAAGAACCTGATCACCAAGCTGAACTACCCGGCGGTGCAGCTGAAACTCACCGTCGAGAACAAGACCAAGCCGACGGTGCTGGTGCTGATGCGCCCGTCCCCGGCGATGCCCCGCGACACCGAGTGCGAGGACGTGCCGGGCGGCCCGCAGTCCGACCGCTACTTCAGCGAGGACGTGCCGTCCGCGCTGCGCTCCTCGTACCGGATCGCGCAGGGCCCGGGCAGCCTCGGCGTGATCGGCAACTCCACCGGCGGGTACTGCGCGCTGAAGCTGGCGATGCGCCACCCGGACGTGTTCTCCGCCGCGGTGTCGCTGTCCGGCTACTACCGGGCGGCCGAGGACCCGACCACCGGCGACCTGTTCGGCGGGGACGCGGAGCGCCGCGAGCAGGCCGACCTGAGCTGGCGCCTGGCGCACCTGCCGGCCCCGGGCACCGCGCTGCTGGTGGGCGGCAGCCGCGAGGGCGACGGCGACTACTTCACCGAGACCGAGCGGTTCCGGGCCGCCGCCAAGGGCACCGCGACCACCGTCTCCGCGATCACCCTGGACACCGGCGGGCACAACTTCAACACCTGGTCGCGGATGCTCCCGGCCTCGCTGGGCTGGCTCGGCGGGCACCTCGCCGACCCCTCCTGACCGGCCCGGCGTCACAGCGCGCAACTCGGTGCGCGCGAAGAGTTTCGACCCGCGTGGACCCCGGGTATGCAGCCATCGCGCGGGCGGACCAGCGGCTGGTCCACGAGATGCCCGCCCGGAGCCGATGAGGGGGTGTGGGCCGATGGAGGGCGCGACAGGCGCGAGGCACGGCCACGCCCCGGCCCGGAATCCCGTCGCCGCTGAGGCGCACGCTGAGGGATCATTGCCGCACTGAGTGGCACCGACCGCCCGTTCCGGCGGCCGAGCCGCGCACATCCATCCGCGACCCGACGGGGTCGCTCGCACCCGACACCGAGGACTTTTCGAGATGCCCACCGGCCAGGTCAAGTGGTTCAACGAGACGAAGGGCTACGGCTTCCTGTCGCGCGACGACGGCGGCGAGGTCTTCGTCCACACCAAGGCGCTGCCCGGGGGCGTCACCACCCTGAGGCCGGGGCAGCGCGTCGAGTTCGGCATCGCCGCGGGCCACCGCGGCGACCAGGCGATGAATGTGACGCTGCTGGACGCACTGCCGTCGGTGGCCGCGAACCAGCGCAAGAGCGCCGACGACATGGCCCCGATCGTGCAGGACCTGATCACCAAGCTGGACAGCGTCCTGCCGGGCCTGCAGCGCGGCCGCTACCCCAGCAAGCCCGAGGGCCAGAAGATCGCCATGGTGCTGCGCGCGATCGCCGACCAGTTCGACGTGTGACCCCGGCTCAGGGGAACGCCAGCGCGCCCGGGTCGACAGCGGGGACGAGTCCCTGCTCGGCGGCCCGGGTGAGCAGCCCGCGCACCGCCGCGTAGCCGTCCTCGCCGAGGTCGGCGGTGAACTCGTTGACGTACAGCCCGATGTGCTGCTCGGCGACGGCCGGGTCCATCTCCTGGGCGTGCGCCAGCACGTACTCCCGGGAGGCCGCCGGGTCCGCCCAGGCCTGCCGCACCGAGGAGCGCACCGTCCCGGCGAGCTCGCGCAGCCGCTCGGCGCCCAGCGAGCGCCGGGCCACGATCGCGCCCAGCGGGATCGGCAGCCCCGTCGCCGCCTCCCACGCCTCGCCCATGTCGGCCAGGCAGTGCAGCCCGTACTGCTGGTACGTGAACCGGGCCTCGTGGATCACCAGTCCGGCGTCCACCCGGCCGTCCCGCACCGCCGGCATGATCTCGTGGAACGGCAGCACCACGATCTCGCCGAACCCGCCCGGCACCGCCTCCGCCGCCCACAGCCGGAACAGCAGGTACGCGGTGGACCGCTCGCTCGGCACCGCCACCCGACGCCCCGCCAGCCCGGCCGCCCCGACGGGCCCCGCGGTCAGCACCAGCGGCCCGCAGCCCCGGCCGAGCGCCCCGCCGCACGGCAGCAGCGCGTACTCGTCCAGCACCCACGGCAGCTGGCCGTAGGAGATCTTCAGGACGTCCAGTTCGCCGCGCTCGGCCAGCCCGTTGGTGACGTCGATGTCCGCGAACCGGACCTCGGGCGCGTCCGCGCCCGCCACCAGGCCGTGCGCCCAGGCGTGGAAGACGAAGGTGTCGTTCGGGCAGGGCGAGTAGGCGACACTCAGCGGCTCGGCCATCGGTCAGACCTCCTGGAGCAGACGGGACACCGGCAGCGCCGCGAAGGCCCGCTCCAGGGCCGCCAGCGCCTCGCCGATCCGCCACGCCGCGCGGTCGCGCGGCCCGACGGCGTTGGACACGGCCCGCAGCTCCCCCGCCGCGAGCCCGAAACGGGCGGCCGCCTCGGCCACCCCGAACCCCTCCATGGCCTCGGCCAGCGCCCGCGGGTGACGCGACCTCAGCTGCTCGGCGCGCGCCGCCGAACCCGTCACCGTGGACACCGTCAGCACCTCGCCGACCGCCCCGCCGGTGGCGGCCGCGACCAGCTCCACCACGCCGTCCGGCGCCGCGTGCCGCACCGTGCCGAAGCCCAGCTCGGCGACGTCGGCGAAACCGTCCGGGGTCTCGGCGCCCAGATCGGCCGCCACCAGGGCGTCCGCCACCACCAGCGACCCGATCGGCGCGGCGGGCGCGAAACCGCCCGCGATGCCCGCCGACAGCACCAGCCGGAACCGGCCGCGGGCCAGCGCCACCGCCGTGCCGGCCGCCGCCGCGGCCGGGCCGACGCCCGCCGCCAGCACCTCGACCGGCGCGTTCCCGCCCAGCCCCCGGCGGACCGCCTCGGCCTCCGCGGGCACCGCGACGACGACGAGCAGTCCGGCGGCGGGGCCGGACTGCTCGGGAAGGCGCTCAGCGGTCATCGACCGGTGCGTCAGCTCTTCTGGTTGTTCATGTTGAAGAACCACACCGCGTAGTACTCGTTGGTGTCCTTGTCGACCGCGGCGACCGTCACCATGGTCCGCTCGTCGCTGCTCATCAGGCCGGCGGCCGCCTGCGAGAGCGAGTAGGTGGTGCCGCTGGCGCCGGCGATGATCGGCGTGCGGTTCTGGCCCTGGCCGGTGAACGCGTACCAGCCCTTGTCCGCCAGGTCCTTCGGCACACCCACGCCGACCCGGTCGCTGGCCCGCACGTCCAGGTTGGCGAGCTTCTTGTCCTCGGAGTCCTTCGCCGCCTGCTGCGCGCACTTGGCGAGATCGGCCTCGGCGATCGCCTTGCCGCCGTTGTAGCAGGTCGGCTCGGCGCGGACCGACGAGGTGCCGACGACCAGCGTGGCCTCGTTCGTGGGGGGCTTGCCGTTGTCCACGGCCTGGAAGACGCCGAAACCGACAAGACCGGCGCCGACGACGGCGGCGGCGGCGAGTCCGGCGGTGACGCTGGTGCTGAGGCTCATGCGCAAGAGGCTACTCGCCTTCCGTGATCACATGACAACGGGGTGCCCGAGTCGCGCGAGGTTACGCCACGCGCGGACGCGCCGCCGAGCGGTGCGGCCCGACCCGCAGCAGCGACCGGAACGTCCACAGCAGCATCGCCGCCGTCACCCCCGCGGCCAGCCACAGCCCCAGCACCGCGTTCAGCGGCAGCGAGATGCCCACCACGCCGCCCACCACCCAGCTCAGCTGCAGCGCCGTCTCCGAGCGGGCGAACGCCGAGGTGCGCACCGCCTCCGGCACGTCCCGCTGGATCAGCGCGTCCAGCGCCAGCTTCGCCAACGACGCCGCCATGCCCGCCGTCGCCGCCACCACCGTCACCGTCACCACGCCGTACCAGAGCGCCGCCGCGCTCGCCGCCAGCGTCGCCAGCAGCAGCATCACCGTCACCGTCAGCTCGGAGCCGCGGGTGCGCAGCCACGAACCCAGCACCGAGCCCAGCGCGTTGCCCAGGCCCGCCGCCGCCGCGACGATGCCCAGCGCCACCGTCTCCGGCAGGCCGTTCGGCGGGTTCTTGCGGATCAGGAACGCCAGGAACATCACCAGGAACCCGACCAGCCACCGCAGCCCCGCCACCCCGCGCAGCGCCATGATCACCGACGGCCCGACCGCCCGCAGCACCCCCTTCGGGCGCGGCTCGGACGGCTCCGCGTGCAGCTCCGCCCGCTGCTCGCCCTTCGCCGAGTCCACCTGCGGCGGCAGGTGAAAGGCCATCAGCGTGCCGATCACGAACACCGCGAACGCCCCGCGCAGCGGCCACCCCGGACCGATCAGGTGCAGCAGCCCGCCCACCCCGCCCGCCACCAGCGTCGCCACCAGGCCCGCCAGCGTCACCCGCGAATTCGCCTTCACCAACGACAACTGGGCCGGCAGCAGCCGCGGCACCACCACGCTGCGCACCACCCCGTACGCCTTCGACGCCACCAGCACCCCCAGCGCCGCCGGGTACAACGCCAGCCCGCCGCCCGGCACCAGACCCGCCATCACCCACGCCAGCACCGCCCGGGCCAGCATCGCCATCGCCACCGCGGAACGCCGGCCGTTCGGCAGCCGGTCCAGCAGCGGGCCGATCACCGGCGCCAGCAGCGCGAACGGCGCCATCGTGATCACCAGGTAGAGCGCCACCCGGCCGCGGGCCTCGCCGGTCGGCACCGAGAAGAAGATGGTCGACGCCAGCGCCACCGTGATCAGCATGTCGCCGAACGAATTCAGCGCGTGCAGCTCGATCAACTTCGCCAGGCCCGACTCGCCCGCGCCCTCCGCGGACGTCGCGCGCCGGATCCGCCGCCCCGTGCCGTGCACCACCCGCCCGGTGCGCGCCCCCGCCGCCGACGCGCCCCGCGCCCACACCCCGCGCGTCCTCACCGTCGGCGGCTCCGAACCGTCCTGATCGGCCGTCGGGCGCGGCTCGTCCGCCTCCGGCTCGCCGGGGGCTGCGAGATGCTGCCGCGGCTCGTCCGACGGCTCCGGCCGACTCTCGTCCTGCCCGGGGCGCAGTCCGTGCTGCGGCGGGTTCTCCTCCGCCACAAGCCCATCCTGCCCGACAAACGCACGCCGTACGAGTGATTGCCCGCGGCACGGCGCGCCCGCGCCCACGGCCCCGGACTGTGCTCCACCGCCGACCGGCGGGTAGCCTGCACTACGCGCCTGCCCGGCCAGCGCAGGGGGTGGCGGACCGGGGCGGCGCGGCCCGGCCACGGAGCGGTCCCCGGTCGAGCAGAATGGATCGGTCCCGCGTCCGCGGGGGTTGCTCTGGAGACGTGGCAGCGGCAACCGGTGCGAGCCCGCCCAGCGGGGGCCGTCTCGGGACAGACCGCAGAATGACAGGACTGGGAGAGAACCGACGCCGTGAGTGCTGCGATGCGAAGCCGTACCCCTGACCGGCTCTGTGCCGAGGCCGTCGATCTCGCCCGCCAGGCAGTTGTGGAGAGCGTCGGAGAGTCCGTCGTCGGCTCCCACGTGAAGGCGAACGCGGATGCCGAGCGCCTGGTCACCCACACCTTCGAGTGCCTCGACCCGGCCTACCGGGGCTGGCACTGGGCGGTGACCGTGGCCCGCGCCCCGCGCGCCAAGAACGTCACCCTCGACGAACTGGCGCTGCTGCCGGGCGCCGACGCCGTCCTCGCCCCCCAGTGGGTGCCGTGGAGCGAGCGACTGCTGCCCGGCGACCTCGGCCCCGGCGACCTGCTCCCCACCGGCGCGGACGACCAGCGCCTGGAGCCCGGCTGGACCGGCGAGGACGAGCCCGCCCCCAACTCGGCGCTGGTCGAAGCCGCCGAGGAGGAGCTGGTGATCGCCGAGAGCGCCATCCAGTCGCCGCCGGCTCGCGCCGAGATCGGCGCCGTGGCCGACGAGCTGGGCCTGGGCCGCCCCCGGGTGCTCTCCCGGAAGGGCCTGCACCAGGCCGCCGAACGCTGGGAGACCGCGTACGGGGCGCAGACGCCCATGGCGCAGTCCGCCCCCGCCTCCTGCAACACCTGCGGCTTCCTGATCCCGATCGGCGGTTCGCTCGGACAGGCCTTCGGCGTCTGCGGCAACGAATTCGGCCCGGCCGACGGCCAGGTCGTCTCGCTCGCCTACGGCTGCGGCGCCCATTCCGAGGCCGCGGTCCTCCCGGCCCCGCCGGTCCCCTCCGAGCTCATCCTCGACGAGACCGTGGTCGAGCCGCTGCACATCCACCCGGACCGCACCTCGGGCTCCGTCGAACCGGACGCGCCCGCGGAGGAGCTCGGGCACTCGTAAGGCCCGCAACCGGGGGCGAACCGCGCGACAGGCGCACAGCTGTCCGCGAGGTCGCGATCAACGGCAAGTCATTGCCCGTGTCGCGATCTCGCGGCGGGTGCCTTCCGCTTCGCGTGGTTCTCCCCCGGCCCCGGCGGGCCGGGAGGCGCCCCCACGCGCCCCTGATCGTGCGCCCGCCGGTTGTGTCCCCCGGCCCTGGCAGAATGCCGACTCGTACGCAGACCACGCGAAGGGCGGCTCGGCACGTGGAGTCTCGGATCATCGGCAGCGCGGCGTCCCCCGAGGGCCCGGACGTCTTCGACACGGCCCGGCTGCGGCACACCGTGCTGGCGGCGTGGACGGCTGCACCGGCGAGATTCCGGGAGGACGCGAACGCCGAGGAGGAGCTCGCGCTCGGCGGGTACCGGGACCGGCTGATCGTCGAGTTGGCGCAGAACGCCGCGGATGCGGCGGCCCGCGCGGGAGTCGCCGGCCGGCTCCGGCTGACCCTGCGGGACGGGGTGCTGGCAGCGGCCAACACCGGTGCGCCGCTGGACGCCGAGGCGGTGGAGTCGCTGTCCACGCTGCGGGCGTCCGCCAAGCGGGAGGACGAGCGGCCGGTGGTGGGCCGGTTCGGCGTGGGGTTCTCCGCGGTGCTGGCCGTCAGCGACGAGCCCGCGGTGCTGAGCCACTCCGGCGGGGTGCGCTGGTCGCTGGCCGAGGCGCGCGCGCTGGTCGAGGAACGACCGGAGCTGGCCGAGGAGTTGACGCGCCGTGAGGGGCACGTCCCGCTGCTCCGGCTGCCGTTCGCGACGGAGGGGCGGGCCCCGGAGGGCTACCACACGGTGGTGGTGCTGCCGCTGCGCGACAGCGCCGCCGAGGACCTGACGGCCCGGCTGCTGGCGGCGATCGACGACGCGCTGCTGCTGACCCTGCCGGGCCTGGCCGAGGTGGTCGTGGAGACCGCCGACGGGGTGCGCACGCTCACCCGCAGCGCGCAGCCGCCGCGGCCGGAACAGCTGCCGACCGTCACCGTCACCGACGGGGAGCGCAGCACCGTCTGGCAGACCGTCGGCGCGTCCGGCACGGCGTCGGCGGAGCTGCTGGCCGACCGCACCACCGAGGAACGGGCCCGGCCGCAGTGGACGCTGACCTGGGCGGTGCCGGTGGACGGGAAGGGGCGCCCGCAGCGGCCCGGGACCGCCGCCGTGGTGCACGCGCCGACGCCGAGCGAGGAGCCGCTCGGGGTGCCGGCGCTGCTGATCGCCTCGTTCCCGCTGGACCCGACCCGCCGGCACGTCGCGCCCGGCCCGCTGACCGACTTCCTGGTGGAACGCGCCGCCGAGGCGTACGTCGAGCTGCTGCGCTCCCGCGGCGCGGACGTCCACTCGCTGGACCTGGTGCCGGCCCCGCTGGGTGGGGGCGCGCTCGACAACGCGCTGCGCACCGCGATCCTGGACCGCCTGCCCGGGACGCCGTTCCTGCCGCACCCGCGCGGCACCGAGGAGGGCACCCCGGCGCTGCGCCCGCAGGACGCGGTGCTGCTGGAGGGCGCCGACGACTCGGTGGTGGAGGCGCTCGCCCCGATCTTCCCCGGCCTGCTGCCGGCCGGCCTGGAGCGCCGCACCGAGCTGCGCACGCTGCGGGTGCGCCGGGTCCCGCTGGCCGAGGTGGTCGACCAGCTGGGCGGTCTGGAGCGCGACCCCGCGTGGTGGCGGAGCCTGTACGCGGCGCTGGCCGGCGCCGACCCGGAGGCGCTCGGCGCGCTGCCCGTCCCGCTGGCCGACGGCCGTACGGTGACCGGCCCGCGCCGGGTCCTGCTGCCGTCCGACGCCGCCGACTGGGCCGGCTTCGAGGGCTACCCCGAGTCGCTGGCCGAGGCCCTCGACCTGCTGGACCTGCGCCTGGCCCACCCCGAGGCCGCGCACCCGCTGCTGGCCAAGCTGGGCGCCGCCACCGCCACTCCCGCGGGTCTGCTGGAGACCCCCGAGCTGCGGGCCGCCGTCGCTCGTTCGCTGGAGCTCGGCGAGGACGACTACGACGCCGCGGTGGACCTCGCGGACGCCGTGCTGGCGCTGGTGAAGGCCGCCGCGCCGGCCCCCGGCGAGCACCCGTGGCTGGCCCGGCTGGCGCTCCCCGACGACGAGGGCGAACTCGCCCGCGCGGGCGAACTGCTGCTCCCCGACAGCCCGTTGGCGAACCTGGCCGGCGAGGACGACGCCGCGTTCGTGGACGAGGACCTGCTGGAGCGCTGGGGCCCCGAGGTGCTGGCCGCGGCCGGCGTGCTCACCACGTTCACCCTGGTGCGCGCCGAGGACGTCGTCCTCGACCCCGACGACCTGGAGCGGCTCGACCCGACCGCCCCCGCCGACCGCGCCGCCGGCGGCGCCCCGACCGGCCTGATCGACGAGGCCCCCGACGGCCTCGCCGACTGGTGCGAGGACGCCCTGGAGTCCCTGCACGCCGACGACGCGGCCGAGTTGGGCGTCCCGCCGGTGGCCGCCGAACTGCTCGCCGTCCGCGACCTCGACCTGGTCGCCGACGACGCCTGGCCGCAGGCGCTCGCGCTGCTCGCCCGCCCCCCGTACCGGGACGCGGTGGTGACGCCCGTCCGCACCCTGCTGCCCGACGGCACCTACACCGACCTGCCGCCGTACACCGCCTGGTGGCTGCGCGACCACCCGGTGCTGGACGGCCGGGAGCCCGCCGGCCTGCGCGCGGCCGGCGCCGACCCGCTGCTGCGCGGCCTGTACGACGAGGCCCGGACGGACCTGGACCCGCAGTTCCTGCACGCCCTCGGGGTGCGCACCACGCTGGCCGCGCTGCTCGCCGAGCCGCACGGCCCGGAGGAGCTGATCGACCGCCTCACCGACCCGCTGTCCGACGTCACCCACCGTCAACTGCACGGCATCTACAGCGCGTTGGCGGCCCTCCCGGCCGAGCGGGTGGAGGCCCTGGACGTGGTGCGGGCGCTGGCCCCGCTGGACGACGGCACCGGCCGCCGGGACGACCGCACCGTGATCGTCGACGCCGCCGCCGCGGTCGTCGCCGACGCCCCCGACCTGGTCGAGCTGCTGCACGACCACCCGGTGCTGCCGGTCCACCCCGCGCTCGCCCCCGCCCTGGCCGAACGCCTGCACGTCTCGCTCGCCAGCGAGGTGGCCGGCGGCCGGGTGCTCTCCGAGGGCGCCCTGCACCGCACCCCCGCAGTGGTCCGCGAGCTGCTCCCCGGCTGCCCCGCCGTGTACGAGGAGCACGAGGAACTGCTGGTGGTCGGCCCCGACGGCGAGGACGCCCGGGTGGACTGGCGCTGGGACACCGCCGCCACCGCGCCGGAGCTGCCCTACGACCCGGAGGACGTCGAGGAGTGGGACGAGGGTGGGGGCGCCTCCCAGCCCGCCGGGGCTGGGGGAGAGTTCGAGGTCCCGCCGGTGCCCGGTCTGCTGCACGCCGCCACGCCCGAGGGCCTGGCCGCGGGCCTGGCCTGGTCCGTCCAGCAGTGGCACCGCCGGTTCGAGGTCCTCGCCGCGCTCACCGAACCCGACCGGGCCTACGAGCTGCTGGCGGCGCGCGACTACGAGTGACGCCCCGGGAGGGGGAGGCCTACGCCGCCGCGTCGGCCTCCTTCTTCTCGACGAACACCCGCGAGGTGACCTCCAGCAGGCACCCGGCGACCACGGCGATCGCCACGCCGATCAGCGGGTCGCGCCAGCCGACCAGCTGGAGCTGGAAGAAGTCGGACAGCCACGGCACCACCAGCACCAGCGAGAACGCGCCGGCCATGGTGCCGATCAGCAGCAGCCGCCACCAGGTGTAGGGGCGGGCGACGATCGCCAGCACCCAGATCGCGGTGATGAACAGCGTCAGGGTGGCGACCGAGGTGTCCGCCTTCAGCGCCGTGTCGTGGTCGGCGCGGGCCAGCGCGTACGCCACGAAGGTGGCGGTGCCGCAGATGATGCCGCCGGGGACGGCCAGCCGCAGCACCCGCCGCACGAAGCCGGTGCGGGCCCGCTCGTTGTTCGGCGCCAGCGCCAGGAAGAACGCCGGGATGCCGATGGTCAGCGAGGACAGCACCGTCGAGTGCCGCGGCAGGAACGGGTACGGGACCTGGGTGAACACCACCAGCAGCGCCAGCAGCACCGAGTACACGGTCTTCACCAGGAACAGCCCGGCCACCCGCTCGATGTTGCCGATCACCCGGCGGCCCTCGGCGACCACCGACGGCAGGGTGGCGAACCGGTCGTCCAGCAGCACGATCTGCGCGACCGCCCGGGTCGCGTCCGAGCCGGTGCCCATCGCCACGCCGATGTCCGCGTCCTTCAGCGCCAGCACGTCGTTCACGCCGTCGCCGGTCATCGCCACCGTGTGGCCCTTCGACTGCAGCGCGCCGACCAGCGCCCGCTTCTGTTGCGGGGTGACCCGGCCGAACACGGCGGTGCGGTCGGCGACCTCGGCCAGCTGCTCGGGGTCGGTGGGCAGCGTCCGGGCGTCGGTGGCGGTCTCCGCGCCCGGCAGGCCCAGGTGCGCGGCGACCGCGCCGACCGACACCGCGCTGTCGCCGGAGATCACCTTCGCCCGGACGTCCTGCGAGCGGAAGTAGCGCAGGGTGTCCGCGGCGTCCTCGCGCACCCGCTGCTGGAGCACCAGCAGGGCCAGCGGCTCCAGCTGCGCGGCCGGGTCGGGGTCGTCCAGCGGCAGCGGGCTGCGGCCCAGCAGCAGCACCCGCAGGCCCTTCGCGCCGAGCTCGTCGACCTCGGCCAGCGCCGGGTGCCCGGCCGGCAGCAGGATGTCGGGGGCGCCCAGCAGCCAGCTGCCCTCGGCGCCGTCGGGCTCCAGCAGCTGCACGCCGCTCCACTTGCGGGCCGAGGAGAACGGGATCGCCTCCAGCACCCGCCAGCGGCCCTCCTCCGGCGGCCCGTACGCGTCGATGACGGCCTGCATGCTCGGGTTCGGGCGGGTGTCGGCCGCGCCGATCGCGCCCAGCGCCTCG
The DNA here is from genome assembly GCF_002803145.1 of Kitasatospora sp. CB02891. NCBI lineage: Bacteria > Bacillati > Actinomycetota > Actinomycetes > Kitasatosporales > Streptomycetaceae > Kitasatospora > Kitasatospora sp. CB02891. The sequence goes on along the minus strand of NZ_NNBO01000008.1, from coordinate 246,379 downwards.
GCGACCCGGGTCTTGGACGCGTCGCCGATCGGGCGCAGGTCGATCAGGTCCATGCCGCCCTCGGTGAGGGTGCCGGTCTTGTCCAGGCAGACCGTGTCGACCCGGGCCAGGCCCTCGATCGCGGGCAGCTCCTGGACCAGGCACTGCTTGCGGCCCAGCCGGATCACGCCGATCGCGAAGGCCACCGAGGTCAGCAGCACCAGGCCCTCCGGGACCATCGGCACGATGCCGGCCACCATCCGCCGGACGGCCTCCTGCCAGTCGTTGCGCTGCACCGCGAGCTGGCTGACGATCAGGCCCAGCGCGGTCGGGATCAGCAGGTAGGTGATGATCCGCAGGATCTGGTCGATGCCGGTGCGCAGCTCCGACTTGACCAGGGTGAACCGGCTGGCCTCCTCGGCGAGCTTGGCGGCGTACGCCTCCCGGCCGACCTTGGTCGCGGTGAACGCGCCCGCGCCGGCCACCACGAACGAGCCCGACATCACGTGGTCGCCCGGGCGCTTGTGCACCGCGTCCGGCTCGCCGGTCAGCAGCGACTCGTCGATCTCCAGGCCGTCCGCCTCGGTGACCGTGCCGTCCACCACGACCTTGTCGCCGATGCCGAGCAGCACCGTGTCGTCCAGCACGATCTCGCCGGTGGCGACCTGGACGGCCGCGCCGTCTCGCCGCACCTGCGGGCGGGCCTCGCCGATCAGCGCCAGGCTGTCCAGGGTCTTCTTGGCGCGCAGCTCCTGGATGATGCCGATCGCCGTGTTGGCGACGATGACCAGGCCGAACAGGCCGTCCTGGATCGGTCCGACCACCAGGATGATGCCGAACATCACGCCGATGATCGCGTTGAACCGGGTGAACACGTTGGCGCGGACGATCTCCCGCACCGAGCGGCTGGAACGCACCGGCACGTCGTTGACCTGCCCGCGGGCGATCCGCTCCGCCACCTCGGCCCCGGTCAGGCCGGGGTGGTAGGCCCCGCCCGCGCCGGAGGGGTGCGAGCCGGGGCTCGCGGGAGCAGTGCCTTCCGCTGGGTGCGTCATGGCACCGACTCTAGGTGGGCGATTTGGGCAGTGCGCCCCGCCTCGGCCGTTTCGTGCCGGACGAGTGGCAGCTCACACCGTCCCCGGGCCGCTGCCTACTGCGTGGCGTCGGTGGTCTGCGCCGCCTCGGCGGCGCGGGCGCGGCGGATCGCGTCCCGGCGGGCCCGGCAGTACTTCAGGCCGATCAGGCCGAGCAGGCCGCCGGACAGGCAGACCCACGGCCAGTTGCCGTGGCCGTGGTCGGACAGCCAGCCCTGGAACGGCAGCAGCACCACGAAAGCGACGAACCACAGCACCGTGCCGGTGCCGACGATGGCGACGTCGTTCGCCTCTAGCGGCGGGGGGGCGGAGCGCAGCGCGGTCTTGGGCATGCGCCTAGGGTACGGGGCGGGTCCGGGCGGGTGGCGGGGGTCCGGTCGGACCGGGACCGGCAGCGGCTCTTTCGTATTCGATCGACATCGATCGTAAGGGCCTCGCTCTACGCGCGAAGATGGCGCGTCCACGACGGGGATCGCCATACTGAAACTCCCCCCACCCTTGCCTCACCCGATCGAGGACGCCCGAATGTCTCAGGCCCAGTCGACCACCGCGTCGCCCGAGCCCTCCCAGAACGCGCCGAAGCCCTCGTCCGGCGCGCTGGACCGCTACTTCAGAATCTCCGAGCGCGGCTCCACGCTGCCCCGTGAGATCCGCGGTGGTGTCGCCACGTTCTTCACCATGGCGTACATCCTGGTGCTCAACCCGATCATCCTGGCCTCGGCCACGGACATGAACGGCGCCCACCTCAGCAGCGCCCAGCTGGTCACCGCCACCGCGCTCACCGCCGGTCTGACCACCCTGCTGATGGGCGTCATCGGCAACGTTCCGATCGGTCTCGCCGCGGGCCTGGGCGTCAACACCATCGTGGCGCTCCAGCTCGCCCCCAAGATGACCTGGCCCGACGCCATGGGCATGGTGGTGCTGGCCGGCTTCGCGATCATGCTGCTGGTCGCCACCGGTCTGCGCGAGCGCGTCATGAACGCCGTTCCGCTCGGGCTGCGCAAGGCCATCGCCATCGGCATCGGCCTGTTCATCGCCCTGGTCGGCCTGGTCGACTCCGGCTTCGTCTCCCGCATCCCGGACGCCGCCCACACCACCGTCCCGCTCCAGCTCGGCGTCGGCGGCCACCTGCACGGCTGGCCCGTCCTGATCTTCATCGTCGGCCTGCTGCTCACCATGGCGCTGGTCGTGCGCAAGGTGCCCGGCGCGATCCTCATCTCGATCGCCGTGATGACCGCCGCCGCCGTGATCATCCAGCAGTTCGCGGACCTGGCCCCCGAGCACTGGGGCCTCACCGTCCCGGCCTGGCCCGGCAACCCCGTCGCCACCCCCGACTTCGGCCTGGTCGGCCAGGTCAGCCTGTTCGGCGGCTTCTCCAAGGTCGGCGTGCTGACCGGCGTCCTGTTCGTCTTCACCGTGCTGATGAGCTGCTTCTTCGACGCGATGGGCACCATCCTCGGCGTCGCCGACGAGGCCCACCTGCTCGACGAGAAGGGCGACCTGCCCGGCATCAACAAGGTCCTGATGATCGACGGCATCGCCACCGCGGCCGGCGGCGCGACCTCCTCCTCCGCGAACACCTGCTTCGTCGAGTCCACCGCCGGCGTCGGCGAGGGCGCCCGCACCGGCTTCGCCTCCGTCGTCACCGGCGCGCTCTTCATGGTCGCCCTCTTCCTCACCCCCCTCGCGACCATGGTCCCGGCCCAGGCCGCCACGCCCGCGCTGGTCACCGTCGGTTTCCTGATCCTGGCGAACTCCATCAAGGACATCGACTGGTCCGACTACACCATCGCGATGCCGGCCTTCCTCACCATCGCGATGATGCCGTTCACCTACTCCATCACCAACGGCATCGGCTTCGGCTTCATCGCCTTCTGCCTCCTCCGCGTGGTGGCCGGCCGGGCCCGCACCGTCCCGATCCCGATGTACTGCGTCGCCGCGGTCTTCGCCTTCTACTACCTGATGCCGGCCCTCGGCCTGCTCTGACCTCCAGGTCGCCCGACGGCCCTCCCCCGCGACTGCGGGGGAGGGCCGTTTGCTGTGTCTCCCCGGGGCGGGTCAGCGTGGGGCGAGGCGGCGGGCGAGGAGGGCGGCGGTGGTGAGGAGGGGGAGGGGGTCGAGGTCGCCGGTGAGGCGGAGGGTGACGGTGAGGACGAGGACGACGACGATCAGGATGGTGCGGTCGGCGGGCGGGGCGGGGCGGGTGCGGGGCATGGGCGGCTCTCCTTTCGGGCGGTGGGTCAGCCGAGGGTGCGGGTGACCAGGTCGTCGACGGTCTGGGCGGGGCGGAGGGTCTCGAACCGGACGGCGCCGGTGGAGTCGGTGCGGGCGCCGTGGACGGGGGGTTCGGGGAGGGAGTTGTAGCTGAAGTGGTGGCTGGCGTAATACGCGCCGGTGTCGAGGAGGCAGACCAGGTCGCCGGGCTCCAGCAGGGGCAGCGGGCGGGCGCGGGCGACCAGGTCGCCGGCGAAGCAGCAGGGGCCGGCCACGTCCTGCGGGACGAGCGGGCCCTGCTTGGCGGCGCCGGACGGGGAGTGGGCGGTGATCCGGAGCGGCCAGCTGTCGGGCATGAAGACGGTGCGGGTGGCGACCTGGGCGCCGGCGTGGCCGACGGCGATGGCCCGGCCGCCGGCCGTCTTGGTGTACTCGATCCGGGAGGCGAGGAAGCCGGCCTTGGCCAGCACGGACCGGCCGAACTCGGTGACCAGCCGGTAGTCGCCGCCGAACAGCGCGGGGGCGTGGTGCCGGAGCTGCTCGACGTAGGCGTCCCAGCCGGGCGTGATCCGGTCGTCGGCGAAGTTGACCGGCAGGCCGCCGCCGAGGTCGATGCCGGTGACCTGGCGTCGGCCCAGTTCCCGGTTGACGCGTTCGGCGAAGTCGACGGTCGCGCCGACGCCGGCCGCCATCCGGGACAGGTCCACGCCCTGGGAGCCGATGTGGCAGTGCAGCCAGGTCAGCCAGGGGCGGGCGCGGAAGGCGTCGACCAGCCGGTCGGCGTTGCCGGGGTCGGCCAGCGGGATGCCGAACTTGGAGGTGGCGGTGGCGGTGCTCATCGCCGCGATGCTGCCGCCGCCGACCTGCGGGTTGATCCGGACGCCGATCCGGGACGTGGTGGGGCGGCCGGCCAGCAGCTCGTCGACGCGGGCGAGTTCCTGCCAGTTGTCGAGGTTGACGGCGACGCCGAGGTCCAGCGCGAGGGCCAGTTCGCGGCGGGTCTTGGCGGGGGAGTCGAGCACGATCCGGTCGGGTGCGAAGCCGGCCGCCAGGGCCTGCGCGAACTCGCCGGGGCTGGCGACCTCGCAGCCCATGCCGAGGCCGCGCAGCCGGCGCAGCACCGGTCCGAGCGGGTTGGCCTTGGCGGCGAACGCGTGCAGCACGTCGAGCCGGGCGGGGAACGCGGCGTGCAGCGCGGCCACGGTCTCGGTGACGGCGTCCAGGTCGAGGAAGGCGGCCAGCGGGGTGTCCTCCGGGTCGAGCAGGCCGTCGCGGACGGCGGCGCGGAGGATGAGTTCGCGGCGCTCGGCGCCGATCAGGGGCTGGTGGTCGGTCATGGGGCACGCTCCGCGCGAGGTCGGCAGGAAGGGGACCGGGCCCGATGGCGTTCCGGGCCGTGGTTCCAGCGTGCGGTTCGGGGTGCCGCCGTGTCTGTGCCCGCCGCGCCGGGTTTCGGCGGGTGCGACGGGGCGCGCGCACCGTGGGCCGCGCCCGTTCGGGTGGGGCCGGCGCGGGGCGACGGTCCGGGCGGGGCGGGGGTGTGCGGGCGGACGGGCGGTGGGCGGGCGGGGGCGAGTCGGTGTCCGGGCACGGATTCGGCGGCCCGAAACGGTGTCAGGGCGCGGTGGTCCGGCCGGACTCGTGGTCCAGCAGCCGCAGTTGGAGGTGGGCGAGCAGGCGGGCGTCCGGGTCGGCGACCTCCAGGCGGGCGATCTTCAGCACCTTCTTGTGGAAGCGGTCGGAGAAGGTGGTCCGGGCCACGCCCAACGAGTCGGCGGCGCGGCCGAGTTCGCCGGAGTTCTCCAGGTAGGCGCGCAGGGCGTCCACCAGGCTGCGGTCGCCCTTCTGCCCGGCGTCCTCGACCAGCCGGAACACCGAGGTCCGGACCGGCAGCGGCAGGTCGCGCAGGGTCTCCAGGACGTGCCACAGGGCCACCGCGTCGGCGACCTCGTCGACGGTGGCGCTGCCGAGTGCGGCGCGCCCGAACAGCAGGCCGCTGAGGGCGAGTTCGGCGGACTCGCGGGAGCGGGAGGCGTGGTCGAGGCGGTCCTGGACGGGGCCGAGGCCGACGAGGACGCGGCTCCCCAGATGGGCGGTCAGGTCGGCGGCCAGGCGGCGGCCGTAGTCGGCGACCTGGAGTCCGGCGGTGGGCGGGTCGGCGGCGAGGCCGGCCAGCAGGATCAGCACGCCGCGCTCGCAGGGGAGCAGCAGGGAGCTGCGGCCGGGTCCGGCGGGGTGCCAGCCGGCGTGCCGGGCCAGCCGGACCCGCAGGTCGTCGTCGAGGGGGCCGTCGACGCCGACGGCGAGGACGGCGCAGCGGCTGTCGGCGGGCAGGCCGCTGTGCCGGGCGAGCAGGGCGCCGGAGCCGCGGCCGTCGAGGACCGCGCGGGTGGCCTCGGTGAGCAGTTCGCTGTGGCCGTGGTGCCGGGAGTGGTGGTGCAGCAGATGGGCGGCGGCCAGCCGGGCGGCGACCTGCAGGGCGTCGACGGCGCTGTCCTGGAGGGTGCGCCCGTTCAGCGCGGCGACCCAGATCGAGCCGAGGCGTTCGTCGCCGACCTGGACCGCCACCGCCATCCGCTCCGGGATCCGGTCGGTGGCGCGGCGGTGCAACACCTTCTTGCTGGACCAGAGTTCCTTGAAGAAGCCGTCCTCGGTCATCGCCCGGCGCCGTTCCTCGGGGACCTGCCCGGTGGAGATGGTGTGGATCCGGATCGGGTCGAGTTCGGCGCTCTCCGCGTAGTGCGCGAGGACCCGGGAGTCGGGGTCCTCGATGGTCACCGCGCCCTGCACCTGGGCGGCGATCAGCCGGGCCAGCTTGCCGAGGTCGCCGAGCGGCACATTGGCGCTGTCCGGGACGGGGCCGATCGCTGCGGCGGTCCCCAGGGTGTTGATCAGTCGCGGCCAGGTCATCCAGGTGGCGCGGAACAGCAGCGCCGTCCCGGCCTGTTCGGCGAGCGCCGCCAGCTGCTGCTTGCGGTCGGGGCTGCGGTTCTCGCGCAGCACCACGCCCGCGGCCTCGGCCGCCCCGGCGGTGCGCAGCAGGTTCTCGGCCTCGGCGCTGTCCGAGTCGAGGCCGGCGGCGACCACCAGGTCGCCCCGGCCGATCGGCCGGTCGAGCGGATCGTGCACCACCAGCTGCCGGACGGGCGTCTGCGCCCGGGGCAGCGCCGCCACTTCGATCTGGTGGCCGACCAGGTCGATCAGCCCTTCCAGGGTCTGCGGCCGCACCGTCGGCCGGTCCCATGCGTCCTCGCCCATCGGGCGACCTCCCCAGCTGCACGCGTATCGCCGGTCGGCCGTCAACTCCCCCTTGCCGCAGCCGAGTCGGGCCATCCTACGGCCGGGCGGGGCCCGGGCGGAGGCCCCGGACGGGAAAAACCGGAGGTGTGGCGGGTGGACGGGCGGCTACCGTGGGCGCGTCCTCGGGCGGCTGTTTACCGCTCTTCTTGTGGCGCGAACAACGCGTCCGCAACCCAGGGAGTTGCTGATCATGGTACGAACCCTCGTCGGTGCGTTGGGGTCCGCGGTGGACTCGACGGTGACGGTCAAGGGGTGGGTGCACACGCTGCGGCTGCAGAGCAGAGTGCAGTTCGTGGTGGTGCGGGACCACACCGGGATGGTGCAGGTGACCCACCGCCGTGGGGGCGACGGGGACGGGCTGGACGAGCTGCTGCGCGGGCTGACCCCGGAGTCGGCCGTGGAGATCACCGGGAAGGTGGTCGCCAACCCGATCGTCAAGCTCGGCGGCCTGGAGATCGTGCCGGAGCGGATCGAGGTGGTCTCGGCCGCCGAACCCGGCCTGCCGATCGACGCCGGGACCGGGCCGGAACAGCGGCTGAACTGGCGCTTCCTGGACCTGCGGAGCCCGGAGCGGCGGCTGGTGTTCGAGGTGCAGACCACCGTCGAGCAGGCGATGCGCGAGGTCGCGGCCGAGGAGGGCTGCACCGAGCTGCACACGCCGAAGCTGATGGGCACGCCCTCCGAGTCCGGCGCCGAGGTGTTCCGGGTCGGGTACTTCGACCGGACGGCGTACCTCGCCCAATCGCCGCAGTTCTACAAGCAGATGGCGATCGCCGCCGGCATCGACCGGGTCTTCGAGATCGGCCCGGTGTTCCGCGCCGAGCCCTCCTTCACCTCCCGGCACGCCACCGAATTCACCGGCGTGGACGTCGAGTTGGCGTGGATCGACTCCGTCGAGGACGTGATGTCCTTCCTGGAGCGGATGCTGCACCGGGTGCTGGAGCGGGTCGCCGAACGGCACGGCGAGCAGATCGAGCAGTACGGCAGCACCCGCGTCGTGGTGCCCGAACTCCCCTTCCCCCGGCTGACCATGGCGCAGGCGACGGCGAAGCTGCGGGCCGCCGGCTGGGACCGGGAGGGTGTCCGGGAGGACCTGGACCCGGAGGGCGAGCGGCTGCTCTGCGCGCTGGTCGCCGAGGAGTACGGGCACGAGTTCGTGTTCGTCACCCGGTTCCCGGCCTCGGTACGGCCGTTCTACCACCGCCGGCCCGCCGACGACCCGGGCGTCACCGACTCCTTCGACCTGCTGTGGAAGGGCGTGGAGATCACCACCGGCGCGCAGCGCGAGCACCGGCACGGCCAACTCGTCGCGCAGGCCCGGGAGAAGGGCATGGACGCGAGCCCGGAGGGCTCGCTCGGCCGCTACCTGGACTGCTTCCGCTACGGCATGCCCCCGCACGGCGGCTTCGGGCTGGGCCTCGGCCGGGTGCTGATGCTGGCACTCGGGCTGCCGTCGATCCGGGACGCGGTCTTCCTGTTCCGCGGCCCGAACCGCCTGGAGCCGTAACGCCGTTCGGCGTTCGGCGTTCGGCGCTCGGCCCGAACCCGCCCGGAACCCCCGGGCGGGTTCAGCGCCCGGCACGGGCCGCGCCGGACGGCCACACCACCCGCACCGGCACCCCCGCGGCCCGGGCGGCGGCGACCATGTCGGCCGTCCCGCCCGGGCCGTTGCCCGGCCCGCCGTCCCAGACCGCGACCAACTCGTCTGCCAGCGCGAGCAGTTCGACGTTGGCGGCGACGTAGGCGGCGTCGTCGAGCACGGCCGCGGGCAGCACCAGCACCCGGTCGGCGGCGGCCCGCAGCCGGCCGAAGTCGGACCCGGCCCCCGGGCCGGGGTAGGACGGGCCCGGCAGCACGGCGACCAGGCGGGCGCCGCGGGCCAGGACGGCGTCCGCGAACAGCGTGTCGGCGCCCGGCGCGAGGCACGACACGCCCGTCAACTCCCCGGTCGGGTACGGCGCGAGGAGGGCGTCGAGGGCGGCGCGCACCGCGCGGGCGGTGGCCGGGGTGAGGTCCATGTGCCCGGTCACGGCGATCACGGGCATGGCGGTGCTCCCTCGTGCGGTGGATCGTGCTGCGCCGGATCCTGCCAGGAGGGGCCTTGCCGGGTGGGCGAGTTGACTGTCAATTCGCCGAAAGAGGCCCGGTGGGGGCGCAGTTGAGGACTGTGACGATCGGGGGCGCACCACCTGCTGGACAGTCGCGCCCCGCCCGGCCGACAATCGCGCCATGAGCGCTCAGGAGTTCGGCACCGGACTGGCCCGCCCCTCGCAGGGCGAGCGGGACAGCGCGCTGGAAGTCCTGCGGGACGGCGTCGGCAGCGGCCGGCTCTCCCACGACACCTTCATCCGCCGGATGGAACTGGTGCTCACCGCCCGCAGCCGCGCCGAACTCGCCGAGGTCGTCGCCGACCTGCGCACCTACGGCCCGGTCTCCCGACTGCTGCTGCGCAGCGTCGCCAAGGTCTCCGCGCTGAACGTCCGGCTGCGGCAGACCTGGCAGGCCGAGCAGCTCACCCGCCTGCAGCTGCCCGCCCCGGCCGTCGGCCGGCTGCTGATCGGCCGGATGATCGGCTCCGGCCTGCGCCTCGGCGACGCGACCGTCTCCCGCCGGCACGCCGAACTGCGCTTCGAGGGCGGCGACTGGGTGCTCTACGACCTCGGCTCCAGCAACGGCACCTACGTCAACGACCGCCGCCTGGCCGGCAGCACCGTCGTCCGTCCCGGCGACCGCCTGCGCTTCGGCCGGCTGGCCTTCCAACTCAGCGCGGACTGACCGCCGGGACGGCCCCGACCGCCCCGGACGGGCGTGATCGAAATCAATTTTCTTTAGCTTTGGTAATGACGTAGGCTAAGGACATGCCCGAGATGTCCGAGGACGACCTGGTGGCGGTCAGCCAGCTGCGGTCGTCCGCGATGCGCCTGGCCCGACGGTTGCGACACCAGAGGGTCGAGGAGTCGCTGAGCCCCACCGAGATGGGAGTGCTCGGCACGCTTGCCCGTTGCGGCAAGGCGACGCCCGGCGAGCTGGCGCGCAAGGAGCACGTCCAGCCGCCCTCCATGACCAGGATCATCGCGATGCTGGAGGAGAAGGGCCTGGTACGGCGCGAGCCGCACCCGGAGGACCGCCGACAGGTGGTGGTCAGCAGCACCGAACAGGCCGAGCAGATCCTCAACGAGTCCCGCCGGCGGCGCAACGCCTGGCTGGCGGAGCTCGCCGAGGGCCTCGACGAGGACGAGTGGGAGCGGCTGAAGGCCGCCGCGCCCGTGCTCTACAAACTGGCCCACCTGTAGGCCGACCGGCCACCGTCTCAGGGCGAACGAAGGAGAACCGCATCACCGCAGCACCCACCAGCGCCACACACCGCGCCGCGACCGTCGAAACGGTCGCGGCGCGTCGAGGGGAGACCACTGTGACACCGCCGGCCGCCCGCGCCGCCGCGATCCGCACCGCGACCATCCGCACCGACTTCCGCACCGACCCCCGACGCATCACCGCCCGTCCCACCGGGCAGCGCACCGACGAGCCGTTCGCCGACGAGACGGCCGCCGCCGAACCCGCGCCCACCGGCGCACCCGCCGCGCAGAGCCAGGCGCCCGCCCCCGCGGGCCTGCCGGGCAGCGGCGACGACGACCCCGAGGAACGCACCGCGGCGGAGACCCCCGCCGCTTCGCCGGGCCGGTTCACCCGCCCGGGAGGGATGTTCTCGTCCCTGCGCATCCGCAACTACCGGTACTACTTCGCCGGTCAGGTCGTCTCGAACACCGGCACCTGGATGCAGCGCATCGCCCAGGACTGGCTGGTCCTCAGCCTCACCGGCAGCCCCTTCGCGGTCGGCATCACCACCGCCATGCAGTTCCTGCCCATGCTGCTGCTCGGCCTGTGGGGCGGCGTCCTCGCCGACCGGCTGCCCAAGCGCCGGCTGCTGATCGCCACCCAGGGCGCGATGGGCCTGCTCGCCGCCGGCCTCGCCCTGCTCACCATCACCGGCGCCGTCACGGCCGGCGTGGTCTACCTGTTCGCGCTGCTGCTCGGCCTGGTCACGGTCGTCGACAACCCGACCCGGCAGGCCTTCGTCAGCGAGATGGTCCCCGCCAAGGACCTCGCCAACGCGGTCAGCCTGAACGCCGCCAACTTCCAGACCGCCCGACTGGTCGGCCCCGCCGTGGCCGGCGCGCTGATCGCCGCGGTCGGCAGCGGCTGGGCGTTCGGGCTCAACGCACTGTCCTTCGCCGCGGTCATCGGCGGCCTGCTCGCCATGCGCAGCAGCGAACTGCGCCCCGTCGAGCGGATCGCCCGCGAACGCGGACAGCTCCGCGAGGGCCTGCGCTACGTCCGGGAACGGCCCGAACTGCTCTGGCCGATGGTGCTGGCCGGCTTCATCGGCACCTTCGGGTTCAACTTCCCGACCCTGCTTGCCGGCTTCGCGCACGACACCTTCCACGTCGGCGCGGGCGCGTACGGCCTGCTCAACACCGCCATGGCGGTCGGCTCGCTCACCGGCGCGCTGCTCGCCGCCCGGCGCGGCGCACCCCGGCTGCGCCGCCTGGTCCTCGCGGCGCTGGCCTTCGGCGCGCTGGAGATCATGGCCGCGTTCGCACCCGGCTACTGGACGTTCGCGCTGCTGCTCACCCTGATCGGCGTCTTCGGCCTGACCTTCAACACCTCGGTCAACTCGGCGCTCCAGCTCGGCACCGACCCCGAGATGCGCGGCCGCGTCATGGGCCTGCTGGTCCTGGTCTTCACCGGCGGCACCCCGATCGGCGCCCCGCTGGTCGGCTGGATCACCGCCCAGTACGGCCCCCGTCTCGGCCTGCTCGCCTGCGGCCTGGTCTCCGCCGCGGCCGCCGGCGTGGTCGCCCTGGTCCTCGGCCGGATCGGCGGCCTGCGCCTCCGGCTCGACCTGCACCCGGTGCGGGCCCGCGGCCGGGTGTTCTCGGTGGTGCAGAAGGACGACCTGGCGACCGCCTGCTAGTCCCGCGGGACGCGCTGCTCCAGCACCTGGCCCGGCCACGGGCCGGCCGGCTGGTCGACGGTGAACGTGGCGGACCGGGTGAACCCCAGCCGCTCGTACTGCTCGACCAGCCGGCCGTCGCCGCCCGCGTAGCAGTCCACCCGCAGCAGCTCGATGCCGCGGGCCCGGGCCTCCCGCAGGGCGTCCGCGATCAGCGCCGAACCGATGCCGGACCCGCTGTGCGCCCGGTCGGTGACCAGCCAGCGCACGTACAACTCCCGCTCCGGCGCCGGCGGGGCGTACGACGGAGCCTCCTCCGACAGCACGCACACCCCCAGCGCGTCGCCCCCGCCGGCGGCCCGCTCGGCGACCCGGACCAACTGCTCACGACACGCCTGCTCGGCCCGCGCCACCGACTCCGGACGCTGCGACCACGGCACCGACCCCCACTGGCCGGTGCGGCCCTGCGCGGTCAGCCAGGCGACCGCGCCGTCGATGAGTGCGAGCAGGGCGGGGGCGGAGTCGGGACCTCCGGTGCGGATACGCATGGCCCCTGTTCTATCCGGTGGCGGCCGTCGGACGGTAGGGCAGGATGACGGAATGAGGCTCTTCGTCGCCGTGAACCCGCCCACCCGCGCCATCGAGGAACTCGCCGCCGCGACGGCTTCGCTGCGAGAACTCCCCGGAGCGGACCGCCTGCGCTGGAGCGAGACGGCCGGGTGGCACCTCACCCTGGCTTTCCTGGGCGACGTCCCCGCGGACGAAGTCCCGCAGCTCTCCGAGAAGTTGGCGACCGTCGCGGTCGGCCACCCGAGACTCCGCCTGCGGCTGGCCGGCGGCGGGACGTTCGGGGACCGGGTGCTCTGGTGCGGCGTTCAGGGCGGGACGGCTGCCCTGCGACGACTCGCGGACGCGGTCCGCGACGCGCTGGACGTCACGGACGACCACCCGTTCCACCCGCACCTGACGCTGGCCCGCAGTCGTTTCAGGGCGGGCGGGATGCGGGCGATGGCAGACGCGATGAGAGGTTTTCGAGGGACGGAGTGGGAGGCCGGGTCGGTCTACTTGATGCGCAGCGAGACAGGGTTCGGCCCGGCGAGGTACACAGTCGTGGAGAGGGTGCGAACCCAGGGGCGCGGGGAACTGCGCGACGAGCGCTAGCCGGTCCGTGAGGTCGCGAGCGGGTGCAAGTCACTGTCCTGCGTCGCGATCTTGCGGTTGGGTCCTTCCGCTGCGCGCAGTTCCCCGCGCCCCTGGTCGCTGGTTCGCTACCCCAGTTCGGGAGCCTCGCGAAGCTGAATGCGCTTGGGCGCCGCCTGCCCCAGCTCCAGCAGGGTGAGCGTGTTGGCGCCCTCGTGGAGGAGCGGCTGCGGGCAGTAGAGGGTGACCTGGGGGCCCCGGCGGTCGTAGCGGCCGAGCAGGAAGTCGTTGACCCACAGGTAGCCGTGGTCGCCGTCGGGGACGGCGAGGAAGGTGTCGCCGGTGGCGTCCAGGTGGAGGGTGCCGCGGGCGAGGAGCTCGGGGCCGGGGTCGCCCGCCGCGTAGGCGGTGGTGGGGGGCAGCGGGTCGAGGGCGAGCGGCTGCGCGTGCCAGCCGTGCAGGTACTGGCGTTCGTGGCGGACGCCGGTGATGCCCTTGGTCTCGCCGACCAGCGGGCCGTAGTTGACCCGGCCGAGCGATTCGACGAGCAGGGTGACCCGGTCGCCGCCGGTCGCGGTGACGCTCTCCGCGGCGACGCCGCGTTCGAGCGAGGCGGCGTGCTTGCCGGCCACCTTGAGGGCGGCCCGGTCGCGCAGGCCTTCGACGGTGAGCGGCTGGGCGTTGCTGATGGCGGGCACGGTCGTGGTGTAGCGGACCAGGCCCTGCTCCAGCCCGAGTTCCTCGAACAGCGGCGGCACGGGGGAGGCGACGGCGTCCCCGAACGGCAGCTCGGCGATCTCGGTGAGCGCGACGTCACGTCCGCCCAGGACGGGAGCCGCAGCGGGCAGCTCGGCGACCCGGTCGTCCAAGTAGTGCACCAGCGAGGGGTTCTCGGCCGCGAATTCGGCGATGACCTGCCGGAACGCGTCGAACTTGGCGCTGGGCAGGCCGCGTTCGTCGAGGGCGGCGTCGTAGTCGTAGGAGGTGGTGGTCGGCTGGTACGGGGAGTGCGTCCAGTCGGTGGAGTTGAACGGCGCGTCCTCGTGGTTGGCGCCGGCGGTGGTGCCGAAGTTGGTGCCGCCGTGGGCCATGTACAGGTTGACGGAGCCGCCGGCGGCGAGGATGCGGCGGAGGGAGTCGGCGGCGTCGGCGGTGTCCCGGGTGTGGTGGGGCTTGGCCCAGTGGTCGAACCAGCCGTTCCAGAACTCCATGCAGAACGGCGGGTCCTGGGGACGGTGGCGGCGCAGCGTCTCGAACGCGGCCTCCGGGTCGGAGCCGAAGTTGACGGTGGCCAGGACGCCGGGGACGGTGCCGCCGCCGAGCATGTGGTCCTCGGGGCCGTCGGAGGTGAACAGCGGGACGGTGACGCCGCGCTCGCGCAGGCCGCGGGCCAGGTGGTCGAGGTAGACCGGGTCGCTGCCGAAGGAGCCGTACTCGTTCTCGACCTGGACCATCAGCACGGTGCCGCCGGGCCGTCCCCACTGGCGGTCGACGACCTGCGGCAGCAGGACGTCGAAGAAGGCGTCGACGGCGGCCAGGTACTCGGGGTCGCTGGTGCGGGCCCGGCGGCCGACCTTGGCGGTCAGCCAGCCGGGCAGGCCGCCGTTGTCCCACTCGGCGCAGATGTACGGGCCGGGCCGGACGATCGTCCACAGGCCCTGGCGGTGCGCCTCGTCGAGGAACGCGCCCAGTTCGTCGAGGCGCTCGAAGCGGCCGGGGGAGGGCTCGTGCAGGTTCCACGGCACGTACGTCTCGACGGTGTTCAGCCCCATCGCGCGCAGCGCGGCGAGGCGGGCGGGCCACTGCTCGGGGCGGGTGCGGAAGTAGTGCATCGCGCCGGAGAGGATGCGCAGCGGGCGGCCGTCGAGGCGGAAGCCGGTCGAGTCGTAGGTGAGCATGCCCCCCAGCCTGCAAGAAGGCACCGGCCCGGACCATGGACAAAGCGGGACGGCGTGTTGGACTTGTCCGGGAAGGAATCCGAGGACGGAGGACGATGGAGCGCTGGTGGCACTACCTGACGCCCGGGCCGGCGCAGCTGCGCACCGGCCTGGCGTGCCTGGGGGTGGGCCTGCAGCGCGGACGGCTGCCGGTGGTCGGGCCGCGGGTGCTGGACCACTGGGTGGCGGTGGTGGTCGGCTCGGGGCGCGGCTGGTACGCGCCGCCGGGCGGCCGGCGGCTGCCGGTGGCGGCGCCCGCGGTGCTGTGGCTGCGGCCGGGAGTGCCGCACCACTACGGGCCGGACGGGGACGGCTGGGCGGAGTCCTTCGTGGACTTCACCGGCGCGGGCACCGCCGGGTACGCCGAGCTGGGGCTGCTGCCGGAGGCCGAGGTGGTGCCGCTGGACTCCGCGGAGGCCGCGCAGCGGGTGATCGCCCGGATCGCCGCGGTCTGCCGCCGGGGCGGGCCGACGGCGGGGGCGGAGGCGTCCGCGGCGGTCCACGAGCTGCTGGTGGAGCTGCACCGGCACCGGGCCGACCTGGGCCCGGAGGGCGCACCGGTGATGGAGGTGCTGCGCCGGGACGCCTGCCTGCCGATGTCGGTGGCCGAGCACGCCCGGCGGGTCGGCATGGGCGTGGAGGAACTGCGTCGCGCGGTGCGCGCCCAGGGCGCGACCAGCCCGAAGGAGTACCTGCTCACCGTCCGCCTGAACGAGGCCAAGCACCTGCTGGCGGCCAGCGAACTGCCGGTCTCCGCGGTGGCCCGCCGGGTCGGCTACCAGGACCCGGCGTACTTCACCCGCCTGTTCACCCGCCGGGTCGGCGTCGCCCCGACGGTCTTCCGGCAGCGCGAGTACCGGGGCGATGCCCTGCCCGCCGGGGAGGGGCCGGGGCAGGGGTAGGCCGGGCGACCGACTAGTCTCGAAGCGTGGACCCGAAGACCCGTATGCGGATCGTGACCGGCGCGTTCGTCCTGCTGCTCGCCGTGGTGATCATCAGCGCCCTCGTGCAGAAGTAGGCCCCGCCCGGTTCGGGCGACGGGGCCGGTTCACGGGCGGCCGATCCGTAGGGTGGGGCGCGACGCGGGCCCGACCGTGGGGCCCGCCGCGACGCAGGGGGCGGATTTCCATGGAGTACACCCGGCTCGGCCGCAGTGGGCTGAGGGTGTCCCGGCTGGTGCTCGGCACGATGAACTTCGGCACCGAGACCTCCGAGCAGGACAGCCACGCGATCATGGCGCGGGCGCACGAGCACGGCATCAACTTCTTCGACACCGCGAACGTCTACGGCACCCGGCCGGGGGAGACCTCGACCGAGGAGATCATCGGCCGCTGGTTCGCCGGCTCGCCGGAGCGCCGCGAGCGGACGGTGCTGGCCACCAAGGTCTACATCCCGACCGGCAGCCGCCCGAACGAGGGCGGGCTGAGCGCGCTGCACATCCGGCGGGCCTGCGAGGACTCGCTGCGCCGGCTCGGCACCGACCACATCGACCTGTACCAGATGCACCACATCGACCGGCACACGCCGTGGGAGGAGGTCTGGGAGGCGTTCGGCGTCCTGCGGCAGCAGGGCAAGGTGCTGTACTTCGGCTCGTCGAACTTCGCCGGCTGGCACCTCGCGCAGGCCCAGGAGGCGGCCCGCGAGCGGCACTTCCTCGGGCTGGTCGCCGAGCAGTCCCGGTACAACCTGATGACCCGCTGGGCGGAGCTGGAGGTGCTGCCCGCCGCCCGGCACTACGGCATCGGCGTGATCCCGTGGGGCCCGCTGAACAGCGGACTGCTCGGCGGGGTGCTGCGCAAGCGGCGCGAGGGGACGGCGGCGCGCGGCGGCAGCGGGCACTCGGCGGCGGCACTGGCCGAGCACGGCGCGACCATCGAGGCGTACGAGAAGCTGTGCGCCGCGGCCGGGGCCGACCCGGCGCACGTGGGCCTGGCCTGGCTGCTCGCCCAGGAGGGCGTCACCGGCCCGATCATCGGACCGCGCACGGCGGCCCAGCTGGACGGCTCCCTGCCCGCCCTCGACCTGGAGCTGGACGCGGCACTGCTGGCCGAGCTGGACCGGCTGTTCCCGCCGCCCGGCCCGAACGGCGGCGGCCCCGCGCCGGAGGCCTACGCCTGGTAGGCGACGCGTCAGGCCCGGTCGGGTTCGACGAAGACCACCGGGGCCTCGTTGTCCAGCACCACCCGGCCGAGCAGCGCGGCCAGCGTCTCGCGCTGCTCGGCGGTCAGCCCGGCGGGCAGGTCGTCGATCCGGCGGCAGGCGTCGGCGTAGAAGCGTTCGGCGAGTTCGCTGCCCTCGTCGGTGAGCGCGACCCGGACGGCGCGGCTGTCGCGCGGGTCGTCCTCGCGGCGGACCAGGCCGTGCTGCGCGGTGCGGTCGACCAGTCCGGTGAGCGAGGACTTGGCCAGGCCGAGGACGCCGGAGAGCTCGCCCATCCCGTACGGACGGGCCATCAGGACGCACAGCAGCTGCCCCTGCTGCGGGGTGAGGCCGTGTTCGCGGCCGGCCTGGGCATAGGCGGCGTCCACCAGGAAGGAGGACCGCACCAGGGCGGCGACCAGGCTCATCGGGCCGGCTTCGGGTTTCGCCATTCGGGGAGGGTACCACGGGAAGGCGGATAGTTCGCGGCGCGAAGTTTCCTTTTGAATCGGCTAGTAATTCGCACCACGAACAACTATGTTCGTGGTGCGAACGGAAGTCCGTTCGCCCGGACAACCGAAGGGGTGGGCAGTCATGAGTCGTACCGTCGTCGTGATCGGTGGGGGCTACGGAGGCGCCTCGGTCGCCAAGGCGCTGGAGGCGGAGGCCGAGGTGGTGCTGGTCGACCCGCGGGACGCGTTCGTCAACGTGGCCGGGTCGCTGCGGGCGCTGGCCCGGCCGGACTGGGCGGGGAACATGTTCTTCCCGTACGAGACGCTGCTGACCGAGGCCCGGGTGGTCCGCGACCGGGCCGTCTCGGTCGACCCGCACGGGGTGACGCTGGCCTCCGGCGAGCACCTGCCGGCCGACTACCTGGTGCTGGCCACCGGCTCCCGGCACAGCCACCCGGCGCACCCGGCCTCCGACACGGTGGCCGGCGCGATCGCGGACTTCCGGGCCTCGCACCGGGAGCTGGCCACCGCGGAGCGGGTGCTGATCCTCGGCGCCGGGCCGGTCGGCCTGGAGCTGGCCGGGGAGATCAAGGAGGTCTGGCCGGACAAGCGGGTGGTGCTGGTCGACCCGGGCGAGACCCTGCTGCCGGGCTTCCTGCCCGAGGTGGCCGAGGAGCTGCACCGGCAACTGGACGCGCTCGGCGTCGAGCTCCGGCTCGGCACCGCGCTGGTCGACCCGCCGGCCGGCGAGCCCGGCCGGGCCGGGGAGTTCACCGTCACCACCGCCGCGGGCGAGCAGCTGACCGCGGACGTCTGGTACCGGGCGTACGGCGCCGCCGTCGACGGCGACCACCTGGCCGACGGCAAGCTGACGGTGCGCACCGCGCGCGGCAGGGTCGCGGTCACCGAGCGGCTCAACGTCGAGGGCTACCGGCACGTGTACGCGATCGGCGACCTGGCCGACCTGCCGGAGGCCGACATGGCGGGCTTCGCGATGCAGCACGCCGAGGTGGTGGCGAAGAACATCTCCGCCCAGCTGCGCGGCGAGCAGCCGGTCGAGGTCTACCGCCCGCTCGGCCACCCGATGATCCTGCTGCCGCTGGGCACCCGCGGCGGCGTCGGCCAACTGCCCTCGCCGGACGGCCCGTTCGCCGCGCCCACCGCGATGGTCTCCGAGTTCAAGGGCGGCGACCTGTTCACCGGCCGTTTCCTCGACCGGTTCGGCCCGAACGCGGCATGAGCGAAGGCCCCGGTCCGCGGACCGGGGCCTTCGAAGGGCGACGGGTGCGTCAGCCGTTCAGGTGCTCGACCACGTAGTCGATCGCGCCGGTGAGCTTCTCGACGTCCGCCGGGTCGATCGCCGGGAACATCGCGATGCGCAGCTGGTTGCGGCCGAGCTTGCGGTACGGCTCGGTGTCCACGATGCCGTTGGCACGCAGTGCCTTGGCGACCGCGGCGGCGTCCACCGACTCGTCGAAGTCGATGGTGCCGACGACCTGCGAGCGCTCCTCGGCCTTGGCGACGAAGGGCTGCGCGTACGAGGACTTCTCGGCCCACGCGTACAGGATCGAGGAGGACTCGGCGGTGCGGGACACCGCCCAGTCCAGGCCGCCCTGGCCGTTCATCCACTCCAGCTGGTCGGCCAGCAGGAAGAGGGTGGAGATGGCCGGGGTGTTGTACGTCTGGTCCTTCGAGGAGTTGTCGATCGCGGTCGGCAGGTCGAAGAACGGCGGGATGTACCGGCCGGAGCCGGCGATCTCCGCGGCGCGCTCCAGCGCGGCCGGGGAGAAGGTGGCCAGCCACAGGCCGCCCTCGGAGGCGAAGGACTTCTGCGGGGCGAAGTAGTAGACGTCCGTCTCGCGGATGTCGACGGGCAGGCCGCCGGCGCCGGAGGTGGCGTCGACCAGCACCAGCGAGCCGGCGTCCGCGCCCTCGGGGCGGCGGATCGGCATCGCCACACCGGTGGAGGTCTCGTTGTGGGTGAGCGCGTAGACGTCCACCCCCGCCTCGGCGACCGGCAGCGGGTGGGTGCCCGGCTCGGTCTTGATGACGGTCGGTTCGGCCAGCCACGGGGCGGCCTTCACGGAGGAGGCGAACTTGGAGGAGAACTCGCCGAAGTTCAGGTGCTGCGACTTCTCGCGCACCAGTCCGAACGCGGCGATGTCCCAGAACGCGGTGGAGCCGCCGTTGCCGAGCACCACCTGGTAGCCCTCGGGCAGCGAGAACAGCTCGGCGACGCCCTCGCGGACGCGCTTGACGATGTTCTTGACCGGGGCCTGACGGTGGGAGGTGCCCAGCAGGGAGGATCCGGTGGCGGCGAGGGCACTCAGGGCCTCGGGGCGCACCTTGGAGGGGCCGCAGCCGAAGCGGCCGTCGTTGGGCAGATTGTCGGCGGGGATCTGAATCTGAGCCACGCCCGCAGCCTATCGCTCCGAATTGCCCGGCTGTAAGCCCGTCCGGCCGCTGAGACGTGATCTTCCCGGCACCGGACAGCACTCACCGGGGCGCGCGCTTCCCCAGGTCAGGGGCGGTGCGCGCGCCCGGTGGCGGCGTCAAGGATGCTGACGGTTCGTCAGTTGTTCATCCGATCGGGTGTCAGTGGCCGATCTGGTCCCAGCCCTCGATCTCCTGCGGCTTGCGGGCGCCGGGGCCGATGTAGCGGGCGGCCGGACGGACCAGTCGGCCGGTGCGCTTCTGCTCCAGGATGTGCGCCGACCAGCCGGCGGTGCGGGCGCAGGTGAACATCGAGGTGAACATGTGCGCGGGGACCTCGGCGAAGTCCAGCATGATGGCGGCCCAGAACTCGACGTTGGTGGCCAGCACGCGGTCGGGGCGGCGGTTGTGCAGCTCCTCCAGCGCGGCCTTCTCCAGCGCCTCGGCGATCTCGAAGCGCGGCGCGCCGAGCTCCTTGGCGGTGCGGCGCAGCACTCGGGCGCGCGGGTCCTCGGCGCGGTAGACGCGGTGGCCGAAGCCCATCAGGCGCTCGCCCTTGTCGAGGGCCTTCTTCACGTAGCCGGCCGCGTCGCCGGTGCGCTCGATCTCCTCGATCATGCCGAGCACTCGGGACGGGGCGCCGCCGTGCAGCGGGCCGGACATCGCGCCGACCGCGCCGGACAGCGCGGCGGCGACGTCGGCGCCGGTGGAGGCGATCACCCGGGCGGTGAAGGTGGAGGCGTTCATGCCGTGCTCGGCGGCGGACGTCCAGTAGGCGTCGACGGCCTTGACGTGCTTCGGGTCCGGCTCGCCGCGCCAGCGGATCATGAACCGCTCGACGATGGTCCCGGCCTTGTCGATCTCACGCTGCGGGACCATCGGCAGGCCCTGGCCGCGGGCGGACTGGGCGACGTAGGACAGCGCCATCACGGCGGCCCGGGCGAGGTCGTCGCGGGCCTGCTCGGCGGAGATGTCCAGCAGCGGCTTGAGGCCCCACACCGGGGCGAGCATGGCGAGCGCGGACTGCACGTCGACCCGGATGTCGCCGGAGTGGACCGGGATCGGGAACGGCTCGGCGGCGGGCAGGCCGGGAGCGAACCGGCCGTCGACCAGCAGACCCCAGACGTGGCCGAAGGAGACCTGACCGACCAGGTCCTCGATGTCCACCCCGCGGTAGCGCAGCGCGCCGCCCTCGCGGTCGGGTTCGGCGATCTCGCTCTCGAAGGCGACGACACCCTCAAGGCCGGGTACGAAGTCCGACATGTAGAACGGCTCCTTCAGTGATCCGACGCGGCGTGCGGCCGTGGTGGGACGGCACGCCGGTGACCGATGGTGGTTGGCACTCGGTGTCAGAGTGGCAGGCACGGAGTGCATTGCGCCATACACCACGACGGTGATGTTTCCCCCACGGGCCGCTCGAACCCCTGTCGGCTCCGGCATCGTCGGCGGATCTTCCGGGGCGCTCCGGTGGAAACCGGACGATTCCCCGGGCAGCGGGTCGGGTTGCGGTGGCGGGCCACCTTATCGCCGGGTGTTTGCGCGGACGTAGCGGCGCTCGGCGCTTGTCGTACGGGATGATGTTGGCGTGCCTACCGCGGAACGCCACAGTCACCCCAGCGCCCTGTCCACGCCGGCCGAGGAGCGGCCGGTGCCGGACCTGACCGTGATGCGCCGGCATTACCAGCACGAGGGCCTGGCCGAGGACCAGTTGGCCGAGGACCCGTTCCGGCAGTTCGCCCGGTGGTTCCACGAGGCCGTCGAGGCGGGCGTGGTCGAGCCCAACGCGATGGTGGTCTCCACCGCCGACGCCGAGGGCCTGCCGTCCTCGCGCACCGTGCTGCTCAAGGGCTACGACCCGCGGGGCTTCGTGTTCTTCACCAACTACGGCTCCCGCAAGGGCGCCGACCTGGCCGCCAACCCGAACGCCTCGCTGCTGTTCCCGTGGATCGGCCTGGCCCGCCAGGTGGTGATCGGCGGCCGGGTGGAGAAGGTCGGCCGGGACGAGACCGCCGCCTACTTCCGCACCCGCCCGCACGGCTCCCAGCTCGGCGCGTGGGCCAGCGAGCAGTCCAGCCCGGTGGCCGACCGCGCGGTGCTGGAGCAGCGCTACGCGGACCTGGCCGCCCGGTACCCGGAGGGCGAAGGGGTGCCGGTGCCGCCGTTCTGGGGCGGCTACCGGGTCGTCCCGCGCACCGTCGAGTTCTGGCAGGGCCGGGAGAACCGGCTGCACGACCGGCTGCGCTTCGTCGCCGAGGGCGACGGGTGGCGGGTGGAGCGGCTCTGCCCCTGACGGAATGTCAAGTCCGTTGCCCCGTGCGTCAACCGGCTGGAGCAACCTGCCCCTCCGACGGGCTAAAAAGTTGGTGGTTTGGACCACTGAAACCTGGGTACCGGCGCTAAGGTCAGGTCGGGTGAAATTCTCGGCACAGGACGCCGAGGCCTGTCTCGCGCCGACAGGCGCAGAAACGAGTCATCATGGTCGCCGCCACCAAGCCCGCCGACAGCGCGCGCGTCGAGGAGTCCGCTCCTTCTCTGGCAGCTCTGGCCTCCCTCGGTACCGAAGAGCTCGTCGCCGAGCTCTCGCGAGCCCTCCCGGGCGGTGAGTCCGGCCTGGTGGCCGTCGCCGCCTTCAACTCCTCCATCTGACCGGACGACCGAGCGCATTCGACGCGACGTCACCTCCGATTCCCGTGCCGCGCCCGCTGGTGCCGTTCTCGCAGTTCGTGATCAAGATGCACGCCCGGTGCGATCTTGCCTGCGACCACTGCTACGTGTACGAACACGCCGACACCAGTTGGCGCGGCAAGGCCCGTGCCAGTGGCGAGGCGGTGCTCGCCCGCACCGCCGAACGGATCGCCGAACACGCCCTCGCCCACCGGCTCCCCGCCGTCCACGTGGTGCTGCACGGCGGCGAACCGCTGCTCGCCGGGCCCGCCCTGCTCGGCCGCGCCGCCGAACTGCTGCGCGCCGCCCTGCCCGCCGACTGCGCCCTCGACCTGCGCATCCACACCAACGGCGTGCTGCTCTCCCCCCGCTTCCTCGACCTGTTCGCCGCCCACGGCATCAAGGTCGGCATCTCGCTGGACGGCGACAAGGCCGCCAACGACCGGCACCGCCGGTTCGCCGACGGCCGCAGCAGCCACGCCAAGGTGCTCGCCGCCGTCGAGCTGCTGCGCCGACCCGCCTACCGGCACCTGTACGCCGGGCTGCTGTGCACCATCGACGTGGAGAACGACCCCGTCGCGGTGCTGGACGCGCTGGTCGCCCTGGAGCCGCCCCGGGTGGACTTCCTGCTCCCGCACGCCACCTGGGAGCAGCCGCCGAAGCGGCCCGGAGGCCTCGGCGAAACCCCGTACGCCGACTGGCTGCTGGCGGTCCACCGGCGTTGGGAGGAACTCGGCCGGCCGGTCCCGGTGCGGACCTTCGACTCGGTGTACCGCACGCTGCGCGGCCGCTCCAGCCTCACCGAGTCGCTCGGCCTCGACCCCGCCGACCTGGTGGTGGTGGAGACCGACGGCTCCTTCGAGCAGGCCGACAGCCTGAAGACCGCCTACGACGGGGCCCCGGAGACCGGGTTCACGGTGTTCGAGCACACCCTCGACCAGGTCGCCGAGCACCCCGGCATGGTCGAGCGACAGTCCGGGCTGGCCGGGCTCGCCGAGCAGTGCCGCGGCTGCCCCGTGGTCCGCTCGTGCGGCGGCGGCCTGTACGCCCACCGCTACCGGGGCGACGGCTCCGGCTTCCGCAATCCCTCCGTCTACTGCGGTGACCTGATGCGACTGATCACCACCATCCGCGACCGGATGGCCCCCGCCCCCGTCGTCCCCGCCCAGGACGCGCCCGGCGCCGCGCTGACCGACCGTCAGCTCGACGAGCTCGCCGCCGGGTACGGCGGCGCCGACACCGTCCGCACCCTGGCTCGGGCCCAACTCGGCCTCACCCGACGGCTGGTGGCGGCCGTGGGGGCCGCCTCCCCGGCCTGGGGGCTGGTCACTTCGCTGGACGCCGACGACGCCCCCGCGCTGGAGGCGGTGCTCGCCCACCCGTACACCCGGGCCTGGGCGGTGCGCTGCCTGCAGGGCGAGGGCGGCGGGGACCTCGGCGGGATGGCCGAGGTGGCCGCCGCCGCCGCGGTGCGCGCCCGGCGGGCCTTCGAGCTGCCGGTGCCGGTGCGCGGCGGCGCCGTCCACCTGCCCACCCTCGGGCGGGTGTCGGTCGGCGGCGCGGGCGAGACCGTGCTGACCGGCGACGCCGACGGCTTCACCGTCGGCGGCCGCCGGATCGGCCCGGACACCCCCGCCGACGCGCACTGGCAGCCGGTGCGGCGCACCGCCCTGGCCGGCGGCTGGACGCCCGCCCTGGAGGACACCGACCCGCAGCGCGACAGCCACCAGTGGCCGGTCGAGGAGCGGCTCGCGGACGCCGAGTACCTGGCCTGGGCCGGGGCGCTGCGCGAGGCCTGGGAGCTGATCGGCCGCGACCTGCCCGGCTACGCGCCCGGCATCCGGGCCGGCCTGTCCACCCTCACCCCGCTGCGGCGCGGCCCGGCCGGCCGCGACGTGTCCGCCGCCGCCCGGCAGGCCTTCGGCGCGGTCGGCATCGCCCGGCCCGCCACCGCGCCCACCCTCGCGCTGCTGATCGCGCACGAGTTCCAGCACGTCAAGCTGGGCGCGGTGCTGGACTTCCACGACCTGTACGACCGCGCCGACCCGCGCCTGTTCCACGCCCCGTGGCGGCCCGACCCGCGCCCGCTGGAGGGCCTGTTCCAGGGCACCTACGCGCACCTCGCGGTGACCGAGTTCTGGGCCACCCGGGTCCGTGCGTACGACGGGCTGCGCAACGGCCCCGCCCAGCACGCCCGGGTCCAGTTGGCGACCTGGCGGGCCCACACCGTCGCCTCGATCGCCACCCTCGCCGACTCCGGCGCCCTCACCCCCCTCGGCGCCCGCTTCACCGACGGGATGCGCACCGCCGTCGAGCCCTGGCTCACCGTCCCGGTCGGCGCGGCCGCCGAGACCGCGGCCCGCGAGTCCGCCGCCGAGAACCTCGCCGAGTGGCAGGCCCGCGCGGCCGCCATCGGCGGCAACTGACCGGCAGGTGGCCCGAATTCGCCTCTGACGCCGGGAGACCGGCGGGGCGGCGGGTAGGGATCCGGTGTATTCGGCCGCCCGGTCGGGGGTCGGCGGCTCCGACCCGTGGCTGTGGGAGGCCTCATGTACTCCGTTGCGGAGCTCGTCACGCACCTCGACAAGATCGGCGTCCGACCCGGGGAGACGCTGCTGGTCCAGGCCTCGCTGCGGGCGATCGGCCCGGTCGCGGAGGGCGCATCCGGGGTGGTACGGGCGCTCCGGGAGGCGCTCGGGGCGGACGGCACGCTGGTCGTGTACACCGCTACACCCGAGAATTCCCGCACCTCCTCCTACTACCGGGCCGCGATCGCCGGCCTCACCCCCGCCGAGCTGCGGAAATACCACGCCGCCATGCCCGCCTGGGACGCCGCCGCCACCCCCGCCTCGCCCACCATGGGGCACCTCGCCGAGGAGGTCCGGCTGCTGCCCGGGGCGCTGCGCAGCCGGCACCCGCAGACCTCCTTCACCGCGATCGGCCCGCAGGCCCGGGAGATGACGGAGCACCACCCGCTGCGCAGTCACCTCGGCGAGGAGTCGCCCGCCGGGCGGCTCTACCGGAGCGGTGCGCGGTGCCTGATGATCGGCGTCCCGGTGTGGTGCTGCACCCCGCTCCACCTGCTCGAGTACTGGCAGCCGGACCGGCAGGCGCAGCAGTACCGGTGCGTGGTGCGCACCCCGGGCGGCGCGCGGCGCTGGCGGAGCTTCACCGGCCTCCGGCTGCAGGACGAGCACTTCCCGGCGATGGGCGAGGTGCTGGCCGGCGGGCTCGGCGACGCGCTGGAGTCCGGGCCGCTCGGCGACGCGCACTGCTACCTGATGCAGATCCGCGAAGCGGTCGATCTGGCGGACAAGTGGTTCAGGAGCGGGCAGAGTTGACGGAGCATCGGATCAAGGCCCTATTCCATTCCGGCGGCAGCCGTTCCTACACTTGAGTCCCTTTCGGGAACAGGTGACAGGCGGGCTCGGGGGAGGCGCGTGTGAACAGCCCAGCGGTCCGGGGGAAGGAAGCGCCGAGGCCGTACTTCTTCCTCAGCTACGCCCACACCCCGAGAGTGAACTCCCGGGGCGCGGCGGACCCGAACCTCTGGGTGGCGAAGCTCTACCAGGACCTGTGCGAGGCGATACTCCAGATCACCGACCTGCCCGCCGGGCATCCGATCGGGTTCATGGACCGCTCCATGCACCAGGGCCAGAAGTGGGCCGAGCGGCTGTCGAGGGAGCTCGCGAGCTGTCGGGTGTTCGTTCCGCTGTACTCGCCGCGGTACTTCAAGTCGGAGGCGTGCGGCCGGGAGTGGCACCTGTTCACCCGGCGCTCGGTCTACCAGCGGCGTCCCACGGCCGAGCGGATGACCGGCATAGTGCCGGCGCTGTGGGTGCCGATGGACCACTACCCGCTGCCCCGGGTGGCCGGTGAACTGCAGTTCAACCACGACAGTTTCGGCGACGACTACGCGGCCGAGGGCCTGTACGCGCTGATGAAGATCACCACGTTCAGCTCGCAGTACCACACGGCGGTGTGGCGGCTCGCCCAGCGGATCGTCGACGTCGCCGAGCAGACCGTCATCCCGGCCGGGCAGGTCTTCGACTTCGAGTCCCAGCCGTCCGCGTTCGACCCGCCGGACGTCGCCGACAAGGTGCGGATCTCGGTGTTCTCCTACAGCCAGCCGGAACTGCCGCCGCAGCGCAGCGGCGCCTGGTACGGCGAACAGCGCACCGACTGGCAGCCGTTCCGGCCGGACTCCAGCCGGCCGCTCGCCCAGGACGCCGCCGACGTCGCCCGGAACATGGGATTCCAGCCCACCGTACGGGAGTTCGAGGAGGAGGCGGAGCACCTGCTGACCGGCGAACGCCCGTCCGCGCCGTGCGTACTGCTGGTCGACCGGTGGGCGTTCCTGGACGCGCGGCGGGTCGAGGCGGTGCGCCGGCTCGACCGGCGCAACCTCGGCTCGGTGGCCATCATCGAACCCTGGAACCGCGAGGACCAGCAGAGCCGCGACCACGAACGGATGCTCAACGAACTCGGCGACAGCGTGCTCGCCGTCAGCCGCGGCGCCCTGCAGAAACCCAGCCTGCGCGACGACGCCGCGGCCGGCGCCCCCGGCAGCCTGGAGGAGTTCCGCGGTGAGATGGAACGCGCCGTCATGCGGGCCTGCACGGCCCACGAACAGCACCACCGCGACCGCCCCGACGACGGGCCCACGGACCGCAGACCCAGCATCGGACCCTAGGCCCGCGCCCGGAGCCGGGAGCGGGCGGACAGCAGGACGCCGGACGGTCGGAACTCCGTCCGGCGGCACGGCGTGCGGGAACACGACGGGCACCAAGGGCCCGGGGGAGGGAACGTCATGACCGAGAGGCCGGCGAAGGGCCCGCAGATCCAGGCGCGCCGTCGCGACACCACCGTGGAGAACCGCCACGGACGGATCGTCACCTTCTACTCGTACAAGGGCGGCACCGGCCGCACCATGGCGCTGGCCAACACCGCCTGGATCATGGCCGCCAACGGCTACCGGGTGCTGGTCGTCGACTGGGACCTGGAGGCCCCCGGCCTGAGCCAGTTCTTCCGGCCGTTCCTCAACCCCGAGATCGTCGGCGCGACCACCGGCATCATGGACCTGTTCGCCGACTACCTCGAAGAGGCCCGCCGCCCGGTCGACCGCGACCCCGACTGGATCGAGGACTTCGCCCGGATCCACCCGCACGCGCTCTCCCTCGCCTGGCCGCACTTCCCCGGCGGCGGCCGCATCGACCTCGTCCCCGCCGGCCAGCAGAACCGCGACTACTCCGTCGCCCGCCTCGACTGGGACCTGCTCTACGAGCGCTACCAGGGCCGCCGCTTCATCCAGTCGCTGCGCGCCGACATGAAGCGCCGCTACGACTACGTGCTGATCGACAGCCGCACCGGACTCACCGACACCGCCGACATCTGCACCGTCGAGATGCCCGACGACCTGGTGGTCTGCTTCACCCTCAGCGACCAGTCCATCGACGGCGCCTCCCGGATCGCCCGGGTCATCGAGGACCGCTACGGCGACCGCGACATCCGCATCCTGCCCGTCCCGATGCGCATCGACGAGGGCGAGAAGGAGAAGGCCGACGCCGGCCGGGCGCTCGCCCGGATCAAGTTCGGCGGCCTGCCCGCCGGCTTCGGCGAACCCGACCTGGCCCGCTACTGGGCCGGTGTGGAGATCCCCTACCGGCCGTTCTACGCGTACGAGGAGATCCTCGCCCCGTTCGGCGACCAGCCCGGCCTGCCCGGCTCCATGCTGGCCGCCAACGAACGCCTCACCCGGGAGATCACCCAGGGCCGGGTCGCCGGACTCCCGCCGATGCCCGAGGACCTGAGACTGCGTCACCTCGACGGCTTCGCCCGCCGCCGTCCCACCGCCCCCGCCGACCTGTACCTCAGCTACGTGCCCGAGGACCGCGCCTGGGCGGACTGGATCTCCGCGCTGCTCGCCGACGCCGGCTACCGCGTCGTGCCGCGCGACCTCGGCGCCGGCGCCAACCCGCGCGAGGCCACCGGCCGCGGCATCGACTCCGCGTACCGGACCGTCGCCCTGCTGTCCGCCGCCTACCTGCAGTCCCCGCAGGCCCAGGCGCTGTGGGACCGCACCGTGCTCGCCGACCCGGCCGGCGCCCGCCGCCAGCTCATCCCCGTCCGGGTCTCCGACGTGCGCCTCAACGCGCCCTACAACAGCCGCAACCCGGTCGACCTGATCGGCCGCGACGAACAGGCCGCCGCCACCGTCCTGCTGCGCGCCCTCGGCCGCACCGAGACCGAGCTGCCCGACCGCACCCCCGGCGCGCCGCGCTTCCCCGGCACCAAGCCCACCTACTGGGAAGTCCCGCAGCGCAACCACTCGTTCACCGGCCGGGTCAAGGTCCTCGACGACCTGCGCGCCCAACTCGCCGGCGGCACCACCGCCGTGCTGCCGCCGCCGCAGACCCTGTACGGCCTCGGCGGCGTCGGCAAGACCCAGGTCGCGCTGGAGTACGCGCACCGCTACATGTCGCACTACGACCTGGTGTGGTGGATCGACGCGGAGCAGAGCGAGAACGTCGCGGTCGGCCTCGCCGAACTCGCCGGACGGCTCGGCCTGCGGGTCGGCGAGAACGTCAACGAGGCCGCCCAGTCCGCCCGCGACGCGCTCCGCCAGGGCCTGCCCACGCCCAACTGGCTGCTGATCTTCGACAACGCCGACGAGCCCGGCGAGATCCGCCGGTTCTTCCCCGACGGCCCCGGCCACATCCTGGTCACCTCCCGCAACCAGGGCTGGTCCGGGCAGGCCGGCGTGCTCAACGTCGACGTCTTCGACCGCACCGAGTCCGTCGACCACCTCACCCGCCGGGTCCGCGGCCTGGTCCGCGCCGACGCCGACCGGGTCGCCGAGGCCGTCGGCGACCTGCCGCTCGCCGTCGAGGTCGCCGCCGCCTGGCTGGAGACCACCCGCACCCCCGTCGACACCTACGTCAGCCAGCTCAAGGCCGAGGCCACCAAGGTGCTCGCCGCCGGCGAGACCCCCGTCGACTACCCCACCCCCGTCGGCCTCACCTGGAACGTCTCCATCACCCGGCTCCGCGAACAGTCCCCCGCCGCCGTCCGGCTGCTGGAACTCTGCGCGTTCTTCGCCCCCGAGCCGATCTCGCTCAAGCAGTTCTTCTTCTCCGAGCAGATGCGCCTCGCGCTCTACCCCTACGACGAGGAACTCACCGACACCTTCCTGCTCGGCAAGGTGCTGCGCGCCGTCAGCCGCTACGCCCTCGCCAAGACCGACGCCGGCTCCGACTCCTTCCAGGTCCACCGGCTGGTCCAGGCCGTCGTCCGCAGCGGCATGAGCGACAGCGAGCGGAACACCGCCATGCACCAGGTGCACCGCATCCTGGTCAACGCCCGCCCGTCCCGCGGCGACACCGACGACCCCGCCAACTGGCCGACCCTGGAAGCCATCTGGCCGCACCTCACGCCCTCCCGGGCCCAGGACTGCGACGAGAAGGACGTCCGCGAGATGCTCATCGACCGCGTCCGCTACCTGTGGAAGCGCGTCGACCTCGACCAGGCCCTGCAACTCGGCCGCCAGCTCGACGCCAGCTGGACCGGCCGGGCCGAAGCCGAGACCGACCCCGGCGAGCAGCGCCTGTGGCGGCGCCAGATCTACAGCCTGCGCTTCCAGGTCGCCAACGTGCTGCGCTCCCAGGGCTTCTACAACGACTCCCTGGCGCTCAACCAGGAGACCCTGGACGGCCAGCGCGAACTCCTCGGCGACCACCACCCGTACGCCCTGATGACCGCCAACTCGATGGCCGCCGACCTGCGCTACCTCAACCGCTTCCAGGAAGCCCTGACCCTCGACCAGGACACCTTCAACCAGTTCATCGAACTCTTCGGCGAGGACGACCCGCGCACCCTCTCGGTCGCCAACAACCTCGCCATCGACCACCGCCTGGTCGGCAACAGCGTCGCCGCCCGCGACCTCGACCAGGACACCGTCGAACGCCGCTCCGCCGTCCTCGGCGCCCGCCACCCCTACACCCTCAGCTCCAAGTCCAACCTGGCCCGCGACCTGCGCGAGATGGGCGACTACAAGGGCTCCGCGGAACTGCTCCGCGAAGTCACCGAGACCTTCGCCGCGGTCGACGCCTCCGGCCTGCCCGAGGAACTGCGCAACGCGAAGTCGCTCGCCGTCTCGCTGCGCCGCGCCGGACAGTACGCCGAGGCCCGCGAACTCACCGAACGCACCTACGAACGCTACGTCGACCTGTACGGCCCCGAGTTCCCCGACGCACTGGCCTGCCGGCTCAACCTCGCCGCGGACTTCAGCGCCGCCGGCGACAAGGAGACCGCCCGCGACATCGCCACCGACGCCTACGAGGGCCACCGGCGACTGCTCGGCGACGAACACCCCTTCACCTTCGCCTGCGAGAACAACCTCGGCATCTACCTGCGCGGCTCCGGCGACACCGACGGCGCCGTCCAGCACGGCCGCTCGGCCGTCGACGGACTCACCCGGGTCCTCGGCGCCGACCACCCCTTCACCCTCAACGCCGTCATCAACCTCGCCAACGCGCTCGCCGAGAACCGGCAGCTCGACGAGGCCGAGACGCTCGGCCGCAGCGCGTACGACGGCCTCGCCGCGAGGTACGGGGCCACCCACCCCGACACCCTGGTCTGCCAGGCCAACCTCGCCGTCACCCTCCGCGCGGCCGGCCGCCGCAGCGAGGCGGAGAGCCTGCGGATGCAGGCGGTGGCCGCACTCGTCGAACTCTTCGGCGAGGAACACCCGTCGGTCGTCGCGGCCCGCAGCTGGCAGCGCAGCAACCGGGATCTGGAGCCGCAGCCGCTCTAGGCTGCGCGAGCAGCGGGCGAACGCCCGCAAGGCCGCGACCACGGGCGATGACTTGCCCGTGGTCGAGGCCTTGTCGGCGGGTGCCTTCCGCTGTGCGCAGTTCTCCCCCGGCTCCAGTGGACCGGGCCCCCGGGGTTCGCGCCTGCTACGCGTTCGCGGCCCAGCGGATCGCGTCCGTCATCTCCTTCAGGGACCCGAAGTGCGCGGCGCCGGGCTCCAGGTAGAGCTGGGCGGCGGGGATGTGGTCGGCGAGCCAGGCGGAGTGGCCGACGGGGGAGAACTTGTCGTCCGCGCCGTGCCAGATGCGCACCGGGATGCGGATGGCGTCGACGGCGAAGCCCCAGTCGGCGATGAAGGCGAGGACGTCGTCGATCCAGCCGTCGGCGCCGTAGCGGAAGGCCTGGCGGTAGGTGGACTGGAGCATCCGGCGGATGCCGATGTCGGCGACCACGGTGCGGTCCGGCGGGGTGAGTTCGGGGACCAGGTTGCGGATGAGCTGGGCGGGGTCGCGGCGGATCACCTGGGAGCGGACCTGGAACGGGCCGGCGATCCGGGGTTGGCCCAACTCGGCCTGGCGGAAGGCGCGTTCGTTGGAGGGGGTCATGCCGGCGAACCAGTCCAGGCCGTCCGCGTCGCGCGGGGCGAGGCAGACCTGGGTGGCGGCCCGGACCACCCGGTCGGGGAGCAGCGCGGCGCAGGCGAGCGCGTGCGGGCCGCCGCCGGAGCGGCCGACCACGGCGAAGCGGTCGAGGCCGAAGGCGTCGGCGATGGCAGCGACGTCGTCGGCGGCGTTGCGGACCCGGCGGCCGGGCAGCCGGGTGGAGTCGCCGTAGCCGGGGCGGTCGAAGGAGATCAGCCGGACCCGCATCCGGGCCAGGACGGCGCTGCGCGGGGCGGGGCCGACCCGGCTGCCGGGGGTGCCGTGGAGCAGGAACACCGGCCTGCCGGAGGGGTCTCCGGACGTCTCCACCGCGAGGACGCCCCCGTCCGGTGTGTCGATCCTTCGGGTGGCCACGCGGCGCCTCCAGGTCAGCTGGGAATGTCCAGGCTGCGCACCTCGCGGCGCGCCTGCCAGGTGGTGTGCTCCCGGGAGATGGCGTCCTCGGCGTCCCGGGCGAGTCGCGCCCAGTTCTCCTCGGCGTCCGGGGCGGACAGGTCGACGGCCGCCAACTGGGCTTCGACCTTGGAGAGTTCGGCGGCAGCGAGGGTGTAGGCAGCGGCTTGCGGGCGGTACTGGCGGAGCTGGGCCCAGGCCGAGATGGAGGCGGCGACGGCGGAGATCGCGCCGAGCGCGTCGAAGCTGAACTGGCCGAGTGCGCGCAGTACGGCGAGCAGCAGGCCGGCGGCGGGCAGCACGATGGCGAGCCGGCCGACCCGGCGGGTGGCGTTGCGGCACTGGATGGCCTTGGCCTGGTACCACTCGCGCTGGCTGTGCACCCGCTCGCGCAGGTAGGTCTCGCGGCGGACCGGCAGCGGCTGGTCGCGCAGCCGTTCCATGGTCTCGGTGATCTGCGGGTGCCGGGCCGGGGCGCGCCAGGTGCGGAGCTCCTCGGCCACTCCCGGGGTGACCCGGTCGGTGTCGAACTCGCCGAGGATGTTGGCGAGTTGGATGTCGTACAGGCGTTCGGCATCGGGGAGTTTGCGCGGCGGCGGCTGGTAGGAGTCGGCGCGCACCGCGTACTTCCACACCAGGGTCTTGACGGACTCGGCGACCGCCCGGCCGTCGTACCAGAGCCGCTGCGGGTTCTGCCAGGCGACGGTGACGGCGATGAACAGCGCGCCGAGGTAGGCGGCGGCGGCGAGCCAGGCCCACAGCGGGCCGTCGGCGGAGCCCGCGAAGGCCGCGCCGACCAGCAGCAGCAGCTCCCACCGGGACAGCGCCACCGCCCGGGCCTGGCCCTGCAGGGACGCGCCGTCGGCGGCCCAGAACAGCCGCGGCAGCAGGTCCTGCTCCCGTACGAAACCGATCGAACGCCCCGCTCCAGTTGCCATTCCCGCCCCCGCAGCGCCGTCTCACCGGTCTCGGGAGTCCTTCCCAGTGCCGGTCGAACTTACGCGACCGGCACCGGAGTTGGCCGAATGGGCGGGGTTGCGCCGGGGGCGCGGAGCGGTCGCCGGGCGGTCACCAGGCGTAGAAGATGCGGTCCGCGTTGTCGGCGATGACCTTGTTGTTCCACTCGGTGCCGCCGTCCACGTTGCCGGAGCGGAACAGCGGCGGGGTGATGCCGCGGTCGGCGAGCTTGGCGGTGGCGGACGCCATCACGGACTGCATCAGCGCGCTGGTCACGATGGTGGAGACCGGTCCGAACGGGGCGCCCGCGCCGGGGTGGTCCAGCTCGCCGTCGCCGGGGGCGATCTTGCTGTCCAGGACGACGTCGCAGTTGTCCTTGAGGTAGGTGCCGGACGGGTGGTTGGAGCTCACCGCGGCCGGATACGCCAGCGAGGTCACGCCGATCACCTTCAGGCCGCGGTCGCGGGCGTGCCGGGCGAGTTCGACCGGCATCACCTGGCGGCCGGACAGCGAGATCAGGAACAGCAGGTCGCCGCTGCGCGCGGGCGTCAGGTCGAGGGTGGTGGTGGCCAGCCCCGAGACCCGCTCCAGCGCACTGCCCAGGTGTGCGGGCATCACGTTCACGCCGGTCATTCCGGGGACGTTGAGCAGGTTCATCACCACCAGGCCGCCGGCCCGGTAGACCACGTCCTGGGCGGCCAGCGAGGAGTGCCCGGCGCCGAACGCGAAGATCCGCCGACCGTGCTCGACCGCGTCGGCCAGCAGCTCGGCCGCGGCGTCGATGTTCCCGACCTCCTCGGCGCGGATCCGCTCCAGGTGGGCCACAGCTGCGTCCAGGTACCGGCCGACCAGTTCGGTCATCTCGTGCTCCGTCCGAGCGGGGCGGTCCGGTGGCCCGGGCCGCGGTGGGGGAAAGCTACGGCGTGCACGGTGGACCCTGCCGCGCCCGGCTGTCAACCGTCGCGCGGGGCGTCCGACGGCCCGCGGCGGCCCGGGCACAACGACGCAGCGCACCTGGTTGTCATCTCCGTACGTCAGAATTGGCGGTGAGGACACCGAAGAACGGAGCCAGGGGCGATGTCAGGGCTTATCGACACCACTGAGATGTACCTCCGCACCATCCTGGAGCTGGAGGAAGAAGGCATCACCCCGATGCGCGCCCGGATCGCCGAGCGGCTGGAGCAGTCCGGCCCGACGGTGAGCCAGACGGTGGGCCGGATGGAGCGCGACGGCCTGCTCCAGGTCGCCGAGGACCGGCACCTCGAACTCACCGAGGACGGCCGCCGGCTGGCCGTGCGGGTGATGCGCAAGCACCGCATCGCCGAGTGCCTGCTGGTGGACGTGATCGGCCTGGAGTGGGAGCAGGTCCACGAGGAGGCCTGCCGCTGGGAGCACGTGATGAGCGAGACGGTCGAGCGCAAGGTGCTCGCCATGCTCGGCCACCCCACCCAGTCCCCGTACGGCAACCCGATCCCGGGCCTGGACGAGCTCGGCGACACCAAGGCCGAGGGAGAGGGCTACGACGCCGGGCTGGTGACGCTGGAGTCGGTGGCCCGCAAGGACGGCGCGGACGTGGTGGTGCGCCGGATCGGCGAGCCGATCCAGACCGACGGCGAGCTGATGCGCACCCTGCGCCGCGCGGGCGTCCGCCCCGGCGCGACGGTGCGGGTCGCCCCGGCGGCCGGCGGCGTGCTGGTCGGCACCGGCGACGGCGCGGCCGAGCTCGGCAAGGAGATCGCCGCGCACGTGTTCGTCGCCCAGGCGTAGCCGGCCCGACTGCCCGGGGGAGTGCGGAACGGGGAGTGCGGAACGGGGGGTGCGGGACGGGAGCGCGGAACGCGCCTCGGGGCCCGGTGTCCCCGCACCGGGCCCCGCGCGTTCCCCCCGACTCCCCTCCGTTCCCTCCCCGATCCCCCGCCGTCCCTCCCCGACCCCCCGTGCCGCCGCGTTCGGCTTCCCCGACCGAACGCCCTCCCGGCAGCCCCCCACGCTCTCGGCCCGACCGCTCCTTCCGCTTCACCGACCCGCTCCACCGACCCTGTGCCGACGCTGAGGATGATCCCCTCGGCAACCGCGGCCAACCCTTGAGCGCCGTCACCCGATCGATGGGCTTGTCCTGCTGACCTGCGGGTATGACCACTCGTTTCCGGAAGATCACGCTCCGGACAGTCGGCGGGGCCTCACACGGCGGCGGTCTCCCGCTGGACGAGGCGCGGGGCCGACGGGTCGCGCCGACAGGCGTACGCCAGCGGGCTCACCAGCTCCACCGCGTCCGGCAGCCACCGGTTCAGCAGCGTCGGCGGCCGGGCCCACAGCGCGGTGGCGTGCCCGCCGAACCGGGACGGCGGCGCCACCAGCCAGTCGCCCTCGCCGCGCGCCACCAGGTCCAGCCCGTCCGAGGTGCAGCCGATCTGCCGCAGCAGCTCGGGCAGCTTGGCGACCGCGCCCGGCAGCACCAGGAAGTGCAGCCGCCGCCCGCTGCGCCCCCGGGCGGCCGGCGCGGCCACCACCGGGCCGAGCGGCAGCCCCATCCGCTCCATCCGGGCCAGCGCCAGGCAGCCCGCCACCTCCGGCACGTCCAGCACGTCGAACGCCCGCCCGGTGGGCAGCAGGATCGAGGCCTCCGGGCGCTCCGTCCACCACCCGCGCACCACCGCGGACCCCACGCTGGACAGCAGCCCCCAGTCCGCGCCCACCGGGTGTGCGCCGGGGAGCGCGCAGCCCGGATCGCCGCAGGAGCAGCGGACGGCCGCGCCGTCGCCGTCGAGCAGCCACGTTCCTGGGAC
This sequence comes from Kitasatospora sp. CB02891, assembly GCF_002803145.1. Taxonomy (NCBI): domain Bacteria; kingdom Bacillati; phylum Actinomycetota; class Actinomycetes; order Kitasatosporales; family Streptomycetaceae; genus Kitasatospora; species Kitasatospora sp. CB02891. The sequence goes on along the minus strand of NZ_NNBO01000008.1, from coordinate 210,464 downwards.
CACCTCCCAATGGCGTTCCTCGGCACAGCGGACGGCCTCGGCCAGCAGGGACGTCGGATCGGGTTGGGGGTCTTGGGGGGCGTTGTCCACGTGGAGCACAACTACCGTCCGTGAGTGGGGGTTACGGGCCGCCGCCGAACGATTCGAACGGGGCGCACGTTGTCACCCGGGACGGTGATCCTGGTCGGAACCCCCCGTCGCAGCAGGGGCGGTAACGGGCGCAGAGGGGGCGCACAGGGGCATTCATCAGGGCGCGTGGGGAGTGGGTACGTCACCGTGGGTATTCCGCATGGTGTTGCACAGTCGTCGCCCTCCGGTCGGGTCCGGACGGCGTTGGGGAGGCGGAAAAATCCCATGGCCGCGAGACCACTCGTCGCACGAGAGCCGAACGAACGTCTGCAGCAGCTGATCCAGGAGGCGGGCTGCTCCAATGCGGGCCTGGCCCGCCGGGTCAACCTCTGCGGAGCCGAGCACGGGCTCGACCTGCGATACGACAAGACGTCCGTCGCCCGCTGGCTGCGCGGGCAACAACCCCGCGGGCAGGCGCCCGCCGTCATCGCCGAGGCCCTCGGCCGCAAACTCGGCCGCGGCGTCACCGTGGACGAGATCGGCATGGCCGACGGCAAGAGCCTCAGCTCCGCCGTCGGACTCCAGTTCGCGCCCAGCCTGGGCACCGCGCTGGAGCAGATCTGCGAACTGTGGCGCAGCGACGTCGGCAAGCGCGACTTCCTGGCCGGCACCACCGTCGCCGCCTCCGCCCTGGTCGAACCCAGCCGGGACTGGCTGATCACCCCGCCCGACCCGGTGGTCGCCCGCACCGGCGGCACCCGGGTCGGCCTCGCCGACGTCGCGGCGATCCGGGCCACCACCCAGATGCTGGTCGACCTCGACCACCGGTTCGGCAGCGGCCACGTCCGCCCCGTCGTGGTGCACTACCTGAACAGCGTGGTCTCCGGCTTCCTCGGCGGCTCCTACCGCGACGAGACGGGCCGTCAACTCTTCGGCGCCGTCGCCCGGCTGACCGAACTCGCCGGCTACATGGCGGTCGACACCGGCCAACCCGGCCTGGCCCAGCGCTACTACATCCAGGCGCTGCGCCTCGCCCAGGCCGCCGACGACCGCGGCTACGGCGGCTACGTGCTGGCCGCCTCGATGAGCCACCTCGCCGCGACCCTCGGCAACCCCCGGGAGATCGCCCAGCTCGCCCGCGCCGCCCAGGAGGGCGCCCGCACGGTGGCCACCCCCACCGCGATGGCGATGTTCTACGCCGCCGAGGCCCGCGGACACGCCCTGCTCGGCGACGCGTACGCCTGCGAGGCGGTCGCCGCGAAGGCGCTCGCCGCGATGGAGCGCCGCAACCCCGTCGACGACCCGGACTGGATCGTGCACTTCGACGAGGCCTACCTGGCCGACGAGTTGGCGCACTGTCACCGGGACCTCCAGCAGGGCGAGCGGGCCGAGCACTACGCCCGCACCGCGCTCGAACTGCACCCCGCGCACCGGGTCCGCCGGCGCGCCGTCGACCTGGTGCTGCTCGCCACCGCCCAACTCCAGCAGCGCGACCTCGAACGCGCCTGCGAGACCGGCACCGAGGCGGTCCGGCTGCTCAGCGGGCTGCGCTCGAACCGGGGCGTGGAGTACCTGGACGACTTCCGCACCAGGCTGGAGCCGTACCGGGGCCACCGGGCGGTCCGCGAGTTCCACGCCCGGATGGACGGGGAGGCCGCGTAGCGGGCGGGTACGGGCGGTGCTGGTCGGCACGATCGGGGCGGGGCGGACGTTCGTGAAGCAATAGCACAGAACAACGGCCCGCGTAGTCACCTGTGCCGGTGAACCGGTAGCGTGGCCTCGCAGTTGTGGTCCGTCGTCAGCAACCCCGACGGGGCAACCGAAAGGCCCGGGATCCCGGTGCCGTGCACAGGTGAGGTAATCGCGTTGAGCCAGCGCCGCTCGTATCCGAACTCCGGCGACTTCAATCTGGACGACCTGTTCCGGCCGGAGCCCGCCACGGACGGCCAGGGCACCCCGGTGCAGGCCGCGCAGCCCCCGTACGCCCAGCCGCAGCCGCAGCCCCCCGTTCCGCAGCAGCAGTCCGCCCCGCCGCTGGGGCAGAGCGGCAGCCCCGAGTACTGGGGCGCGGCGCCGGGGGCGCCGGCGGCTCCGGTCCCGCAGGAGGACGCCGGAGCCACCCAGTACCTGCCGCCCTACCCGGCCGGCGACCCGTCCGTGGCCGCCGCGCCGACGCAGCTCGGATTCCCGCAACAGGGCTACGCCGCACAGACGTTCGGCGGACAGCAGCAGTACCCGACGCCCGCCCCGGCGCAGCAGCCGAGCTACGGCGGCGCGTACGGCGCGGTCCCGCCCCAGCAACAGCAGCAGTACCCGAGCCCGAGCGCACCGGAGCCCGGGTACGGCGGGCCCGCGAGCGGCGGCGACCGCCGCAAGCCCAACACCAAGGTGCTGATCGGCGCGGGCGTGGCCGGTGTCGCGGTGATCGCGGTGGTCATCGGCGTGCTCGCCAGTGGCGGTGGCGACGACAAGACCAAGGACCAGTCCAAGGCCAGGACCACGACCAGCCAGCAGCCGTCCGCACCGGCCGGCGGCGGGGACGGCGCGGTCAGCCCCGCGATGAAGGCGCAGGCGCAGGCGATGTCCGACCTGCTCGGCACCGCGAGTGCGAGCCGCAGCTCGGTCGTCAACGCCGTCACCGCCGTCGGCAAGTGCCAGACCCTGCCGGACGCGCAGGCCGCGCTGACCGCGGCGGCCTCGCAGCGGCAGGACCTGCTGAAGAAGCTCGGCGACCTGAAGGTCGATCAGCTCGCCGACGGCGCCAAGCTGGTGGAGCAGCTGCAGAAGGCCTGGCAGGCGTCCTCCACCGCCGACTCCGAGTACGCCCTGTGGGCCGGGGACATGGTCGCGGGGTGCGACGCGGGCAAGGCGAAGGACAACGACCACTACCGCAACGGCAACACCGCGAGCGGCTCCGCCACGACGGCCAAGGAGCAGGCCGCGGGGCTGTGGGGCGCGATCGCGTCGAAGACGGGGCTCCCGAACAAGGGCGCGAGCGAGCTGTAGCGGGGCGCGCGGGGAGTCGGGCGACCGGCGCAAGGCCCGTCCGTGAGGTCGCGATCAGGTGCAGGTCGTCGTCCTGCGCCGCGATCCCACGGACGGGCCTTGCGCTTCGCGCCGTTCCGCCCACCTCGCTTCGCCGGGGGACCCCCAGCGCCCCAGGGTGTCTACCCCGCGAGGATCGTGCGGACGTCTGTGAAGCCCTGGTGCTGTTCCGTCAGGCGGCCGTTGCGGACCTGCTGGAAGGTGACGGAGGTGTTCACCAGACGGGGGGAGTCGGCGGTGGGGAGCATGTTGGTGACGCCCCAGCCGAGGGGCGGGGTGGTGCCGGCGGTGTCGATGGGGTCGCCGCTGTCGAGGACGGTCTGCAGGGCCTTCGCGGTGAGCGGGCGGGACGGGTCGACGCGGCCGGCGGCCTGGCGCAGCACGGTGTAGGCGACCCAGGTGGTCTGGACGCCGGGGTCGGAGACGTCGATGGTGGTGCCGTTGCCGTAGGTGCGGACGGTGGCGCGCAGGTTGTCCCAGACGGGGGAGCTCTCGGCGGGGAACCAGCCGGTGGCGTACGCGCCGCGCAGCGGGCCGTTGTCGCCGCCGGTGGAGTCGACCACGGACTGCTGGAAGGAGCCGATGACCGAGGCGAGTTGGGTGTTCCTGGGGTTGGCGCGGCGGTAGGGGTCGAGCAGGTTGCCGGTGGGTTCGGCACCGAGGGCGGAGAGCACGCAGTTGCCGGGGCGGTCGTCGCCGATGGCCCGTCGGGTGTAGGGGGAGTAGTCGTTGGACTTCTCGGGGGCCTTGATGTCGGTGACCTTGATGCCGGTCTGCTTGACGGCGGTGTTGAGGTAGCTGACCAGGGCGTCGCCGGCCCGGCTGTCGGGGCGGATCAGGGCGATCTGCTTGCAGCCGGCTTCGATCAGCTGGCGTCCGCTGCCCGCGACGAGGGCGGGGGTGCCGCCGTTGACGGGGTAGGAGAGCGGGCTGCTGAACTCGGGCGTGGAGAGGCCGTAGCCGCCGATGAACGGGATGCCGGCCGCTTCCAGGACGGGGATGAAGTTGCTGCCGTACTGGCTGGCGGAGCCGACCACGGCGACGGCGTGGGCGTTGACGGCCTGGTCGGCGCAGGCGGTGGCGCCGTCGGTGGTGTCGTGCTCGTTGCAGGTGAGGATGTGGACCTTGCGGCCGCCCAGGCCGTCGTGCGCGTTCAGGTCGCGGCCGATGGCTTCGGCGAGGGCGGTCATGCCCGGCCGGTCGGCGGCGCCGGTGCCGGCGGGGGCGAAGGTCATCACGGTGACGTCGCGGGCGGTGGAGTCGGCGGCGGCCGGGCCGCCGCAGGCGGTGGCGGAGAGCAGGGCGGGCAGCACCAGGCCGGCGGCGAGGGCGGCGGTGGTGGTGCGACGGCCGCTGACGGCGGGTGACGGGTGGGGGGTTCCGGTCCGCGTCATGGTGCGCTGTTCCTCCCTGGACACTGCGGGGACTGACCCGTGCTCCGTTGCGCAGGTTCGGCGGGTCAAGGGTGGTCGCGGCCGCACACGGCGAGAGGGACGCGATGTGAACGGACCGCCAACGGGGAAGGAACTCCGGGCGCGTGGATGTGATGACGCGTGTGGAACGGGGTCGGTGGAGGAACGTACGATCGACTCCCGTGTCCGACAGCGTGGATTCTCCGTACCGTTCTGCCCGAAACTCTTCTCGTCCGGGCGGCCGCTCCAGCACGATGGGCGTCATGCCCCTGACTGACCTGCCCTGGTGGCGCTGGCGCGCCCGGATCCGTTCGGCGTTGCACATGCTTTCCGACCCCGGCTTCCAGCGGACGGCCTGGTTGGACGGGCACGGGCAGGGCGGCTACGGGGATCTCTCCGACGCGGTGTACCGGCTGGTCGAGGACAGCTGGCTGGACCGCTGGTCGGCGGAGAAGTACGTGGGCTCGGTGTTCCGGGACTCCGCGGAGGCGGTCGCGGTGGACGCCGCGGTGCTGCGGGTGCTGCGGATCGTGCACCAGGTCGGCGAGGACGCCCCGGCGGCCGTCTACCTCGGGCACCGGGAGTGGCCGGAGGCGGTGCAGGCGGCGCGCGAGGCGCACCACCGGCTGGCCGCCAACGACGGCACGGATCCGGACCTGCCGCCGTCCACGCTGGCCGAGTTGCGGCAACTGACCGCGCACGGCTGAGCGCCGGGGCGGACGCGTGGTCTCGGGTGGCGGGCGGTGACCGCGCGGCCGGGGGATTTGTGCCAGGCTGGGCGGTCCGTCCGCACCAGAGCCGAGAAACGGGACCCCGAGACATGGCCGAGACTGCCCACTCCCAGTACGTTCTGACGCTGTCCTGCCCGGACAAGCAGGGCATCGTGCACGCGGTCTCCAGCTACCTGTTCATGACCGGCTGCAACATCATCGACAGCCAGCAGTACGGCGACGCCGGCACCGGGCTGTTCTTCATGCGGGTGCACTTCTCGGCCGAGGAGCCGGTGTCGGCGGAGAAGCTGCGGGCGTCGTTCGCCGCGGTCGGCGCCTCGTTCCGGATGGACTGGCAGATCCACGAGGCCGCGGAGCGGATGCGGGTGCTGCTGATGGTCTCCAAGTTCGGGCACTGCCTGAACGACCTGCTGTTCCGGACCCGGATCGGGGCGCTGCCGGTGGAGATCGTCGGAGTGGTCTCCAACCACCCGGACTTCCGGGAGCTGACCGAGTCCTACGGCGTCCCGTTCCACTGCCTGCCGGTCGCCAAGGACACCAGGACACAGGCCGAGCAGCAGCTGCTGGAGCTGGTCGACCGGGAGCGGGTCGAGCTGGTGGTGCTGGCCCGCTACATGCAGGTGCTGTCGGACGCCCTGTGCAAGGAGCTGCCCGGCCGGGTGATCAACATCCACCACTCGTTCCTGCCGAGCTTCAAGGGCGCCCGGCCGTACCACCAGGCGCACGCCCGGGGGGTGAAGTTGATCGGCGCGACCGCGCACTACGTCACCGCCGACCTGGACGAGGGCCCGATCATCGAGCAGGAGGTCGCCCGGGTCACCCACGACGTGACGCCGGAGCAGCTGGTGGCGCTCGGCCGGGACGTCGAGTGCCAGGCGCTGGCCCGTGCGGTGAAGTGGCACAGCGAGCGGCGGGTGCTGCTGAACGGCACCCGGACCGTGGTGTTCGCCTGACGGGTGCACACCGGCCGTCCGGCGGCGCTGTTCGAGGGCCGCTGGACATATGTAGGAAGGGTGGTTCCGCTCGTGGCGGCCCGGTGGTGACGGGGCGTGGGGAGTACGGTCGGGAGTACCCGCGGCAGCGGTGCCGCCGACCGGTCGTGCGAACCCCGGCAGGGTGAGCGGGACAGTATGCACCGAGACATCCCCCGAACGCTGGAATATGCCCGAAGCTCTTGCTGCGACCTGGTCCCGGAATCATTCTGGGGCGTATTCGTGTCGATGCCATGGGCAGTGCGGATCGGCGGCCTCCCCGAGGCGCGGCCGACCGGACCGGCGGGATCAAGCGGGCCGAATACCGAGTGCGGGTGGTGGAACGGTGCAGGTACTTCAGGTACAGCTGGCGGTCCAGGCGGATCCGGCCGAGGTCTCACGGGCCCGGCGCTGGGTGCGGGCCCGACTGCAGGCGGGCGGGCTCGATCCGGACTCGGCGGTCGCCGAGACGCTGGTCCTGGTGGTCTCCGAGTTGGTCACCAACGCGGTGGTGCACACCGGCTGTCCGGCGGTGCTGCGGCTGCTGATGCCGGCCGGCCCGGACGCCCCGCCCGGGCTCCGGGTGGAGGTCGCGGACGCCAGCTGCGCCGCCCCCGCCCCGCGGCACGCCGGGGCCGACGCGGAGGCCACCAACGGGCGCGGCCTGGAGCTGGTGGAGCTGCTGTGCGAGCGCTGGGGCTGGTACCCGGACGGCTCCGGCAAGCGGGTGTGGTGCGAGATCGGCCCGGCCGTGGCGGTGTGCGAACGGGCGGCGCAGCCGGTCGCCTCGGCGCGCTGAACGCGGGTCGGCAGGTCCGGGCGTGCCACGCGTGCGCTGTTCGCGCTCCGGGTGATCCATCTGAATTTCCGACAACCCATTGACGTGACGTATCCGACTGATCACTCTTGGGTGCGGCGTTTCGTTGCGAGGGGACGCCGAGGGAGTCCGGGCGGTGCCGACACTCAGGGGGTCGTTGGCCGCTCCGCCCGGAACCTCGGCGAGATCGGAACGCCGGGCGTCACGGCTTCAGGGCCCGGACGCCGACCCGGACGGCGGCCCGCCGTGCCGTGCTCGGGGCGCGCACGGCGGGCCGCCGTCCGATCAGTTGCCGGTCGGACGCCGCATCGTGACCCAAAATCACTGGAAACCAGTGGTGGTCTGGACCAAAACTGTCGAACGTGACCGCACCAGAACTCCACACCGCCCCCACCCCGCGCGTCAGCATCCCCGCCGGTCCCGCCATCTGGTCGGGCAACTTCCGGCTCTACTTCACCGCCCGCTCGGCCGGCCTGCTGAGCGACGCGATGCTCCCCGTGGCCGTCACCACCGGACTGCTCACCTCCGGGCACTCGGCCTCCACGGTCGGCTACGCGATGGCCTTCCTGCTCGCCCCGTTCGCCGGCCTGGTGCTGGTCGGCGGCGTCCTCGCGGACCGGTTCACCGCCCGCCGGCTGATGATCTTCGCCGACCTGCTCAACCTCACCACCCGGGTCCTGCTCGCGGTGCTGTTCTTCCGCGGCATCGACCAGCTCTGGCAGCTGTACCTGCTGCTCGCGCTGGCCGGCACCGCCGCCGCCATGTTCCAGCCCGGCGCCGCCTCCACCGTCCCGCTGGTGGCCCGCGACGTGCAGGGCGCCAACGGCATCCTGCGGATATCCGAGGCGCTCACCACCCTGGCCGGGCCGCCGCTGGCGGGCCTGCTGGCCGCCGCCTCCACCGGCTGGGTGATGGTCATCGCCGGCGTGATGTACGCGATCAGCGCCAGCACGCTGCTGGCGCTGCGGCTGGGCCCGGTCCCCGCGCCGCCGCCCGGCGACAGCCTGTGGAAGAACCTGGTCGAGGGCTGGCACGAGTTCCGCGCCCGCAGCTGGATGTGGGGCGTCATCGTGATCTGGATGATCTTCACGGTGCTCTCCTGGGGCCCGCTCACCCCGCTGCTGGGCTCGCTGGTGGTGCCCGCCCACGGCGCCACCGTGTTCGGCGTCCTGAACGGCATGTTCGGCGCCGGCACCGTGATCGGCGGCCTGATCGCGATCCGCCTCAAGCCCGTCCGCCCGCTCGCCGCCGGCGCGTTCGCCGTCCTGGTCTTCCCCCTCCAGCAGTTCGCGCTCGCCTTCGACCTGCCCTGGCCGGTCCTCGGCGCGGCCATGCTGGTCTCCGGAATCGGCATCAGCTTCTGGGGCGTCATGTGGGCCACCAGCGTGCAGACCCAGGTCCCCGGCGAGGTCCTCAACCGCATCCACGCGTACGAAGTGGCCGGATCCGTCTGCATGTTCCCGCTCGGCTCCGCGCTGGCCGGCCCCGCCATGGAGACCTTCGGCGCCCAGCACGTCCTGGTGGTCGGCGGCGTCGTCACCGTGCTGACCGCCGCCGCCCTGCTGCTCAGCCCGCCCATCCGCGGCCTGCGCCGGGTCCCCGACGCCGGACCGGTCGCCGGCGGGCACTGAAGTCGTCCGGATCTTGCGGGCGGATGGCAGCAAATCCCGTCGTGCCGGCGGGGCCGGGAACCGCAGACTCGACGGGTGAACGAACTCACCACCACGCCCGTCGCCGACCCGGCCCCGCCCCGTCCCGCCCCGCGCCTGCACTACGGCTGGATCGTCGCCGCCGTCTCGCTGGTCGTCCTGGTCGGCTCTGCCGGCTTCCGCTCCGCGCCCGGCCTGATGATGGACGCCCTGCACAACGAGTTCGGCTGGTCGCACGCCACCATCTCCAGCGCCGTCTCCGTCAACCTCACCCTCTACGGCCTCACCGCCCCGTTCGCCGCCGCCCTGATGGACCGCTTCGGCGTCCGCCCGGTGGTGGTCTGCGCGCTGCTCACCATCTCCGTCGGCGCCGGGCTCACCGTCCTGATGACCGCCCCCTGGCAGCTGATCCTCTGCTGGGGCGTCCTGGTCGGACTCGGCAGCGGCTCGATGGCCGGCGCGTTCGCCACCACCATCTCCGGACGCTGGTTCCAGGCCCGGCAGGGACTGGTCACCGGCGTGCTCACCGCCGCCGGCGCCGCCGGGAACCTGATCTTCATGCCGCTGCTCGCCGCCCTGGTCGAGAACCACGGCTGGCGCACCGCGGTGGTGGTGATCTCGCTCGCCGCCACCGCCGTCGCCGTCCCCGTGCTGATCCTGATGCGCGAACGCCCCGCCGACCTCGGCCTGCTGCCGTACGGGGCCACCGAGGCGCCCGCGCCACCGGTGGTCGACGGCTCGGCGATCGCCCGCTCGCTGCGGGTGCTGCGCGACGCCGCCCGCAGCCGGGCGTTCTGGCTGCTCGCCGCGTCCTTCGCGATCTGCGGCGCGACCACCGCCGGCCTGGTCGGCACCCACTTCATCCCCGCCGCCCACGACCACGGCATGCCCGTCACCACCGGGGCCTCGCTGCTCGCCCTGATCGGGGTCTTCGACGTGGTCGGCACGATCGCCAGCGGGTGGTTCACCGACCGGTTCGACTCCACCCGGCTGCTCATCGCCTACTACGGTCTGCGCGGGCTCTCGTTGGCGATGCTGCCCTCGCTGTTCGGGGAGAGCCTGCGGCCGCCGATCCTCGCCTTCGTGATCTTCTACGGCCTGGACTGGGTCGCGACCGTGCCGCCGACCGTCGCACTGTGCCGACGGCACTTCGGGGCGGACGCGCCGATCGTCTTCGGGTGGGTGCTGGCCGCCCACCAGGTGGGCGCGGCGATCGTGGCGGGGTTGGCGGGAGTGGCCCGGGACAGCTTCGGGAACTACGACGCGACCTGGTACGCGGCGGGGGCGTTGTGCGTGGTGGCGGTGGGGTGCTGCCTCGCGCTGGCGGCGGGCGCGCATTCAGGGGCTCGGGGAACGGCGAGGCCGAGTTGCTGACGGTCGAGGACAGCGGTTGGTCATGGCTGCGGCGGGTCTCGAGGCGGGGACCAGAAACGGCGGAACGCAAAGTGCCCTGATGATCCTCCGCAGACTTGGCCTCGCCGTTCTCCCCCAGCCCTGGCGGGCTGGGAGGTGCCCCCACGAGCTCCTGAGTGCGCACCCTCCGAGCCCCTGAAGCCCGGACGGTGTGAGGTCGTGCTTCACTGGGAGGGCCATTACCCCCTCGTGCCCCGTGGCGCGACCCGGCAGTGAAGGACGATCCCCGGTGAGCAGCAAGATCAACGCGACGCTCCGCTACACCTCGCTGCGGGCGAGCATCTTCCTGGCCTGCCTGCTGGTCGCGCTGCTGCTGGCCCATTTCGGGGTGATCCCGGTGGTCGGTGACCTGGGGCTGATCCTGGTGTTCGCGCTGGCGATGGTGGCGTCCGCGGCGATCAGCTACGTGGTGCTGAGCAAGCAGCGCGACGAGATGTCGGCGCAGATCGCGGACCGGATCGAGAACCGCAAGGTCCGTACCGCCGTTCGGGACGCCGCCGAGGACGAGGCGGACGACGCGGCCCGGGCCGCCGCCGCCCGGCAGGCGCAGGCCGGCTGACGGCGTGTCGGACTCCGGGTCCGGCGAGGGGGCGCGACGGCGGCCGACCGGGCGGGACGTGGCCCGGCTGGCGGGAGTGTCGCAGGCGACCGTCTCGCTGGTGTTCTCCGGCAGCGCCGGGCACCGGGTCTCGGACGCCACCCGGCAGCGGATCCACGACGCCGCCCGGGAGCTGGGCTACCGCCCGCAGGCGGCCGGCCGGCAGCTGCGGCTGGGCCGCAGCGGCATGGTGCTGCTGGCGGTGCCGAACCTGCTCGGCCCGTTCTTCGGCCGGGTGCTGACGGGCGTGCACGAGGAGGCGGCCCGGCACGGTCTCTCGGTGGTGGTCTCCAGCGGCTGGGACGCGGCGACGCTCGCCGAAGCCGCGGCCGCGGGCCGTTTCGACGGTCTGCTGATCTGCTCCCCGGACGACAAGCAGCTCGGCGGCCTGCCCGCCGACACCGCGGCGGTGTTCCTGGACGCCGATCCGGCGGCCAACCCCGGCCGGCCCACCGTCGAGCTGGACCTGACCGCGGGCATGCGGGCCGCCGTCGACCACCTGGCGGAGCTCGGCCACCGGCGGATCGGCTACCTGCGCTCGGTGCACTCCGCGCACACCTTCCGGGTCCGGCAGGCGGCGTTCGCGGCGGCGTCCGCGGAGCTGGTCGTGCAGGAGCGGGCGGTCAGCCTGAACGAGGGCAACCGGGAGGCGGCGCGGGTGGCCCGGGAGCTGCTGGCCGGGCCGGACCGGCCGCGTGCGGTGGTGTGCGACGACGACGTGGTGGCGTCCGGGCTGTACCAGGCGGCGGACGAGTCGGGGCTGCGGATTCCCGGCGACCTGTCGGTGGTCGGCATGGACAACATCCCGGTGGCGGAGCTGCTCAGCCCGCCGCTGACCACCGTCGACCTGCCCGGCGAGCAGCTCGGCCGCACCGGCCTGGCCACTCTGGTGGCCCTGCTGGGCGGTGAACTGCCGCCGCCGACCGCCCCGTTGGCGACCTCGCTGGTGGTGCGGCGGTCCACCGCGCCGGCCTGAGCGCGGCTACTGCTCGCCGAGCACCATCCACTTCTCCGGCAGCGCGAGCGGGTTGAACCCGACCTTGGCGTACACCTCGTGCGCGTCCCGGGTGGCCAGCAGCAGGCGGCGCAGCCCCAGTTCGGCCAGGTGGTCGCGGACGGCGGCGGTCAGTGCGGTGCCCAGGCCCCGGCCGCGGGCCGGCGGGGCGATGTACACGTCGCACAGCCAGGCGAACGTGGCGTGGTCGGTGACCACCCGGGCGTAGCCCACCTGGCGGCCGGAAGTCTGCTCGTACAGGCCGAAGTTGAGGGAGTGGTCGATCGCCCGGTCCTGCTTCTCGCGGGGCCGGCCGAGCGCCCAGTAGGCGTCCTCGGAGAGCCAGCGGTGCACCGACTCCCGGTCGAGGAGCGCCGGATCGGTGGAGACCGTGTAGCCCGCGGGCAGCTGGATGCTCGTCATGCGGCGCATCCAAGCAGGCCGCGGGCCGTCCCGGCGAGCGGTTTCAGGCGGCCAGCACGACCCGGGCGGGGCGCAGCCGGGAGCGGGTGGCGAGCAGCAGCAGGCCGCCGAGGGCGATGCCGGCGACGGAGCACAGCGCGACGGCCTGCAGCGAGGTGTCGACCAGCAGGCCGGAGGTCGCGGAGCCGGCCGCGTTCCCGGTGGCGAACAGGGTGACCAGCCAGGCGAATGCCTCGGTGACGGTGCCGGCCGGGGCGAGTTCGGCGACCAGCACGAACGCGGCGGCCAGCAGCGGGGCCAGGCCCAGGCCGGAGACGAAGGCGAGCGCGGCCATCGGCAGCGGGCCGGGCAGGAGCAGCAGCGGCAGCGAGCCGGCCGCCATGACGACGGCGAGCACCCAGGTGCGGGTGGCGGTGTCGGCCTTCCAGGAGGCCGCGCCGTAGGCGAGCGCGCCGAGCAGGCCGGCCAGGGCGGCCAGCGCCAGCAGGGTGCCGCCGCCGCCGGGCAGGCCGCCCGGGTGGCGCTCGGCGTAGGCGATGAACAGCACGGCCTGTGCGCCGACCGTCCAGCCCGCGCCGCTCAGGCCGACCAGCAGCAGGACCAGTCCGGGGGAGCGCAGCGGACCGAGCAGTCCGGCGGACTCGGCGCGCGGCGGGGCCTGCCACTGGCGGGCGGGGGCGGTGGTGGCGACCACCAGCGAGCCGACCAGGCCGAGCGCGGCGGCTGTCCACAGGGCTGTGGACGGCGAGAACGCGGCGGCGATGCCGGCGACGGCGAGCGGCCCGGCGACGTACAGCACCTGCTGGGAGGCGGAGTCGAAGGCGTAGGCGGTGTCGAGCTGCTCCTCCTCGACCACGTCCGGCCACAGCGAGCGCAGGCAGGGTTCCAGCGGCGGCATGCACAGGCCGGCGATCGCCGCGCCGAGCGGGGCGGCGACGGGGGAGCCCGGGGCGAGCGCGAGCAGCGCGTAGCCGCCGCCGGCCAGGGTGGCGGAGGCGAGCAGGACGCGGGGCTGGCCGGTGAGGTCGACGATCCGGCCGAGGGCGGGGCCGCCGATCGCGGCGGCGATCGCGTACGCGGCGGTGGCCAGGCCGATCCGGCTGTACGGGGTGCCGGCCTCGCGCAGGGCGAGGGCGATCACCAGCGCGGTCATGCCGGCGGGCAGTCGTCCGATCAGGGTGCCGACCAGCAGCCGGGTGACGTGCGGGGCGCGGAGCAGCGCGGCGTAGCCCATGGGGTCCTTCCGGGGGGTCTCGACGAGGCTCAAGTTATACGTATAACCGGACGGGCGTCAAAGCCGACCTCAAAGCGGCCCTGTGTGGGCCGTTCGAGCTGATGCTCCGTCAGATAAGGGTCGTTCGGGAACGACCTCAAACAAGTACTTTGAAGATCTCAAAGGTTTACTGCTAATCTACCGACCATGACCACCGCAGACGCCGCGCACCAGGCAGGGACGAGCACTCCGCTCATGTCCCGCTGCCCGCGTCTGCCCGGTGCCCTGGACGGCCCGTGCCGCTGTCGCTCCGGCGGCTGTATGCGGGCGACACGCCGCTCCTGACGCCCTGACAGCTCCGCTGTCGGCCCCCGGGTCTCCCCACCCGGCCCCGCGTCCGGCGTGCCGCCGCCTCCGCACCCACCCCACCCCTGCCTCTCCCGGAGTCGCACACCCATGTCCACCGCGCCCGAAACCGCGCCCACGCTGCTGGGACGCATCCGACGCACCCCGTTCTGGGTCCAGATCGTCGGCGGCCTCGTCCTCGGCCTGCTGCTCGGCTGGATCGCCCGGTCCGGCGACGTGTCCTGGCTGAAGACCACCCTCGACACCGTCGGCAAGACCTTCGTCCAGCTGCTCAAGCTGGCGGTCCCGCCGCTGGTCTTCACCGCGATCATCGTCTCGGTCGCCAACCTGCGGAACGTCACCAACGCCGCCCGGCTGGCCGCCCGCACGCTGTTCTGGTTCCTCGCCACCTCGCTGATCGCGGTCGCCGTCGGCCTCGGCCTCGGCCTGCTCACCGACCCCGGCAAGGGCGCGAACATCTCCACCGCCGGCGTGAAGGGCGTGGAGAAGGGCGGCAGCTGGATCGACTTCCTGACCGGCATCATCCCGACCAACATCGCCGACGCCTTCCTGAAGGTGAACGTCCTCCAGATCGTCTTCCTCGGCGTGGTCGTCGGCGCGGCCATCCTGAAGCTCGGCGACAAGGCCGCCCCGGTCCGCAAGCTCTCCGAGAGCGTGCTCGAACTCGTCCAGACCGCCCTGTGGTGGGTCATCCGGCTCGCCCCGCTCGGCACCATCGGCCTGATCGGCAAGGCCGTCGCGCTGTACGGCTGGGACCTGCTCAAGCCCTTCACCACCCTGACCATCGACGTGTACGTCGGCTGCGCGATCGTCATGTTCGGCGTCTACTCGCTGCTGCTGCGCTTCGTCGGCGGCCTCAACCCGCTGAACTTCTTCAAGGGCGCCTGGCCCGCGATCCAGCTGGCCTTCGTCTCCCGCTCCTCGGTCGGCACCCTGCCGGTCACCCGCCGCGTCACCGAGCGCCTCGGCGTCCCGTCCGAGTACGCGTCGTTCGCCGCCCCGTTCGGCGCGACCACCAAGATGGACGGCTGCGCCGCGATCTACCCGTCGCTCGCCGCGATCTTCGTCGCCCAGGTGTACGGCATCGACCTCGGCATCAAGGACTACCTGCTGATCGCCTTCGTCTCGGTGATCGGCTCCGCGGCCACCGCCGGCCTCACCGGCGCGATCGTGATGCTGACCCTGACCCTCTCCACCCTGGGCCTCCCGCTGGAGGGCGTCGGCCTGCTGCTGGCCATCGACCCGATCCTCGACATGATGCGCACCGCCACCAACGTGGCCGGTCAGGTCGTCGTCCCGATCCTGGTCTCGGCCCGCGAGAAGACCCTCGACCTCGCCGCCTACAACCGTCCGACCGGTGACCTGCTCGCCGAGGACCGCCCGGCCGCCGTGCCGGCCGCCGCCTGACGGTCGCTCACGTCGATGGCCCGCACCCTCGCCGGGGGGTGCGGGCCGTCGCTCGTTGGAGTGAGACTGCTTGGGGCGCGCCGGGCCGGTCAGTAGCGTGGGGCCGACGCAAGGAGGGGGCGATGAGTGCTCTGCCCGGCGAACTGCCGTACGACTCCGTCGATCCGGAACAAGCCCTGAAGTACGCGATCCAGCACCACGCCGGTGAACGCGTCCAGATCATCGACGGGGTCATTGAGCCGCTGGTGCCGAGGTGGGGGCACGAGACATTGGTGGACGGGGTCCGCGAACAGATACGGGACAAGGCCCGCGAGTTGAGCTGCATCATGGGCTCCGGCGATTTGGATCTCCCCGGGTCGAGCAATTGGTACATTCCGGACATTGCGATCGTGCCCCGCGCGCTGTCCAAGGACGGCGACACACTTCTCCCGGACCAGACCCTGCTGGTGGTCGAGGTGACGTCCGACTCCGACGGCGACACCGACCGGGTGGTGAAGCCGCGCAGGTACGCCGAATACGGGGCCCCGCTCTACCTGCTGATCGACCGCCGGGACCGGGCCTGCACGCTGTTCGCGGAGCCGGGGCCGCTCGGGTACACCCGGGTGGTCGGGCCGCTGCCGTTCGGGGAGCCGATCGAACTGCCGGAGCCGTTCGGAGTGCGGCTCGACACCTCGGAGTTCTGAAGCCGCCCGCCGGTCAGCGCCGGCGGGCGTGACGGATGCGGACGCGGCCGAAGCCCGAGGTGCCGGTGATGCGGATGTGCGGGCCGCCGGGGGTGGCGTGGCGCGGGGGGCGGTAGCGGACCGCCTTCCAGCCGCCCTGGACGCCGTCCACGTCGACGGTGGCGTTGTGCGGGACGGTGATGGTGGCGCGGCCGAAGCCCAGGCCGAGTTCGATGTCGACCACCGGGTGCTCGATCACCGCGTGCGACAGGTCGAGCCGGATCTTGCCGAACGCGGAGGCGACCTTCAGGGTGCGGGGCACCCGCCAGGCGCCGCGGCGGACGATCCGGCCGCCGCCGGCAGCGAGGGTGGCGGTGTCGGCGTCGCCGCGCGGGTCGGCGGGCAGGTCCGCGGTGACCAGGTCGAGTTCGGCGCGGGTGGTGGCGGTGAGCGCCTGCTGCAGGCGCTGCTCCATCTCCTCGTGGGTGATCCGCTCCTCGGCGTAGGCCTGCTGGAGGCGTTCGGCGGCGGCGTCGCGTTCGGCCGCGCCGACCCGGGTCTGCGGGGTGTCCGGCAGTGAAGTCACCCGTGCAGCGTAGCTGTTGACGATGCGTCAGGGGCATGGCGGGCCCAGCGCCGGGCGAGCACCGTGCAGACCATCAGCTGGATCTGGTGGAACAGCATCAGCGGCAGCACCGTCAGCCCGACCGCGCCGGCCGGGAACAGGATGGTGGCCAGCGGCAGGCCGTTGGCCAGGGACTTCTTGGAGCCGCAGAACTGGATGGTGATCCGGTCCGGGCGGGCGAAGCCGAGCCGGCGGGAGGCGACGTGGGTGAAGCCGAGGACGGCGGCCAGCAGCGCCGTCGACAGCGCCACCAGCGCCAGCAGTTGGCCCGTCGTGACCCGGCCCCAGCTGCCCTCGCGGACGCCCTCGCCGAACGCGCTGTAGACGATCAGCAGGATCGAGCCGCGGTCCACCAGCTGCGTCACCAGCCGGTGCCGGGCGATCCACGGACCGACCCAGCGGCGCAGCAGCTGCCCGGCGGCGAACGGCACCAGCAGCTGCAGCACCACGTCCAGCACCTGGCCGCCGTCGATGGCGACCCCGGAGGCGCCGGAGAGCAGCCAGGCGGCGAGCAGCGGGGTCAGCACGATGCCCAGCAGGCTGGAGAAGGTCGCGGCGCAGATCGCGGCGGCGACGTTGCCGCCGGCGATCGAGGTGAACGCGATCGAGGACTGCACGGTGGACGGCAGCAGGGTGAGGAACAGCACGCCGGTGAACAGCTCCGGCGGCAGCACCGCGTCGGGCAGCAGCCGGGTGGCCTCGCCGAGCAGCGGGAACAGCACGAAGGTGCAGCCGAGGATCAGCAGGTGCAGCCGCCAGTGCCGGGCCCCGGCCAGCGCCTCCTGCGGGGAGAGCCGGGCGCCGTACAGGAAGAACAGCAGGCCGACGGCGAGGTGCACGCCGCCGGTGACGGCGCTCGCGGCGGCGCCCCGGGCGGGCAGCACGGTGGCCAGCAGGACGGTGCCGAGCAGGAGCAGGAGGTAGCCGTCGATGCCGATCCGGTGCAGCGTGCGGTCGAGGGCGCGGTGGGCGGATCGGACGCGGAGCATTTCTCGATGATCCCCCGGACGGGCGGCGGCGCGGGGAGCGGGGTCGGACCCGGCCGAGGTGGGGGGTCGGCGCATTCCCGGAATTCCGTCCGGAATGCGGACGGAAACGGCGGGTCGGGAAATGCGGGAAAAGGCAGGGGGCCCGCCGAACGGCGGGCCCCCTTGGAACTGCTACTCATACGGACCCGAGGGGCCGTGAGCGATCAGAGAAGTGAGAGATGTCAGATTGCGACGACGTTCTCGGCCTGCGGGCCCTTCGGGCCCTGGGTGACGTCGAAGCTGACCGCCTGGTTCTCCTCCAGCGAGCGGAAGCCGGTCGCGTTGATGGCGGAGTAGTGGACGAAGACGTCGGGGCCGCCGCCCTCCTGGGCGATGAAGCCGAAGCCCTTCTCGGCGTTGAACCACTTGACGGTTCCGGTCGCCATACCGTTCTCCTTGCAAGGGACGTAGTGGACACCACACCTTGTGGCGCCCGGGTCCGCTGCGCTGATCGCCCTGCCTCCGGACGAGTCCGGAGTTTTTCGCACAGTGCTCAATCAATGCTCAATTGATGCCTGATACTGCTGAAAAATTACAAAAAGCCTGCGGTTACACGCTCCGCAGGCTCCAAGTACTGCAAGGGGAATCAAACTGCAACTGGTGTGAACGGTAGCACGCGGTGGCGGCCCCGACCAGGGGCCGACGGAGGTGTCGGAGAGCGTGTCGGAGGGCCCCCGAACGGTGTGTCGGGCACCGGGTGCGGACCCCTCGGAGCAGCAGGCATACCCTGCCGGGAGAGCACCAACGGCAAGGGAGCACACGGTGAGCAGTCGGGCAGCCGAACAGCCGGCGGCGGCGGTCAGGCCGCGGGTCGGACACATTCAGTTCCTCAACTGTCTTCCCCTCTACTGGGGGCTGGCGCGCACGGGGAACCTGCTCGATCTCGACCTCACCAAGGACACCCCGGAGAAGCTGAGCGACCGGCTGGTGGCCGGCGACCTCGACATCGGCCCGATCACCTGTGTGGAGTACCTGCGCAACGCCGACCGGCTGATGGTCCTCCCCGACATCGCGGTGGGCAGCGACGGCCCGGTGATGTCCTGCGTGATCGTCAGCAAGCTCCCGCTGGCCGAACTGGACGGCCGCCGGGTCGCGCTCGGCTCGACCAGCCGCACCTCCGTCCGGCTGGCCCGGCTGCTGCTGGAGGAGCGCGAAGGGGTGCGCCCCGAGTACTTCAGCTGCCCGCCCGACCTGGACGCGATGCTCGCCGAGGCCGACGCCGCCGTGCTGATCGGCGACCCCGCGCTGCGCGCCTCGCTGGAGCAGGCCCCCCGGCAGGGGCTGGCCGTGCACGACCTCGGCGCGATGTGGAAGGAGTGGACCGGCCTGCCCTTCGTCTTCGCGGTCTGGGCCGCCCGCCGCGAGTACGTCGAGCAGCACCCGGAGCTGACCGCCGCCGTGCACCGGGCGTTCCTGGAGTCCCGCGACCTCTCGCTGGCCGAGGCCGCCATGGTGGCCGAACAGGCCGCCCGCTGGGAGGCGTTCGACGCGCCGCTGCTGGAGCGGTACTTCAGTGAGGCGCTGGACTTCTCGCTGGGCGAGCGCCAGCTGGCGGGCCTGGCCGAGTTCGCCCGCCGGGTCGCGCACGACAGCGGCTTCGCACCGGACGTGACGATCCGGCTGCTGGAACCGGCCGCGGCGGAACCGGTCGCGGCGGTCTGAGGACGGCTGTGTCGGACCGGTGACCGCCCTGGGATGATCGGACCGGTCCAGAAGGGCCCGTCGCCGCCGAGGAGCGACGGCCCGCGCCGGAGGGGGAACGGTCATGGAGCGGCTGACGGCTGACGACCCGTCGACGATCGGCGAGCACCGGCTGCTGCGGCGGCTCGGGGCCGGCGGCATGGGGCGGGTGTACCTGGGGCGGACGGCGGGCGGGCGGACCGTCGCGGTCAAGGTGGTCCGCCCCGAGCTCGCCGACGACCCGGAGTTCCGGGCCCGGTTCCGCCAGGAGGTGTCCGCCGCCCGCCGGGTCGGCGGCCGGTGGACCGCGCCCGTCCTGGACGCCGACACCGAGGGCCCCCGCCCCTGGGTCGCCACCGGCTACATCGCCGGCCCCTCGCTCGGCGCCGCCGTGCACACCGGCGGCCCGCTGCCGGTGCCTTCCGCGCACGCCCTCGGCGCCTGGCTGGCCGAAGCCCTGGAACAGGTGCACGCGCTGGGCCTGGTGCACCGGGACGTCAAGCCGTCCAACGTGCTGCTCACCCTGGACGGCCCCCGGCTGATCGACTTCGGGGTGGCCCGGGCGCTGGACGCCGCCGCCTCGGTCACCCACACCGGGTACGTGGTCGGCTCGCCCGGGTTCATGTCGCCCGAGCAGGCCGCCGGTTCGCCGGTCGGACCGGCCGGCGACGTCTTCTCGTTGGGCGCCCTGCTGGCCTTCGCCGCCACCGGCGCCGCCCCGTTCGGCGAGGGCGTCAGCGCCGCCGTCCTGCTCTACCGGGTGCTCCACGAGGAGCCGGAACTGCGCGGCCTGGACGGCGAGTTGCGCGAGGCGGTGGCGGCCTGCCTGGCCAAGGACCCGGCCCACCGGCCCACCCCCGCCGAACTGCGGGCCCGGCTCGCCCCCGGCGCCGCCGCCGTCGGCCCCGAGACCTGGCTGCCCGGCCCGCTGGCCGCCGCCGTCGGCCGCGCCGCCGTCGAACTGCTCGACCTGGAGGCCGACAGCGCGCCCGGCCCCGCGATGCCCGCCGTCGCGGACCGGGTGCCCACCGCACTGGACGGGGGGCCGGTCGACGCGGTGACCGCACGTC
Source organism: Kitasatospora sp. CB02891 (assembly GCF_002803145.1). Classification (NCBI taxonomy): domain Bacteria; kingdom Bacillati; phylum Actinomycetota; class Actinomycetes; order Kitasatosporales; family Streptomycetaceae; genus Kitasatospora; species Kitasatospora sp. CB02891. Next base: position 190,291 of record NZ_NNBO01000008.1, on the reverse strand, counting down.
GGGGACGCGGACGGCGGCGCCGGGCGTGGACCGCGGCGGCGGTCGGGGCGGTGCTGCTGGGCGCGCTGTACGGCGGACTGGCCGCGACCGGGACGCTGCCCTGGCAGCCCGAACCGGGCGCCACGCACCCTGCCGCCCAGGACCCGGCCGTCGGCGGCCCGCCCGCGAGTCCGTCCGGGAGCCCGTCGGCGGGTCCGTCCGGGAGCCGGTCGGGGAGTCCGGCCGCGACGGGTGAGGGGAAGGCGCTACCCGGCGGGTTCCTCGGCACCTGGAAGGGCACCATCACCACCAAGGTGGTCCCGCTCCCGTCCACCTTCACGGCCACCTTCACCGCCGGGAAGGTCGGCGAGGACGTCGGACGGACCAGCAACGCCTCGTCGTTCAGCAGCACCGTCTGCCGCGGCGTGCTCACCCTGGTGTCGGTCGACGCCAAGGCGATCACCCTCCGGGAACGGCTGGACGGCCCGCAGTCCGGCTGCGGCCTGGAGTCGGAGACGCAGACGTACACCCTGCTGGACGGCGGCGGCCTGCACGTCTCGGTCACCGGGGCACAGCTCGGCACCGACCCGGAAGGGGACCTGGCGAAGCAGCAGCAGGGCTGAGCAGGGGCGGAAAAGCGCTGGCGTAGGCTGGGCGGGACGCCCCTCCGACGATGAAAGCAGGCCCGCCAGGTGTCCGAGCAGAACCTTTCCGCCGCCCAGCTGCAGGCCGTTCTGGACCGCGCGGCCGAGGGCGGCCGGATCACCGCCGAAGAGGCGCTGGAGCTGTACCGTTCGGCCCCGCTGCACGCGCTCGGCGCGGCCGCCGACGCGGTGCGCCGGCGGCGGTACGCGGGCGTGGAGCACATCGCCACTTACATCATCGAACGGAACATCAACTACACCAACGTCTGTGTGACGGCGTGCAAGTTCTGCGCGTTCTACGTCCCGCCGAAGAGCGACAAGGGCTGGTCGCGGGACCTCGACGAGATCCTGCGCCGCTGCGCGGAGACCGTCGAGCTGGGCGGCACCCAGATCATGTTCCAGGGCGGGCACCACCCCGACTACGGGGTCGAGTACTACGAGCGGAACTTCTCCGCGATCAAGGAGCGCTTCCCGGAGCTGGTGATCCACTCGCTGGGCGCCTCCGAGGTCGAGCACATGGCGAAGATCTCCGGCGTCTCCATCGAGGACGCGATCACCCGGATCCACGCGGCCGGCCTGGACTCGTTCGCGGGCGCCGGCGCCGAGCTGCTGCCGGAGCGGCCGCGCAAGGCGATCGCCCCGCTGAAGGAGTCCGGCGAGCGCTGGCTGGAGATCATGGAGACCGCGCACCGCCTCGGCGTGGAGTCCACCTCCACCATGCTGATGGGCACCGGCGAGACCAACGCCGAGCGGATCGAGCACCTGCGGATGATCCGCGACGTGCAGGACCGCACCGGCGGCTTCCGGGCCTTCATCCCCTACACCTACCAGCCGCAGAACAACCACCTGAAGGGCTCGACCCAAACCACGGTGTTCGAGTACCTGCGGATGATCGCCATCGCCCGCCTGTTCCTCGACAACGTCGCGCACATCCAGGGCTCCTGGCTGACCACCGGCAAGGAGGCCGGCCAGCTGTCGCTGCACTACGGCGCGGACGACCTCGGCTCGGTGATGCTGGAGGAGAACGTGGTCTCCGCGGCCGGCGCCAAGCACCGCTCCAACCTGCACGAGCTGATCCACCTGATCCGGACCGCGGGCCGCGTTCCGGCGCAGCGCTCCACCACCTACCAGCACCTGCGCGTCCTGGACGACCCGGCCAACGACCCGGTCGACCCGCGGGTCGCCTCGCACATCGCCTCCACCGCGATCGAGGGCGGCACCGCGCACCCCGAGCTGACCATCCTGTCCACGAACTGAGCCCTCCGTGCTGACCCTGCACCGGGCCCGTCTGGTGCTGGCCGACCCCACCGCCCCGCCCCTCGTGGACGGGGCGGTGCTGGTCGCCGACGCGAAGGTGGCGGAGATCGGGCCCTTCTCCGAGCTGGCCGGGAGCCCGGCACGAGTCCGCGAGTGGGACGGCGTGCTGGTGCCCGGGCTCGTCAACCGGCACGGGCGGTGGCTGCTGGAGGGCGCCTACCACCCGGACCCGCGCGAGGAGTCGGGGGACCGGCCGCTGGCGCCGCCCGACGAGTTGACCGACGAACGGTGGGGCGGCAGCGCCCGCCGGGGGCTCCAACGCATGCTCGCCTTCGGCGCGACAGCCGTGACGGGTCCGTTCGACCGGCCGTCGGTCCGTACGGCGGCGACGCGCTCCGGCCTGCACGTGCTGCCGGGCGACGGGACGCCGGGGGCGCTCGACCCGCTGGACGGCCAACCGCTCGGCACCGCCGTGCACCGGACGTTGACGGTCGGCGGGGCGGCGGACTTCGCGGTGTTCGACGCGCGGACCCTTGAGGACGTGGAACGAGGGGCGAACTGCTTGGCGACGGTCCTCGGCGGACGCCTGCTCCATCGCAGGCGGTGAAGAACCAGGGGCTCGTGGGGGCGCCTCCCGGCCCGTCAGGGCCGGGGGAGAACGGCGAGGTCAGTTGTTGCCGGCGAGTGGTCACGGCTGCGGCGGGTGAAGGACCGGGGCCCGAAACGGCGGAACGCCTTGCGCCCTGTTGATCGCTCGCAGACCTGGCCCCGCCGTCCCCCGGGCCCCGGGTGGGGCTCTCGTTCGTGTGCAAGTTCTGACTCCCCGTGACCTGACGCCCCACCAGCGGATACGATCCCGGTTCAGTACTCCGCCGAGCCAGGAACAGGACGCATGCGACCCGCCACCTCCGATCGTCCGCGGACCAGGCCCGGTCGGGGGTGGTACGTGGGGGCGGTGCTGAGCGCGGTGGTGGCCGTCACGATGTGTCTGTTGGGGTGGCGGCAGGCCGATCAGGCGGACCGGATCAACGCGCATCCGGTGCGGATCGAGGGCACGGTGACCCAACTGCCGGGTGGCAGCGGGACGTACAGCCAAGTCGCGTACGTCGCGGACGGGCGGCGGCTGACGGCGGCGGACCTGTGGCTGCCGGAGGAGGCGAAGCTCGGCGACCCGATCTGCCTGGAGCACGCGGCGGACGACGCGCGCGCGGTGCGGGTGTGCGGGAAGCGGTATCCGCAGCCGGTGGGGGTCGGGTTGGCGCAGACCACGGTTCCGTTGACGGCGCTGCTGTGCCTGGTGTGCCTGTACCGGATCCGGCAGCTCAAGCGGGCGGACGGGCGGGCCGCGGCGGGCGGGTTCACGGTGGCGTTCGCAGCCGAGGGGATGCCCGCGCTGACCCAGGGCAAGCGGTCGCGTCGACGCCGCAAGGGGGGCCGCCGCGCGTTGCGGTGAGCCCTGGTGACGGTTGCCGGTGGGGCTGGGTTAAGAATGGGGGCGTGACCCGAGCCCATCTGGACAAGCAGCCGCACGATGTCGCCGCCATGTTCGACGACGTCGCGGCCAAGTACGACCGCACCAACGACGTGCTCTCGCTGGGCCAGGCCCGGTTGTGGCGCCGCGCGGTGGCCGATGCGGTGGGGGCCGTCGCGGGCCAGCGCATCCTGGACCTCGGCGCGGGCACCGGCACGTCCTCGCTGCCGTTCCTGGAGGCCGGCGCGGACGTGGTTCCGTGCGACTTCTCGATCGGGATGCTGACCGAGGGCAAGAGCCGTCACCCCGAACTGGCGCTGACCGCGGGCGACGCGACCCGGCTGCCGTTCGCGGACGAGTCGTTCGACGCGGTGACGATCTCCTTCGCGCTGCGCAACGTGCAGGACCACCAGGCCGCGATGCGCGAGATGCTGCGGGTCACCAAGCCCGGCGGCAAGGTGGTGATCTGCGAGTTCTCCACGCCGACCTGGACGCCGTTCCGTACGGTGTACACCGAGTACCTGATGCGGGCGCTGCCGCCGGTGGCCACCAAGGTGTCGTCGAACCCGGAGGCGTACGTCTACCTCGCGGAGTCGATCCGGTCCTGGCCCGACCAGCCCGCGCTGGCCGCGGAGTTGCAGCAGGCCGGCTGGACGAAGGTGGCGTGGCGCAACCTGACCGGCGGGATCGTGGCTCTCCACCGCGGCTTCAAGGCCCCGTAGACTGCGAGGGTTCGGCGCTCCGCACCGTTTCCGTTGCCGGAGGGTCCGGACCCGACCACCCGTGACCCGACGCGCTCAGGAGAGAGCCGAATGACCGAGACCGCCGTGGAGTCCACCGCCGACGTCATCGTGGTCGGCGCCGGTCCGGCCGGTTCCACCACCGCGTACTGGCTGGCCCAGGCGGGCCTGGACGTGCTGCTGCTGGAGAAGACCGAGTTCCCGCGCGAGAAGGTGTGCGGCGACGGTCTGACGCCGCGCGCCGTCAAGCAGTTGGTGGACATGGGCATCGACGTGTCCACCGAGAACGGCTGGCTGCCCAACAAGGGTCTGCGGATCATCGGCGGCGGCGTCCGGCTGGAGCTGGACTGGCCGGAGCTGGCCTCGTTCCCGGACTACGGGCTGGTGCGCAAGCGCGCGGACTTCGACGAGCTGCTGGCCCGTCAGGCGCAGAAGGCCGGCGCCCGGCTGTACGAGAACTGCAACGTCAGCGGCCCGATCCAGGACCGCACCGGCCGGATCACCGGCGTGACCGCCAAGCTCGGCCCGGAGAAGCGCGAAGTCGCCTTCCACGCACCGCTGGTGGTCGCCGCGGACGGCAACTCGACCCGGCTGTCGCTGGCCATGGGCCTGCACCGGATCGAGTCCCGGCCGATGGGCGTCGCCTACCGGACGTACTTCACGTCGCCGCGGCACGACGACGACTACCTGGAGTCCTGGCTGGAGCTGTGGGACACCCGCGGTGGCCAGAAGAAGCTGCTGCCCGGCTACGGCTGGATCTTCGGCATGGGCGACGGCACCTCCAACGTCGGCCTCGGCATCCTCAACTCCTCGCCCGCGTTCGGCGACCTGAACTGGCGCGAGGTGCTGAAGAGCTGGTGCGCCGGCATGCCCGAGGAGTGGGGCTACACGCCGGAGAACATGACCGAGCCGATCCGCGGCGCCGCGCTGCCGATGGCCTTCAACCGGCAGCCGCACTACACCCGGGGCCTGCTGCTGGTCGGCGACGCCGGCGGCATGGTCAACCCGTTCAACGGCGAGGGCATCGCCTATGCGATGGAATCCGGCCAACTCGCGGCCGGCGTCATCGTCCAGGCGATGGCCCGGATCACTCCGGAGGGCCGGGAGCGGGCGCTGGCCCGCTACCCGCAGATCCTCAAGGACACCTACGGCGGCTACTACACGCTCGGCCGGGCGTTCGTGAAGATGATCGGCAACGACCGGGTGATGCGGATCGCCGCCGAGCGCGGCCTCACCCACCCGGTGCTGATGAAGTTCGTCCTCAAGCTGCTGGCCAACCTCACCGACCCGACCGGCGGCGACGCCGCGGACCGGATCATCAACGGCCTCGCGAAGGTGGCTCCCCGGGCCTGATCCGGGCGGCGGCCGAACAGCGGCGGCGGGCAGGCGGAAATCGCTTGCCCGCCGCCGTTCGCGTGCGGGAGGGTGTGCGGCGTTCTTCGACCCGTTCGACGGTGCACGGGCTCTCCACCGCGTCACCGGGAGTCCCGCCATGGCCGTCGCATCCGTTGCTGCCCGCCCCCGCCTCGTGCGTGATCTGCCGCTGCTGGCGGTGGCGGTGGTGTGGGGGTCGAGCTTCCTGGTGGTGAAGCGGGTCGCGGAGCCGGACACGGTGGTGGCCGTCCTGGCCCTGCGGTTCGCTCTGGTGCTGCCGGTGCTCGGAGTGGCGGCGTGGGGCCGGCTGCGCGCCCTCACGGCGCGCCAGTGGGGCGGCGGGGCGCTGCTGGGGCTGGTGCTGGGTGCGGTCTTCCTGCTGGAGACGTACGGGGCGGTGCACACCTCGGCGACCAACGCGGGGCTGGTGATCAGCCTGACGATGGTGTTCACGCCGCTCGCGGAGGCGGCGTTGCGGCGCAGCGCGCCGTCGGGGGCGTTCCTGGCGGCGGCGGGCCTGTCGGTGCTGGGGGTGGCGCTGCTGACCGGGAACGGCGGGCTGCGGGCGCCGTCGGCAGGGGACCTGCTGGTGCTGGGCGCGGCGGGCGCGCGGACGGTGAACGTGCTGGCGACGGCTCGGCTGCGGTCGGTGCGCGGGGTGGACCCGCTGGCCCTGACGTGGGTCCAACTGGCGTTTGCCACCGCGGTGTTCGTGGTGGCGTCGCCGTTCGCCGGGCCGGCTCCGTGGTCGGTGGCGGCGTCCTTCGACGGGCAGCGCTGGGGCCTGCTGCTGTACCTGTCGCTGCTGTGCACGCTGTTCGCGTTCTTCGTGCAGCTGTGGGCGGTGCGGGCCACGTCGCCGTCCCGGGTGAGCCTGCTGCTGGGCACCGAGCCGCTGTGGGCGGCGGTGTTCGGGGTCGCGCTGGCGGGTGACCGGCTCGGGCCGCTCGCGGTGCTGGGGGCGCTGGCGGTGCTGGCCGGGACGGAGTGGGGGCGGCGTCGGGCGGCCGTTCCCGAGAGCTTGTGAACGAAGGGTCAAGCGGGTGCCGACCGGGGTCCACCTGCCGAGTGAGTGCCCCTATCACGTAAACCGGATCACTCCGAAATTTGCTTGATCCGCCGCAGAATTGATATGGGCCGTGGTCAAACGGCAGCCGCTTCGCGGTGAGTTGCGACTGTATGTGGCCAACTGCCTGCTCTGGGTCGAACAGTGGTGCCCCGTCCTGCTCCGTCCGGGTTCGTCGGGTGGCGAAGGTCACAAAGATCGTCGGGAACTGCGTGTCGCAGATCACAAGCAGACAGGCATAGGATGCGCTCCAACCTGGCTTTGTGAACTGCCTCACATGGAGCCGGATCTCACGAAGTGGATCATCGGTTCACCGCTGGTGACCTGGTGGTTCCGATCTGCAGTCAAGGACGACTGGACGGAGGGAGCGGGGCTATGAATGCCTACGCGCCGATCCTCGTACTCGGTGCCATCGCCGCGGCCTTCGCGGTCGGCTCCGTCGTGATGGCCTCGCTCACCGGCCCGAAGCGCTACAACCGGGCCAAGTTGGAGGCGTACGAGTGCGGCATCGAACCGACCCCGCAGCCCGTGGGCGGCGGTCGGTTCCCGATCAAGTACTACCTGACGGCGATGCTCTTCATCGTCTTCGACATCGAGATCGTCTTCCTCTACCCGTGGGCGGTCAGCTTCGACGCCCTGGGGATCTTCGGGCTGGTCGAGATGCTCCTGTTCATCGCCACCGTGTTCGTCGCCTACGCCTACGTCTGGCGCCGCGGCGGCCTGGAGTGGGACTGACCACGCCCCGCCGCCGTCGTTTGTGAACGGGCGGACAAGCCACCGGACTCGAAGGCATTGAGAGGGAACTGATGGGTATCGAGGAGAAGCTGCCGAGCGGCTTTCTGCTCACCAGCGTGGAGGCCGCCGCCGGCTGGGTGCGGAAGGCTTCGGTCTTCCCGGCCACCTTCGGGCTCGCCTGCTGCGCGATCGAGATGATGACCACCGGCGCGGGCCGCTACGACCTGGCCCGGTTCGGCATGGAGGTGTTCCGCGGTTCGCCGCGGCAGGCCGACCTGATGATCGTGGCCGGCCGGGTCAGCCAGAAGATGGCCCCGGTGCTGCGCCAGGTGTACGACCAGATGCCGAACCCCAAGTGGGTCATCTCGATGGGCGTGTGCGCCTCCTCCGGCGGCATGTTCAACAACTACGCGATCGTCCAGGGCGTCGACCACATCGTCCCCGTGGACATCTACCTGCCGGGCTGCCCGCCCCGCCCGGAGATGCTGATGGACGCGATCCTGAAGCTGCACGACAAGATCCAGCACGAGAAGCTCGGCGTGAACCGCCGCCGGGCCGAGGAGGAGGCCGAGCGCCTCGCGCTGCAGGCCACCCCGACCAGCGAGATGCGGGGGCTGCTGCGATGAGCGAGCAGGACAAGGCCGAGAACGAGAAGCCCGAAGTCCCGGCGACCAGGCGGGAGATCCCGGTCGAGGTGGTCGGCACCCGGCGGGGCATGTTCGGTGCGCAGGGCACCGGCGACACCTCCGGCTTCGGCGGGCTGAACGCCCCGATCGTGCTGCCCGGCCCGAGCGAGCGCCCGTACGGGGGCTACTTCGACGAGGTGGCCGACGAGTTCGAGGGCGCGCTGGAGGAGCAGGGCCTCGACGTCGACGACGTGATCGAGAAGACCGTCGTCGACCGCGGCGAACTGACCTTCCACGTCGCCCGCGAGCACCTGCTGAAGGCGGTGCGGATCCTGCGCGACGACCCGGCGCTGCGGTTCGAACTGTGCCTGGGCGTCAGCGGCGTGCACTACCCGAGCGAGGCGGGCCGGGAACTGCACGCGGTCTACCACCTGCGGTCGATCACCCACGGCCGGCTGATCCGGATCGAGGTGACCGCGCCCGACGCGGACCCGCGGATCCCGTCCGTGGTGGACGTCTACCCGACCAACGACTGGCACGAGCGGGAGACCTACGACTTCTTCGGACTGGTCTTCGAGGGCCATCCGGCGCTCACCCGGATCATGATGCCGGACGACTGGCTGGGGCACCCGCAGCGCAAGGACTACCCGCTCGGCGGCATCCCCGTCGAGTACAAGGGCGCCCAGATCCCGGCTCCCGACCAGCGGAGGTCGTACACCTGATGAGCAGCACACAATACGAAGCGGGCTCCAGGGAGACCACCGAGGGACGGGTGTTCACCGTCACCGGTGGCGACTGGGGCGAGGTCGCCGAGGCCGTCGCGGGCGCCGACGACGAGCGGATCATCGTCAACATGGGCCCGCAGCACCCGTCCACCCACGGCGTGCTGCGGCTGATCCTGGAGATCGACGGCGAGACGGTCACCGAGGCCCGCTGCGGCATCGGCTACCTGCACACCGGCATCGAGAAGAACATGGAGTTCCGCAACTGGGTGCAGGGCACCACGTTCGTGACGCGGATGGACTACCTCACTCCGCTGTTCAACGAGACCGCCTACTGCCTGGCCGTGGAGAAGCTCCTCGGGATCACCGCCGACGTCCCCGAACGGGCGTCCGTGATCCGGGTGCTGATGATGGAGCTGAATCGGATCTCCTCGCACCTGGTGGCCCTCGCCACCGGCGGTATGGAGATCGGCTCCACCACCCTGATGATCTACGGCCTGCGCGACCGCGAGGTCATCCTGGACATCTTCGAGCTGGTCACCGGCCTGCGGATGAACCACGCCTACATCCGCCCCGGCGGCCTGGCCCAGGACCTGCCGCCCGGCGCCGTCGACAAGATCCGCGAGAGCGTCAAACTGCTCCGCTCCCGGGCCCACGAGTACGACAAACTCGCCGCCGACAACCCGGTGTTCAAGGCCCGCCTGGTCGACGTCGGCTTCCTCGACCTGCCCGGCTGCCTGGCGCTCGGCGCCACCGGCCCGATCCTGCGCTCCACCGGGCTGCCGCACGACCTGCGCAAGACCGACCCGTACTGCGGGTACGAGAACTACGAGTTCGACGTCGCGACGGCCGACAGCTGCGACTCCTACGGGCGGTTCGTGATCCGCCTGGAGGAGATGAAGCAGTCGCTGCGGATCGTCGAGCAGTGCCTGGACCGGCTCAGGCCCGGACCGGTGATGGTCGGCGACAAGAAGATCGCCTGGCCCGCCCAACTCGCCGTCGGCCCCGACGGCATGGGCAACTCGCTGGACCACATCCGGAAGATCATGGGCACCTCGATGGAGGCCCTGATCCACCACTTCAAGCTGGTCACCGAGGGCTTCAAGGTGCCGGTCGGCCAGGCGTACGCGGCCGTCGAGTCGGCCAAGGGCGAGCTCGGCGTGCACGTGGTCAGCGACGGCGGCACCCGGCCCTACCGGGTGCACTTCCGCGACCCGTCGTTCACCAACCTGCAGACGGTGGCGGCGATGTGCGAGGGCGGCCAGGTGGCCGACGTGATCGTGGCAGTGGCCGGGATCGACCCGGTGATGGGAGGCGTGGACCGGTGAGCAGCACAGAACTCGGCCTGCCGGCGCTGCCGGCCAAGCCCTACCCGCCGGAGGTCGCGCAGCGACTGGCCGCCGACGCCGCCGAACTGATCGCCCGCTACCCGCACTCCCGCTCCGCGCTGCTGCCGCTGCTGCACCTGGTGCAGGCCGAGGAGGGCTACGTCTCCTCCACCGGAATCCGGTTCTGCGCCGAGCAGTTGGACCTCACCACCGCAGAGGTCACCGCGGTCGCCACCTTCTACACCATGTACCGCCGCCGCCCGGCCGGCGAGCACCACGTCGGGGTCTGCACCAACACGCTGTGCGCGGTGCTCGGCGGCGACCAGATCTTCGACGAGCTGAAGCAGCACCTGGAGATCGAGAACAACCGGACCACCGAGGACGGCGCCATCTCGATCGAGCGGATCGAGTGCAACGCGGCCTGCGACTACGCGCCCGTGGTGATGGTGAACTGGGAGTTCTTCGACAACCAGACGCCGCAATCCGCACGGGAGTTGGTGGACCGGCTACGGGCCGGCGAAGAGGTCCGGCCGACCCGCGGCGCGAAGCTCTGCTCGTTCAAGGAGACCTCCCGGATCCTGGCCGGCTTCGCCGACCCGCGCGAGGGCGCGGTCGACGAGTCCGGGGCCGGCGGCGCGCCCTCGCTGGCCGGCCTGCGGCTGGCCAAGGGCGAGGCGCTGCCCGGCACCCCGGGCGCCAAGGTGGTCTCCCCCCGGCACGAAGGGACGGAAGCGTGATGACCTCCGCCGAGCCGGCCGAGAAGCTGCTCTCCCCGGTCCTCTCCGCGTCCTGGGACGACCACCGCCCCTGGACCCTCGACACCTACCGCCGGCACGGCGGCTACGACGGCCTGCGGGCCGCCCTGGCGATGGCCCCGGACGAGGTGATCGCCCTGGTCAAGGACTCCGGTCTGCGCGGCCGCGGCGGCGCGGGCTTCCCCACCGGCATGAAGTGGCAGTTCATCCCGCAGAACGACGGCAAGCCGCACTACCTGGTGGTCAACGCCGACGAGTCCGAGCCGGGCACCTGCAAGGACATCCCGCTGCTGTTCGCCAACCCGCACTCGCTGATCGAGGGCATGGCGATCGCCTCCTACGCGATCCGCTGCAACCACGCCTTCATCTACCTGCGCGGCGAGGTCGTCCCGGTGCTGCGCCGCCTCCAGGCGGCGGTCGCCGAGGCGTACGAGGCCGGGTTCCTCGGCAAGGACGCCCTCGGCGAGGGCATCGACCTGGACATCACCGTGCACGCGGGCGCCGGCGCGTACATCTGCGGCGAGGAGACCGCGCTGCTGGACTCGCTGGAGGGCCGCCGCGGCCAGCCCCGGCTGCGCCCGCCGTTCCCGGCGATCGCCGGCCTGTACGCCTGCCCGACGGTGGTCAACAACGTCGAGTCGATCGCCTCGGTGCCGCCGATCCTGGCCCGCGGCAAGGACTGGTTCAAGTCGCTGGGCACCGAGAAGTCGCCCGGCTTCACGCTGTACTCGCTGTCCGGGCACGTCACCAACCCCGGCCAGTACGAGGCCCCGCTGGGCATCACGCTCCGCCAGCTGCTGGAGATCACCGGCGGCGTCCGGTCCGGGCACCGCCTCAAGTTCTGGACGCCGGGCGGCTCGTCCACCCCGATGTTCACCGACCAGCACCTCGACGTCCCGCTCGACTACGAGGGCGTCGGCGCGGCCGGCTCGATGCTCGGCACCAAGGCGCTGCAGGTGTTCGACGAGACCACCTGCGTGGTGCGGGCCGTCACCCGGTGGACCGAGTTCTACGCCCACGAGTCCTGCGGCAAGTGCACCCCCTGCCGGGAGGGCACCTACTGGCTGGTCCAGCTGCTGAAGCGGATCGAGGCCGGCCAGGGCGTGCCCGGCGACCTGGAGAAGCTGCTGGACATCGCCGACAACATCAACGGCAAGTCCTTCTGCGCACTGGGCGACGGCGCCGCCAGCCCGATCGTCTCCTCGCTGGAGCACTTCCGCGCCGAGTACGAGCAGCACATCAACGAACACCGCTGCCCGTTCGACCCGGCGGCCTCCACCGTCTGGGCCGACCGGGCCTCCGTCCACGAGTCCGCCACCGAGAGGGAGGTGCACGCGTGACGGTCACGGAGCCTTCCTCCACCCAGACCGAGCTGGTCACGCTCACCATCGACGGCGTCGAAGTCAGCGTCCCCAAGGGCACGTTGGTGATCCGCGCCGCCGAGCAGATCGGCACCCAGATCCCGCGCTTCTGCGACCACCCGCTGCTCGACCCCGCCGGGGCGTGCCGCCAGTGCATCGTGGAGGTCGAGGGACAGCGCAAGCCGGTCGCCTCCTGCACCATCCCGGTCGCCGAGGGCATGGTGGTGCGCACCCAGCTGTCCTCGCCGGTCGCCGAGAAGGCGCAGCACGGCGTGATGGAGCTGCTGCTGATCAACCACCCGCTGGACTGCCCGGTCTGCGACAAGGGCGGCGAATGCCCGCTGCAGAACCAGGCGATGACCAACGGCGCCGCGGAGTCCCGGTTCGAGGGCGTGAAGCGGACGTACGAGAAGCCGATCCCGCTCTCCACCCAGGTGCTGCTGGACCGCGAGCGGTGCGTGCTGTGCGCGCGCTGCACCCGGTTCTCGCAGCAGATCGCCGGCGACCCGTTCATCGACCTGGTCGAGCGCGGCGCGCTCCAGCAGGTCGGCACCGGCGACGACCAGCCGCTGGACTCGTACTTCTCCGGCAACACCATCCAGATCTGCCCGGTCGGCGCGCTCACCTCCGCCGCCTACCGGTTCCGCTCCCGCCCGTTCGACCTGGTGTCCTCGCCGTCCGTGTGCGAGCACTGCTCGGCGGGCTGCGGGCAGCGCACCGACCACCGGCGCGGCAAGGTGATGCGGCGGCTGGCCGGCAACGAGCCGGAGGTCAACGAGGAGTGGAACTGCGACAAGGGCCGGTTCGCGTTCCGGTACGCGCAGCAGCGTGACCGCTTCACCTCGCCGATGGTCCGGCAGGACGGCGAACTCGTCGCCGTGTCCTGGCCGGAGGCGCTCGCCCGGGTCGCCGAGGGGCTGCGCGGCAAGCGGGCCGCGGCGCTGGTCGGCGGCCGGGCCACCGTCGAGGACGCCTACGGCTGGGGCAAGTTCGCGCGCCTCGCGCTCGGCACCAACGACGTCGACTTCCGCTCCCGCCCGCACAGCGGCGAGGAGGCCGAGTTCCTGGCCGCCGCCGTCGCCGGGCAGGGCGTGGACCTGGACGGCGGCGGCGTGACGTACCGCGAGCTGGAGGCCGCACCGGCCGTGCTGCTGGCCGGACTGGAGGCCGAGGAGGAGGCGCCGATCGTCTTCCTGCGGCTGCGCAAGGCCAACCGGGCGAGCGGACTGCGGGTGTTCTCGATCGCCTCGCACGCCACCCGGGGCCTCGCCAAGCTGCACGGCGCGCTGCTGCCCGCCGCCCCCGGCACCGAGGCCGAGTGGCTCGGCGCGCTCGCGGGCGACGAGGTGCTCGCCGACGACGCGGGCCGTTGCGCGGACGCGCTGCGCTCCCCGGGCGCGGTGATCCTGGTCGGCGAACGGCTCGCCCAGACCGCCGGCGGCCTGACCGCCGCGCTGGGCCTGGCGCAGACCACCGGGGCGAAGCTCGCCTGGGTGCCGCGCCGGGCCGGTGAGCGCGGCGCGGTCGAGGCCGGCGCGCTGCCCGGGCTGCTGCCCGGCGGCCGGGCCGTCGAGGTGCCCGCCGCGCGCGCCGAGGCCGCCGCGCACTGGGGCGTCGACGAGCTGCCCGCGGCCCCCGGTCGCGACACCGGCCGGATCCTGGCCGCCGCCGTCGCGGGCGAACTGGACGCGCTGGTGGTCGGCGGCGTCGGCCTGGACGACCTGCCGGACCCGGCGCTCGCCGAACAGGCCCTGGAGAGCGCCGAGTTCGTGCTCTCGCTGGAGCTTCGCCCGTCCGCGGTGACGGCGCGCGCCGACGTGGTGCTGCCGGTCGCCGCCGTCGCCGAGAAGGCCGGCACCTTCCTGGACTGGGAGGGCCGGGTCCGGATGTTCGAACCGGCCATCAAGCCCGACCAGCTGATGGGCCGCCACCTGCACTCGGACGTCCGGGTGCTGTCCATGGTCGCGGACGCGCTGGAGAAGCCGATCGGCCTGCCCGACGTCCGGGCGGCCCGGCTGGAGCTGGACCGTTTCGCCCCGTGGCAGGGCGACCGCCCGGCCGCGCCCGGCGCGCACCCCGGCACGCTGCCCCGCCCGGTGACCGGGCAGGCCGTGCTGGCCGGGCACCGGATGCTGCTCGACAACGGCTCGCTGCAGGACGGCGACCAGCACCTGGCCGGCACCCGGCACCCGGTGGTGGCCCGGCTGTCCGCCGCCACCGCCGCCGAGATCGGCGCCACCGGCGCGCTGCTGCGGATCTCCGGCCCGGCCGGGTCGCTGACCCTGCCGCTGGAGGTCACTGAGGCGATGCCGGACCGCACGGTCTGGCTGCCGCTCAACTCGACGCCCGGCGGCGGCGCGCACCGCACGCTCGGCACCACGCTCGGCCACCTGGTCACCATCGCCCCGGCGGAGGAATCGTGATGCTGGACTTTGCTTCGCAGCAGCCCACGATGGTCGCTGCCGCGTACGACACCCTCGGTTTCTTCGGCCGCGACCCGTGGTGGCTGGTGCTGCTGAAGGCGGTGTTCTGCTTCGCGTTCCTGGTGCTGACGGTGCTGATCGCGATCGTCTGGGAGCGCAAGGTCGTCGCTTGGATGCAGCTGCGGATCGGCCCCAACCGGCACGGTCCGTGGGGTCTGCTGCAGTCGCTGGCCGACGGCGTGAAGCTGGCGCTGAAGGAAGACCTGGTGGTCAAGGGCGCCGACAAGGCGGTCTACATCCTGGCGCCGATCGTCGCGGCGATCCCCGCGTTCATGGCGTTCGCGGTGATCCCGTTCGGCCCGGCCGGCAACGAGGTGTCGATCTTCGGCACCCGCACCCCGCTGCAGCTCACCGACCTGCCGATCGCGCTGCTGTACATCCTGGCCACCGCCTCGGTGGGCATCTACGGCATCGTGCTGGCCGGCTGGTCGTCCGGCTCGACGTACCCGCTGCTCGGCGGCATCCGCTCGTCCGCCCAGATGATCAGCTACGAGATCGCGATGGGCCTGTCGTTCGCGGCGGTGTTCATCTACTCGGGTTCGATGTCGACCTCGGAGATCGTCGCCTCGCAGCAGCCGACCTGGTTCGCGGTGCTGCTGCCGGTGTCGTTCATCGTCTACATCATCGCCATGGTCGGCGAGACCAACCGCGCCCCGTTCGACCTCCCGGAGGCCGAGGGCGAGCTGGTCGGCGGCTTCAACACCGAGTACTCCTCGCTGAAGTTCGCGATGTTCATGCTGGCCGAGTACGTCAACATGGTCACCGTCTCGGCGGTCGCCTCGACGCTGTTCCTCGGCGGCTGGCGGGCCCCGTGGCCGATCTCCACCTTCTGGGCGGGGGCCAACCACGGCTGGTGGCCGATGCTGTGGATCGTGCTGAAGATCCAGCTGCTGCTGTTCTTCTTCATCTGGCTGCGCGGCACGCTGCCCCGGCTGCGCTACGACCAGTTCATGAAGCTCGGCTGGAAGGTGCTCATCCCGGTCTCCCTGGTGTGGCTGGTGATGGTGTCGGCGGTGCGGGCGCTGCGCAACGAGGGCTACGACTTCACCAAGGTGCTGCTGTACGTGGGCGCCCCGCTGGCGGCGGTCCTGGTGATCGCGCTGGTGGCCGACCTGGTGCGGAAGAAGCCCGAGGAGCCGCCCGCCGCCGCCCCGCCCGCGGCCTTCGACCCGATGGCCGGCGGCTACCCGGTGCCGCCGCTGCCCGGTCAGGAACTGCCGCCCGTCCCGCGCCGCCGTCGCCGGACCCCGCAACTCCAGGACGCCCTCAACGGGGCCGACCATTCCGAAGGGAGCTGAGCCCAGCCATGTCTGACGAATCCTCGGAGAAGTCGGTCCTCGGGCCGGCCGCCGGCTTCGGCGTGACCTTCAAGGCCATGTTCAAGAAGCGGCTCACCGAGCAGTACCCGGAGTGCAAGAAGCCCACCGCTCCGCGCTTCCACGGCCGCCACCAGCTGAACCGGCACCCGGACGGCCTGGAGAAGTGCATCGGCTGCGAGCTGTGCGCCTGGGCCTGCCCCGCCGACGCGATCTACGTCGAGGGCGCCGACAACCGCGACGACGAGCGCTACTCGCCCGGCGAGCGCTACGGCGCGGTCTACCAGATCAACTACGCCCGCTGCATCCTGTGCGGGCTGTGCATCGAGGCCTGCCCGACCCGGGCGCTCACCATGACCAACGAGTACGAGCTGGCCGACTCCAGCCGGCAGGACCTGATCTTCACCAAGGAGCAGCTGCTGGTCGGGCTGACCGAGGGCATGGTCGACTCGCCGCACTCGATCTTCCCGGGCGCCGACGAGGGCGCGTACTACCGGGGCGAGATCACCGGCGCCGCGCCGGGCACCGTGCAGCAGGAGAAGCACGCGCGCGACAAGGAGGCGCAGTCATGACCTCCACCGGCGAGGCCGTGCAGTTCTGGGTGCTGGCCGTGATCGCGGTCGGCGGGGCGCTCGGCATGCTGCTGATGAAGAAGGCGGTGCACTCGGCGCTCTGCCTGGCCGCGACCATGCTGTCGCTGGCGGTCTGCTACCTGGCGCAGGGCGCGGTGTTCCTGGGCGTGGTGCAGATCGTGGTCTACACCGGCGCGATCATGATGCTGTTCCTGTTCGTGGTGATGCTGGTCGGCGTCTCCTCGGAGGACTCGCTGAAGGAGCAGCTGAAGGGCCAGCGGGTCGCCGCCGTGCTCTGCGGCGTCGGCTTCGGCGTGCTGCTGATCGCCGGCCTGGCGAACGCGAAGCTGTCGCACTTCACCGGCCTGTCCGAGGCGAACGCCGAGGGCAACGTGCAGGGCCTGGCCAAGCTGATCTTCACCAAGTACGTGTGGGCGTTCGAGGTGACCGGCGCGCTGCTGATCACCGCGGCGATCGGCGCCATGGTGCTGACCCACCGCGAGAAGATCCGCGAGCGGATGACCCAGCGTCAACTGGCCGCACAGCGCGTCAAGGACAACATCCAGGTGCCGCCGCTGCCCGCCCCCGGCGTGTACGCCCGGCACAACGCGGTGGACATCCCGGCGCTGCTGCCCGACGGCACCGTCGCCGAGGACTCGGTGATGGGCACCCTGCGCGAGCGCGGCCAGATCCGCGACGTCAGCCAGGAGATGCTGCAGCGGATGGCCGAACTGGAGGAGACCACCGCCGACTGGCTCGGCCGGCCGTCCTCCGCCCGCCCGCAGGTGGCCGGGCCCCGCCAGGCACTGGAGACCGTGCCGACCCCGACCAAGGAGGAGGCGGAGTGAACCCGGTCAACTACCTGTACCTGGCCGCGCTGCTGTTCACCATCGGCGCCTCGGGCGTGCTGATCCGCCGCAACGCGATCGTGCTGTTCATGTGCGTGGAGCTGATGCTGAACGCCTCGAACCTGGCGCTGGTCACGTTCTCCCGGCTGCACGGCAACCTGGACGGTCAGATCCTCGCGTTCTTCACGATGGTGGTCGCGGCGGCCGAGGTCGTGGTCGGCCTCGCCATCATCGTCTCCATCTTCCGGACCAGGCACTCCGCTTCGGTCGACGACAGCAACCTGATGAAGCTGTAGGCGGAGGGCCCTTCAGTGAACTCTCTCATTCCGCTGCTGGTCGCGGCGCCGCTGGCCGGCGCTGCCCTGCTGCTGCTCGGCGGACGGGCCCTGGACCGGTTCGGGCACTGGATCGCGACCGCACTCGCGGCGCTGTCCTTCGCCTTCGGCCTCGCCCTGTTCGCGGACATGCTCGGCCGTGACGCCGAGCACCGCGCCGTCGTCGAGCGGCTGTACACCTGGATCCCGGTGGACGGCTTCCAGGCCGACATCTCCTTCCAGCTCGACCAACTGTCCATCGTCTTCGTGCTGTTGATCACCGGCGTCGGCTCGTTGATCCACCTCTACTCGGTGGGCTACATGGCGCACGACGAGCGCCGCCGCCGGTTCTTCGGCTACCTGAACCTGTTCCTGGCCGCCATGCTGATCCTGGTGCTGGCCGACAACTACCTGCTGCTGTACGTCGGTTGGGAGGGCGTCGGCCTGGCGTCCTACCTGCTGATCGGGTTCTGGCAGCACAAGCCGAGCGCCGCGACGGCCGCCAAGAAGGCGTTCATCGTCAACCGGGTCGGCGACATGGGCCTGTCCATCGCGATCATGCTGATGTTCGCCGAGTTCGGCTCGTTCGCCTTCGGCCCGGTGTTCGGCGCGGCCGGCGACGCGAGCCAGGGCAAGCTCACCGCGATCGCCCTGATGCTGCTGCTCGCCGCCTGCGGCAAGTCCGCGCAGGTCCCGCTGCAGTCCTGGCTGGGCGACGCGATGGAGGGCCCGACCCCGGTCTCCGCGCTGATCCACGCCGCCACCATGGTCACCGCCGGCGTCTACCTGATCACCCGCTCCGCGGCGATCTTCAACCTGGCCCCCGACGCGCAGACCGCCGTCGTGGTGGTCGGCGCGGTGACGCTGGTGTTCGGTGCGATCGTCGGTTGCGCCAAGGACGACATCAAGAAGGCGCTGGCCGGCTCGACCATGTCGCAGATCGGCTACATGATCATGGCGGCCGGCCTCGGCCCGATCGGCTACGCCTTCGCGATCATGCACCTGGTCACCCACGGCTTCTTCAAGGCCGGGCTGTTCCTCGGCGCCGGGTCGGTCATGCACGGCATGAACGACGAGGTGAACATGCGGCACTACGGCGGGCTGCGCAAGTACATGCCGGTCACCTTCTGGACCTTCCTGCTCGGCACCGGCGCGCTCATCGGCTTCCCGCTGCTGTCCGGCTTCTGGTCGAAGGACAAGATCATCGACGCGGCGTTCGCCAAGGGCGGCGCCGAGGGCTGGATCCTCGGCCTGTGCGCGCTGACCGGCGCCGTGATCACCGCGTTCTACATGACCCGGGTGGTGCTGCTCACCTTCTTCGGCGAGAAGCGCTGGCAGCCCGACGGGGACGGCAACCTGCCGCACCCGCACGAGTCCCCGAAGACCATGACCGTCCCGATGATCGTGCTGGCCTTCGGCTCGGTGTTCGCCGGCGGCCTGTTCACCCTCGGCAGCTCCTTCCTGAAGTTCCTGGAGCCGGTCACCGGCCACCAGGAGGGCCACCCGCCGTTCAACTCGTACGTGGTCAGCGTCATCGCCACCGTCTGCATGCTGGCCGGCGTCGGCCTGGCCTACGTCATGTACGGCCGCGGCCCCGTCCCGGTGAAGGCGCCGGTCGGCTCGCTGCTCACCCGGGCCGCCCGCCGCGACCTGCTGCAGGACGACTTCAACCACGCCGTCCTGGTCCGGCCCGGCTCGGCGCTCGCCGCCACCCTGGTCTGGTTCGACAGCAAGGGCCTGGACGGTTTCGTCAACGGCCTGGCCGCCGCCATCGGCGGCCTGTCCGGCCGGCTGCGCCGGATCCAGACCGGATACGTCCGGACGTACGCGCTCTCCATGTTCGGCGGCACGCTGGTGCTGGTCGCCTCCACTCTCCTGATGAGGTCGGTCTGATGAGCTACCTCCTCTCCGCCACCTGTGCCGTCCCGGCCGCCGGAGCAGTGCTCACCGCTGCCCTCCCGGCCGGCACCGGCGAGGCCCGGCGGCGCACCACCAAGGCCGTCGCGCTCGCGGTCTCGGCGGCCACCCTGGGCCTGGCGATCGCGGTCGCCGCCGCCTTCGATCCCGACGGCCCCCGCTACCAGTTGACCGAGTCCTACAGCTGGATCCGGTCCTTCGGGATCAGCTTCTCGCTCGGCGCGGACGGCATCGGCACCGTGCTGGCGCTGCTCACCGCCGTGCTGGTGCCGCTGGTGATGCTGGCCGGCTGGCACGACGCCGACCCGGCCGCCCCCGAGGGCTCCTTCGAGTCCAAGCGCCGCACCCAGGGCTTCTTCGCCCTGATCCTCGCCGTCGAGGCGATGGTGCTGGTGTCCTTCCTGGCCACCGACGTGTTCGTGTTCTACGTGTTCTTCGAAGCCATGCTGATCCCGATGTACTTCCTGATCGGCGGCTTCGGCGACCGGGCCGGCGGACCCGACTCGGCCCGCCAACGCTCGTACGCGGCGGTCAAGTTCCTGCTGTACAACCTGCTCGGCGGACTGGTCATGCTGGCCGCCGTGATCGGCCTGTACGTGGTGGCCGGCGACCAGGGTCAGGCGACGTTCAGCCTGCCCGCGCTGACCGACGCGATCTCCTCCGGCAAGCTGGTGATCGACCCGACCGCGCAGCGCGCGCTGTTCCTCGGCTTCTTCTTCGCCTTCGCGGTGAAGGCCCCGCTGTGGCCGCTGCACACCTGGCTGCCGAACGCGATGGGCGAGTCCACCGCCGGAACCGCCGTCCTGATCACGGCGGTCGTCGACAAGGTCGGCACCTTCGCGATGCTCCGGTTCTGCCTCGGCCTGTTCCCGGACGCCTCCAAGACCTTCGCCCCGGCGATCCTGGTGCTGTCGCTGATCGGCATCGTCTACGGCGCGCTGGTCGCCATCGGCCAGAAGGACATCAAGCGGCTGGTCGCCTACGCGTCCATCTCGCACTTCGGGTTCATCATCATGGGCATCTTCGCGATGACCAGCCAGGGCCAGTCCGGCGCCACCCTCTACATGGTCAACCACGGCATCTCCACCGCCGCGTGGATGCTGGTGGCGGGCTTCCTGATCTCCCGCCGCGGCTCGCGGCTGATCGCCGACTACGGCGGCGTGCAGAAGGTCGCCCCCGTCCTGGCGGGCACCTTCCTGATCGGCGGCCTGGCCACCCTGTCGCTGCCTGGCCTGGCCCCGTTCGTCAGCGAATTCCTGGTCCTGGTCGGCACGTTCACCCGCTACCCGGTGATCGGCATCATCGCCACCTTCGGCATCGTGCTGGCCGCGCTGTACGCGCTGATGCTGTACCAGCGCACCATGACCGGCCCGGTGAAGGAGTCCGTCACGGGCATGCCCGACCTGAAGGCCCGTGAACTCGCCGTCGTCGCGCCGCTGGTGGCCCTCACCCTGCTGCTCGGCGTCTACCCGCAGTCGCTCACCCGGATCGTGAACCCCGCCGTGAACGACACCCTCAGCCAGGTCCACCGCATCGATCCCGCGCCCGCCCACCCGGTCGCCGCCACCAACGGAGGTGAGCAGAAGTGATCTCCACCCACGTGCTGGCCGCCGCCGGCGGCAACAGTCCGAGCATCCCCGCCCCGCACATCGAGTACGGCCAGCTCTCGCCGATGCTCGTGGTGTTCGGCGCCGCACTGGTCGGCATCCTGGCCGAGGCGTTCCTGCCGCGGCGGCTGCGCGCCGCCACCCAGCTCGGCATCTCGTTGGTCGGCCTGGTCGGCGGCTTCGTCGCCGTGGTGGTGCTCGCCGCCCAGGGCCACGCCTCCACCAGGGCGGGCCTGTTGGCGATGGGCTCGGTCGCCATCGACGGGCCCGCGCTGTTCCTGCAGGGCGTCATCCTGCTGACCACCGTCCTCGCCGTCCTCACCTACGCCGAGGGCCGGCTGGAGCCGCGCATCAACGGCCACCGGATCGACGCGTTCGCCGCGCAGGCCGCCGCCGTCCCCGGCGGCGAACAGGAGCGCGAAGCCACCCGCGAGGGCCTGCGGACCACCGAGATCTACCCGCTCACCCTGTTCGCGGTCGGCGGCATGCTGCTCTTCCCCGCCTCCAACGACCTGCTCACCATGTTCGTGGCGCTCGAAGTGCTGTCGCTGCCGCTGTACTTGATGTGCGCGATCGCCCGGCGCCGCCGCCTGCTCTCGCAGGAGGCCGCCGTCAAGTACTTCCTGCTCGGCGCGTTCGCCTCCGCGTTCTTCCTGTTCGGCACCGCGCTGGTCTACGGCTACGCGGGCACCCTCCGGCTCGGCGAGATCGCCGACGTGGTCGCCGGCACCGCCCCCGTCACCCCGGCGCTCGCCGTCACCACCCAGAACGACGCGCTGCTGCTGATCGGCCTGGCCATGCTCGCCGTCGGCCTGCTGTTCAAGGTCGGCGCGGTGCCGTTCCACTCCTGGACGCCGGACGTCTACCAGGGCGCGCCCACCCCCGTCAGCGGGTTCATGGCGGCCGCCACCAAGACCGCCGCGTTCGGCGCGCTGCTGCGGCTGTTCTACGTCGCCTTCCCCGGCATCCGCTGGGACTGGCGGCCCGTCATGTGGGGCGTCGCGATCCTCACCATGGTGGTCGGCTCGATCCTCGCCGTCACCCAGCAGGACGTGAAGCGCCTCCTCGCCTACTCCTCGGTCGCGCACGCCGGCTTCATCCTGACCGGCCTGATCGCCACCGACCGGCGCGGCGTCGCCGCCGTCCTCTTCTACCTGCTCGCCTACTCCTTCGTCACCCTCGGCGCGTTCGCCGTCGTCACCCTGGTCCGCGACTCCAAGGGCGAGGCCACCCACCTGTCCAACTGGGCCGGCCTGGGCCGCCGCTCCCCGCTCCTCGCCGCGGTGTTCGCCCTGTTCCTGCTGGCCTTCGCGGGCATCCCGCTCACCTCCGGCTTCACCGGAAAGTTCGCCGTCTTCCAGGCCGCGGCCGGCGGCGGCGCCACCCCGCTGGTCATCGTCGGTGTGCTGTCCTCCGCGATCGCCGCCTTCTTCTACATCCGCGTCATCGTCCTGATGTTCTTCTCCGACCCCCAGCCCTCCGGCCCCGCGGTCGCCGTCCCCAGCGCCCTCACCGCCACCACCATCGCCTTCGGCGTCCTGGTCACCCTGGGCCTGGGTCTGCTCCCGCAGTACTTCCTCGACCTGGCCACCAAGGCCTCGGTCTTCATCCGTTGATCGTTCCCCGGTGCGGGAGGCAGGTCCGGCCCGGGCCCACCTCCCGCCACCAGGGGAGGAAGGACCATGCCCGTGCAGTGATCCACTCCGGACCGGATACGCTGCCTTGTATGTGCATCGGCGGCGCTGAGGGACCGGCCCGCTGGATCGACCAGGGACAGGAGTGGTCAGCGTGACCGTCGTGGGGCCCTTCGGGCTGAGCGTGCAGGACCGCGATCTGACCCGCGACGTCCAGGCCGGGATGGAGGCCGTGGAGGCCGCCCTGATCGAGGCCGTCAAGTGCGACGTGCCCTTCATCACGGTGACCGCCAGCCACCTCATCGAGGCCGGGGGGAAGCGGTTCAGGCCGCTGCTGGTGATGCTCGCCGCCCAGTTCGGCGACCCCGGCGCGCCCGGCGTGGTGCCGTCCGCAGTGGTGGTCGAACTGACACACCTCGCGACGCTGTACCACGACGACGTGATGGACGAGGCCCCCGTGCGGCGCGGCGCCCCCAGCGCCAACAGCCGCTGGGACAACTCGGTCGCCATCCTCACCGGCGACTTCCTGTTCTCCCGCGCCTCCCAGGTGCTCTCCGACCTCGGCCCCGAGGCCGTCCGGGTCCAGGCCGACGCCTTCGAACGGCTGGTCACCGGCCAGATCCTGGAGACCATGGGGCCCCGCCCCGAGGACGACCCGCTGCGCCACTACCTGGACGTGCTGTCCGGCAAGACCGGCTCGCTGATCGCCGTCTCCTGCCGCTTCGGCGCCATGATGGCCGGCGCCGAGCCCTGGATCGTCGACCTGCTCACCCAGTACGGCGAGCGCATCGGCACCGCGTTCCAGCTCGCCGACGACGTCCTCGACATCGCCAGCGACGGCCACGAGTCCGGCAAGACCCCCGGCACCGACCTGCGCGAGGGCGTCCCCACGCTGCCCGTCCTGCTGCTGCGTCAGATGCCGGTCGACCCGGCCGACCCCGAGGACGCGCGGCTGCGCGAGCTCCTCGACACCGACCTGGCGTCCGACGACGACGCCCACGCCGAGGCCCTGCGCCTGCTGCGCCGGCACCCGGCGCTGGAGCGGGCGCGCCGCGAGACGCTGCGCTACGCCGAGGAAGCGCGTGCGCTGCTCGACCCGCTGCCGGCCGGGCCGGCGAAGGCGGCGCTGCAGGAGCTGTGCGACACGGTGGCCATCCGCACCATGTGAGGTGCGAGGAGCAGGGAGAGCACCACCAGGGGCGCGGGGAACTGCGCGGAGCGGAAGGCGCCCCACCGCAAGATCGCGACGTAGGACAGTGACCTGCACGAGTTCGCGACCTTGCGGACTGGTGCACGGCTTGTCGCGCAGTTCCCCGCGCCCCTGTTTTCGCGCCCGTCCGCTCGCGCAGCGCGTCGCGCTAGGGTTCGTCCCATGTTGCGTGTGGTGATCGCCGAGGATTCCGTGCTGCTCCGGGAGGGGCTGACGCGGTTGCTGACGGACCGGGGGATGGAGGTCGTGGCGGGGGTCGGTGACGGGGACGCGCTGCTGCGGGCGGTGGACGGGCTGCAGGAGAGCGGCGCGTTGCCGGACGTGGTGGTGGCGGACGTGCGGATGCCGCCGACGCACACCGACGAGGGGGTGCGGGCGTGCGTGGAGTTGCGCAAGCGGTATCCGCAGCTGGGTGTGCTGGTGCTGTCGCAGCACGTGGAGGAGCAGTACGCGGGTGAGCTGCTGGCGGGTTCGACCCGCGGCGTGGGCTACCTGCTGAAGGACCGGGTCGCGGAGGTGCGGGAGTTCGCCGACGCGGTGACCCGGGTCGCGCAGGGCGGGACGGCGCTGGATCCGGAGGTGGTGCAGCAGCTGCTGAGCCGCAGCCGGCAGGTGGACACGCTGGCGAATCTGACGCCCCGTGAGCGCGAGGTGCTGGGGCTGATGGCGGAGGGCCGGACCAACGCCGCGATAGCCAAGCAACTGGTGGTGTCCGACGGTGCGGTCGAGAAGCATGTGTCGAACATCTTCCAGAAATTGGGTTTGGGACAGAGCCAGCAGGATCACCGGCGGGTTCTCGCGGTGCTGGCGTATTTGGAGTCGTGACCGGCCAGGACCCGCGATTTTCGGTCTTCGCGAGTTGCCTATCAGCGGTGCGTCAGCTGTTTAGGATTTCCTTGGTGCGCCAGGCGGACGGGGCACACGGCTCACGCCCGCTGCTGGCTCCCCTTCGAGGAGGTCCGCGGCAGTGACCAGTCAGGTCGATCAGTCAGAGGCAGTGGACGGCCCGGGCGGCGAGCGCCGGACGGGCCCGGCCTCGCCCCGTTCGGGCCCGCAGGACGGGTCCGGGCGGGCGCCCAAGCCGATCCGACGGCTGGACCGGGTGATCATCCGGTTCGCCGGGGACTCCGGCGACGGCATGCAGCTCACCGGCGACCGCTTCACCTCGGAGACGGCGGCGTTCGGCAACGACCTGTCGACCCTGCCGAACTTCCCGGCGGAGATCCGGGCCCCCGCAGGCACCCTGCCGGGTGTCTCCAGCTTCCAGCTGCACTTCGCCGACCACGACATCCTGACGCCCGGCGACGCCCCCGACGTGCTGGTGGCGATGAACCCGGCGGCGCTGAAGGCGAACCTGCCGGACCTGCCGGCCGGCGCCGAGATCATCGTCAACACCGACGAGTTCACCAAGCGCGCGCTGGCGAAGGTCGGGTACGACAAGGACCCGCTGGCCGACGGTTCGCTGGAGGCGTTCCGGCTGCACCCGGTGCCGCTGACCACGCTGACGCTGGAGGCGCTGAAGGACAGCGGGCTGGCCCGCAAGGACGCGGAGCGGGCGAAGAACATGTTCGCCCTCGGCCTGCTGTCGTGGATGTACCACCGGCCCACCCACGGCACCGAACTGTTCCTCCGTCAGAAGTTCGCGAAGAAGCCGCAGATCGCCGAGGCGAACGTGGCGGCGTTCCGGGCGGGCTGGAACTTCGGCGAGACCACCGAGGACTTCGCGGTCTCCTACGAGGTCCCGCCGGCCAAGCTGCCGGCCGGCACGTACCGCAACATCTCCGGGAACCTGGCGCTGTCGTACGGCCTGGTCGCGGCGGGGGAGCGGTCCGGGCTGCCGGTGTTCCTCGGCTCGTACCCGATCACCCCGGCCTCGGACATCCTGCACGAGCTGTCGAAGCACAAGAACTTCGGCGTGCGGACGTTCCAGGCCGAGGACGAGATCGCCGGCATCGGCGCGGCGCTCGGCGCGGCGTTCGGCGGCGCGCTGGGCGTGACCACCACGTCCGGTCCGGGGGTGGCGCTGAAGTCGGAGACCATCGGTCTGGCGGTGTCGCTGGAACTGCCGCTGCTGGTGGTCGACATCCAGCGCGGCGGCCCGTCCACCGGCCTGCCGACCAAGACCGAGCAGGCCGACCTGCTGCAGGCCATGTTCGGCCGCAACGGCGAGGCCCCGGTGCCGATCGTGGCCCCCGCGACGCCCGCCGAGTGCTTCGACGCCGCGCTCGACGCCGCCCGGATCGCGCTCACCTACCGCACCCCGGTCTTCCTGCTCTCCGACGGCTACCTGGCCAACGGCTCCGAGCCGTGGAAGATCCCGGACGTCGGGGAACTGCCGGACCTGCGCGTGGAGTTCGCCACCGAGCCGAACGGCGCCGACGGCACCTTCCGCCCCTACCAGCGCGACCCGCACACCCTCGCCCGCCCGTGGGCGGTGCCCGGCACCCCCGGTCTGGAGCACCGGATCGGCGGCATCGAGAAGCAGGACGGCACCGGCAACATCTCCTACGACCCCGCGAACCACGACTTCATGGTCCGCACCCGGCAGGCCAAGATCGACGGCATCGAGGTGC
Source organism: Kitasatospora sp. CB02891 (assembly GCF_002803145.1). Lineage (NCBI taxonomy): Bacteria > Bacillati > Actinomycetota > Actinomycetes > Kitasatosporales > Streptomycetaceae > Kitasatospora > Kitasatospora sp. CB02891. The sequence continues at coordinate 163,759 of NZ_NNBO01000008.1, read as the reverse complement.
CGGACGTCGAGGTCGACGACCCGAGCGGCGAGGCCCGCGTCCTGGTGCTCGGCTGGGGCTCCACCTACGGCCCGATCACCGCCGCGGTGCGCCGGGTACGGGCGGACGGCGGCCAGGTCGCCCAGGCCCACCTGCGCCACCTCAACCCCTTCCCGGCCAACCTCGGCACGGTGCTGCGCCGCTACGAGCGGGTGATCGTCCCCGAGATGAACCTCGGACAGCTCGCCCTGCTGCTGCGCGCGAAGTACCTCGTCGACGCCCAGTCCTACAACCAGGTGCGCGGCCTGCCGTTCAAGGCCGCCCAACTCGCCGACGTGCTGCACGCGGCGATCGGCACGCTCGACGCGGAGGCGACCCGATGACCGACTTCCCCGCGCTGCGGCTCGTCCCCAAGGCCGACGGCCCGCAGTCCGCGAAGGACTTCAAGACCGACCAGGAAGTGCGCTGGTGTCCCGGCTGCGGGGACTACGCGATCCTGGCCGCCGTCCAGTCCTTCATGCCGGAGCTCGGCATCCGCCGGGAGAACACCGTCTTCGTCTCCGGCATCGGCTGCTCCTCGCGCTTCCCGTACTACATGAACACCTACGGGATGCACTCGATCCACGGCCGCGCCCCGGCGATCGCCACCGGCCTGGCCGCGTCCCGCCCCGACCTGTCGGTCTGGGTGGTGACGGGCGACGGCGACGCGCTGTCGATCGGCGGCAACCACCTGATCCACGCGCTGCGCCGGAACGTCAATCTGAAGATCCTGCTGTTCAACAACCGGATCTACGGACTGACGAAGGGTCAGTACTCGCCGACCAGCGAGGTCGGGAAGATCACCAAGTCCACGCCGATGGGCTCGCTGGACGCGCCCTTCAACCCGCTCTCGCTGGCGATCGGCGCGGAGGCGAGCTTCGTGGCGCGGACCATCGACTCCGACCGGCAGCACCTGCAGTCGGTGCTGCGGGCCGCGGCGCAGCACGAGGGCACCGCGCTGGTGGAGATCTACCAGAACTGCAACATCTTCAACGACGGCGCGTTCGAGGTCCTCAAGGAGCCCGGCACCCGGGACGAGGCGCTCATCCGGCTGGAGCACGGGCAGCCGATCCTGGCCGGCGCGGACCGGCACGTGGTGCGGGGGGCGGACGGCGAGCTGCGGATCGTTCCGCGGAGCGAGGGCACGGCGCTCGTCCACGACGCCCACGCGAGCAGTCCGACGGCGGCGTTCGCGCTGACCCGGCTGGCCGATGCGGACCTGCTGCACCACACGCCGATCGGGGTGCTGCGGGACGTGCGGCGGGAGGTCTACGACGTGCAGATGGCGGACCAGCTGGCCCTTGCCGAGGAGCAGAAGGGGCGGGGCGAGCTGGCCGGCCTGCTGGCGGGATCCAGCACCTGGACGGTGACCGACTAGGGGCCCGCCCCTTGTCAGGAGCCAAAGTCAATTTTGGGGATGACACCTTCACCCGCGTACCGCTACCTTTCGTAGGACGTTTCGTGCGCGGGTGAAGGGCAGGCCATGGCGGAGAGTTCGCGGGAGGCCAGGGTCGGATTGTGGAACGGCTTCGCGGCGTACGGGATGTGGGGGCTGTTCCCGCTGTTCTGGCCGCTGTTGGAGCCGGCCGGGGCGGTGGACATCCTGGCGAACCGGATGGTGTGGTCGCTGGTGGCGGTCGCGGCGCTGCTGCTGGTACGCCGCCGCTGGGGCTGGATACGCCCGCTGCTGCGGCAGCCGCGCAGGCTGGCGCTGCTCGCGGTGGCGGCGGCCACGGTCTCGGTGAACTGGGGCGTGTACATCTGGGGCGTGAACTCCGGGCACGTGGTGGAGACGAGCCTCGGGTACTTCATCAATCCGCTGGTGACGATCGCGTTCGGCGTGCTGGTGCTGCGCGAGCGGCTGCGGACCGCGCAGTGGGCGGCGGTCGGCGTCGGCGTGGCCGCGGTCGCGGTGCTGACGGTGGCGTACGGGCGGCTGCCGTGGATCGCGTTGACGCTCGCGTTCTCGTTCGCGACGTACGGGCTGATGAAGAAGAAGGTCGCACTGGGCGGGCCGGAGAGCCTGGCGGTGGAGAGCGCGGTGATGTTCCCGTTCGCGCTCGGGTTCCTGGTGTACCTGGGGGTGCGCGGCGAGGGCAGTCTCGGGCACTACGGCTGGGGGCACACCGCGCTGCTGGTGGCCAGCGGCGTGGTCACGGCGGTGCCGCTGATGTGCTTCGGGGCGGCGGCGCTGCGGGTGCCGCTGACCACGCTGGGGCTGTTGCAGTACCTGGCGCCGGTGTTCCAGTTCCTGATCGGGGTGACGGTCTTCCACGAGTCGATGGCACCGGCCCGCTGGGCGGGTTTCGGGCTGGTGTGGGTGGCGCTGGTGGTGCTGAGCGTGGACGCGCTGCGCCGGGTGCGGGCCGAGCGGCGGCAGGTGCCGGCGCCGGTGCCCGCGGAGGCGGTCGTCGGCTAGCCGGCCGCCAGGTCCCGGGCCAGCCGGGTGCTGTCGCGGTGGGCGGTGAACGCGGTGGCGGCGGCGAGCGCGGCGGTTCGGCGGCGGGGGGTGAGCAGGCCGCCGTGGGCGAGCGAGTCCAGGGGGCGGCCGTGCTGCCACTCGTCCAGTGACCAGCGGGCGTAGGGGCCGAACAGGGCGCGGGTGGGTTCGGGCAGGTCGGTGCGGGCCGGGACGGCGGCGCGGGCGCCGTTGAGGGCGATCTGGCCGTCGAGGCTCGCGCAGACGTCGAGCCAGGCGAGGGCGGCGTCGCGGTGGTGGGCGCCGCGGGGGAGCACGAAGACGTCGGCGCGGGACTGGAACAGGGCCGCGGTGCCGGGGGCGGCGGCCCACCGGTAGTCGGCGCCGGCCCGCAGGGCGAGGTTCTCGCGCAGCCAGCCGTCGGCCCAGTCGCCGGTGAGCAGGTAGCCGGCCTGGCCGGTGCCGAGCAGCCGGGCGGCGTCCGTCCAGTCGGCGTCGGGGGTGACGGGGGCGGCGTGGGCGAGCAGGGCGTCCAGGACGCGCAGCGCGGCGGTGGTGGCGGGGGTGCGCCACGGACCGTCGGGCTGCCAGAGCGCGGTGAAGGCGTCGGGGCCGTGGGCGGCCAGCAGGGCGGTCTCGGCCAACTGGAGCACTTCGGCGGGGCCGCCGACGGCGAGTGCGGGGCGGCCGGTGGCGGTGACGCGCTGGAGCTGGGCGATGAGCAGGCCCGGGTCCGCCGGGGCGGGGTCGGCGGCGGCGTCGGCCAGCACCCGGGGGTTCGACCAGAGCAGGTTGGTGCGGCGCACGCCCGCGGGGACGCCGTGCAGCGCGCGGCCGGCCCGCAGCCGCGGTCGCAGTCCGGCGGGCAGCCCCGCGGTCCAGCGGCGACGCCGGGCGAGGCCGTCGAGCGGCTCCAAGTGCGGGGCCAGTTCGGCGAGTTCGGCGCCGCCGGCGCAGCGGAGGCTGTCCGGCGGGCGGTCGGTGGCGAGCCGGGTGAGCGGGTCGGCGTCGGTGGAGCCGTCGCCGGTGACGAAGGTGACGTCCGGGGCGTGGCCCTTGAGCGCGGCGAGCAGCGCCTGCAGGCCGTTCCGGTCGGGGCCGGAGGTCCAGTCGCAGGTCACTTCGAGCAGCCCGGCGGGGTGGTTGCCGGAGCTGGCCTCGGCGGGCCCGCAGCGGGCGAGGGCGGTGGCGCAGGCGACCGCGATCCCGCCCAGCAGGACTGAACGGCGGCGGATCGGCACGGTACTCCCAGCGGGCGGACGGGCGGGCGAACAACGGACGAACGGTCCGCGGCGGCCCACCATCCCAGCGGTTCGGCCGAGCCCGCGTCAAGAGTCGTGCCGGGCCCGAACGACGACGCGGGGCCCCGGGAGACGTTCCCCGGGGCCCCGCGCACCGATCGTGGTTACTTCCCGGCGGCCGCGACCTGCTCCAGCGTCTCCGGGGTGACGGCGCCCACGTAGACCTTGCCGCCGTCGGTGATCAGCGCGTTGACGACGCGGGTGGACACCAGGGTGCCGCCCTTGACCTGGCGGCCGGTGAACTTGGCGATGCCCTTCGCGGCTTCCGCGCCCGTCTCGGCGTGGGCGACGGCCGTCCAGCCCTCGCCGATGACGCCGCCCTCGGCCCCGTCCGCGCCGCCGCCGGTCGGCAGCGAGGGCAGGCCCGGGATCGACGGCATCGGGTTCTCGGCGAGCTCGCCCCCGGGCCGCTCGACCACCTTGGCGCCCTTGGGGACGCTGAACTGGAAGGTCTTGGCGTCCGGCTTGGCGTAGGAGAGCGTGCCGAAGCGCACGTCGAACGCGGTCGCGCCGTCCACCGTGCGCAGCTGCACGGCCAGCGGCAGGCCCTTCTCGGCGTCGATCGAGACCCGGATCTCCGCGACGGTCGAGCCGGCCTGCTTGGGCTTGATGCTGAGCTTGTACGCGGCGTGCCCGGCGACCCGCTCGGTGCCGTCGACCGTCACCGAGGTGGTGCCGGCGGAGTGCTCCAGCAGCTGCTTGGCGATGTCCTGCGGGGTGACGGACCCGATCCCCGCCTTCCCGTCCGGCCGGTGGCCGTCGGCGCCCGCGCCGGTCAGGTGCAGGGCCTGCTGGGAGCTGCGGTCGTACGCCCACACCTGGTCGCCGTTGTGGACCAGCTCGTAGCCGGACTTCTGGCTGGACAGGGTGAGCCGCTGGCGGTCCGGGCCGTCGGCGGCGATGGTCAGGGTGTGCGAGCCGCCGAGCAGTTCGACGGCCTTCAGCTGCGGGTCGGCGCTGCCGGTGTGCGCGCCGGCGCTGCGGGCGAGGTCGCCGATCGCGCCGGAGCCGGTGGCGGCGTCGGTCAGCGCCGTGGGCAGGCCCAGGTCGGCGTTGACCCGGACGGTGCCGGTGAAGGTGTCGGTGTTCGCCGACAGCGCCTTGGCGACCAGGTCCTGGGCGCTGATGGCGGGCAGCTTCGGGGCCTCGTCGCTGGCCAGTGCGGGCACCAGGCCGATGCCGGTGGCGACGGCGGCGGCGATCGCCACCGGCACGCCATAACGGACGGCGGCGCGCCGCCGTCCGGCCCGAGTCGCCGTCAAGTCCTGTACTGCGGTGGATTCCTGGTCCACTGCGGCCCCCTTCCGAGCTTGTCTGCTGTCAGTGTCCATTGAAGCCCCGCGGCCCCGGACGGCGCGTCGCCCCGCGGCAGCAGATCGCGCTACGTCTCCCGTCGTATCCGGCGCATTGCGACCCTGAGAAGCCGTCAGGGTTCTGTACTCCCGCAGGCGTACGGCTCGCGTAGGGTCGGGCGCATGAGCCTCCAGCCTCCGGCGCCCGCAGCCTCGTACCCCACCCCGACCGCGATGCGGCGCGCGCTGCGCCGGGCCCGGGACGGGGTGGCGCTGGACGCGGCGGAGGCGGCGGTGCTGCTCCGGGCGCGCGGCGCGGACCTGGAGCAGCTGTGCGAGGTCGCCGGGCGGATCCGGGACGCCGGGCTGGAGCAGGCCGGCCGCCCGGGCGTCGTCACGTACTCGCGCAAGGTGTTCATTCCGCTGACCAGGCTGTGCCGGGACCGCTGCCACTACTGCACCTTCGTCACCGTGCCCGGCAAGCTCCGCAAGGACGGCCACGGCCTGTACCTGTCCCCGGACGAGGTGCTGGAGATCGCCCGCCGGGGTGCCGAACTGGGCTGCAAGGAAGCGCTGTTCACGCTCGGCGACCGACCCGAGGACCGCTGGCCGGAGGCCCGCGAGTGGCTGGACGCGCACGGCTACGACGACACCCTGGCGTACGTCCGGGCGATGGCGGTGCGGGTGCTGGAGGAGACCGGGCTGCTGCCGCACCTGAACCCCGGCGTGCTGTCCTGGACGGACTTCCAGCGCCTCAAGCCGGTCGCCCCGTCGATGGGCATGATGCTGGAGACCACCGCCACCCGCCTGTGGTCGGAGCCAGGCGGCCCGCACCACGGCTCCCCGGACAAGGAGCCGGCGGTGCGGCTGCGGGTGCTGGAGGACGCCGGGCGCAGCGCCGTGCCGTTCACCACCGGGGTGCTGATCGGCATCGGCGAGACCCACCAGGAGCGGGCCGAGTCGCTGCTGGCGATCCGCAAGGTGGCCCGCGCCTACCAGGGCGTGCAGGAAGTGATCGTGCAGAACTTCCGGGCCAAGCCGGACACCGCGATGCGGGCCATGCCGGACGCCGAACTGTCCGAGCTGGCGGCCGCGGTGGCGGTGGCCCGGCTGGTGCTCGGCCCGGCCGCCCGGATCCAGGCCCCGCCGAACCTGGTGGACGCCGAGTTCGCGCTGCTGATCCGCGCCGGCATCGACGACTGGGGCGGCATCTCGCCGCTGACGCCGGACCACGTCAACCCGGAACGCCCCTGGCCGCACATCGAAGAGTTGGCCGAACGGACCGCCGAGGCCGGGTTCGCCCTGCGCGAGCGGTTGACGATCTATCCCGAGTACCTGAAGCGCGGCGAACCGTGGCTCGACCCGCGCCTGCTGCCGCACGTGCGGGCGCTCGCCGACCCGGCCACCGGCCTGGCCGTCGAGGGCCGCCGCCCGGCCGGCCTGCCCTGGCAGGAGCCCGACGAGCCGATGACCGGCGGCGGCCGCACCGACCTGTTCCGCACCGTCGACACCGAGGGCCGCACCGGCGACCGCCGCTCCGACTTCGACGAGGTGTACGGCGACTGGGAGTCGCTGCGCGAGCAGGCCGCCGTCCCCGCCCCGCGCCGCCTGCCCGCCGACCTGCGGGCCGCGCTGTCCACCGCCGCCGACGACCCGACGAAGCTGACGGACGACCAGGCCCTCGCCCTGTTCCAGGCGGACGGCGACGCGCTGGACGCGCTCACCCGGATCGCCGACGAGCTGCGCCGCGACACCGTCGGCGAGGAGGTGACGTACTGCGTCACCCGGAACATCAACTTCACCAACGTCTGCTACACCGGCTGCCGGTTCTGCGCGTTCGCGCAGCGCCGCACCGACGCCGACGCGTACACCCTGTCGCTGGACCAGGTCGCCGAGCGGGCCGAGCAGGCCTGGGAGGTCGGCGCGACCGAGGTGTGCATGCAGGGCGGCATCCACCCGGACCTGCCGGGCACCGCCTACTTCGACATCGCCCGGGCCGTGAAGCAGCGGGTGCCGGGCATCCACGTGCACGCGTTCTCGCCGATGGAGGTGGTCAACGGCGCCACCCGCACCGGGCTGTCGATCCGCGACTGGCTGGCCCGGGCCAAGGAGTCCGGCCTGGACTCGATCCCCGGCACCGCCGCGGAGATCCTCGACGACGAGGTGCGCTGGATCCTCACCAAGGGCAAGCTGCCCGCCGCGACCTGGGTGGAGGTGGTCACCGCCGCGCACGAACTGGGCCTGCGCTCCTCGTCCACCATGATGTACGGGCACGTCGACACCCCCCGGCACTGGCTGGGCCACCTGCGGCTGCTGGCCGAGATCCAGCAGCGCACCGGCGGGTTCACCGAGTTCGTCACCCTGCCGTTCGTGCACACCAACGCCCCCGTGTACCTGGCGGGCATCGCCCGGCCCGGCCCGACCGCGCGCGACAACCGGGCGGTCACGGCGATGGCCCGGCTGCTGCTGCACCCGCACATCCCCAACATCCAGACCAGCTGGGTGAAGCTCGGCGCGGAGGGCGCCGCCGAGATGCTCCGCAGCGGGGCCAACGACCTGGGCGGCACCCTGATGGAGGAGACCATCTCCCGGATGGCGGGCTCCGGTTGGGGCTCCTACAAGTCGGTCCGCGACCTGGAGGCGATCGCCGCACTGGCCGGCCGCCCCGCCCGCCAGCGCACCACCGACTACGGCGAGGTCCCCGCCGAACGCCGCGCGTCGGCCCTCGCCTCCGACGGACACCTGCCCCGGCTGCTGCCCGTACTCGAGTAGCGGGCCCGCCCGGCGGCGGGCGGATGGATGTTCGGTGGAGCCCGGCGGTTTCGAGCGGGCCTTCGAATACAGTGCGTCTGCTGTCCGACGCCGCCGACCGAAAGGCCCCCATCCGTGATGCCCCTGTGGTCACGCGCCCAGCAGCAGGACTTCCGCAGCCGGGTGCGGGGCTGTCTGCTCGGCGGTGCGATCGGCGACGCCCTCGGCGCCGGCATCGAGTTCGAACAGCTGGAGCAGATCCGCACCGCCCACGGCGAGACCGGCGTCACCGGCTACGTCCCCGCCTACGGGCGGCGCGGCGCCGTCACCGACGACACCCAGATGAGCCTGTTCACCGTCGACGGCCTGATCCGCGCCCACATCGGCCGCGACAGCGGCGCCTGGCACCCGCCGTCCGACGTGCACCGCGCCTACCTGCGCTGGTACGCCACCCAGCAGGACTGGGGCCCCGACGAGCGCCGCAAGGACCTCGGCTGGCTCGGCCGCGAGGAGTGGCTGTACGAACGCCGCGCCCCCGGCAACGCCTGCCTGTCCGGCCTGGCCGGCGCCGCGGACGGGCCGCTGCCCACCCTCGACGACCCGCGCAACCCGAACTCCAAGGGCTGCGGCACCGTGATGCGCGCCGCCCCGTTCGGACTGCTCACCGCCTGGGACCCCGCCCTGGTGTTCCAACTCGCAGTCGAATGCTCGGTGCTGACCCACGGCCACCCCACCGGCTACCTGTCCGCCGGGGCCTTCGCGGTGATCGTCCACGCGGTGGCCCGCGGCGGCACCCTGGAGGAGGGCGTCCACCTCGCCCTGGCGCTGCTGTCCGAGCGCCCCGGCCACGAGGAGACCACCGCCGCGCTGCGCGCCGCCCTGGACGCCGTCCGGGCCGGCGTGCCGTCCGCCGAACGCGTCGAGGAGCTCGGCGAGGGCTGGACCGCCGAGGAGTCGCTCGCCATTGGCCTGTACTGCGCGCTGGTCGCCGAGGACGTCCGCAGCGGCCTGCTGCTGGCCGTCAACCACTCCGGCGACAGCGACTCCACCGGCTCCATCTGCGGCAACCTGCTGGGCGCCCTGCACGGCGAGACCGCGCTCCCGCCCGAGCTGCTCGCCGAACTCGAAGGCCGCGGCACGATCCTGGAGCTCGCCGACGACCTGGTGCTGGAACTGCTGCACGGCCCCGCCCTGCACGGCACCGACGGCTGGGACACCCGCTACCCCACCGGCGGCTGACGCACCCCGTACGACGGTGCCCGCCGCGGGGGAGGCGACGGGCACCGGAGCGGTACGAGGGTGCCGTGGATCAGGTCCCGGGTCAGATCTCGCCGAAGACGCCCGCGCCGGCGGCCGCCGCGAAAGCCGCCCAGCTCGCGTTGGAGAAGCGCAGCTGCGGGCCCTGCGGGTCCTTGGAGTCCCGGACCGCGATCGAGGCAGAAGACGGGACGGCGATCTCGACGCACGCGCCGTTGCCGCCGCTGTAGCTGCTCTTGCGCCAGGTCAGGGTCTCGATGGCCTTGCTCATTTCATGAACTCCTCTGCCAATTGGGTGATCATCGACCGGCTCTCCGTGACACTCAGCGCCGCGGCTCGCAGATGGTCGTACAGATTGGTATAGCGGCGTACGTCGGCTTCCTTCTCCAGGTAGAGATCGCTCGTCACTCCTTCGAAGTAGACGACCGTGGAATCCGCTGACTCGGGGAACTCCATCAGGGAGAATGTCCCGGTCATGCCGGGATGGGCACCGTGGCTGAACGGTATGACCTGCAGATTGATGTTCGGCCGCTCACCGAGCTCGACCAACTGGTACAGCTGTGCCGCCATCACCTGCGGCCCGCCGACCTGCCGGCGCAGCACCGCCTCGTCGACCACCACCCACAGGCTGCCGATCTGGTCCTCGCCGTGTATCCGGTGCTGGCGCTTGAGCCGCACCTCCACCCGGCGGCGGATGGCCGCCGGATCGGTGTCCGGCTGGGTGCCGGTGACCACCGCCTCCGCGTACTCCGGGGTCTGCAGCAGCCCCGGCACGAACGAGGACTCGTAGGCCCGGATCGACGAGGCCTCCGCCTCCAGTCCGATGTACACGCTGTACGGGATGTCCCCGAACTCGTGCCACCAGCCGCGCTGGCGCGACTCCTTGGCCATCTCCATCAGCCCGTTGCGGACCCGCTCGTCCTCGACCTGGTAGACGTCGCACAGGTCGCGCACATCGCGCTGGCTGATCGAGCGGCGGCCGTTCTCCAGTCGGCTGATCTTCGACTGGGACACCATCAGACGGCCGGCCACCTCCTCCGCGGTCATGCCGCGGAGCTCGCGCAGCCTCCGGAGCTCGGCGCCGAGCCTGCGGCGGCGGACCGTCGGATTCACGCTGGCGGACACATGGACCTCCGGCCCTACTTCTGGCAACAGTGCGGTAATTGGTACCAACCCCCTGACGCTGAGCAGCATGCCACCTCAACTGCCGTCCACGCCCGGGAATCGCGGCAGCGCGTTAGAACAGATCGTCGGAAAATCACCCAATGGGGACGGTGGCTCTTGCGGACCACCAGCCCCACACGCTAAAGGGCATCCCGTGCGCCCCACGGCAGCTGACGGACCGTCGGATCCGGGGCTCCAACGGTGAAGGGCGGCCGCCCGGTGCCATCGCACCGGGCCGACCGCCCTCGAACCGCATCGCACACCAGCTAGCAGCGCAGGCCGCTCATCGCGCGCCCACCCGACTGGCCACACCCCGCCCCGCGGGCGCGGGCCGACCGGCCGGACCCCGCGAACCCGCGGGCGCCGACCTGCCCTGCTGGGTCGGCAGACCGTTCTGCACGTCCATCACCGCGTGGGCCACCATCCCGCCCAGCGGGTCGTACCTGATCAGGTCCCGCAGCCGGGAACGTGAGGACCGTCCCTCGTTGCCCGGGTACAGGTGCTTGCCCAGGCCCACCGCGTGCGCCAGCGCCGCCAGTGCCGCCGTCCGCGGGTCCGGCGGCACGCCGGTGCGGATCGCGGTGTCCAGCCGCTGCTTGATCGCCGCGTTGGTGCAGTCGTCCGACGCCTGGTAACGGGTCGTCGGCAGCACGCCGCAGACCTGACCCGGCACCGCCGTCACCATGCCGCACCGCTCCAGGTGCGCCAGGTACGTCTGCCTCAGGCCTAGGCGCGGCCCACCGATCCAGTGCGCGGCGCGCACCGGACTGCCGCGCCTGCGCAACAGCTCCAACGCATGGTCCAACGTCGGATCACCGGTCGGCCGTGGCACCACCACGGCGATCCGGTCCCCGTCCGGGACTATCCTTCCGGCCAGGGACAGCTCGACGAGCTGCGCCCCGGCAAGTCCGAGGTCGAGGGTCTGCGGCTGCGCGGTGGTACCCGTGGCCGGGTCCAGTGCGAGCAGCAACAGCTCCTCGGGAATAGTTCTGCGGCTCCTGCCCATCCAAGCCTCCCCGCGTGGATGAATGACAGGGTGACGCCTCTCACACAGGCTTGTCGAGTACGCCTCCGAATCGTGACCTTGAGCAGGCAGGCTGGAACCGCCGTCCGACGCCCCCGCGTCTGACCCGGCAACGGCCCGCGCAGGCAGGAAAAGCCGCCGGTGGGGCGGGGTGCGGCGGGCCATCACGGCCACGGTGCCGGAGACTGTACAGGTACCCGGGCGGGTCGAGAACCCGCCCGAAAAAAACCAGCTTGTGTGATCGGACCGGCAACCGCCGGGGCGGACGAGGAGGAGTGGGTTACGTGGGCGAGTCCCCGCAGAGCGAGCCGCGCGACGGCAGGACGCGGCCGGCCGAGGCCGAGGAGCGAGCTCCTCGCGAGGGCGGCTCCACCGTGCACCTCCGCGCCCGCGACACCGACGAACCCGCGACCTCGCCCGAATCCGACCTCGACCTCCCGGAGGCCGGCGCCGCGCTCACTGCCGCCAAGCCGAAGGAAGTAGAGAAGGAGAAGGAAGAGGAGGGGGCGGAGGCGGCCGAGGCCGAGCCCGAGGGCGAGGCGGAGTCCGTTCCGGCCGCGCCGGAGCCGACGATGACGCTGCGCGTCGAGAAGTCGGAGAAGTCGGAGAAGTCGGAAGAGCCCGAGGCCGAGAAGCTGGAGAAGCCGGAGAAGTCGGCGAAGTCGGAAGAGCCCGAGGCCGAGAAGCTGGAGAAGGCGGAAGAGGCCGAGAAGGCCGAGAAGGCCGAGAAGCCGGAGAAGCCGGAGAAGCCGGAGAAGCCGGAGAAGCCGGAGAAGCCGGAGAAGGCCGAGAAGCCGGAGAAGGCCGAGAAGGCGGAAGAGGCCGAGAAGGCCGAGAAGGCGGAAGAGTCCGAGGAGCCGGTTCCCGCCGCGTCCGAGCTCACGATGACCTTGCGCATCGAGAGGGTCGAGGAGGCGGAGGAGAAGTCGGTTCCGGCCGCGCCCGAGCCCACGATGACGCTGCGCATCGGGAAGGCGGAGACGCCGGAGGCCGAGGAGGCGTCCGCTCCGGCCGTGTCCGAGCCCACGATGACGCTGCGCATGGAGAAGGTCGAGGAGGCGGAGGAGGAGTCGGTTCCGGCCGCGCCCGAGCCGACCATGACGCTGCGCATCGGGAAGGCGGAGACGCCGGAGGCGCCGGAGAAGTCCGACGAGGCCGACGAGGCGTCGGCCGGGCCCGAACAGACCGTCATGCTGCGGCTGCCCAAGGACGAGCCCGCGCCCGAGCCCGCTCCGAAGCCTTCTCCCGCTCCGAAGCCTTCTCCCGCCCCGAAGCCCGCCCCCGCGCCGAAGGCTGCCCCCGCGGCCGCCGCCCCCGTCGCGGCTCCGGTGGTCACCGCGCCCGCACCCGAGCCGGTCGGGCCGGAGAGCACCGTCGAGGCGCTGGAGGTGCTGAAGGCGCTGAGCGCCCGGCCGATGACCCCGTTCCGGCGGGCGATGAAGCGGGTGGTGATCTGGGGCGTCTTCCTGGTCGTGGTGTTCGGCGTGCTGGCGGCGGTGCAGCTGCTGCGTCCGCTGCCCGCGCCGAAGGCGAAGCTCGGGCTGGCCGACTCGTTCACGTTCCAGGGCGAGCAGTTGAGCATTCCGTGGCCGGCCAAGGGGCAGGCCGCGGCCGAGGTGGTCGGGGTGGGTGATCTGGGCGCGTCCGGCGAGCAGACGCCGGTGCCGATCGCGTCCGTCACCAAGGTGATGAACGCGTACCTGATCCTGCAGGCGCACCCGCTGAAGAAGGGCCAGAGCGGCCCGATGCTCACGGTCGACAAGCAGGCCGCGCAGGAGTCGTCGAACGCCGACGAGTCGAAGGTCACCCTGACGGAGGGTCAGCAGATCAGCCAGTACGAGGCGCTGGAGATGCTGATGCTGCCGTCGGCGAACAACGTGGCCCGCCTGCTGGCGCGTTGGGACTCCGGCAGCGAGGAGGCGTTCATCAAGAAGATGAACGACACCGCCAAGCAGTTCGGCATGACCAACACCACCTACGCCGACCCGGCCGGGTACAACAACGACACCAAGTCGACGGCCAAGGACCAGCTGAAGCTGGCCGAGCAGGTGATGAAGGACGAGATCTTCCGGCAGGTCATCGCCGAGCCCGACACCAAGTTCAACGGCCAGCGGGTCTACAACACCAACAAGGTGCTCGGGAAGAACGGCATGATCGGCGGCAAGACCGGGTCGTCCACTCCCGCGCAGTCCTGCTTCATGTGGGCGGCGGTCAAGGAGATCGGCGGCGTGAAGCGGACCCTGCTCGGCGTCACCCTGGGCCAGCCGGCCACCAAGGAGGAGCCGAGCCTGGTGAACGCGGCCCAGCCGGTCAGCCAGAAGATCAACGTGGCCGCGCAGTCCGCGCTGACCGGGCAGACCCTGGCCAAGCAGGGCGACGTGGTCGGCTTCGTCGACGACGGCGTGGGCGGCAAGGTCCCGGTGGTGGCCGCCAAGGACCTCACGGTGGCGGGCTGGTCCGGCATCACCGCGCACCTGACCCTCACCCCGATCGGCACGATCGCCCACACCCTGCCGGCCGGCACCCAGGTCGGCACGCTGTCGGCGGGCGACGGCGACGACCGGATCGAGGTCCCGGTGACCCTCCGGTCGGACCTCGCCCCGCCGTCCATCAGCTCCCGGCTGCTGCGCCTCGGCTGAGCCCGCACGGACTGTTCGGAGGCCTCCGCGGGCCGGTCGCACCTGGTGCAGCCGGCCCGCGGAGGCTTTTTCGCGGCCGGGCTCAGCGCTTGCCGGTGAGTCGGGACACCCGGTCGGTGACGCCCCAGGCGGTGACCCGCCAGAGGGCCTCCGCGACGATGTTGCGGCTCATCTTGGAGGCGCCGTGCTCGCGCTCGACGAAGGTGATCGGGACTTCGGCCACCTTGAAGCCGGCCTTGACGGCCCGCCAGGCCAGGTCGACCTGGAAGCAGTAGCCCTGCGAGGCGACCTGGTCCATGCCGAGGCCCAGCAGGGTCTCCTTCCGGAACGCCCGGTAGCCGCCGGTGACGTCGCGGATCGGCACGTTCAGCATCAGCCGGGAGTAGGTCGAGCCGCCCTTGGAGAGCAGCAGCCGCGACTTCGGCCAGTTCACCACCGCGCCGCCCGGCACCCAGCGCGAGCCCAGCACCAGGTCCGCGCTGTGCAGCGCGGTGAGCAGCCGCGGCAGTTCCTCCGGCTGGTGCGAGCCGTCCGCGTCCATCTCCACCAGCACGTCGTACCCGTTCTCGATGCCCCACCGGAATCCGGCCAGGTAGGCCGCGCCGAGGCCCTCCTTGCCCTTCCGGTGCAGCACCTTCACCTGCTCGTCGTCCGCGGCCAGCCCGTCCGCCAACTTGCCCGTCCCGTCCGGGCTGTTGTCGTCGGCGACCAGCACGTGGGCCTCCGGGACGGCGGCCCGGACCCGGGAGACGATCCGTTCGACGTTCTCCGCCTCGTTGTAGGTCGGGATGATCACCAGGATCCTGCCGAGGCCGCCGAACGGAGTCTGGGGGGAGGAAGTCACGGGACCGGTGCCTTTCGGAGGGGTCGGATCTGCCACAAGAACGAGCAAATCCACCGTAAGGCCACGCCCCGCCCCCGTGCCCCGTCCGCTGCGGCGGCCACCCGGTGGGCCCGATCCGCTAGGCTGTGAGCGGTCGTCGGGTGTCCGGGCGGCCGGGCCTCAGTAGCTCAGGGGATAGAGCACGGCTCTCCTAAAGCCGGTGTCGCAGGTTCGATTCCTGTCTGGGGCACAGAGGTGACCTGCGGAGATGGCATCATCTCCGCAGGTCAGAGCGCAGGTGAGACTCAGGCGCGGCGCGCAAGCGCACTTTGAGTACAGCGCCAGACAGTCTCAGTACAGTCTCGACGCACGGGTCGACCACCTAAATTTCTCCCAAGCGATCATGCCATCTCTGCAGGTCACTGCACGCTGACAGCTCGAAGCGCCCCCAGCCGAACCGGTCGGCTGGGGGCGCTTCTGCAGCTCCAGGCGGGGAGGGGGGTCAGTCGTCCTGCCCTGGAGCCGGCGCCCAGCTGCCCTCCCGGACGGCCGGCCGCTTGTCGGTCAGTACGATGCGGCGGGCGCACTTGCGCGCCCGGCACCAACTGACTCGACTCCCGCCACTCAGCGCGCGATGCGACCGTGCGCTGCCTGGTGGGCGATCAGGAGGCCCGGTCGACTCGTCGGCCGGGCCTTCGTTGTTGTGAGCTCTGAGCGTCACGGCCCGTGCTCGGATTGGAAGTTGATGGGTGAGGTGTCAACGATTCCGTATGTGTGCGCCCCGCACAAGGTCCAGGAAGAATGGGGGAATGGGGAAGGCTATCGAACAAGCGTCTGATTGCACAGCTTCAGCGGTTCGTCACTCAGCGTGCCGCCGTGCGCGGGATGCTACCCGGATGGAGCTGCTGATGCACCTAATCAGGTGCGGACATTCTGCCCAGGTCGGGACAGACTCAGGTAGGTGCCATTCAAGATCCACTTGCCTCCACACCTGCTGATGGACCGGCAGGTGATCGGCAGCCGCATCAAAGCCTTACGTGAGGCCCGTGGCTGGACGCAGGAGAACCTCGCTGAGCACTCCGGCCTGCACCGCAACACGATCATCCGCATGGAGACCAGTGCACAGGCTCCATCGCTCGATGCCTACCTCGTCGTCGCCGACGCCCTCGATGTCCCGATCTGGCGGCTCTTTCAGGATGAGTAGCTACACCTGGGGCGGCGTCAGATTGTTGATCTGGTTCAGCTGGCCAGCCGACCGTTCAGCGTGATCCCGGCGCACGTGCATCTCCGCGGTGCCCATCTCCATCCGCCACGACCCGTCCGGCCGGCGCACGCCCCAGATCGGCGTGTTGTCCTGGAGCGTGCGGAGCGTGTCGACGTAGTAGTAGCCGGTGGCGTGCTCGGCGTGCTCGCTGTCGCTCATGCGGACCGCCGGGTGGCGGCATCGAGGTGGTCGGCCCAGCAGTCGGATGCGGTCGGCGTGACGTCACGGCCGGCCCCGAGGATGCAGCGGCTGCAGGACCCACAGCGGATGTACTGTTCGCCGGTGGTCGAGCTGGCGGGCCGCGAATCGTCGGGCAACGCGCGCCTGGTCTTGGTCATGGGTGCTGTCCTCTGATCGCCGGGGGTGCACCGCAACGGGTGCGGGATCAGAGTCGGCCATCCAGCGCGACATATGAATGCCTCAATGACGACTTTTCAGTGCCTCTTTGAGGACTTTTTGCGGCGCTCGATCGAGTGACAGTCGCTCAAATGACCGGCCCCGAAGTACGGTTGAGGCCCAACACAGTCACCAGGAGGGCCGGGTGGCACGCACCACCGACGGCAACACCGCCCTGCGGGCAGCCATGCTTGCCGCGGGCATCGGCAGCAACCGTGCACTGCGCGAGGCGCTCGAACGCACCGGCCGCAGCCTCGGCATCCCGCAGTACAGCGTCAGCCTGCGGCAGGTCGCTCGATGGCTCGGCCCCAACCCTCCATGGCCCCGCGACGAACACCAGCGCGTGATGGTGGAGCTGCTGCGGATGCCCCTCTCGCAACTCGGGTTCGGCGGTCAGCAGCCGCCCCCCGCAGCGGCCCCGGTGATCCCGCCTGCACCCCGCCCTGCAGTGCCGCACCCGGCCCAGACCGACGGCGTGCAGCCGGAGACGATCGGCGCCGCCTACGCGGCGATCACCGCCGCGCACCGGCAGATGTACTGGACGGTTGCGCCCGCCACCCTGCACCGGTCCGTGGCCGAACACTCTGTACTGGGCGAGGCCCTGCTCGGCGAGACGTCCGGCGTCGCCCGGCGTGTGCTTGCCGCGGCGCTTGCCGAGAGCCTGCTGCTGCTCGGCCGGATCGAGTTTTTCGACCTCCGGCAGCCCGCCGCATCCGACGCGACACTCGTCCGCGCGCTGCACGCGGCCGGCGCCGCCGACGACCAGCTGCTCGGCGCCGCGATCCTGGGGCACGCTGCGTTCGTTCCCGGGTGGGCCGGCCAGCGGGAGGAGATGGCCGAGCGGATGCGCGGCGCCCGCGCGTACGCGCGCCGCGGCAACGCGTCCGCCGAGATCCACGCATGGCTCGACGCAGTCGAAGCCGAATGCCTCACCAAGTGCGGCGACCACCGTGAGGCGCTGCGAGTGCTCCACCACGCCAGCGACCTGCTCGGCCGCGCTGGAGGTGTCACCGTTCTGCCGGAGTGGTTCGGCTGGTTCAGTACGGTGCGCCTGGCCGCGTTCCTCGGCCACACCCAGCTCATCGCCGGGCACCTGCCGCAGGCTCGAACGACGCTGACCGAGGTTCTGGCCGGCCTCGGCGAGGAGGACGGCAAACAACGAGTGGTCGTGCTGGCCGACCTTGCTGCCGTTGAGGCCCGTGCCGGTCGACCGGCCGAGGCATGCCAGCACCTGGAGGTGGCGCTCGACCAGCTGCGGGTCACCTGGTACGCCACCGGTATGGAGCGGGTCCGTGAGGCGCGCCGGCTGCTGATTGAGTGGCAGGACACGGCGGCCGTCCAAGCAGTGGACGACCGCCTCTACTCCTGGTCAGCGACGCTCAGTTCCCTGCAGCGTTGAACGTAGCGATCAGCGCCGGAAGTTCGAGTAGCGAGTCGATCCGAAACGTCGACTTCTCGGCGGCCGGATCGTGCTGCTGGATCCATCCCCACGGGCCGCGCCGGATCAGCGCGGTGTGCATCCCGGCCGCAAGGGCGGGCAGCACATCGTTGTCGAGGCGATCGCCGACGTACAGGATCTCGCCCGGGGCGGCCGGGACCACCTCGGCAACCCGGTCGAAGAACGCCGCATCCGGCTTGCTCGCGCCCCAGTCGTCTGAAGTGCCGATCAGGTCGACGTCGGCGGTGAACAGCTCGCGGAGGATCCCTCCGGCGCGGATGGTCTGGTTGCCAGCGATGGTCAGGTGCAGGCCGTTCGCGCGGAGCTCGGCGAACGCCGTGCGCACGTCGGGGTACAGGTCCTCCTCGCCGAAGGTCTCTGGCTGCCCGGCCGCGGCCCGTCGCTCCCGCTCGACGTGCAGGTCGAAGCCGGGTTTGAAGACCTGGAACGTTTCCCGGTAGTCCTTACCCTGCGCGATCACCGCGCCGAACTGGGCGACGAACGTGTGCCGGGGGACACCCAGCAGGTCCGCCCAGGTGCCGTACTCGCGGGTCTCGTCCACCAGGCACTCGCCGACATCAAACACCACTGCTGTGATCATGCGGGCAGCGTAGCCGGGCCCCAGCAGGTCAGGCATTGATCGAGGGAACCTACTACGCCCGGGCGCCGGCCGACTGGCGGAGACCGCGGACATCACCCTGCCGAGTGATCGGCGGGTCGCGAAGTACGGCTGGTGGTCCGTCACCCCTACCGTGCCACCATGCCCACCCTCGCCACACTCGCCGCCCGCGCCCGGACCCTCCTGAGCACTGTCACGCTCGCCTCGCAGGGCGCCGTCTCCAGCATGATCACTCTCATCGAGGCAGACGCGCTCCGCCGGGCCGCCAGTCTGGTGCGCGCCGAGCGGCGGCCGACGGGGATGACCCGCGACCAGGCTCAGGGCTGGCGGCAGGCCCGGGACCAGATCGCCGGCGCGCTGCAGGCGGAATCGGCCCGGCTGGCTGCCTCGCAGGTCGCGGCCGGGGACCAACACCACTGAGCCCGGACACCACGAACCCGCCCGCCCAGAACCGGCTGGGCGGAGTGGCTGCCGCTGCCGACCGGCGTGTCAGGTCGCTGGCAGCATGGTGCGCTCCAGAGCAGCCATCAGATCTTCGGCCGCGGCCAGCAGTTGCTCTGCCTGCTCAGGGGCGTCGACCGCCAGCTGGCCGGCGCTGAACCCGAGCATGGCGACAGTGCGCTGGATGGCGCCCCGGAGGTCGATGATGTGCACATCACGAGGGTCGGTTTCCATGACGCCACATCATGGCGAACGCCCGGTGCCGCCACGCCGGAAACAGCAAATCCGCCCCGCCCAGCCGAAGCCGAGCGGGGCGGTGGTGTTCCCGAAGCCAGGGAAGTTCCTGGTCAGAGGAGGTGTGAGATCGGGCGTTATTTCATAACCGCGAATTTCACACTTGGTCAGCGGCCCATGATCTGCGCGATGCCAGCACCGGACCCGGCGCCGAGGACTACGGCGGCACCCATCGCCATCCAGACCCGGGCCTCCAGCGCCCGCAAGCGCTTCTCGTGATCGCTGGTCTCCTTTTGATGGCCACGCTGGTCCTCCAGGAACCGGTCGATCTTCTCGTCCATCCTGATCTGCCGGTCAGCGATCCTCCGAACCTCCGCGTACATCTGGCCGGGCGAGATGACCACGCCCGGGTCGGACGGCGGGGAGGTCACTCGCGCACCGCCGGGATCGGCGGCAGCTGGCGGGCGGCCGGCACCGGTGCGGTCACCTGCGTGCGCGTCCACATCGCCACCGCCGCTGCGACCGCGCTGAGCGCCACCGCCTGCTGATCGGCCGTCCAGTGCAGGCCGTATCCGACGGCGAGGGCGAGCGCGGCCTGGACGAGTCCGAGCACCGCCGCACCGCGGCCGTCCCCGACGATGAGCGCGACGACCAGGCCGACGAGCGCGGCGGCTGCGGCGTTGATGAGGGCCTGCTGGTCGGTGCTCACGTGCAGGCCGAACGCCGAGCCGAGCTTGACGAGGACGGCGACGAGGGTGAGCCACAGCGCGGGCTCGCGTCCGAGGATTCTCGGCATGGGGGTGTCTCCAGAGGTTGAAAGGCCGTCAGGCCTTGAGGGTGATTTCGATCTGCCACGCGGCGTTGCAGGTGCCCTTGTCGGCCGGGCCGAGCGGCACGCGCTCAAGGTCGACCTTCTGGTCGCCGGCCTGCAGCGGGATCAACACGCGGCCGTCGAGCCGCTTGGCCACGACGAAGCTCTCGCGGTAGTCGCCGAGCTGTGCGTTGAAGACCGCGGCACGAACCTTCGCATCCCCGTAGCCCGTGCACACCGACAGGTAGCCGGTGCCCCAGCCGATCGCTCCGCCGTCCGGAGGCGGGAGCGGGATCGTGATCGAGTTATCTCGGCCGAAGCCCTTCGGGATCTGTCCGTTCAGCAGCGCCATGTCAGCGCACCTCCTCGTCGAGGCGGCGCCGGTCGCTCGGCCGGGCCGCGGGGTTGGGTGCCGGCACGACCGCCGGCGGGGAGACGGCCGCTGTGCGCGTGCCGCCGAGGGCCGGGTCCGCGGACACCGTGCCCTCCGGGTAGGCCGGGACGCCGTACCCGTACGGGGACCCGGGTCCGCGGCGGGGCCTGACCCTGCGGTAGACGCCGTCCCCCTCCGGGCTACCGCCGGCATTGGAGTTGCCCTCCACGGTGGTGATCGTGTCGGCGTCGAACGCCACGACCACGCCGGTGTGGGTGCCGCCGCCCGGGCCGAGGTAGAACGGGCCACCGAGCACCGGGTACGGCGTCCACCGGTCCCGGTCCTGCCACCAGGCGACGGCCTCCAGGCACGACGCGGTCATCGGCCACAGCCGGTCCATGCCGAGCTGATGCGCGGCCCAGGCCTCGAACGTGGCGCACCACGGCTGCCCGTCCGACCACTCCAGACCAGGTGTCTCCTGGCTGTACCGCTGGATGTTGTTCCACGTGCCGTCCGGATCGCGCCCCTCGTGCTGGCCGACCTGGCCCAGCAGCAGCGCGGCGAACTCGTCTCTCACGAACGCCTCCAGGGCATGCTGAGGGCCCCGGCGCCGGGCGGCGACGGGGTGGTGGTGAGGGTGTGTCAGGTCAGGGGGACGTCGGCCGCGGTCGACGTGACGCCGAAGTCGGCGTAGTGGCGGAGCACGACCTGGTGGCCGGCGGCGGCGAGCGGCCGGGCCCAGTCGGCGCCGCTGCGGAGGCCGCCGGTGTACTGGCCGGTGTCGTACGGCCAGCCGGGGACGTCCTCCTCGGACGTGATCGCGTAGACGACCCACTGGCCGGGGTCGGAGGTCTGCCGGGCGACGGCCATGAGCCACAGCTCGCCGTAGACGGTGGGCTGTCCGGTGACGGCCGGGCCCGGGCGGCCGGCCCGGCCGCAGCGGTACTCGTAGGCCGCAACGTCGTCCAGCAGCGGGGGCAGCAGGGCGGGGTCGGGCTGGAACAGGGTGTTCGCGACGTGCACGACGGTCCTTCCAAGTCAGGGGATGTTGCGGATCAGGCGGGTCTGCGCGGCCACGATCCCGGTGCCCGAGGTGCGCTGGGCCTCGACCGTGAGGTCGTAGCGGCCGGCCGCGGCGACCTGGGCTGGCAACGGGGCGGTCCAGTCGAACTGGGCGCCTGCGGCGACGGTCGGGCCCCACTGGGTGCCCGCGACGATGACGCGCACTGACCCGGTGGAGCCACTGGTGGCCGCGGTGTCCAGGACGAGGCGCAGGGCGCTGCCGTGGCGGATGCTCGAGCAGCGGGCGATGGCGGTGTAGCCGCCGGCGGTGGTCTGTGGCCAGCGGGAGGTGTCGGCGTCCAGAGGCGGCAGTACGGCGTCGGCGGCCGACATGTCCGGCTGCTGGGCGCGCAGTTCGTCGATCTGCCGCTGCAGGGCGGTGAGCTGGCCGACGATGTCGCCGAGACTGCGCGGGAGCTGGTCGTTTCGGGTGGTCACGTGTCCTCCAGCAGGATCGGCGACACCCGGTCCGCTGCGGCGTCCAGGCTCCACGCGTACGCGCGGGCGACGGCCTGGGCCCCGGCCGGGTGCCGGGGCGAGCGGTCGATGCTGATCGCGATGGTGTCGCCGAGCGACCAGTCGGTGCCGAGGCGTGGCGCACGGGAGGCGACCGCGTTGACAGTCCAGGCTCGTGAGCCGGTGCCCATCAGGGTGATGGCCTCGGTGGCGTGCCGGTCGAGCTGGGCGGTGTCGGTGATTCCGGCGGACGGTGTCCAGCGCCGCTCCCACAGGCACCAGCCGGCTGCGATCAGGCTGTCGGCGGTGTGCACCGTGCTGGTGGTGCGGACGCCGTCGACCAGCTCGCCACGGGCTACGGTTCGGGTGGCGCCGCGCCCGCGGTCGTAGGACTCGGTGAGCCTGTAGTCGCCGATGCAGCCCGGGAAATCGAACACCGCCCCGGGCACGGCGAGTTGGATGCCGATGGCCGGGCGGATCCGGACGACCAACTTGACACGGGTCTGGGCGGCGTCTGCCCAGACGACGTCCACGGTCCACTCCGGCGCGCCGGCCATGTCGGCGATCTCCTGCAGCCCCGACATGACCGTTTTGTCGTCGAGGTCGCGCATGGAGTAGTCGATGAGCAGGCCGGATGGTGCGGTGTCGAACTCGATCGGCGGCCCGAGGCTCGCTGCCGGGGCGGCGAGGGCGGCCATGACGGTGGTCGCGTCGGTGGCGGTGGCGGTGTAGTCGCCCGGGTAGCGGCGGTCGAGGTACGACTCGGCCGTAGCCGCGCCGAGCGTCAGCGTCTGGGAGCTGCCGCCGTCGCGTTCGGCAGTGATCCCGGCCCAGACGATCGCCCCGGTCGTCTCGTCCACGGCGACCTGCAGCGTGCGCCCCTGGTCCGTGGCGGCCTCCCAGTGCGGCGGCGCACCGGCGAGGTCGAGCTCCATTGGCACGCTGGTGGCCGCGCCGATCCGGCGGGTGAGCGCCTGGGTCGGGCGCAGGGCCCGCAGCTCTTCGGCGATCGCGCCGGTGCGCAGGTCGCAGCCGAACCACGCGAGGGTGTAGGCGCTCACGCCGCCTCGTAGGTGATCTCGATGTTGAGCTGGTGGCCGGATGCCCAGGTCTGGGGGACGGCGGCGGCCCAGCGTGCGTTGGCGCTGCCGGCGGCGGTCATCGGGGACAGGGCCCGCACCACGGAGGTGTTGGACTCGACCTGTGAGGTGCCCGGCCAGTAGGCGCTGCCGGGGACGATGCCGAGGGCCGCCCCGAGCCATTGTCTGGCGGCCGTGCCGATGTTCGCGGCAGCGAACGGCAGGCTGAAAGCCCACTCGCCGTTGCCGTAAGTCGTGGCGGAGCCCGCGAGCAAGCTGATCAGCACGGTGACGCTCTTGCCGATCACGGTGTAGCGGCCCGTCAGCGAACCGCCGGCGCCGACGACGGGGTTGGTGACCGATGCGGTCCAGGTCGGGGTGTACGCCGTCCAGTCGCCGGGGGCGACCCACGCCGTCCCGGACCAGGTTTCCAGCATGGCCCGGGCGGTGTTGTACCGGACCTGTCCGACGTAGGTGCCGGCGGCGGCGATGTCGGCGGCCGAGCTGACGGGGAGTACGCCGCCGGGAGCGACGGTGACCTGCCGGACCGCGCTGGAGACGGTGGCAGCGCCGGTGCCGCCGGAGCCGGTCGGCGGCACCGTGATGGTCGCCAGGCGAATGTAGATCTCGGTGGCGCCGGGATTGGGCGCGGCCGGCGTGCCGGAGGGCGTGCCCGGCAGGTAGACGGCGTCCGCTTTGCGGAGGCCGGAGGCGTCGACCGCGGTGTCCCACACCCGTAGGTACACGAGGTCGATCCTCGAGAACGAGGCGTCAGCGGCGACCAGGGTGCCGGGGCTGGTCGCGGCGAGCTGGGCCCGGTACAGGCCCTGCCCGGAGCGGTACAGCGTGGCCGTGCCCGCGCTGACGTTGACGGTGGTGCCGGCGAGGGTGACGGCCATGCCGGGATCGCCGGGGCGGAGGCCGGGGCGGGCGCCGCGGGCGGTGCCGTCGGCCATCACGAGCGACAGGTCCATGAGCCTGAGCTCGGTCTCGTCGTAGCTGAGGGTGGGGAGCCACAGCGGGTCGGTGGGCATGGGAGCTCCTCACATCCAGGCAGACCGGCACGAGGCGGTCAGCAGTGCGGCAGGGTCGGTGGAGGCGGCGGTCCATTGGACGGTGACGGTCTGTCCGGGGCCGATCTCCGGCCACATCCCGGACAAGTACCGCCGCCGGGACGCGACGCCGTTGAGGATCGCGGTGTGCGCGTCGGTGTCGATGACCAGCTGGTCGCCCGCACCGAGCGTGTCGGAGTAGGCGAGCTGGCGGACCGTCGAGTCCGGGTACTGTACGAGGATCGCAGGCGCCGTCACCGGGCCGGTGATCGTGAAGACCGGGCGGGTGCCGATGGTCCCGCCGTTGGTCAGGGTGAGCTGCCCGGAGCTGCCGCCGGCGGGAATGGTCAGCGGCAGCGTGATGGGCAGCGTGATCCCAGCCCCGGCGGCCGGCAGGCCGGTGCTCGCGGTCTGCAGCATGGTGCTGTACCGGCGGGGGTCCGCGGCCGTCAGCATCACGCTGTACGAGGCGATCCGGTCCGTGTCCAGGCGCCACAGCACCTCGCCGGAGCGCCGCACCGTTGCCTGTTTCGGCGAGGTCTCCCCGACGACGAGCACGGTGTCGGTGAGCGCGGCGGCCGCGGCCAGCTGGTCGTAGGCGGCGTCCAGGGTCGCCAGGTCGGGTGCGGTGACTGTGCCGGCCACGGTGATGGGCCGGGCCGCCAGGTAGGTGGGCCCAGCCCATGAGCCATGGTCGGCTGTCCGGTCCGAGTACTGCGCGCGCACCGGCGCCCCGTCCCACCCCCGCAGTCCGTCCTTGCTGACCGTCCACGCGACCCCCGCGGCATCGACCTGGCCGAGCACCAGCGTCCCGAGGGTGACGGTCCGTCCGCCGAGGATCTGCCCGGGGGTGTAGCCCATGCCCCGTCACCTCCTGTCAGCCGTAGAAGTCGAGCAGTCGTAGCAGGCCGGCGGCCTGCTCGGCCTCGGTCATCCGGGCGCCGTGCAGGGTCACGTTGGTGGTGCGGGAATGGTCGTAGCTGCCCCCGCCCCCACCGGTACTGACGAGGGCGCGGGCCGGGATCAGCTGCGGCGCGGGCGCGTTGTAGCGGCCCCAGGCGTTCAGGGCGTCGATCGCAGGTGCCCCGCCGAGCCGGCGGACGGTCTCCGGGACCAGCACGCCCTCGCCCGGCGAGAGCATCGCCGGCACGGTGTCCTGGCGCGGCGCGTACCCGGGCACCGTGTAGCCCGAAGCGGCATGCACGACACCGCCGTTGGCGAATCCCGGCCCGCGGCCGCCGTGCAGGTACTCGCCGTTGAGGGTCACCGTGCCGTTGACCAGCACCTTGACCGACTTGTCGCTGATCCCGTTGATCGCGGCTTGGATCTTATTGATGCCGCCGAACGCGTCGTCGGTCGGGACGGTGATCTTCACCTTGCCGTCGGGCAGGTGCTCGACCCGGTAGCCGATCGCCTGCAGGTCCTGGATCGCGGCGTCGCTGGGGGCCTTGACGGTGATCGTCTTGCCCGGCGGGATGTCCGACAGCCTCGCCTTGATGTCGGTGAGGTCCTTGATGGTCTGCACCGCGCCCGGGTCGGTGACCTCGGTCTGCTTGGTCATCGGCAGCTGGGCGTACGCGGAGGTGAGCGACTTGATCTGGTCGGTGGTGAAGCCGGCGGCCCTCATCGTCTCCTTGAGCCCCGCGACGTCGTCCTGGTAGGCGGCCTGTGCCAGCTCCATGCTGTTGGTCTGCTTCATCACCGCTTCGGCGTGGTCGCTGGCCGCCGATGCCGCGCCGAGCACCGCCGTTTTGACGGCACGGCCCTTCTCCGTGGTGATGTCCAAGCTCCGGCCGTTCTCCGCGACCGCGTCCCGCAGGTCCTGGAGACTCTTCTGGTACTTAATCGCGCTGCTGGCAGCGTCGATGTTGATGCCGTTCAGCCGCATCAGGCTGTCGTGGAGCTGATCGCTCGCGGACTTGGCGTTCTCGAGATCATCGGCGGTCTTGAGCGCACTTTTGCCGAGCGCCCCGGTGGAATCGGCGGCCGCTCCCGTCGCCTCCGCCTCGCGCTTGGCTGCCGCGACCGATTCATTGACCTGCGGGTTCAGCTGCGACAGCGCGTCCTGGACGGCCTTGATCTGCTTGACCCGCTCGCGATCGTCCTGACCGCCGCCCTCCGTGTTCGCCTGCCGGTTGGCGTCGATCGAGTCGTACAAGGACGACAGCTGCCGCTGGACCCGGGTCGCCGCCGCGCCGCCGTTGAGGATCGCCTCCGTCAGATCCTGGGTGGAGATCGACAGCGCCCGAGCGCTCTTCAGCGCGCCGCGGGTCTCCAACTCGTGCGCCAACCACGCCCGTGTGTTCGTGCCGATCGCGGCGTTGTCGGCCTTGATCGCGGCGGTCAGGTCCTCGGTGCGGGCCTTGGTCTCGTTCTGAGCCTGCCCGAAGATGCCCAGGGCCACGGTTGCGACGGCCAGCACGGCGCCGATGCCGCCGGCGGCGCGCAGCGTCATCGTCATCGCCGATGCGAGCCTGGGCATCGTGGTGGCGAGCGCGGCGATCGACGCCCGGAAGGCCATGACGCGCGGCAGACCCAGCATCAACCCGCCGACGACCAGGGCGATCGCGCCGGCCACCAGGGCCAGCCCGGTCGCGGTGGTCTGCAGCCAGCCCGGCAGTGCAGAGTAGGCGTCGACCACGTCGGTGATCCACTTGACCATCTCGCGCAGAACCTGGTTGGCGTCGCTGCCGCCCTCGATCAGCGCGACCTCGAGACTGCCAGTCAGCCTCTCCAGATCACCGGCGAGGTTGTTGGTCTGCACGGAGGCCATCCGCTGGGCGGCGCCCTGGTCGTTGACGGCGTCCCGGTACCGCATGATGCCCGTCGCGCCCTGCTCGTACAGGATCGTCGCCGCCCGCACCGCGTCGGACCCGAAAATCGTGGCCATCGCCAAGTTCCTGGCCTCAGGGGTGAGTTGGGAGAAGGCGCGCTTCATCCGGGCGGCCAGCTCCTCCAGGCCGACGAAGCGTCCCGACGTGTCGAAGGCGCTGAAGCCGAGCTGCTGCATCATGTCGGCGGCCTCGCCCGACTGCGGGGTCAGTCGCTGGAGCATGGTCTTCAGCGAGGTGCCTGCGTCCGATCCGATGAGCGCATGATCAGCAAAAGCGGATAGGACGCCGACGGTGTCCTCGAGGTCCAGTCCGGTCTGGTGCGCGAGCAGACCTCCCATCCGCAGGGACTCGCCCAGGCCGTGCACGTCTGCCGCCGATTTGTTCGCACCACTGGCCAAGACGTCCGCGATGTGGCCGACCTGGTAGCCCTTCAGCCCGAACGTATTCATGGCTTGGGCGGCCACCACCGCCGACTCGGACAGAGAGAGCTGACCGGCCGCCGCGAGCGCCAGCGAGCCCTGGAGAGCGCCGCCGGTGATGTCCGCGACGGACACGCCCGCGCGGGCCAACTCCGCCTCGGCGTCCGCTGCTTGGGACGCGCTGAAGCTGGTCGCCCGGCCGGCCTCGATCGCGGCGCTGCGGAGCTCGCCCATCTGCTGGGTGTTGGCGTCCGCCACGGCGTACACGCCGCTCATCGACTTCTCGAAACGGGCGGCCGCGACGCTCGCCGCGGCGAAAGCGCCGACCAGCAGCAGGCCTGCGGTGCGGACCCCGGTGAACGCCCGCTCGCCGGACTCGCCGGCCGCCGCCATCGCCCGGACGCCGCTCGCCGCGGAGCTCTGCACCGACGTGCCCCAGGCCCGTGCGGCGGCCGCCATCCGGCCGTACGCGCCGACCGTGACCGCGGAGGTCTCCTCAGCCCGCGCCGCAGCACGCACCTCCTGCTGGACCACCGCCTCGGCCACGGCCAGCCGGGTCGCCAGGGACGTGCGGATGCCCTGCGCGCTGGCGACCGACGCCTCGGTCATGCGCGTGTCGGCCGCAACCACCGCGCTGGCGGCAGCAGTTGCCGACGTGGAGATCTGCCCGAGCGACTGGGTGGTCGCCCGGGACGCGGCCTGGAACGGGCCCGGCAGCTCCCGCGCCGCCAGCTCCATTCGGCCCAGGCCGACGGTCGTGCGAGACGTCGACTCCTGCACGGTCTGCCCGAACGTCCCGACGCTGCGAGACGCCCGCTGCATGCTCGACTGGATGCCGGTCGCGGCCCGGCCGAACGCCTGCTGCGACTGGGCGCCGGCCGCAGCAGCAGAGGCGGCCACCTGCTCGGTCGCCTGCTCCGCCTGCACCGCGCCCCGGCGGTAGCCGGAGGTGTCCAGGTTCAGCCGGACTGCGACGGTACGGTCTGCCACGGCAACGCCTCCCGCCTGCTGACGTGCGCGTATGCGCCGTGGACGTCTTTGCTGCCGTGCTGGAAGTCGGCCATCTCACGGCCCGCGGCTGCACAGGCGTGGCAGCGGATCACGTCCGCGCGCCACATCTCCTCGAGGGCCGGATCGGTGGAGTCGGCGACGGATTGCCCGCAGCCCCTGCAGGCCTCGCCCTCGACCTGCAGCAGGGCCAGCGCCCACGCCCGATCGTCGTCGAGCCACAGCGGATCGCCCGATGCCGGAATCGGCCGGCCGAGGAACACGGACCGAGGCACGCCCCAGGCCCGCGCGGCCTCTACCTCTCGCCGGTGAGGGAGCCGGCTGTCGCGGAGGCGAGAAGCGAAAAAGGGACGCGCTGGGCGGCCTCCGTGTTCAGCGACCACGTCGCGTTCAGCAGGGCGTCCTGCTGGCCGGAGGTCAGTCGCTCAGCCAGCCGCCCGTACTGCTCGACCGACATCACGGGGTCAACCAGGCACGCGGCGATCGCAGCCGGGCCGAGCGTGACCTCATCGAAAGCGTGGGCGCTGGTGCGGCCGGGATGAGCGGCCACCAGGTCCGACCATGTGGCCGGAGCGAGCGCCCGCAGACGGAAGACGACCAGGTGCTCGGCCATCTCCTCGCGCACCGCCTCCATGCGCTGGGCGATGTCCGCCCGGTTGGTGCCGGCCAGGGACTGGCCCACCGTCGCGGCAGCGTCCGCGAGTTGACGCTCCAGCACCTCGTACTCGCCCTGCAGATGGCCGGCCAGGCACAGCGGAACGCTCGTCTCCCGGCGCGTCGCCATGCCGATGACGGCCTCCGCGTCCAGCGGTCCGCGCTGCTTCTTCGCGGCGGCCATCAGGCGATCACCGCGTTCGGGGCGGGCTCGGTCGTCACCGCGAGCGGCAGGGACCACTTCATGACCTCGTTCTTCGCGGACTTGGCGTTGATGCGCTCTCCGCACGCGACGGGGTAGACCTCGACCTGCTGGCCGCTGGCCCAGGCCGTGGTGTACGGCACGTTGCGGCGGACCACGACGTAGCCGTGCACTCCGCGCACCAGGGTGGTGTAGGGGCGGTCCTCGGCCGGGGTCGTGCCCCTTTTGAACGTCAGGTCCGGGTTGTCGTAGGAGACGCGGCCGAGCTCGGAGGTGTCGAAGGTGGACGCCAGGGCGCCGGTGTCGACCAGGGCCGTTTTGGGCTCGATGTTGAGGCCGTCGGGGGTCATCCGCGGCGTGAGGTCGATGGACGTGCCGGCGGTCAGCTCGGGCAGCGCGGGGGCGGTGATGTTGGCGATGGTGGCGACCCAGGAGACCCGCGTGTAGCCATCGGCGATCGTGTCGGACATGACTCTTCTCCTCGGAGCATGCGAAACGCCCCCGCCGGTCGGCCGGGGCGTCAGGTGGTCGGAGCGTGGATCAGATGCGGAACGCGGCCGCCGTGACCGTGGCCGTCGCCGACCAGGAGACCGCGGCGAGACCATCGGCGGCGCCCGCGAACAGCTCGCCGGCGAGCGGGCCGATCATGCGCTCGCCCGATGCCGGGACCGAGACGGTGACCGGCGCGACGGACTGCCCGCGCACGGCGCCGGTCGTCGCCAGGGTCACCGTGACGGCGCTCGCGCTGCCGTTCTTGACGTGCAGGAAGTTCCGGTCGCCGCACTCGGCCCGGTCGCCGCCGGCGGACGCTGCCGAGTAGACGGGGGCGAGGCCGGCCAGCGTCGGAACCTGCGTGGTGAAGGTGGCCATCAGGCCCTCCAGTTCGTTCGGGAGTTCATGCGGGGATGGAGTGGATGCCGTACTGCACAGCGAGGTACCAGACGGGCGGGACCAGGTCGTCGTCGCGTTGCAGCGGCGGCCCGCCGAGGCGTTCCGGGCGCCAGCACGCGCGGCCGGCCACGACCAGCGGGCCGTCCCAGGCCTGCGCGACCCGGTCGGCCGTACCGATCGCGCCATCGGGCGTGCTGCCGACGCACGTCGCCTGCACCATCCCGGACAACTCGGTGCGGTCGTCCGCGAGCGACGCCGCATCCACGTTGCCCGGATCCGGGTACAGCACGACGTAGGTGTCCGGCAGCGGCGCCGGACCAGCCGGGGCGCCGCCGACGTACACCGTGAGCGGGGTATCGGGCAGGGCCCTGATCGCGGCGGCCAGGGCCTGGACGTGCGGGAGGAGTTGAGGGGCCGTCACAGCAGCTCCTCTCCAAGCGCCTCGACCGCGGCGGTGAACCGGGGCATCTCGGCGGCCAGGGCGCGGCCGCCGTCGTTGTGCGGGGCGTTCTTGACGCTGCCGAACTCCAGCAGGTTGCCGAGCGGGCCCTGTGCTTTGCTCTTGTCGGGGCCGATCTCCGCCGACACTCCGATGCCCGGCACGGCGGTGAGGTCGTAGCCGATGGACATCGGGTACAGCCGCGCGTGTCGCCCCGCGGTGGCCGCCGCGTTCGCCCGCCAGTCGTTCTTGATGTTCAACGCGCCCTTGGACACGACCTGTTGGGCCCGCCGGTCGACATCGGCCGCCGACCGCGCCAGGTCGGCAGTCAGAGCCTCCAGGCCGGTCACGTCCGCGCTCACGACCGGTCCTCCGCCGCGAGCCGCCAGGCCGTCGCCGTCGCCGACTCCGCTACTGACGTCACCCACAGGGTCAGCCCGGCCAGCCGCGGATCCGGCGAGGCGTCGACCACCACCTGCACGCCCGGCACGACCGTGCCCAGCGCGGCCACCGACCAGGGCAGCGCCACCTCGTAGCGGCGCTGCACCACCAGCCGCTGGCCGGTCTGCGCGGTTTCGCTGACTGCGGCGGCGGGTTTCACCCGGGCCCGGCCCGAGTACAGCACCCGGCTGTCCGGCCGCACCGTGGCGCCGGTTGCCGAGTCGTACACGGGCGAGCCCGGTGCGAGGACCTGCACGGTGTCGACCATCAATTCCTCATGGGCCGCCCGGCCGGCGGCGAGGAGTGGGGCGAGGTCCATCACTGGCTCCTCGTCATCCAGGCCTCGGGGGTGCCGAGGGCATCCTCGAGGGCATCGCGTTCGCCCGGGAGCAGGTCGCCGGCGGCGGCGATCGCCTCGGTGGCGTAGGTCTCGCTGTAGTCGTCGATCTGGCGGGACCGCAGCAGCCCCTCTGCACCAGCGGGCGTCGCGGCGAGGCGGGCGGCCACCGCGCAGGTGAGTTCCACGATCCCGTCCGGGACGACCGGGTAGCCGCGGGTGAAGACGACGTCGACCTGCGCGGTGCCGTACGGCACCGTCAGGGTGCTGCCGTCCCAGCACCACCACTCGAGGGCGGTGGTGGTGCCGTCGCACGCGACGCCGAGTACCGAGGACACCGCGGTGACCGGCGGGCCCGGCAGAGTGACCGTGCCGTCGGTCACCTCCAGTCGCACCGTGCTGGTGCTACTGGTGATCGGCTGCCCGGCGGCTCGGCGGATCCGGGCGGACGCCCGGTTGAGGAGGCCATCCGCCGTCGTAGGCGGCAGCGTGTACCCGTACGCGGTGGCGTCGGCCTGGGTGGCGAGCGGGGGCAGGCTCACGGTCGCCTCCCCTCGCTATTCGACGGCGCCGGTGCCGTACTTCTCGATCAGGTCGCCCTTGGTCATCGCCTCGGCTTCGTCGGGGTCGGCGCCCTGGGCGGTCGCCCAGTCGATCCAGGCGGCCTTCGGTGCGCCCTGGGCGGGCGGCTTGTCGGGCAGGTCGGGCGCCGGGTCGCCGGCCAAGGGACGGCCGTCGGCGTCGACCCGCTGGAGTTGGCCGGTAGCGAGGCGGTTGGCGATCGCCTCGTGCAGCGGCAGGTCCATCGCGATGACCGTGCCGCCTTCCCCTCGGACGTGGATGGTGTCGGTCATCAGGTGTTCCTCGGGACGCGGAAGGCGGTGGCGGTCATCGCGACGGACGTCTCGATGACGAGGGAGCTGTCGCCCTGGAGGAAGCGGCCGGACTCGAACGGGCCGATCCACTGGGTGGCGGAGTTGGCGACGGTCACGGTCAGATCGCCGAGCCCGGCGGCCAGGGCGGGCGGGTAGGTCCCGGCCTTGAGGGTGGCGGTGCCGGAGCCGCCGGAGGCGTTGGAGAGCCGCAGCAGGGTCAGCTCGGGCAGTGCCTTGGCGATCTGGCCGCCGTTGCCGGCGCCGGAAGTGAGTGCAGTGCCCGCCGGGTCGGCGAGGCTGCTGTTCGGGACGAGGTTGCTGTAGGGCAGTGCGGTGCGTGCCATGGGTCAGGTCTCCGATCAGGCGGCCGGGTCGATGTAGGCGCAGGCGAGCATGTCGGGACGGACGAGCTTGGCGCCGTAGACGCTCAGGCCCTTGACCGCGTCCGAGAAGCTGGACTCGGGCCGGTAGGCCTCGGTCTTGGCGATCTGGTCGGCGAAGGTGATCGCGGCGCCGACGCCGGCCTGGATGACCTGGGTGTCGCCGGAAGGCACCGGGGTGTTGTTGGACTCGAAGATGTCGAAGCCGGCGGCGCGGCCGACGAGGCCGTTGCGCAGGGCATCGGGGGTGCCGGCCTCGTTCGCCTTGATGAAGCGCGGGTCGAGGAGCAGGGACGCCATGAACTCCGGGCTGGCGACCACGTAGCGGCCCTGGGTCGGGACGTTGGCCTTGGCCAGCTTGGTCCGCAGCGGAACCAGGACCTTGTCGTAGGCGTCGGTCGGCGTGGTGTAGATGTTGATCGGGGCGCCGGTGGAACCGATCACGTTCGCGGCCTGGATGCCGGTGTAGAACGAGGCGACGTACTGGTCCTGGACGTCGGCCATCTTGTACGCGGCCCGGGACATGGCCTCGGTCATGACGTCGCCCTTGGCCTGCCGCTTGTCGACGTCATCGACCTTGAACGCCCAGTACTTCTGCTGGTCGACCACCAGACTCCGCTGGGCGTCGGTCAGTTCCTCGGGGGTGATGACCGTGTTGTTCGGCACGTAGGTGCCGACCGTCGGGTCGGAGATCGAGGTGATGCGGACGGTGTCGCCCGCCTGGGCGATGTCGCCCTCGTAGTCCCGGTTGATGACCTGGGGGCCGCCGTAGACGAGGGCCTTGCGTGCGGCGACGAGGAGCTTGGCGCTCCAG
Organism: Kitasatospora sp. CB02891; assembly: GCF_002803145.1. Lineage (NCBI taxonomy): Bacteria > Bacillati > Actinomycetota > Actinomycetes > Kitasatosporales > Streptomycetaceae > Kitasatospora > Kitasatospora sp. CB02891. Next base: position 130,552 of record NZ_NNBO01000008.1, on the reverse strand, counting down.
ATCTCCGGCTTGAATCGGGTGATGGCCACTGGGGCGGGTCCTCTCGGTTAGGAGCCCATGTAGTCGCGCAGCTGACCCTTGCGGTGAGCCTCGTCGATCTGCTCGGGCGTCATCTTCTTGATGTCGGCCTCGGTGAGTTGCCGAGGGCCGACAGCCGCCTTGCGCGCACCGCCGTCACCGGTTCCCTCGAACCGCGGCTTGGCGGTCGTTGCGGCTGCCAGATAGGGCTTGGACTGCAGGAGGTCGTCGAGCGCTTCGGTGATCGCGTCCTCGTCGACCTGGCCGTCGTTGTCGACCTCGAAGCGGGTGAGGTCGAGGAAGCGCAGGGCATCCTTGGGGTCGGCGAGCTTGCCGGCTGCGGCGGCCCGGATCTCGGAGCGGACGATGCGGTCGTTGGCGCGGGCGGTCGCGGCCGTGTCGGCTTCCCGGCGGATCTGCTCCGGCGTGGGACCGCCGTCACCCTGCTGGCTCGCCTCGATCTGCCTGCGCAGCTCGTCGCGTTCGGCTTCGGCCTTGCGGCGCCGCTCGGCCTCGGCCTTGCGGCGCTCCTTCTCGGCGGTCAGGGCCTTGGTGCCGGCTTCGCCGAGCGGTTCGTCGGCGGGTTCCCGGCCGATGTCGCCGTCCGGCTCGGTGTCGCCCCCGCCGTCCGAGGTTCCGTCGGCGTCGTCCATCTCGCCCTCGTCGTCGGGGGCACCGCCGAGGACCGGCCAGATCGGCTGCGGGCCCGTCTCGCCCGGGCGGGCATTGCGCCAGCCGACGGCAGACAGGCCCGTGAGGGGGTGGCGGGGCAGCGTGCTGTCGTGCATTGCGGGGCTCCTCTTGCAGGAGTCGGGGCCGCCGTTGCGGCGGCCGGTGATCAGACGATGTAGCCGTGCTGGAACAGCAACCGGATCGTTTCGTCGCGGGTGCTGGCCAGCCGGTAGATCGCTTCCGGGGTCAGCCGGCGTACCTGCCGTCCGCCGGCTCCGGTCTCGCGGAGGCGGCGTCCTGCCAGGCTGCGGCGCGAAGTGCCGAACGTGGTCGTGGTGACGGTGCCGGTGCGGTCGATGCGCCCCCGGTGAGTGACACCGTTCGCCACCCAGGACCCGGCGGTGGAGATGCCGCGGCGGGCGTTGACGACCTGGGAGATGTCCGCGCCGTCACGGATCGCACGCGCGCCGTGGACGGTGAAGGCCTTGTCCTGCTGAGCGGGCGTCAGCGAGTCGAAGTACGTCCTCGGGTTCACCGCCGCTGGCGGGCCCTTGGAACGGGAGGCGACCGGGACGTGCGTGCAGTGGCAGTGCGGGTGCCTCTGGAAGCCGGTGTTGTAGGCGTACCGGGTTCCCGCCAGCAGCGCGCACCGCCCGCACGCGCCGCCGGAGATCGTGCGGACGTAGCCGGTCAGGGCCCGGTTCGCCGTGATGCCGACGCCGTCAGCGGCCCTGCCGGCGTCGGCGACCTGGGTGTCCACCAGCATGCGCAGACTGCGTTCGCCGAGGCCGAGGGCCTCTGGGAGGGAGGAGCCGGAGGCGATGGCCTGCTTGGTGTCGATCACCGGCAGGTAGAGCAGGCCGGCCAGGTCGCGGCCGTCCGAGGCGTAGCCGGCGAACGCCGCGGCGGAGACGGTCCCGGTCGGTTCGGGCCGGACGTCCTGCAGCACGGTGGCGCGGTCGGTGTAGGCCTGGGCGGTGGCCGCGGCCGCCGTCTGCCCGGCGGTGACCACGGCGAGCAGGCGCGGTGCCGACTGGGCCCAGGACTCGGTGAGGTCCCGGCTGTCGAGCCGACGCCACTCCCGTACCGCCCCCAGGACCGCGGCGGCGGCTGTGCGGCGGCGGGCGACGAGGTGGCGCTCGGCGAGTTCGGCAAGGTCCACGGCTCACCCTGTCGGCGCCGGGACGGGGGGCAACGGTGCGGCCTGGGCCTGCTGGGCGCTGTTCATCAACGCCGCCACTGGGTCCGTCGCAGCCTCCTGCTCACGCATCGCCAGCAGGTCGGCAACCTCGGTCGGTGTCAGCCCGTAGCGCAGCGCCAGGTACTCGAAGGGGAAACCGATCTGCTTCAGCTTCAGCAGGCTGTCGGTGAGTTGGGACATCGATCGGGACTCGGCGTCCGCCCACATCACCGTTCCGCCGGCCACCGCCCGGGCCAGGTCGTCCTCGCCGCGGGCCAGCGCGATCAGCTGGAACAGCTCGCGGATCGCCTGCCCGTACCAGAGCTGCTTCTGCTGCACCTTCTTGACCTGGCCGGTCTCGGCGGCGATCAACGCGTCGCCGGACAAGTTGGCCATCTTGCCGACGAGGTAGTGCTGAGGGGTTCGGGTCTGCGCTGCAATGTGCCCGACCGCGACCTCGATCACCTTGGTGTAGGCCTCGAGGTTCGCGGCCGGCCACGACCCGATCGACGCCTCGGAGGAGCTGAGCCACAGGACGCGGTCCACGGCGAACTTCTCCAGCGGTACCGGCTTCGACCCGATGACCTGTCCGTTGCTGTCCAGGATCGGCGTCTTGGGCGGCTCGGCGCCGAGCACTACGCGCTGCGGGAAGCTGGCGAAGTCGGAGGCGGTGAACAGCTGTGACCAGAGCAGGTTGACCGCGTCCTGCATGGCGATCACGCCGGACACGTCCGAGATCGGGTCGTCCGCGAGCAGGGGCCGGTTCGGCAGCTCCACCATCGGGACCATGCCCATCGGGTTCGGCTGCGGGTTCGGCTCCGGGCTATCGCTCCTGCCCGGCTCTCGAAGGTCCCACTGCCGGTCCAGCTCCTCGGCCTCGGCGAACATCGGCGACTTGCGAGGCTCGGCGCCGATCGGACGCTGCAGCTTCCACACCTCATCCTTGAGGTACAGGGTGGCGTACTCGACGTTGCCGTCCTGCCAGGTCTTCAGCGCGGCCTTTCGGCACCGCCGACTGCCCGGCTTGTACAGCACGATGGCCTGCCGGGCGTCCTCGAAGGTGACCCGTGGGGTCTCAGGGTCGTCCTCGTCGCCCCAGACGAGCGCGAAGGACCGGGCGCCCAGGCCGGCACCGAGGAAACCGAGCTGGCTGTCTGCGTCGAGCCCGTTGCGCTGCCACACGCCCCACAGGTCCCGGTCGGCCTTCAACGCGCCCGCGGCCTTCACCCCGGTCACCTCGAGGCGCTCCACCGGCGCTTCGGCGACCGGAGCTACCCAGTTGTCCGAGAACCCGCGGTACTGCTTCTCGAAGTACTGCCGGTACTGCTCGCTGGCGAACCTGAGCGGGACCTGGCCCTTGAAGTACTCCGTCGCCTGGCGCACGGCGCCCGAGCGGATCTGCAGCTCGGACATCAGAACGTCGGTCAGCTGTCCAGCCTGCTGCAGCGTCAGCCCCATGCGGCACCCCCTCTCATGCGGTCCACACCCACGACTCGCCCCCCCGATCCAGACCGGCGGCGATGGCGTCGCGCCGGGCCTCCCACGACAGGCACCCGGCCATCGCGCCGTCGATCTTCCTGGGCGAGTCGTGCCGATCCTTCTGGATCGTCCACATCGGCTTCCCGTCGTCGTCGCGCACCCGGGCGTCCCGCTTCACCGCGTTGGCGATGTGACGGCCCAGCAGCGGATCGCCGTCGTGCGACAGCGATCCGTCGGTCATCGCCGTGCGGTAGGCGCGCAGGGCGAACGCCATCTGCCGCGGGCGGTGCGTCCACCAGGAGACGACGACCTTCTCTCCCCACCGGCCGGCCCAGCTGGCGACCCGGTCCTCCCAGTACGGCGGGTCCGCGTAGACCCGGACCACCCGCCACCGGTCGAAGGCACCCTCGAGGGCGGCATCGACCTCGGCGTCGGGGACCTCCCAGTGCTCGGCCTCGTCGTCGCGGACCGGGGCCTCCCACGCGCCGAGCACCCACTGGTGGCCGGTGCGCAGGTGGGTGCCGACCAGCACGGTGGAGTCCCGCCACTTCGCGCCGTCGAAGCCCACTGCAATGGCGTCGCCCGCCGGCACGATAAAGCCCGAGTTGGCGAGCTCCGCCCACCGGCCGGCGTCGAAGGCCCGCGCCGAGGCCGTGCCCGGCTGGTTGAGGAAGTAGCGTCGGGCGTCCGCCGGGTCGGTGTCCGGCTCGCGCATGTCCGCGGCGATGCGCTCCAGGTCCATCCAGGAGGCGGCGTCACCGTAGACGTACTCGAGCGCGGGCAGCAGCTGCGCGTCGTCCATGAGGTCTTCGACGTGCGGGCCCTGGCGGTGGTCGAACAGCAGGCCGCCGTCGCGCATCCGGCCGGCCTTGACCGCCTCGTAGTACTGGTGAGTGGCCTCGGCGACGGACTTCTCGCCGACCGCGTACATGGTCGAGGTCTCCAGCGACCACGGCTCGGCCGCCTTGCGCTTCACCAGGTTGCGCCGCACCGTCTTGTGCATCGCCCGGGTCTCGGGGAGCACGTACAGGTGCGTCTCGTCGAAGACCCCGAACGTCTCCTTGCCGCCGTCCTTCGACGCGCTGGAAGCGGTCGACGGGACGATCTCGCCGCCGCCCTCGATGAAGATCCGGCTGGACGTCTGGGCGTTGCGCCCGAGGTCGATGCCGGGGAACTCCGGGCCGAAGCTGTCGACCAGGTGCTCCAGCATCGCCGTGACGTTGTCGTAGGTGTTGCCGGCCTGGCCCTCCTCGGTGGCCATGCACCGGATGAACGGGTACACCTGCTCGCGGCCGACCGGCTCGCCGTCCGCGTCCCAGCCGTCAAACCGGCACGGGCCGAGTGCCTCGAAGCACACAAGCGCCCCGGCGAGCTCCGACTTCGCACGGCCCTTCGGCCGGGACAGGAATGCCCTGTTCACGCGCCGACGGCCCGTCAGCGGGTCGAGCCGGTAGGCCTTGACGATGAACGCGGCCATCTCGTCGTCGATGACGAGGGGCTGGCCCTGGACGTCGCCCGGACCGTGGCACAGGTAGTGCTCGATCCACTCGATCGCGGTGAAGCCGAGCGAGACGAACCGCTCCGGGTCAGCCTTCCGCCTGGCCATCGACCACCCGCAGGACCCGACCGCGACGGCTGGCAGCGGCCTTGCCGAACGAGGGGGTACGGCGCCCGGCCGGGGCATCGTCCGCTTCCGCGACCGACCAGCGCAGACGCATCCGGTCCGCAGCCGTCCCGCCGAGCGCCGCCTCGTTGAGCCGGATCTCCGACAGGAGCTCCTTCTTCGGCTCCGTCCAGTACTGCTCCACCAACTGGGCGACCATGTGCAGCCGCTGCCAGTCGGTGGCCAGGAACATCGCGGCCTGCGGTGACGACCGCCAGGTCTCGTACCAGGCCAGGGTGCGGCTGTCGTAGTCGTGGCCACCGGGCAGCACAGGCGTCGGGCCATCGGGCCCGGCGGCGGGAAGGACTGCCCCCGCGGTCGGATCGGCGTTGCGACGCCGTCGCTGCGACGGGTCCTTGGGGATGGGGCCGGTACCGCCCATGGGTCACCTCCGTGTGCCGTTGCGGCACGTCGGTGCCGGGCCGTTGCGGCTCGGCAGGTGGCTACGTTCTGTTACTTCCTGGGGGGCGACAGAGTCCCCAGACCCGTACACACCGCGAACTACCTCCCCGGCGGTCCCCGCCAAGGTGATCAAGGGGGTCACCCCCCAGGGGTCTGTCACTCGGCGTGACTACCGAGGGTGCTTGATCCGTTGTCGACCAGCTCGGCGACGCGAAGCATGCCGATGCGCTCGATCCAGCCGAGGCCGTCGGAGTAGGTCAGGCTGAGCCGGGTCTCGCCGTCCTCCTGGAGGACCTTCAGCAGCACCACGGCGCCCGCTACGAGCTCGCCCTCGTTGAGCGTGGCGGTGACGTTGAGCGCGTCAAGGACGTGGCCGATCGCCTGCTCGGTTCCCTCGTCGCTCACCGGTTCCACCCTCCAGGCTGGTGCTGTGCGGTCTCCCGAGAGTGGCACGGCTGGCACAGGCCTCGGCCGCGCTTCGGCTCGTCGGGGTCGAGCCCGGCGTCGACCAGCTCGCGGCGGGACAGCGGGTGGTGGTCGGCGTGCAGCGAGGGCGCGGTGCAGCACAGCACGCATACGGGATCGCGGGCGAGAACGGCGCGGCGGAACGCCTCGTGCCCGCGGCCGTAGCCGCGCTGGCGGGCGGTGCCGCGGCGTGCGTCGGCTTCGCGGCGGTGGTCGTCGCAGCGGCCGGCCGCGGTGTACTCGGGACAGCCGGGTACGGAGCACACGGTGAGTGCTCGACGTCTGGCCATGGCGGGTGCCTCCGTCCTACGCTGCGGGCGCTGAAGGGGGGCCTAATGGCCGAGAAGCAGATGCCCGTCCCACGGGTGTACGTGATCGCGTTCGGCGCGGTGGGTGCTGCGGTGTTGCTGGGCTGGGTCGTGGCGGCGTCGCGTGATCAGCCGGAGGCGTGGACACCACCGGTGGCGCCGCAACGCATGGTGTCCCGAGCGGACGTGACGCCGTGGCCGTTCACGGTAGACAGCGGGACGCTGCGGTGTTGGACGCACTCTGGCGTGACGTTCCAGCCCAGCGGGTCGACTACCGAGTACGGGCTGAACGGATCGGCGCGGACGATGGGGTACTCGGGGCCGGAGGCGATCTGGGCTGTGGATCCGGCGCTGCCCGGGTCGGGGCTGCGGCTGGACCTGGGAGGTGCGATCGCGATCGGCAACGCGCTCTGCTGAGTGGTGAGCGGCCCGACTTGGGGGATGCCACAATTTCGGCATGGATGAGGGGGTTGCTGCCGTTGTTGGCGCGGCGATTGGGATTGTTGGCGCAAGTCTGGGCGCGGTTGGCGGGTGGTTGGGCGGAAGGGCGCAGTCCCGCGGGCAGGTCGACGCGATGAAGCTCCAACTGCAGGCGTCGCAGGATGACGCGCTCTGGACAGGGCGGCGGCAGGCACTGGCCCGCCTGCTTGCCTCACATGAGGAGCTACGGAGCCTGCTTGCCAGCATGGCCGTTGCCATTGCGTCTGGGAGGGATGGCGAGCAGCTGGTCGGAGCGACTCGCGCCGAGCTGGATCAGAGGTACGTGACCTTGGTCTATCAGGGGGTTGCGGCAGGTGCTGAAGCACGGCTGTGGGTGCCGGACGCAAGGCTGCAGATCGCCGCAAAGGCTTCGGACGATCGAGGGGAGGCAGTTGAGGCGATGAATCGATGGCGGAACGCTGTGGACCATGGGTCGCCAGAAGCAAGCCGCTTCTACGACGAAGTCACACGGGCGATGCTGAACTACCGTGCCACTCTCCAGAATTTCGCCGAACAGGCGCGTCTGTACCTTGAGCACCGCGGGTAGCTGAGCGCGGCCCGCCGTGGGGGGAGGCCGGCGGGCCGCTGGTCTATGCGGCGCGGGCGGCGAACACGCGCTCGGCGCGTTCGGCGACCTGGCCGGCGGCGGCGCAGATGTCGGCGAGGAGGTAGACGCGGCGGCCGTGGTCGTCGGTCATCCGGGGGGTGATGATTCCGCGCCGCTGCCAGCTGTAGATGGTCTGGACGCGGCGGCCGGTGATGCGGGCGGCCTGGCGGACGGTCACGCAGTCGAGGCCCTCGGGGTCGGTGTACAGCTCGTCGTCCACGGCGGCACCTCCCCGGGGATGGCGAGAGCCCCGCGGCTGCTGCTCTGCCGCGGGGCTCTCGGGTGTCTGTGGGCGCACGTGTGGCGCTGTCGCCATTATGCGCACCTGGCCGATCTTGCGCAAGCGGCTACATGGGGGCGGTGCCGGTCGGCGGCAGGACGTCCTGTTCGAAGGTGATCTGCTGCTGGATCTCGTCGGCCAGACGCTGCTGGCACTTGTCGAGGGCGAGGCGGAACTCGGGGTCGTACAGGTAGAGCGGGTCGATCTTGTCGGTGCGCTCGTAGTGCCGTCCGCCGAGTTGGGCTCGGGTGATGACGATGTGGGCGTCCGGGTTGTCGTCCGGGCCGGTCGGGTCGGTCATGGTGTCATCCTCCCGCGCCGGCGGTGGCGATGGTCTCGAATTCGCGGAAGCGTCGGTTGGCGGTGGACTGACTCACCCCGCAGGCGGCCGCAGCCTGGCGGGTTGAGTCACCGCTTCGCCAGCAGCGGTGAAGCTGCACCAGAACGGCGTCCGGGAGGCTCTGTTGAGCCTGACTCGGGGGTGAGTCAGCGAGCTCGGGGCCGCCCTGCGGGGGCATGACGGTGTGCCAGACGTAGGGGCCGGCGAGGGCGCGGGCGATGGCGGAGCGGGTGTCGTCGGGGGACATCGTGGGCGGGTGCATCGTGGGTGCCTCGGAGTCGGACGGGGTGACTCACAGCGGTGAGTCACCCCGCGGGCGGGTAAGTCAGGCGGCGGTGTGCAGGGCGGCGGTGTACTCCTCGGCGCGGCGGTCGTACTCGTCGGGGCGGAGGATCGTGCCGCAGCCGGGGGTGGCGCACTCGGTGTCGTGGCCGTCCTCGGTGACGAGGGACTGGAGGCGGCAGCGGGGGCAGGGCAGCTGCATGAGGCGCCGCCGGGGCCGGAGAAGCGCAAGCGGGGTGCACCGGCGGTGGAGGGCGGCGATCTCGGTGGCGTACTCGGCCGCCCAGGGCTGTTCGGCTGCCCAGGGCAGGAGTGCGGCGAGGTAGGTGAGCTGGGTGCCGAGGGTGCCGTCGGCGGGCTGCTGGCCGCTCTCCTCGATGTGGATGCGGGTCCAGGCGGTGATGGTGCCGGCGGCGGGGGTGAGACCGTCCTGGTCGCCGTACGGGTCGCGCACGGTGCCGTCGGCGGCGGGGCCGAGGAGGCTGAGGACGTCGAGTCGGGCCGGGGTGGGGGCGGTGCGGGTGGCGCCGGTGACGTAGCCGGTGCGGGCGGTGCTGCCGGGCAGGACGGCGAGGTGGGCGTACGCCAGGAGCTCGGGCATCTCGCGGAGTTGGCGGGCGAGGCGGGCGGTGGCGGCGGGGGTGAGCACGGCGGTCTCCTCGTGGCGCTGGTCAGCGGGTGCGGGTCTTGCGGGCCTGTCGGGTGAGTGCCCGTCGGGTCTCGCGATTGGGTCGGGGCTCGGGCTGACCGTCCTCGACCAGCTGCTCCAGCGGTCGGACGGTGGTCTCCCAGGTGCGGCCGGGGCGCGGGGTGTGCTCGCGGGTCACGTCTGGTCTCCGTTCTCGGTGCTGGCGGCGAGTGCCGTGGCGAGGGTGATGACGGCGGTGGCGAGGGCGAGTGCGGCGTACAGGGCGGTCCTCACTCGGCGGCCTCGAACTCGTCCAGCCTGAGGGCGACGGGGAAGCCGTCCGGGTCGCCGTCGAGGACGACCCCGAAGCCGCCGGCCACGGTGGGCGGGCCGCTCTCGATGGTGCCGAGGGTGCCAGCGGGGGCGGTCCAGGCGCTGGGCCAGGTGACGGTGACCGGCACGGTGGTGCGGACGCGGTCGCCGAGCTTGATCGAGGTTGTCGGGGTGAGGTCGATCAACGGCTCGAACTCGGCTTCGGGCTGGAGGGGTTGGGTCATCAGAAGCTGTCCTCGTCGTGGTCGTGCAGGGCTTCGATCGCGTCGATGATGGCCTGGTGGACATCGGCGAGGGCGTCGTTGTAGCCCGCGACCGCGCCCCGGTATTCGGGGTCGTCATCGCCTCCGACCTCGTTGGCGGTCATGGTGGGGATCGCCGCGACGGCGCGCAGCGCGGCGATCAGCTCGCCGACCGGCATGAGCTCGATGACGGTGGCTCCGTCGTGGCCGTGGATCTCCTTGACGTGGCCGATGTGGTCCCAGACGACGGTGGAGCCGCGTTCGCCGCGCCAGCGGACGACCGCCTTGCCCTTTCCAGCGGCGGGGAACAGGGCGCCGTCGGCGACGATGCCGGTGCCGGAGACGCCGGTGATGTCGTGGTGGCGGCGGAGGACGAACGGCTGGACGGTCTCGGCGGCGATGAGGTTGGCGAGGTAGGTGGCGATGCGGTTGGGCTGTTCGGTCATCGTGTGCTCCTGGTGGTGGGGTGGCCGCCGCACGGGGCGGGTTCAGGTGGTAGGCAGCTCGTGAACGGACCTGTAGGCCTTCGCCCAACGGCCGGACGCGCCCTTGACGCGGAGCTGCCAGACGCGGGTGTCGTGGATGCCTGTCTCCGCGTCCCAGCGGTAGGTCTGCGGGGTGCTGAGGTGCTCGCTGTGGGCGGCCTCGGCATGGGCCTGCGCCGCGGCGAGGGTGGTACGGGCGGCGACGGGATACTCGCCGACGAGGACGGCGTAGATGGCCGGGACGATGCCGAGCGCGTCGGCGAGGATCTGCGCGTGGTCGAACGCCAGGTGCTCGGGCAGGGCGTCGACCGGGGCCCAGAACGCCTCGGCGGCGTCGTCCCCAGCGACGGCCTCGGTGTCCGGCGGAACCTCGACCAGGTAGGCGGCGGAGACGGTCCAGCCGCGCGGGTCACGGCCGGGGGTGTCGTAGATGCCGATCAGGGTGAGCTTGGCCGGGTCGATGTGGACGCCGGTCTCCTCGCGCGTCTCGCGGGCGGCGGCGCGGCGGGAGGTCTCGCCCTCGTCGACGTAGCCGCCGGGGAGTGCCGGGCGCCCCTTGAACGGTTCGCCGCCGCGCTCGATCAGCAGTACCTCCAGGACGCCGTTGCGGCGGCGGATGCACACGATGTCGACGGTGTAGCCGGGGGTGGGCCAGGTGGCCATGGTGGGTGGCTCCTTCGGGTTGGGCCGGCCGCCTGGTGTGGGCGGCCGGCGGGCGGGGTCAGCGGTTGTAGGCGATGGAGCGCAGGATCTGGGCCGCGTCTCAGCCCTCCTGGCCGGTACGGGTGATGGCGTTGAGGATCTGCTCGCGGCTGGCGGCGATCAGCCGGCCGTCGTTCGCGGCCGGCAGCGCGGCGACCCGGGCGGCGGCCTCGGCCAGCACCTGGTCGCGGTAGGCGTCGAGGAGGTTGTCCTGGGTGCCCTTGTGTGGCTTGAGCATCCAGGCTCGGGCGGCGGCGCGGGCATCGGTCATGTGGGTCTCCGTGGTCGGGTCTGGTGTGGTGGCGGGCCGTCAGGCGGCGGTGGCGAGGGCCTGGCGGCCGAGGTCGGTGAGGGTTGTGGGGTGGTCTCGCCCGATCCGTCGCCTGATCAGCCCGTCGAGTTCGAGGTCGACGAGGTCGGTCAGCGTGATGCGGGCGATGGGGTGGCCGGCCGGGTCGTGCAGGTGGGGGTCGTCCCAGATGGTGGGGCGGTAGATGTGGACGGTTCCGGTGGCGAGGTGGGTGAGGTATTCGTGGCGGGTCAGGGTGGGCGTGTGCTGGCGGCCCCTGGCCGGGGTGAGGTCGAAGGCGAGCTGGCCGGGGATCGGGGTGATCGGCATGGCGCGGCTCCACGGGGGTCTGTGGCGGGCGGGTGGCGGGCCGTCAGCGGGCGTCGTGGGCCGCGCTGGTGGCCCGCGGGAGGTGCATGTCCGGCCAGGTGTTGCTGCCGGACTCGTGCGGTCCGTTGTGGTCGCGGGGCTGCTGGCACCAGTTGTGCGGGATGACGGGGTGGGGTGCGCTGCAGGGGAGCGGGCCCTGCGCGGCTTCGTGGTCGGCGACCAGCTGCTCCAGTTCGCGGATGCGGGCGATCAGCGCGGGCAGGGTTTCGCGGGCGCGCACGGCCAGGTGCTCCGGCGTGAACACCGACTCCCCGTGCTCCAGCGCGGCCTTGCAGGGCCATGCCGTGGTCCAGCCGTCGCCCCAGCAGACCGCGCACACCCACGAGTGCGGGACGGCCAGCCCCTCCCAGGCGGGGATGTGGAAGCGGGCGGGCAGGTTGGCCTTCTCCTCGTCGGTCATGTCGGCGAGTTCTTCGGGGTCGGGTGCGTCGGGGGCGGGGAGGAGGACGGCTCGGCGGGCGCACTGGGTGTGTTCGACGGGGCGGCCGTCAAGGACGGCGCGGCGGCAGGTGCCGCAGGTCGCGGGGTCGAGGGTGGGGTGGTGGAGGGCCTGGATGGCGGCGAGGTCGAGGGGCTGAGTCATCGGGCCGGCCACTTCGCCTTGTCGAGGCGGGCGATCTGTGCGGCCGGCAGGGACACGAGCGGCTCGCCGAGGTGCTGCAGGCCGGCCGCGCGCAGCCACCAGGCGTCGCACTGGTTGTCGTCGGCGAACTCGATCCCGTACCGCTTGAAGGCGGCCAGCGCCATTGCGGTCTTGTCGGCGTTGCCGGCGCCGGTGGCGTACGCCTTGAGGGTCGCGGGGGAGATCAGGGCGTACGGCACGCTGGCGATGTTCAGCGTCTCACGCACCACGCCGTGCACCATGCCGGTGATGCCCGCGGACCGGGCGCCGACCGGTAGGTCCTCGATCACGGCGAGGTCGATCGGGCCGCCGACGGTGATCGCGACGCGGATCGACTCAGAGATCTGGACGAGCCGGGCGTCGCCGTCGGCGACCTTGGTGGCGATGGTGTGGCAGTTGCCGTTCGGCATGGCCACGCCGGTGGCGGTGAGGGAGAGGTCGAGTCCAAGGACTCGAACCGGGCTTCGGGTCACAGCAGGGCCTCCTGTACGGGCTCGGCCGGGCGGCCGGGGCAGTGGTGGTCGGTGACGACGTAGTGGGTGCACTTGCCGCCCTTGATGTGCCAGGGGGTGCGGTCGAGCAGGCGGGGCGGCAGGTGCGGGCGGATCGACAGGCAGTAGGTGAGCCGGCCGTCCAGGCGGGCGAGGAGTTCTCGGAGCGGGTCGAGCGGTGCCGGGTCGGCGCGGGCCTGATGGGCGGCGGTTCGGCCGACGAGGGCCCGGATCACCTGCTGCCCGCAGGACTTGCAGCGAGCGAGCTTCGTGCGGTCCGAAGCCGGGTTGCGGTCGGCGACCCAGGCGGGGCGCTTCTCCGGGGTCACGAAGGGCTCCGAAGGACCTGCGAAGGACCTTGCGAAGGACTTGGCGAAGGACTTGACCTGCACTTCGAAGGACCCGAAGGACTTGAAGGCACCTTGGTGTTGCTTAGGTGATGTGCGAGGTGGGAGCGGTTTGCACATCTCTTATGCGCGTAACCCTTGTTGAAGTCCTTCGAGTCCTTCGAAGTGCAGGTCAGGTCCTTCGTAAGGTCCTTCGGGAAGTCCTTCGCAGGTCCTTCGGAGTCCTTCGCAGTACGCATGACTCACCCCCTCCGGCCCGGGTTGACGGCGTTGAGGCGAAGGCCGGTGGTGACGGCCCGACGGGTCTTCGGGTCCTTGCCGGAGCTCAGGCCGCGCTCCTGGAGTGCGAGCGAGAAAGACATCAGCGACATGGGGCGCAGGCCCGAAGTCTCGGACCAGCCCTTGTAGTTGGCGTACAGCAGTCGCGTTTCGGTGACGACGTCGGGAACCTCGGTGGTCTCCTCGTCGAGCCAGGCCACCAGCGGATTCGAGGAGGCCAGGTGCTCGCGGGTCTTCGCCTTGACCGACTCGGGGACGTCGAGGCCGCGCTTCTGCCACTCCAGGCACCCGCGGATCGCCCAGTTGAGGACGCCTGCGATCTCGCTGGCGATGATCTTCTTGTCGAGGTCGGGGATGCGACGGTCCTTCGGCACCACCACGTCCCAGCCGATGTCCTGCAGGCGGCGGGCGATGCCGTGGCCGCCGCCGACGTGCGGCAGGTAGTTGGTCGCCAGGTGGATCTTGCCGACGGGCTCGAACTCGAAGTACTCGGCGCGCATGTAGCGAGCGGTCTGCACGTCCTGACCGGTCAGCGTCTTCACCAGCTCGTCGTCGAGCCGCTTGCCGGCACTGGTCTCACTGGTGGACAGGAGCCGCTTGCCCATCATGCGGGCGATGTCGTTGGGGATGCCCTCGCCCTGTTTGGCCAGCAGGGTGGAGCGCGGCACGGACTGCGCGTAGTCGCCCAGCAGGGCCGCCAGCACCCGGATGAAGACGCCCTTGCCGTTCTCGCCGTCGCCGTGGTGGATGAACATCACCTGCTCGGAGGTCGACCCGGTGATGGTGTATCCGACGACCCGGGCGAGGTAGGCCCGACGCTCCTCGTCGGGCATCGCCGACTCCAGGAACCGCGCCCACATCGGCGCGGTCGCGGCCGGGTCGTAGCGCACCGGCGACTGCTGCATGAGGTACAGCGAGCGGTCGTGGGCCTGCAGCTGGCCGGAGGCCAGGTCGACGATGCCGTTTCCGACGTTCAGCAACAGCGGGTGCTGGTCGAACGCGGCCATCTCGGTGTGGACGGCCGGCAGGGCCTGCAGCACCTCGCGGGCCGCGGCCAGCTTGGGCCGCATGCGCTGCTGCCGGGCGAAGACGAGGAAGTTCTCCCGCTCGCTGCGCTTGTCGGCCCTCGTCGGGCGCTCGATTCCCGTGAGGTCCGGCGGCTCGTCCGAGTACTGGTCGGCCTCCTCGACCATGTGGTCGACGGTGGAGACGACACGGGTCCACACACCGGTGAGCGCGCCGCGCAACGTCCACCGGCCGCCGCTGTACACCGCCCACTGCTCGGTGTCGGCGATCCAGCGGATCTCCTCGCCGTAGCGGTCGAAGACGCGAACGGCGTTGCCGATGTCGTCCCACTCGCGCCGCGGCATCGGCACCTGGAGCAACGGCTGCTGCTCAACGGGCGCGGACCAGGCGTCGGGGGCTGTCGCGAGTGCGGTCGCCCCAACGGTGCGCGGCCCCGCCTGTACGGGCCGCAGGTGCTGCGGACGCGAGCCGAATCCGCGGCCCCGCAGCACCTTTGCGGCCGCGGAGTGGTCGCCGCGGTGCTCCAGCAGGGCGTACGCGCCGAACTTGGTGAAGGGCCGCTCCGGGTCGAACTCGGTGGAGCTGGTGAAGACGTACAGACGGTCGCGGGCCGGGTCATGGCCAGTGGTGGCGGAGACGCCGAGGTTCTTGCCGGGCCGCCGCCAGTAGGTGGTGTGCCCACGGGTGAACAGCGCGGTCCAGCCGTGCGGGGTGAGGATGTCGGTCCACGGAGTGCGGGCCTCGAAGTCGTCGCCGGGCGAGACGCCGTTGTCGGCGGTGCGCGGCCCGGACGGGCGCTGGGCGGGTAGCGGTGCGGGCTCGGGAGCGGTCGGCATCTGGTCGAGCATGCGGGCGATTTCGAGCAGCGCGTCGCGGTGGCCGGCGTCGATTGCGGCGACGGTGGCGGGGCTGCCGGCGAGCAGCACGTACGGCTGGCCGGTGTCGTGAACGGGGCCGTGCGAAGGGGCCATGACGGACTGTCCGCCCTCGCCGCGGGTCTCGATCAGGTCCCGCTGGAAGACCTTCTCGGGCCTCCCGGCGAGGATCTGACGCTCCTTCTCGGTGAGCTCCTCGGGGCGGGCGGGGCGGGCGGCGAGCTTCGTGTTCCCGGGCACCTGGCCGTTCTGCACCCGCCAGACGACGTGGAATCCGCCGCTGGGCGACCGGTCGGTGTAGCCGCACTTCACCCGGTTCCAGACCTCGGCGAGCCCGGACGCCTCGACGATCTCGTTGAACTGGTCGGCGAGCCCTTCGGCGACGGCGCGGCCCTCGAACTCGAACATCTCCAGGCCGCCGCTGACGGCGCCCATGACGACGCCGAGGCCGGCGTGCCCGTTCGCGAACCAGTCGCGGATCTGCTGTTCGTCGGCGCGGACGGACTGTGCGCCCTTCCAGTCGCCCAGGGGTCGCTTGGTGCCGTCGAGCGCCACCCGGACGACGCTCGCGCCGGCGGCGTGCCAGGCGAGTGCCGCTGCCAGCATGTCCGGCGGGGGTGTGGTGCTCAAGGCTGGTCTCCTCGGTCGGGGGCGCGAAGTGCTGGTGCCCGCCCCGGCGTTGCACGTGGGGTGCCGGCTGCCCTGGAGGGTCCGGTCGGGCTGGTGGTGCCGCCCGCCGCAGCCGCGTGGGGGAGTTCGGCGGCGGCGGGCGGAGCAGGATCAGAACGGCGGGAGCTGTCCGGCGGGCTGGGCCGGGGCGGTGCTGTTCTGCTGGAGCTGCGCGAGGAGCGCGGCGGCAGCGGGGTTGGCCTGCGCGGCGGCGATCTGCTCCGCCGTCAGGCCCGGCACTGCGGGCGCGGCCGGGGCCGTGACGGCCGACGCGTACGCCTGCTGCGGTGCGGGCGCCAGGCCGTACGCGGCGGTCGGGTCGGGGCGCTGCAGTTCGGCAGCCGCCGCCCGCGTGTATTCGGCGCGGTACTGCTTCGGTGCGTTGAAGGCGTTGTTGGTCTTCTGGCCGTCGTGCGTGTAGGTGACGGCCAGGTAGCCGCCGACCTCCAGGCCGGGCGCGGCCACCTGCTTCACCGCGTCCTGGACGGCCTGCTTCATCTGGCCCTTGACGAAGATCCTGCGGCGGCCGTCGTCCTCCTGGATCGCCGGGTCGCGCAGAACGGTCTGGACGGTGACGACCAGCTGCATCATCGGGTTGCCGTCGGTCCAGAACTTCGGCTTGCCGTCCGCCGGGTCACGCTGCTGCTGCACCGTCGGCGGTTCGGTGATGAAGCCCTCGACCTTCGACCCGGGCGCCGGGAACTTCGCCGTGGGCGCGCCGCCCCCGCCCATGAGGAAGGCGTCGGCGGACTGCGGGGTGCTCATGCTGTTCTCCTTGCTGTTCGGCCGGCCGGTGGGCCGGCAGTTCGTGGTGGTGCAGGGGCACTCGTCCTCGCGGCAGCGGTAGATCCACCGCTCGCCCCGGCCTCCCTGCGGGAAGGCGGGATGGCCGCAGGCGCTGCACCGGAGGGGTGTCACGCGATCAGCCCCTCGTAGCCGGTGCGCTCTCGCTGCAGGCCCGGGCAGCCCTTCGACAGGTCGGTGCTGCCGGGCAGCAGCCACGGGCAGAACCTGCAGCTGGCGTCGTCGACGATCGGGATCTGCTGCCAGCTCTTGGGGTTGGACTCGACGTCGAGGTCGAGCACCTGCTGCCGGATCCGGTCGAGCCGGGCGAGGGCGTCGAGTGCGACCTGCCGGTCGTACGGCTCGGACCAGACGTGCACCTTGAGTTCGTGCCAGCGGGCGATGAAGACGACGACGACACGTGCCGCCGGGGTGCCCGCGTTCTCCTGACCCAGGCCGTACAAGTGCGCCTGGACGCGGTACTGCTTCCCGGGCCCGCCGCGGCGGTACTTGTCGTGACTGCTGGTGCCGACCAGCTTCCAGTCCAGGTTGGCCGCCAGCAGCACGTCGAACAGGTCGGCGCTGCCGGTGATCGGGGCGGCGGTGCCGTAGCCGTCGCGGACGGTGACGCGCTGCTCGATCTTGTACCGGCCCTCGGCGTTGCGCTGCTCGAACTTCTCGGCCATCCACATGTGGAAGCCGGTGCCGATGATCGCGGCGATCGGGTCGCGGGCGGTATTGGTCTCCGGCCAGTCGAGAACCTTGTATGCGATGGCCCGGTCGCACGGGTTGCCGATCTCCGACGGCCCGATCGCGGTCTGCTGGGATCTGTCGCTGCGGGCGTCGGCTTCGATGATGAACTGGCCGATGCGTTCGGCGAGCTGCTGCGAGAACTCGTCGTTTCCGGTGGCGATCACGCCGCGTCCTTCGTCCTGCCGGCCGCGATGAGCGTCAGCTGCTTGTCGTCGTACAGCGCGTGGTCGAGCTGGCTGCGCAGGCCGTCGCGGTCGCGCTGGAGCATCCGGACCTGCCCCTGGAGGCGGTCGATCTGCTCGGCCATCTCGCGGTGGCTGTCGGCGAGCTCGACGCAGTTGCTCTTCAGCTCGGCCTGCGCGGTCTCGGCGCGGGCGGCGAGCCTGCCGTTCGCGCCGGCCTGCTCCAGGACCGCGGCCTGGGCGTCGGCGAGCTGCTGCTGGAGCAGGCGGATGAGCCGGCGGGTCTTCTCCTGCTGAGCGGCGGTCACGATGCGCATCAGGACTCCTCGGTGTGCTGGCTGGGCTGGCGGGTCGGGGTGTTGCTGCGGACCTCGGCGTGGAGGCGTCGGGCGTCCCGGCGGCGCTGGAGGCGCGGCAGGGCGAGCAGGCCGGCCATCACCGCCAGGGCGGCGGCGAGGATCGCGAGGGAGGCGGTCACCCGTCCTCCTCGACGGACACGTACTCGTCGAGCACGAAGACCGGGACGGCCCGGTACTCCGTGGCCACCTCCCAGCGGCCGGGCCCGGGGAGGTGCATCCGCAGCGCGACCGGCTCGGTCTCGTCGTCCTCCTCCGGGTACCAGGTCGGCTGGGCGTCCGGGTTGGGCTGGGCGTCCTCGCAGTGGGCCCGCGCGTCCTCGGGGCGGCGGTACGTGCCGAGGGGGATGCCGTCGACCTCGGCCCGCCAGACGACGGGCAGGACGGACGCTGCGGCGAGCTGGTCAGCCAGCGCAGCGGCCAGCCAGTCGACCTCGGCCAGGAGTTGCTGGCGGGCGCGGTCGTGGCGGCGGCCAGCAGCAGCCAGGGCCTGCTCGATCGGCGTGATGAGCGGCCCGTTCTCGGTGACCACGGCGCTCATCGTCGGCAGAGCCCGGGCGGCCTCGACCGCGGCAGACGACATCGGCTCGGGCGTCATCCGGTCACCTGCTTGTAGCCGTAGGACCGAATCTGCAGTCCGGACAGCCGCGCGGTGTGAACCAGCGCGATGCAGCTGTAGGTCTCGCCGGCATTGACGGTTTCGTGCAGCACGGTCGCCACACCGAGAACCGCGGCCAGGGCGCGGACGGCCTCGTGGCTGCCTTCGGCGCAGAACGCCGGGTCGGGGTCGATGGTGCCGTCGGGGTCGATGGTCCAGACGAGCGGCAGCGCGGCCAGCTCGGGGTGGCTGGCGAGCAGGACGTGGACGGCGGCGATTCCGGGCAGGGCGTTCACGCGGCCACCGCCTGCTGGCGCTGCGCGGCGCCGGCCGGGACGGACGCGGCGAGGTGCACGGAGACGTCCTCGATGACGGTGCCGATCGCCCAGATGCAGCGGGGGCCGTCGGGGCGCTGCTCGGTGCGGGTCTCGAACCGCCCGGCACCAAGTACGCGGCGGAACCAGCCGTCCAGCGCGGTGAACGCGGTGCCGTCGGCGGTGTCGATCCAGCCGGTGACCATGTCGTCGGTGACGCGCCACTGCGGCGCGGGGCCCGGGACGCCGGCGGCGTCCGCACGGGCGGTGAGGCCAGCCAACACGGTGAACGTGCGGCTCTGGAGCCCGAGTTCGGTAGGCTTCATCTCGGCCTACTCCTTCCGTTGATCGGGTGTGCTTGGAGTGGGTCGCTGGGCTCTCGCGGGCCGGCATTCCGGGGGCTACCGGGTGCTGCCGGGCGGGGGCCCGACCCATGTCTGAGGCCGGTCAGGCGGCGGCGCGGCGGCGGCCGCGGGTGCCCGGGTTCACCGCGCACATCTCCTGCGCGGCGTAGATGTCGGCCAGGCGGAACCGGATCTTGCGGTTGATCAGGGTGTGCGGAATCCGCTTCTGGTTGCACGCGATCTTCAGCGTGCGTTCGGTGTAGGGCAGGAGCCCCATCTCGATGACCTGCGCGATGGTGTAGAGCCGCAGCCGTTCCTCGGCGGTGAACTGCGGGTCGGCGACCTTGCTGGTCACGGCGAGTCCTCTCTGGTGATGGCGCCGACCTCGACGCCCAAGGCGTCGGCGACCGCGCGGAGTGTGTCGTCGCTGGCGCCGGCCAAGCCGCGCTCGACGCGGGACAGAAAGCTGCGATGCCGTCCAGCCCGCAATGCGAGCACCCGGAGGCCAATCCCGGAGGCGGTTCGGATGGCTCGGATTGCGGTTCCGTTCGGTGTCACGAGAGGAGCTAACCATCGGTCCGCCCGTAAAGCAAGCAGTCTCGGCACTCTTTAAGGGCAGTCTCGGGCATGGCTGGGGTGCGGGTGGATGAATGCATGCAACCGCTCACCGCCTTAAATGCAGGTCAAACGGCTTGATCTGGGCTTCGTGGTTGCATGGATGTAGGGCATGATGTGCCCATGGACAGAGACTGGGCCCGGCTCTCGCGCTACATCGCGAGTGCACGCGAAGCACTTGGCCTGCCCCAGCCCGCATTCGCGGCCGAGCTTGGAGTCGGGCGCTCGGCGATTCAGAAGCTGGAGAGCGGACACGAGTACCGCAAGGTCACGCCCTTGCACCGTGCCGTTGAGCGGCGCTTCGGATGGGCTGAGGGCAGCATCGAAACCGTGCTGGCTGGGGGAGAGGCTGAGCGGTTCGCGGGTCCCGTCTCGGACAGTCCGATCGAAGCGGGTGTCGACGCCCTACTGGACGACCTCACTGCCCGCGTGAAGGGCGCGCTGCTCGGCGGCCAGGTGGTCGACGCCACCGCGGTACCGATGGGCGACGGCGACGGAAGCGTCGTCATCATCTGGAAGGGGGGTGAGGAGCGCGACCTGACTCCAGCCCAGCGGCGCAGGCTGGAGAGGCAGTGGAGCAAGTTCCAGCGCGCCGCTCACGACATTCTCGCTGACGGCGAGGAGCAGGAAGAGTAGTAACCCATCCGGCGCAACACGCCACTCGAACGCCCGTCGCATATGCCAATCGTGTGACAGAATTCCGCTTACCTGCGGAGGGGGGTCATCCCAACCAGGTAAGGGGGTGGTCCGCCTTGCTGCGGACCATGCGCGTGCAGACCAATCCCACCGGCGCTCTCGCCGTGCTCTACCGCAAGCCCGGTTGCCCGCCGGTCGTCCACCTCAACGCCGACCTCATCACCGATGAGCAGGCCGCTGTGCTTGGACGCCGCCTTAACGCTGACCCGGGACTGCTGGCCGCGCTTGGCCTGGTCGCCTAGCACCACTTCTGTCGGCACGGCGGGGACACGACTGCGTGCCCCGCCGGCCGGAGAACACCAGGAGGGGTGGGCGTGGCCTACGCAGAGAAGGTCTACAAGGTCAAGCACGGTAAGCCGACCAAGTCGTACACCTGGAAGGCGAAGTTCCTGCTGCCCGACGGCATCAACTATGGCAGCAAGTCGGGTTTCCCAACCGAGAAGACGGCCAAGGATTACGGCCTCGACCAGGAAGCTGACATCAGGGCCGGCCGGTGGATCGATCCGAAGCTGAGCAGCAAGCACTTCGGCACCTGGACGCAGGAGTTCATGCGGGCCCGGCCGAAACGCGGCCAGACCGTGGACACCCGGTGGAAGCAGCTGCAGGGGCACATCCTCCCGCGGTGGCAACACACACCGCTGCGCGACATCACGTGGTTCGCGGTCGACGCCTGGCAGGTGAACGACTTGCGCATCGACGACGTGTCCAAGGGCCACGTGGTCAGCCTGATGTCGACGATCCTGACCGCAGCCGTGGACGCGCGGCACCTGCTGGCGAACCCGCTGGTCGGCCGACGCCGTACGAAGCCGGTCATGGTGCTCGGCGTCGTGCCGAAGAAGGCGGACGAATCGAAGTGGTATCCGCCGGCCCAGGTCATCCAGGTTGCGGAGCGGCTCGGGTTCGAGGACGGGTTCCAGCTACTGTCCGCGGCTTTCACGGGCGTCAACTGGGGCGAAGGCTTGGGCCTGGAGAGTGACCACCTGCTGACCCGAGAGCAGCTCGACATCGACGGGACCCCTTGGTCGTGCCCCGTCCTGCGCCTTGTTCAGGAGGTGGCTGAGTACGAGGAACGGGGTCCGAACGGCGAGAAGCTGGGCACGGTGCTCCGTCTGGAGCCGCTGAAGAACGAGCATCGCATTCGGGATGTGGATATCCCCCCGTTCCTCGCTGGCCTGTGGCAGCACCGCGCCGAGGTCTGGCCGCACAGATTCCTGCTGTCGACCGAGAGCGGCAGCTGGTGGCGGCGGGGAAACTGGGGCAAGACCATCCGCCCGGCTGCAGACGGCCGACCGGCCAGGGAGCGGCGCCGGGGCGTGGCGGCGCGGGAGGGGTGGGAACCACTCGCGCCCGGGCTGACGATGCGTGGCGCCCGGCACACCCACGACACCCTCCAGGAGCAGATCATGGTGGCGGCGTCGCTGATGTACGAGCAGGCCGGGCACAAGCCGCGCGGCATCAAGGGCGTGTACCAGCACCCCACGGTGACGATGAGGCAGCACCGCCTGGATGGCTTGCAGACGGTGTTCGTGCGCGCCATGCTGGGGCTGGGGAAGACCACTCTGTGGGGCTTGCCGGTGGATCTGGAGCTCCCACAGAAATGATCACCGAAATTTCTCCCAAAGGATCTTCAAATCGAGGGAGTTGGGGGCGTCGCCGCTGGCAGCGAGAATGGACCAGCCAAGATAGCCCGGCCCTCCTAAAGCCGGTGTCGCAGGTTCGATTCCTGTCTGGGGCACAGAGAAGTAGCAGGTCGCAGGCCCTTCGCCCATTCGGGCGGGGGGCCTGCGCCGTTTCTCGGCCGGGTGCCGGCGGTCAGAGCAGGACGACGCACCCGCGCTGTTCGAGGTCGGCGATCCAGGCCGGCAGCGGGTCGATGAGGTTCCACCGCAGGTCGAGCTTCTCCAGGCGGGGGAGGCGGGCCAGCGAGTCCGGGAGCCGGGTCAGCGCGTTGTTGCGCAGGTCGAGATGGGTGAGGGCGGTCAGCTCCCCGACGGCGGCGGGCAGTTCCCGGACGCGGTTGTTGCGCAGGTCGAGGATCCGCAGCCGCTCCAGGCGGCCGATCTGCTCGGGGAGGCCGAGCAGGTGGTTGTCGGTCAGCCGCAGTTCGCGGAGCTCGGTCAGGCCGGCCAGGGTGTCGGGCAGGGCGGTCAGCCGGTTCCCCGCCAGGTGGGCCTCGCGCAGGCGGGAGAGTCGGCCGATCGAGTCGGGCAGGGTGGCCAGCCGGTTGTTGTAGAGGCGCAGCTCCTGCAGGGCGGCCAGGTCCCCGAAGCGCTCCGGGAGGCTCTGGAGCAGGTTGTCGGTGAGGTTCAGGTAGCGCAGCCGGGTGAGGTCGCACAGGGCCGCCGGCACGCTGGTGAACCGGTTGTTGCTCGCGTAGAGGTAGCGGTCGAGGCCGGCCAGCCGCCCGATCGACTCGGGCAGTTCGGTGAGTGCGTTGTGCCCCAGGTCGAGGGTGTGCAAGCGGCTCAGCGCGCCGATGCCCTCGGGTACGCGGGTGAGGCGGTTGTCGCCGAGGTTCAGGTGGCGCAGGCCGCGGAGGTTCTCGATCCAGTCGGGCAGGGTGGTCAGTTCGTTCTTGTACAGCGTCAGCAGTTCGAGGCCGGCGAGCTCGCCGACGGGCCGCGGAAGGTGGCGGAAGGCGTTCCGGTCGAGCCGGAGTTCGGTCAGCCGGCGGAGGGCCGACAGGCTCTGCGGCAGGTCGCTCAGCCGGTTGCCGGACAGGTCGAGCCGGCGCAGGCCGGGGAGGTCGGCGAGCTCCGGGGGCGCCTGCTCCAGTTCGGCGTCGCGGGCCGAGAAGTCGGTGACGTCCTCGGACAGTTGACGGTCCGTCAAGTGGGCCACGTGGCTCCTTCGGTGCGGCTTTCGGTCCAACGTAGCGGAGAACGGCGCGGGAGCGGTGCTCGATCGGCGGCCTCGTCGGACCGGTCGGAAGTTCATCTGGTTCGTGACCATCGGCTGCCTTAGGTTCCTGATCACGATTCGGGGGTCACGAGAGGAGTCGCGATGGTAGCGCCCGACAGTCAGGCGGATCCGGCCGGAGGGCTGGAGGAGATCCTCCTCGCCACCTTCGAGGAGGCCGCCGCGGGCGACTTCGACGTCATCATCGTCGGTGGCGGCGCCACCGCGGCGGTGACGCTGAAGAAGTTGCTCCAGCTCGCCCCCGACACCCGGGTGCTGCTCCTGGAGCAGGGCCCGTACCTGCTGCCCGACCACGTGCAGAACCTCGGTGTGGTGCTCCAGCCGCTGATGGACCGTGCGGTCGCCAACCCCTGGCGCTCCGAGGGGGATCTCGAACTCGTCTCGCAGGTCCCGTACCTCGGCGGGCGGACGCTGTTCTGGAGCGGGGCCAGCCCGCAGCCGACGGCGCAGCAGCTGGCCGGGTGGCCGAAGTCCGTGGTCGACGAGCTGGACGAGGAGTGGGCCGAGGCGAAGCGGATCGTCGGGGTCCGCCGGGCCTCCGAACTGGGCCCGGAGTTCGGGAACCTGAACTCCCGGCTCCGGCAGCGGATCCACGAGGGGACCGGGCCGGACTCGCAGCTCGTCCTCCCCGCGGACCCGAGCCTGCTGGACGCGCCGCTCGGCATGGCGGCCACCACCGAACCCGGGGCGACCAGGAAGTTCAGCGCCGTCCCGCTGCTGTTCGAGGCGCTGGCCGGGCACCGCGGCTCGGTCGCCGTCCTGCCGCGCTGCAAGGTCGTCGGGCTTGCCTGCGAGGACGGCCGGGTGACCGCCGTCCGCACGACGCGGGGCGAGCTCGCGGTCGGCGGCGCCCGGATCGTGCTGGCGACGGGCACCGTCGAGAACACCGAGCTGGTGCTGCGTTCGCTGCCCCCCTCGGCCACCCCGCTGGCGGGCTCGAACCTGGCCGGGAACGCCGCCAGCTTCTTCAACTGCCGGCTGCCGCGGGCGGCGTTCGAGGACCTCGCCACGGACCGGCCCGAACTCGCCGCGCTCTACCTGGACGGCGCCACCGAGGACCGCGAGTTCGTGCTCCACCTGAGCGCGAGCGCGACCGTCGACCCGGGCCGGGACGTGGAGACCGTCTACCGCCTGCTCCCCGACGTCTTCGGCGAGGGCACCCCGGAGCGGCTGACCGACCCCGACCACGTGGTCTTCCTCGTCAACGGCGTGACCGAGCTGGCCGGGGTGCGCGCGGCCGACTCCCCGAGCCGGGTCTACCTCGACGCGGACGGCGCCACGGTGGGGGCGTTCCACCTGGACGAGTCGGACCGCAGGGCCTGGGACGCCCTGGACCGGACGACCGACGAGGTGCTGAGGCTCGTCGCGGGGGACTCGGCGCTGGAGTACTGGTCGCCCGAGCACCGCCGGTGGGAGTCCGAACCGGTCGCCGCCCGGCGCATGCCGTTCGCCTTCCTGGAGGCCGGGACGCTCTGGATGGGGGAGTCGCCGGAGGAGTCGGTCACCGACCTGCACGGCCGGCTGCACGGCCTCGACAACCTCTACGTCACCGGCGGAGCGCTGTTCCCGACCCGCGGATCCTGGAATCCGCTGCTCACCATGGCCGCCCTCGCGCTGCGACTGGCCCGTCACCTGGCCCGGTGACCGACCGGGTCCACCACTCTCAAGGAGCTTTCCCGATGCGGGACTTCAAGCTGGGTGTGCAACTTCAGCCCGAACGGACCGAACTCGACCCGCTGCGCGACGCCTGGCGGGAGCTCGACCGCGCCGGAGTCGACTCGATCTGGGTGCCCGACCACTTCTTCCCGGTGTCCCCGGGCGACCCGAACGGCCCGAACTTCGAGTGCTGGTCGCTGCTCGCCGCGATGGCCGTCGACACCTCGCGGGCCGCGTTCGGCGCGCTGGTCAGCTGCGTCTCCTACCGGAACCCGGACCTGCTCGCCGACATGGCGCGGACGGTCAACCTGCTGAGCGGCGGCCGGCTGGTCCTCGGCCTCGGCGCGGGCTGGTGCGAGCGCGAGTACGTCGAGTACGGCTACCCCTTCGAGAGCCCCGCCGTCCGGCTGCGCGAGTTCGAGGACGCGCTGGTCCGGATCCGGGCGCGGCTGCCCCGGCTCAACCCGGCCGCGCCCGGCCTGCGCACGCTGATCGGCGGCGGCGGCGAGAAGGTGACCCTCCGGCTGGTCGCCGAGCACGCGGACCTGTGGAACGCGTTCGGCCCCGCGGACGACTACCGCCGGAAGAACAAGCTGCTGGACGAGTGGTGCGAGCGGGTCGGCCGGGACCCGTCCACGATCGAGCGCTCGGCGTTCGTGGACGTCTCCGAGGTCGACCGGGTCGAGGAGTTCCTGGCGGCCGGGGCCGAGCACGTGATCGTCGGGCTGGCGGCGCCCTACGACCTGTCGTTCCTCGACCGCCTCGGCTAGGGCCCGTCCAGCCCCCTCAGATCGTCAGCACCGCCCCGAGCGGCGCCCCGCCGAGCGCGGTCGCCAGGCGGGAGCGGCCCGCCAGGAAGCCGAGTTCGAGGAGGACGGCGACGCCGGCCACGTCCGCGCCGGCCCGCCGGAGCAGGGCGAGGGCGGCGTCGACGGTGCCCCCGGTGGCGAGCACGTCGTCGACCACGACGACGCGCTCGCCCGGGGCGAACGCGGAGCGCTGGATCTCCACCTCGGCGGACCCGTACTCCAGGTCGTACCGCTGGGTCAGGGTGGGGCCGGGGAGCTTGCCGGCCTTGCGGATCGGGACGAAGCCGAGGCCCGCGCGCAGCGCCACCGGGGCGGCCAGGATGAACCCGCGGGCCTCCAGGCCGGCCACCTTGTCGGCGCCCACGGCGGTGCAGAACCGGGCGAGGACGTCGACGAGCGGGCCGAACGCGTCGGGGTCCGCGAGGAGCGGCGCGATGTCCTTGAACACCACGCCCGGGTTCGGATGGTCGAAGACGTCCGTGATCCGTTCCAGCAGAAGTGCGCGGAGTTTGTCGTCGATTTCCTCGATGGCCATGGCGGCGTAATTTCCCTCGGTCGATGGTCGGTCGCGGCGGAATTCGGTGAAGCCGCCCGAATGCGGCTCCGCCAATCATGGGGCATGGCCGCGCACGTCCGTAGGTGCACCATCGACCGGCCCGATCGACAGGCTCCGGCGGGCGCACCGCCGACCCGCCCGAGCGCCCGCCCCGACCGACCGCCCGGGCGGCCATCACCTTCGAATACTTGTCGCGCGTCTGGCGTGGCTGGCTAGATAGGACGGTGATCCAAGTCGGCACGAGGCCGACTTTCTGTGCGTCGGCGAATCCGTTTCCGGAACCACCGGATTCGTCCGGCCGATTTGTGCAAAGGGGGTTCGGACTTGACCAGAGAAATACCGCTCGACGTTGATCTCGGGGAAATTCGCCCGGCGGATCTCGATGCCCTCGTGAGCGGTCTCCACCCGGCCGACGACGAGAGTCGGCTCACCTACAACCTGGCCCTGATCCGGGAGCTCGGGCGACCGGAGCGGATCACCGCTCTGCTCAAGGACTACCTGAGCGACCCGGCCGCGCTGGCCGTGATCGCGGACCGCTCGTACCGCCACGTCAACCACTTCGACAAGATCGTCCTGGTGGACACCGACAACGGCGGCTACCGGCTGACCCTGCACCTGTGGAGCCCGCCGTACAGCGAGAAGGAGCTCCACGACGAGCTGATCCACGACCACCGGTTCAGCTTCTGGTCGACCATCCTGACCGGCCGGCTGGTCTCGCAGAACTTCAGCAAGCAGGAATCGCCGGGCGCGGTGAACTTCCGCCAGTACCGGTACAGCCCGGAGAAGCTGGGCACCGCGTCCGTCGGCAACTTCTACGAGTTCGTCGGCGACACCCGGCTGACCATGACCGACCAGGCGGTGGAGTCCCAGGGCAACGCGTACCACCTGCAGTACCACCGCATCCACCGGGTGGCCCTGCCGCTGGAGGCGATGGTCTGCACCCTGGTGCTGCGCGGCCCCCGGGAGCGGACCTTCTCCAACGTCTACAACACCGCGTACCCGTCCACGAACACCCAGAACGGCAACGTCATGTTCTCGGTGCCGGAGCTCACCGAGAAGCTGGAACGGCTGAAGGCCACGATCGAGCGCACCCGTGCCGATGCCTGATCCGGACGGTCGCGCGAGCGTGACCGGGTCGTCGGGCGCCGCCTCCGTCCGCGAGGTGGAGACGGTGCTCGACGACTGGCTGGCCGTGCGCCGGTACACGCTGGACGTGCCCGGAGCCGACGGGGGGACCCGTCGGCTCCACCGGCTGAGCGTGGGCCGCGGCGACCGGGCCGCGGTGCTGCTCGGCGACCCGGACCGCGGGACGGTCCTGCTCACCCGGCAGCTCCGCCTGCCGGTGCTGGTCCACGGCGGAGCGGCGACGCCGGGCGACGGACGGCTGATCGAGCTGCCCGGCGGGCTCACCGACGGCGCCGACCCCGCCGAGGCGGCCCGCCGGGAGGCGGAGGAGGAGACCGGCTACCGGGCCGGCGAGCTCACCCGCCTGGCCACCGTGTACCCGGCCCCCCAACTGAGCACCGAACGGCTGCACCTGTTCACCGGCGAGTACCGCGCCGACGACCGGACCGGCCCGGGAGGCGGCGTCGCCGCCGAGGGCGAGGACATCGAGGTCCTCGAACTCCCCCTGGCCGAGGCGGTCGACCGGCTGCTCCGGGAGCCCGCCGCCGACGCCAAGACACTGCTGCTCGTCCTTCTCGCGCACCACCGGCACACCCGTCCGGCCTGATCGGACGCCCGCCGCCCGCACCCACACCCACGACCGAGGACAAGGGGTCCGATGCAACCCTCCGCCCTTCCGAGCGACCAGGAACTGCAGGCGATTCGCGAACAGCGCGAGCCCGACATCCAGGGGCGCAGCAAGCGGCTCTGGCTGCTCCCCGACGGCCTGTGCATGGTGGAGATGATCCCCAGCCTGCGGAGCTTCACCTACAGCCGCGACGAACTGGTCGAGGAGACCGGCCCGTTGCGCCTGGACTTCTACGAGCGGGCGGCCGCCCGGCTGGAGAAGGCCGGCATCCGCACCGCCTTCGTGCGGCGGCTGGGCCCGGTCAGCTACCTGGCCGAGTACCACCCGGCCCCGCCGTTCGAGGTGATCGTCAAGAACCGCGCGGTCGGCTCCACCCTGGTGAAGTACCCCGGACTGTTCGAGGAGTACGAGCCGCTGCCGCGCCCGGTGGTGAAGTTCGACTACCGGGTCGACCCGGAGGACCAGCCCATCGGCGAGGACTACCTGCGGGCGCTGGACCTGCCGGTCGACGAGTTCCGCCGGCTGGCGCTCGGGGTGAACGCCTCGCTGATCGAGTGGCTCGACTCGGTGCAGGTGTGGGACTTCTGCGTGATCTTCGGCCTGGACGGCGGACAGCCCGTCCTCATCTCGGAGATCTCGCCGGACTGCATGCGGCTGCGGCACGCCGACGGCTCCTCCCTCGACAAGGACCTCTTCCGCCGCGGCGCGTCCGCCGAGGAGATCACCACCGCGTGGCGGAGGCTGCTGGATGAGCTCGCCTGAGCAGTCGGCCGGTGACCGGGTCGCCCTGGTCACCGGCGCCAACCGGGGCACCGGGCTGGCGATCGCCGCGGAACTGCACCGGCGCGGGTACCGGGTGGCGGCCCTCAACCGCACCCCGGCGGGGCAGGACTGGCTGTCCGAGGTGATCTGCGACCTCGCCGACCCGGCCGCGCCGGAGCGGGCGGTGGCCGAGGTGCTCGAACGCCACGGACGGCTGGACGTCTGCGTCGCGAACGCCGTGGTCCGCCGGATCGCCACCGTGGGCGAGCTCTCCGCCGAGGACTGGGACGAGTCCGTCGCAGTGAACCTCACCTCGGTGTTCCGGCTGGTGCAGGCCACCCTCCCGGCGCTGCGCGCCAGTTCGGGCAGCTACGTGGTGATGGGCAGTCACGCCGGCACCCGCTGGTTCGAGGGCGGGTTCGCCTACGCCGCGACCAAGGGCGCGCTCAAGGCGCTGGTGGAGACCCTGCTGCTGGAGGAGCGGCCGAACGGGGTGCGGGCCACCCTGCTCAGCCCCGGCGCGATCGCCAACCGGGCGGCCGACGACACGCCGCTCAAGATGACCACCGAGTCGGTGGCCCGCTGCGTCGGCTACCTGGTGCAGGATCAGCCGGTCGACCTGGTCTACGGCGAGGCCGAGATCCGCCCCGCCCGGCTGGGCGAGCCGCAGGTCGCCGGCCTGGACCGACTGCAGTACGTGTGATCACGCCCGACGAGGAGCCGGTGTTGACGCGAACCCTGATCTCCGACACGGCGTTCCACCTGGAACGCGGCTCGGGCCCCGGCAGCCGGGTGCTGGTGGTCGGGGACGGCGCCGGCGCCTCGCAGGCCGCCGCGACCGCTCCGGGCACGGTCGCCAGACCCCGGATGCCGCTGCTGACCGAAGTGATCCGGGCCCATCCCGCCGGCCCGGCCCGGCTGGTGGTCGCGGCCGACCTGAGCGGGGAGAGCGCCTCCTTCCTCAGCCACCTGCGGGCACTGGCGCCGGACCTCGACCTGGCCGCGGTGGTCACCACCGTCGCGGCCGCCGACTCGTCGGTGCGCGGCGCGATCGGCAAGGACGTCCCGCTGCTGGTGCCCGAGCGGCCCTCGGACATCGGCCGCGCGGCGGTCGAGTACGCGAGCCGGGCGGCGCGCCGCACCGCGGACCCGGTGATCGTCCAGGGCCCGGTCGGCCAGGCGGTGACGGGCCGCGAGGCCGGCCTTCCCGGGGAAGGGCTGCGCGGGGTGGTCGAGGGCGCGTCACCCGGCGACGGCCGCCACCGCTGGGCGGCCGGCCGGCAGCCGGAGCTCCCCGTCTACCGCACCGCGGGCAGTCCGCTGGGGGCGCTGGTGAGCCGGCCCGCCGGGGTGGCGATGGCGTACGGCCTGGAGTCGGTGCTGCGCCGCCGGCTGGCCCGGACGGTGGCGAAGTCCCGGGTGCTCCTCGTCGGGTACGAGGGCGGGGCGCCGTCCGCGGCCGCGACGCTCCACACGCTGGGCGCCACGGTCGGGGTGCACGACCCCGATCCGATCCGGGCGTGCGCGGCCGCCATCGCCGGCCACCGCACCCTCGGCCACCAGGAGGCGCTGCGGTGGGCGGACGTGGTGGTCGACCTGACCGGCGAGCTGGTGTGCGACGCGACCGCCCTGAACGAACTGAAGGACGACAGCGTGGTCCTGACGCCGGAACCGGGCTGGTGCACCGCGCCGCCCGGGCCGCTGCCCGGCCTCGCGATCACCGAGACCTACGAGGGGCTGACCGTCTGCCGGACGGCACGCGGTTCGCTCCACCTGCTCTCCGGGCTGTGCGGCTCGCCCGACGGGGGCGAGCTCCCCGGGCCGCTGCACGACCTGGTGAGCGCCGAACTCTATCTGTGCGTGCGGGAGTTGGCCGCAAGGCCGCACCGGCGGGGCTTCCATCACCTGGGCGCCCGGGAGTGTGCGGACCTGGCACATCGTTGGTACCAGATCTATGGGGTGGTGTGGTGAACGGCTCGGTGTCCGAGGCGGTCGAGGTCGAGTGGGAGCCGGGGCGCGGCCGGCTGCGGGTGCGGGTCGGCGGACCGCCGGTGCGGCCCGGCGCCGACGAACCGTCACCCGCGGAGTTCGTCGCGCCGGTGGTGCTGGTCCTCTCGGAGGACAGCACCCCGCTCGACGTGGAGGTCCGCGGCCTCCCGGCGGACGCCGTCCGGCGGCTGTCCCCCTACAGCTCGGCGCGGCACCGGGCCCCGGCCAGTGACGTCGTGTCACTGGACTACGAGGCCGGCTGGCTCTGGGTCCGGCTGGCCGAGGGCAGGGCCGCCCGGCGCCTGCACGGAACGGCCGGCGTCCGGCTGGCGCCCGGCGACGGCTTCGGCGGGGTCGACCTGGACTTCCGGCCGGGCCCGGCCGCGGCGAACTGAGACGAGAGCCGGCCGATGACGCACGCCTACCGGGACTGCCTGGGCAGCCCGCACGCCAAGTACCTCTTCACCACCAACCTGCTGGGCCGGCTGCCCAACGGCATGGCCCCGCTCGGCATCGCCATCTTCCTCCGCTCGCACCACTTCGGCTTCGGCACGGTCGGCCTGATCACGGCGCTGTACGGCCTCTCCACGGCCGTCGGCGGACCGCTGCTGGGGCGCGCGGTGGACCGGTTCGGCCAGCCCGCGGTCCTCGCGCCCAGCGCGCTCGGCTCCGCCGCGGGCCTGCTCTGGCTGATGGCGTCGGGCGGCCGGAGCGCGGCGGCCGCGGCCGGGGCGGTCTGCGTGGCCGGCCTGTTCTCCCCGCCGCTGGAGCCCTGCCTGCGCACACTGTGGCCGAGCATGCTGGCCGACCCCCGGGCGATCGCCGCCGCCTTCGCGCTGGACGCCTCGCTCCAGGAGGTGGTGTTCGTCAGCGGCCCGCTCCTGGTGGTGCTGACCTCGGCCGTGCTCTCGCCCGGGGCGGTGCTGCCGCTGACGGCGCTGGCGATGCTGGTGGGCACGGCGGGCTACCTGCTGCCCGAGCCGGTGCGCCGCTGGCGGGCGGAGCCCCGCCGTCCCGACTGGGCGGGGCCGCTGCGCTCCTCGGTGCTGCGGCGGCTGCTGCTCACCCTGGGCTGCATCGGGATCGGACTCGGGGCGCTCAACATCGCGATGGTCGCCTACCAGGAGCACGTCGGCCGGCCCGGCCTCTCCGGCGTGCTGCTCGGCGCGAACGCGCTGGGGGCCCTGATCGGGGGCCTGGTGTACGGCGCCCGGAGCTGGCCGCTGCCGGTGCCGCGCCGCCTGGTGCTGCTGCTGGCCGCCTCGGCGGTCTGCTACCTGCCACTGGTGGTGGACGCGCCCCCGCTGCCCACCACCGTCCTGGTCTTCTGCGCCGGACTGTTCCTCGCCCCGATCCTGACCTGCGGGTTCTCCATCATCGGCGAGGTGGCCCCGCGGGGCACCGCCACCGAGGCCTTCGCCTGGATGGTGACGGCGGTGCTCACCGGGAACGCCGCCGGCTCGTCGCTGGCCGGACTGACGCGGCAGCAGGTCGACCTGTGGGCCGTCCTTCTCATCCCCGGCCTCGCCATGCTCGTCGCCACGCTGGCGGCGACCACGGTGGGGCGCGGGCCGACCGTACCGACCGACACCGCCTCACTGGAAGTGATGAACCGATGAACCGCCTGGTGATAGTCAGCGATCTGGACGGTACGCTCCTCGACCCCGCCGGCCGGGTCACCGACCGGACCCACGCCGCCGTGCGGGCGGTCACCGAGGACGGCCACATCTTCGTCGTCGCGACCGGCCGCCCGGTGCGCGACGTCCGGCCCGTCGCCGAGGCGCTGGGGCACCGCTCCATCGCGATCTGCGGCAACGGCTCGATCTCCTACGACTTCGCCCGCGACGAGGTCGTCGACTACCGTCCGCTCTCCCGGGCGGCGGCGGCCCAGGCCCTGACCGAGATCCGCCAGGTGCTGCCGGAGGTCGCGTTCGGCGCCGAACGCCGGCTCGAACTGGTCCTGGAGGACGGATTCGACCTGGACCCCGCGCTCTGCGGGGAGGCCGTGCGCAGCGCCCGACTGGAGGACGCCCTGGACGACCGCGGCTTCGGCAAGCTCATCGTCCAGGCGCCCGGCACCGCCCACGACTACTACCGGACGCTGCGCGAGCGGCTGCCGAGCAGCTTCGAGGTGACGGTCTCCACCGCCGCGTTCTGCGAGGTGACCCGGGCGGGGGTCGACAAGGCGACGGCGCTGACCCGGCTGGTGCGCCGGCTCGGCGTCGAGCACTGGGAGACCGTCGCCTTCGGGGACATGCCCAACGACCTGCCCATGCTCGCCTGGGCGGGCACCGCGGTCGCCGTCGCGAACGCCCACCCGGACGTGCTGGCCGTGGTCGGCCAGGTGACCGCCGCCAACAGCGACGACGGGGTGGCCCGCCACCTCGAACGGCTGACCGTGACCGCGACCCCTCCGCCGACGAAAGGTCGACCCGCCATGGACGTGGCTCTGCTCGGGACCCGACGGGGCGCCACGCACGCCCGGTGGCTCGTCGGCGCCCCCGACCTCCGGCTGACCGCCGTCGCCTGCGCCGCCGACCGGGAGTCGGCCCGGCGGCTCGCGGCCGCGCTGGCCCCCGCGGCCGCGGTGACCGACGACGCGCCCGCCCTGCTCGCCGCCCGCGAGTCGGGGCTCGTCGTGGTCGCCACCCCCACCGACACCCACGACGAACTGATCGAGGCGGCCCTGGAACGCGGTCTCGGCGTCCTCTGCGAGGCGCCGCTCGCACCGAGCGCCGCGCGGGCCCGCAAGCTCGCCGAGCGCGCCGCGGACAGCGGCGCCGACGCCTTCGTGTCCTTCCAGTGGCGGGAGAACGCCGCCGTCCGCGACCTCCGGGACGCCCTCGCGGACCGCAGGCTGGGCGAACTGCTCACCCTGGAGATCGACTTCCACGACGACTCGCAGGCGAGCCCGGCGGCCGCCTCGCCCTGGCGCGAGCGCCGGGAGCTGGCCGGCGGCGGGGCGCTGGCCGAGCTCGGGACCCACGCCTTCGACCTGCTGCGGTTCACCACCGGGGCCTTGGACTGGGCGGTCGAGTGGGGCTGGACCGAACAGCTCCACGCGCAGCGCATCGGCGCCGGCGGCCCGGTGCCCACCGACGTCGACGACCTCGCCCAGTGCTGGCTGCGGGCGTCCGCCACCCGGGCCCGGGTGGCGGTGTCCCGGATCAGCGCGGGCCACCGCCGGCTGGAACTCTTCGCGCTGGGCAGCCTCGGCAGCGCGCGCCTGGTGGCCGACCCGAGCGACGGCTCCGCCGTCCTCACCTTCCGCGGCGGCTCGCGCACCGCCCAGCAGACGTACGCCCCCGCCACCATGAGCCCCTACCCGCGCCTGGCCGGCGCCCCCGGCGCCCGGGCCGACCTGGCGACCTTCGAGGACGGGCTGGCGGCCGCCGAACTGGTCGAGCAGGCCGTGCGGTCGGGCAAGCAGCACACCGACTCGACCGTGGGGGAGTAGCCGTGTCGCCGAGAACCGTGGACGTCGCGCACCTCCTGATCGCCCTGGTCGCGCTGCTGGGCGCGGCGCACATCGGCGGGTACCTCTTCAACGCGATCCGGCAGCCGCCGGTGATCGGCGAGATCCTCGGCGGCCTGTGCCTCGGCCCGACGGTCCTCGGGCAGCTCGCCCCCGGGGCGCAGCACTGGCTCTTCCCGTCCACCGGTCCGACGCCCGGCGTCCTCGGCGCCCTTTACAACATCGGGCTGCTCCTCCTGGTCTATCTGACGGGGATGGAGATGCGGGGACGACGGGCCAGGACCGAGCGCCGGACAGTGGTCTGGGTGGCGGTGTCCGGGCTGGTGCTGCCCTTCCTCTTCGGGCTGCTGGTCGCCACGGCGGTCGATCTGAACGGCCTGGCCGGGCCGCACGGGTCGCCCGCCACGCTGGCCCTGGTCTTCGGAATGGCCGTGGCCATCACGAGCATTCCGGTGATTTCCCGGATCATGATCGATCTGGGCGTCATCGACACCGCATTCGCCCGAATAGTCCTCGCCGTGGCGGTCGTGGAGGACATTCTCCTCTATGTGGTCCTGGCGGTCACCCTCGGCATGGCGCAGGCCCGGACGGGAGATTCCTACGGTCTTCCGAAACTCCTCGGGATCGACACCGTCGGGGAATCGGTGGCGTATTTCACGATCGCTCCGCTGATATTCATGCTACCGTTTGCCTGGCGCGGTCGAATGCTGTTCGACAGGCTGGCGTCGGCGCGTTTCAACCTGATCGAGGGCCGCGCCCCCGCGGCTTTCCGCATGATCCTGGTGTTCGTGATGTGCGTCGCCGCCATCGGCCTGGGGATCGACCCCGTGTTCGGTGCGCTGATGGCCGGGCTCTGCGCTTCCGGCGGGGCCCGGGAGGGTGCGAATCCGCTGCCGGCCGGGGGCGGGGGTTCCGGGGCGGCGCTCAGGGAAATGACGCTGGCGTTCTTCGTTCCGGTGTATTTCGCCATCGTGGGGCTGCGGCTCGATCTCGCCCGCCATCTCGACCCGGTGTTCTTCTGCTGGTTCCTCGCTTTCGCCTGCACCGTCAAATCGATCAGTGTGTGGCTGGGCGCGCGGCTCGCCGGGCAGGACAATTCCTCGGCGGCCAACATCGCGATCGCCATGAATGCGCGGGGCGGCCCGGGGATCGTCCTCGCCTCCACCTCCTTCGCCGCCGGCGTGATCAACGAGAACCTCTTCACCGCGCTCGTCCTGCTCTCCCTGGTCACCTCGCAGGCGGCGGGCGCCTGGCTCGGCAGAATCGTCCGGCGGGGCCTGCCGCTGACCGTCCCGGAAAAGCCTCGCCCGCAGGAATCGGACGAGGCGGAGGACGCCGCGCGAATTCCCGCATGACTCGGACGCAACAGTTCCAGACGACTCCTTGGGGCATTTGATGAGTGACAGTGACGGCGCCGCGATCGGCGTCATCGGCGGATCGGGCTTCTACTCCCTCCTCGACGGCATCACCGAGGTGGCGGTCGACACCCCGTACGGCGCGCCGAGCGACAAGCTGCTGATCGGGGAGCTGGCCGGCCGCCGGGTGGCCTTCCTGCCGCGCCACGGGCGCAGCCACTCGCTCCCCCCGCACCGGATCAACTACCGCGCCAACCTGTGGGCGCTGCGGGCGGTGGGCGTGCGCCAGGTGGTCGCCCCCTGCGCGACCGGCGGGCTGCGCCCCGAGTTCGGCCCCGGCACCCTCGTGGTGCCCGACCAGCTGGTGGACCGGACGTACGGCCGCGAGCAGACCTTCTACGACGGCGAGCCGCGGGCCGACGGCCTCCGCCCCAACGTCGTGCACATCCCGCTCGCCGACCCGTACTGCCCCGCCGGTCGGCAGCAGGCGGTGGCGGTCGCCCGCCGGGCCGGCTGGGAGCCGCAGGACGGCGGGACCCTGGTGGTCATCCAGGGGCCCCGCTTCTCGACCCGCGCCGAGTCGCGCTGGCACGCGGCGCAGGGCTGGTCGGTCGTCGGCATGACCGGCTACCCCGAGGCGACCCTCGCCCGTGAACTGGGCCTCTGCTACACGTCCATCGCGATGGTCACCGACCTCGACGCGGGCGTGGAGGTCGGCGAAGGGGTCACCCACGAGGAGGTCCTCAAGGTCTTCTCGGAGAACATCGAACGCCTGCGCACCGTGATCCTCGACCTGGTGACCGAGCTCCCCGCGGAGCGGAACTGCCTGTGCAGCAAGGCCCTCGACGGCGTGGACACCGGCCTGCCGCTCCCCTGATCCGCAGGCGCCCCGAGTCCGAAGGCACCCCCTGATCCGACAGCACCTCCGAGTCCGAACGCACCTCCGAAGGCACCGACGTCCGACCCACCACGACCCCGCCCCGGGAGACCGGGACACGAGCAGAGGAAGTGACATCGTGACCACCACGCCCAAGATGCCGGAGAACGAGGCCGTCTACACGAAGAAGGGCGACTTCGTGGTGTTCAACCAGCTCGCCCTGAAGATCGAGATGGACGCCGTCTCCAACGAGGCGTACTACGCCTGGCTGGACGACATGGCCGCGACCATCGGCGACCTGGTGCCGGGCGCCCAGATCGCCGAGAAGGAGAACGCGCGGGTCACCCCGCCGCTCAACACGGCGATCTACTACGACACCGAGGACTTCCGGATCCTGCGCACCGGCGCGCTGCTGCGGACCTCGTGCAACAAGATCACCCACGCCTTCTGCGCCTTCAAGGCCGCGCAGGACGAGAACCACGTCCGCAAGGACCACCGGTACGTCTTCGACGGCGAGGAGAAGCGCACCATCCAGGGCGCCCCCGACTCGCCCGAGGCCGTGGCCGTCGTCAAGCGCCTGCTGGCCCGCACGGACATCGAGCACCCCGGCCGGCACCTGGAGGAGAACTACGGCATCCCGCCCCAGGAGCTGTTCCCGGCCCTGAAG
The DNA here is from genome assembly GCF_002803145.1 of Kitasatospora sp. CB02891. Lineage (NCBI taxonomy): Bacteria > Bacillati > Actinomycetota > Actinomycetes > Kitasatosporales > Streptomycetaceae > Kitasatospora > Kitasatospora sp. CB02891. The sequence continues at coordinate 93,539 of NZ_NNBO01000008.1, read as the reverse complement.
CTGGACGACTACCGGTACACGTTCTTCGTCTGGCTGGACAAGCGCGACGCGCTCCGGTGCAGCATCGACCGGGCGTTCGTCAGCAACCTGCGCCTCCCGGAGGCCGAGCGCGAGGTCAAGCCGGTCAGCGAGGTCGAGCTGGCGATCTACCCGCGGATCGACCCCGAGGTGGCCAAGGACCCGCGGGTGGTCGACCTGATCAAGACCCTCTCCGAGAACCTCTGCGCCCGGTTCGACACCCGGGTCACCGCGGACATCAAGTACCAGCGGTCGGCCAAGGCGCTGGGCATGGGCGGCCGCTGAGGCGACGGCGGGCGGACGGAGGGCGCGGCATGAAGATCTACCTGGCCCGGCACGGGCAGTCGACCTGGCAGCTCGAACCGAGCGACGACCTGGACACCCCGCTCAGCGACACCGGGCACCGGCAGGCACAGCTGCTCGCCGCCTGGCTCGCCGACCACCCGGCCCTCGACGGCAAGGGCCGGCTGGAGGTCGCCGCCCTCCGCACCAGCCCGCTGAAGCGTGCGCAGGAGACGGCCGGCTACGTCTCCCGGGCACTCGGCCTGCCGGTCGAGATCCAGCCCACCCTGACGGAGGCCCCGTTCCACGTGGTGGAGGAGCTGCCCCGGGCGCCGGCCCCGTTCGAGCCGGTGCCCGCCGGGTACCGGCTCCCGGAGCGCTACCTCCGGTTCCGGGAGCAGGCCGAGGAGGCGCTGACCGAACTCGCGGAGCTGAGCGGGCAGGTCGGCGGCCCGGTGCTGGCCGTCACCCACGGCGGGTTGATCAAGACCCTGCTGCGGGTGGTCGCACAGACCGATCTGACGTGCTTTCAGATCTACAACAGCGGTATCGTGGCGCTGGATTGGAAGAACGGGCGGTGGCGCCTGCTCCACCTCAACCTCTGGGACCACCTGCCCCCCGATCTCCGACTGACCTGATCCCCCCTGCCCCGCCCCGGGGCCGGGCCCGGCCACCGGACGGACGCATGACCGACAGTCAGAAACCCACGGCCGCGGCGCTCGCCGAGCTCTTCCGGCTGAGCCCTATGCCGCTGGAGGGCGGTCTCTTCCGCCGCACCTGGTCCGGTGCTCCGCAGGACGACGGGCGGGCGGCCGGGTCGGCGATCATGGTGCTGCTCTCGGCGGAGGACGACACGTTCTCCGCCATGCACCGGCTCCCCGGCGACGAGGTCTGGCACCACTACTTGGGCGCACCGGTCGAGTTGGTCCTCCTGCACCCCGACGGCGACGCCGAAATCGCGGTGCTCGGGCCGGACGTGCTGAACGGCCAGCAGGTCCAGCTGATCATCCCGGCCGGCACCTGGATGGGCGGATCGGTGGCCCCGGGCGGCGACTGGTCGCTGTTCGGCTGCACCATGGCGCCCGGGTTCGTCGCCGCCGACTACGAGGGCGGGGAGGCCGACGACCTCTGCGCCCGCTACCCGCGGCTGGCCGACCGGATCCGGGCGCTCTGCCGCCCGGGGCAGCCGCTGCGCCACCCGGCGGACGCCTCGCCGGACCTCGTCGTCGACGGACCGGAGGGCTGAGCCCGTGACACCCGCCGCTGCGCTTCCCGACCTGAGCGGTCAGGTCGCCCTGGTGACCGGCGCCGGGGGCGGGATCGGCCGGGCCATCGCCCGGCAGTTCGCGCTGGCCGGCGCGAAGGTCGTGGTGCACTACCGGACGGCGGCGGCTGGCGCCGGAGCCGTCGTGCGGGCGATCGGGGACGACGGCGGCGAGGCGTTCGCCGTCGGCGCCGACCTGGGCCGGGAGGACGAGTGCCGGCGCCTGGTGCAGGCCGCGGTCGAGCGGTTCGGCCGACTGGACGCCCTGGTCAACAACGCGGGGCTGCAACCCACCCAGGACCTCGCCGGCATGGAACTCGCCGACTGGCGGGCCGTGGTGGACACCAACCTGAGCAGCGTCTTCTCCTGCACCCAAGTGGCTGCCGCCGTCATGCGCGGACAGGACGGGGGATCGGTCACCCACATCGCGTCCATCGAGGGCACCCAGCCGGCCCGGCGGCACGCGCACTACGCCTCGTCCAAGGCGGCGATCATCATGCACGCCAGGGCGGCCGCGCTGGAGTACGGCGAGGCGGGAGTCCGGGTGAACAGCGTCTCGCCCGGGCTGATCGACCGGGACGGCCTCGCCGAGGACTGGCCCGAAGGCGTGGAGCGCTGGCAGCGGGCCGCACCGCTCGGGCGGCTCGGCCGGGCGACCGACGTGGCCAATGCCTGCGTCTTCCTCGCCTCACCGCTCGCCGCCTGGATCAGCGGGCACAACCTGGTCGTCGACGGCGGAGTCTCGGCTCGTCCCACCTGGTAGCCGCACTTGTGAACGACCGGAACCAGGCGGGACGGGCCGGGACTCAGGGGGCCGAGACGATGCCGAGGTCGACGGCGGCCAGGGCCATCTCGGTCCGGTTGCTGCAGTCGAACTTCACCAGCAGGTTGGAGACATGGCGCTTCGCGCCGTGGATGGAGATGCCGAGCGAGCTGGCGATCTGCTGGTTGCCCTGCCCCTGCACCAGGAGGGTGAGGACCGCGCGCTCGCGTTCGGTGAGTCGGCCGGGGCTGCGGAGGTTCCCGGACCGGCCGCGTTGGGCGATCAGTTCACGGGCCATCGAGGCGGGCAGCGGCATTTCGCCCCTGATCAGCTTCTCGAAGGTGTCCTGCAGGTCGGCGACCGTGAGGTCGGAGCCGAGCAGGTAGCCGTCCGCGGGTTGGGCGATGGCCTGGATCAGGCGTGCGCGCTGTTCGTTGGGGAGGGTGATCAGCAGTTTGGTCCGGCTGCGGTGGTGCGGCAGGACCGGCCCGAGGGTGTCCACCCGGGAGCTCAGGGGCAGCACGTAGACGTCGAACTGCTCGTTGTCCGGCAGGTGCTGTGCCTCGTCCGCCCCGCGCAGCACCCTGGCCCGGCCGATCGCCGGGACCTGTCCGAGCAGGGTGGGCAGGCCGTAGTAGGAGATGTCGTCGTGCGCGAGCCAGAGGACCGACAGGCCACCGGCGCGTGGGGCGCCCTGGCCTGTCGGTTCCAGCCCGGGCTGGACGTTGTGTGGTGTTGGGTAAGACACGTGTCCCTCATCGTCCTGGGGATGACCAAGCGCTTTCCGGTGAGTGCACTTGGTGGACGCCGACTGGTGGTTGGCCGGTGGTTCGGCAGGGCGACTTGCCCGCGCGCGGCCGGTCGGGCCGGCGCGCGGCGGTCGGGAGCATGCGTGACCGAGGTGCGCATGCCCGCGACGGGGCGGGGCTCGCGGCTGACAGCTGGGGCTGGTGCGGCAGTTCTGCGGGCCGGTGGACCGGAAGAGTCGTCATGTCACACCCACCACTGCCACACCCCCGGCGTGTTCGCGTCAAACACCCACCTTGTGACGATCGTTACACCATCCGTTATTACGCGCAAGAGCGACACAGGATCCACACGGGGCTCCCGGCGGCTCGGCTCGACTCAGCGGCTGAAGGCTCCGGCCGCCGTCGGATAGTCGAACATCTCCCCCTTGTCGAACCAGAGTTGGATCTCCTGCTCGGCCTCGGCCCGGTTCGCCGACGCGTGGACGAGGTTGGCGACGCCCTTGCCGGTGGCGGCCGTCGCGGACGGGCTGTGGTGCGAGAAGTCGCCCCGGATGGTGCCCGGGGCCGCCTCGCTCGGGAAAGCGCCGCCCAGCATCTTCCGCAGGGTCGTCACCACGTCGAAGCCTTCGAGCGCCAGCGCGATCACCGGCCCCTGCTGCATGAACCGGGCCGTCATCGCGTAGACCTCCGCCCCGTGCCGCTCCGCCAGGTCGAAGTAGTGGCGGCGGCAGAGATCCGCGTCCATCCACCGCATCTTCGCCCCGACGATCCGCAGGCCGGCGTCCTCGAAACGGGCGATGATCCGGCCCACCAGGCCGCGGGTCACGGTGTCCGGCTTGAGCAGGACCAGGGTCCGCTCGACGGCTGGCGCCGGAGCGTCCCCGGCCGTCCGGGGATCCGCGGCGCAGAGGTTCTGGTTGGCGTACGCGGACTCGCCGGTGACCTCGCGCCCGAACCAGGCCGGCGGCACGAACTCCGCGGCCGCCGCGGAGTCCGCGAACTCGACCTCGACCGTCATCAGGCCCGCCAAGTGCCCTTCGAACACGTCGAGATGGGCGACGCCCTCCGGGAGGGCGATCGCGCTGCGCCGCTTGGCCACCCGGGCGCCGTCGGTGGCCGGCCAGAGCTCCTCGAACTGGGCCGGCGTCAGCGGGGATTCGTACTCGATGCGCTCAAGTCCGCTGCCCTGCTTGACGGTGACGCTGAACTCCGCGCCCTGCTGCCGCACCCGGACCTCGGCGACGCCGGTCCCGCGGGCGAGGTAGCCCTGCCGGACGGGCACCGGGTCGGCCGTCGCCGCCTGCTCGGGAAGGGACGTGACCAGGAACTTCCGTTCGATCTCGATATTCACGCGGCGATCCTCTGCCAGGGACGCGCCGTCGGAGTAGGTGCACCTGAGGCCTGCACCTTCGAGCTGCCCGATGGTGCACCTCCCATGGTGCACTTGCCCTCCCGGGGCGGGCTGACGAAGCATGGAAGACACCGTTCCGGCATCCGGCAGGGTGGCCGCTGGCAGGGAGGGGCTGTGCGACCGTTGGAACCGACCGCCGAGGACGCCGGTCACCCGAACACCTGGACCACATCGCCGGCCACCCGCCTCACCATCTCCTTCCCCGACGGAACTCTCTGGCGGCGCACCCCGCTCGGCCACGAGATCGTCCGGCGCGCCAAGCAGGCCGGAATCGGGTACGCCCACGCCGTCCGGGCGGTCGAAGGCATCGGCCCGGACGGACGCCTCCACAGCACGCGGCTGCTCAGCCTGACGGACGCCGTCCCGATCGTCGTCACCGTCGTCGACAGCCCCGCCGGGATCGAACGCTTCCTCGACGAACTGGCGGAGATCACCGGCCGGGCGACCGTGGTGATGGACGAGGTGCGCCTCGTCGCCTTCCCCGCCGCGGCCGATGCGCCGGACCGCCGCCCCCGCAGCGCGCTGTCCGCGCCGCGTGGGGACCACGACTGAGACGGCCGCACACGCCGCAGGCCCTCCGCCCGGCTCGGGCGGAGGGCCTGCGGCGTCCGGGCGCGGCTACTGCGGGGCGATGCGCCGGGCCAGGACGGCGAGATCGGCGGCGTCGCGCTGCTGGAGCGAACCGCCGTAGCTGACCCGGGAGGCGCCGAGGGCGCCGAGGTGCGTGGGAGTGGTGGTGTCCAGGTGGCAGAGGGCGTTCAACGGGCGGGGAATGCCGGCGGCCAGCTCGGGGAGCAGGTCCGCGGGAGCGAGGATCGGGTAGATCACGTCGACCCCCGCGTCGATGTACAGGGCGGCGCGCTTGACCGTCGACTCCACCGAGCGGTCGCCGAACAGGAAGGTGTCGACCCGGGCGTTCAGGACCAGGCGGTCGCCGGCGGCGGCCCGCACCTGGGCGAGCCAATCGGCATGCCGGTCCGGGTCCTTGAGCTGCCGGGTGGCGGCGACGGAGTCCTCCAGGTTGCAGCCGACGGCCCCGGCCTCCAGCAGCCGCTCGACGATCTCGGCCGGGGCGAGCCCGTAACCGGCCTCGATGTCGGCGGTCACCGGGACGTCGACCGAGCGGACGATCCGCCCGACTGCCGCGAACATCTCGTCGGCGGGGGTGTCCTCGCCGTCCCGGTGGCCGAGGACGGCGGCGACCGCCGAGCTGGAGGTGGCCAGGGCGGTGAAGCCCGCGTCCGCGAACGCCCGGGCACTGACCGCGTCCCACACGTTCGGGAGGACCAGCGGATCCGAGGGCTCGGGGCGATCGTGCAGGGCCAGGAACTCTCCGGCGCTCATGGCGGTCGCCATCAGGGGGTCTCCTCTTCCTCGTCGATACGGTCGATACGGGTGTCGATGCGTCAGTCGAAGTTGAGCGACCCGGTGCGGGTGCGCTTCAGCTCGAAGAAGTCCGGGAAGCCCGCCAGGGCCCGGGCGCCGTCGAAGATGGCGACGGCCTGCTCGCCGCGGGGGATCGAGTTCAGCACCGGCCCGAAGAACGCCACCCCGTCGATGTGGATGGTCGGCGTGCCGACGTCCTCGCCGACCGGGTCCATGCCCTCGTGGTGGCTCTTGCGCAGCGCCTCGTCCCACTGGTCGGTGTCCGCGGCGGCGAGCAGCTCCGCGGGCAGGCCGGCCTCGGCGAGGGCCTCGACGGCGACGGCCCGGAAGTCCTTGTTGTCGTGGTTGTGGATGCGGGTGCCCATGGCCGTGTACAGCGCCGGGAGCACCTCCTCGCCGTGCTGAGCCGCGGCGGCGGCGCAGATCCGGGTGAGGGAGAGCGAACGGTCGATCAGCTCGCGGTACCAGTCGGGGAGGTCCCGGTTCTCGTTCAGGACGTACAGGCTCATCACCCGGAACCTGAGGTCCAGCTCCCGGAGCTGCTGGACCTCCAGGATCCAGCGCGAGGTGATCCAGGCGAACGGGCAGGCCGGGTCGAAGTAGAAGTCGACCTTGGCAGGGGTCTGAGCGGTGCTGGGGGTCACGCGGGGTCTCCGGTCTCCACTGCGGCGAAGGCTGCGCCTGCGCCGTTCGACAGCAATCGGACAACGAAGCCTACGCCGCGGCGAGTTGACGTCCCATTGTTTTCCGACCGGCAGCTTCGGCCCGGGAGATCCGCGGTGTTTCGCCCGCCGGGCACCCGGACGGGGGTGTCGGGCCGCTCGACCTGCTCGGCGCCCGGCCGGCCGGTCCGGCAGTCCGGCGCTCGGGCGGGCGGTCAGCTCCGCGCGCGGGCCGGCAGCATGCCGAGGGCGATCCACGGATCCGCCTCGCAGCGCACCGTCGCCCAGCCGGCCAGCGGCCCGCCCGGCTCCACCAGCGCGTCCGTGCCCGCCCGCAGCGCGCGCTCCGCGTCCAGCAGCGACGGGGCGGTCAGGAAGCACACCGCGGCCAGCCCGTCCGAGCCGTACAGCACCCGGGCGTGGCACACCTGGGCCCCGTCCAGCGGCAGCTGCATCAGGGCCAGCCGCACCGGACCGGCTCCGGCCTCCGTCGCGGGGCCCGGGACGGGCCGCGGCGGGATCAGCTCCAGGCGGATCGCGTACATCCCTCCAGCGTGACAAACCCCGGCCCCCGCCGGACCTCGTCGCAGGTGACAGATATCCGCCTGGCACGAAAATGACAGTCGCCCCGGCCGCTTCACGGGTCGCCGCCCCCGCCCGCACCGGGCTCGCCGGTGGCGGCGCCCGTCAGTGCGCCGTCGGCCCGGAACGCGGCCCGGCGGCTCGATGCCGCCGCAGGGCGTCGGCTACCGCCGGTGCTTGCCCCCGCCGGCCGGCGCCGGCGTCGGGTACGGGATCCGCAGCTTGCGGGCGAACGGCGCCACCGACGCTCCCACGCCCAGCGGACGGGCCAGCACGAACAACGACAGCAGCACCGCCAGCGAGCCCGCCGCCAGCCCCACCAGGCTGCCGAACAGGCTCGCGCCGAACCGGCCCGCCAGCCAGTGCGCGGCGAACGCGCCCGGCAGGCACGCCACGATCAGGCCCAGGTGCAGGGTGACCAGCCGGAAGCCCTCCAGGCCGCTGCCGCGCCGCCCGCGCCGCACGCCCAGGTCCACGGTGGCGTTCGCACCCGGTGCGAAGGCGTCGGTGCGCAGCACCATCGTCGAGTCCAGGTCCGCGCTCGCCGGGGCGGGCGCGGCGGCCGGGGGAGCGCCCTTCGCCAGTCGGCGGCCCAGCGCGACGCCGGTCACCACCACCGACAGGACGGCGGCCGCGGTGTGCGCCACCGCCATGCCGATCACCTTGTTCTGGAGCGGCAGCGTCTCGTACGCCACCCAGCACAGCGCGGCGTTCGTGCCCGTGGACACCAGCGTCAGCCAGAACGGCGTCCTGGCGTCGCCCATCGCGTAGAAGCCGCGGGCCAGGCCGTACTGGGCGCAGAAGGCGGGCAGGCCGATGGCGAAGGCCATCAGCAGCAGGCCCACCACCATGGCGTCGTCGTGCACGGTCCTGCCGGAGCCGTAGCCGTACGCGGCCATCGCGATCTGCGAGCCCAGCGCGAAGAACAGCACGGCGGCGGTCACCACCATCGCGGCCGAGGAGCGCAGCACCGCCGACAGGTCCTCGCCGATCTTCCGGTAGTCGCCCGCCGTCGCGGACCGCGCCATGCTCGGCAGCAGCGCCGTCACCAGCGACACCGTGATCACGCCCTGCGGGACCACGAACAGCGCGTAGGCGTTGTTGTAGGCGGAGAAGCCGCGGCCGCCCGGGATGCCCGCGTCGTGCGCCGCCTGGCCCGCGCCGGTGCTCAGGCTGGTGATCACCGCGAAGGACAGCTGGGTGGCCGCCACCAGGGCCAGTGCCCAGCCCGCCGCGCGCAGCGGCCGGGTGAGGCCCGCGCCGCGCCAGTCGAAGCGCGGTCGGAAGGTGAAACCGGCCGAGCGCAGCGAGGGCAGCAGGGCGGCGGCCTGCACCACGATGCCCATGGTCGAGCCGAGGCCCAGCAGCAGCGCGTCGCTGCTGCTCACCTCGTCGGCCTGGTACGCGTGGTGCCCCATCGCCAGGTAGCCGCCGAACACGCCGATCGCCACGACGTTGTTCAGGACCGGGGTCCACATCATCGCGCCGAACCGGTCGCGGGCGTTCAGCACCTGCCCGAGCAGGGTGAACACGCCGTAGAAGAAGATCTGCGGCAGGCAGTAGCGGGCGAAGGTGACCGCCAGTTCGTGCTGCACCCCGTCGAAATTGGAGTACAGGTCGACGATCTGCGGGGCGAACAGCCAGGCGCTGAGCGTCAGCACCACCAGGATCGTCCCGCACAGGGTCAGCAGCCGGTCGGTGTAGGCCTGGCCGCCGTCCTTGTGGGTCTGCATCGCGTGCACCAGCTCCGGCACGAACACCGAGGCCAGCACACCGCCGATCAGCATCATGTAGACGATGTTCGGCAGCGAGTTCGCCACGTTGAACGCCTCGCCGGCCGGGCCGGTGGTCAGCGCCGCCACGATCACCGCGCTGCGCACGAAGCCCAGCGCGCGGGACGCCAGCGAGCCCAGCGCCATGATCAGGCCGTTGCGGGCGGTGGACGCGGCGGGCTTGGCGGCCCCGGGCTCCGGGGCCGGTTCCTCGCCCGCCCGCGGCGGCGGCACCGGTACCGGTGCCGGGGGCTGCGGCGGGGGCGGCGGGTAGCCGACCTGCTCGTACTGGTCGTACTGGTCGGGGATCCGGCCGAGCTGCATGGTCGGCGGGTCCTGCGGGAGGTACGGGCCGCCCTGCTGCGGGTACGGGCCGCGCTGCTGGGCGTACGGATCGTACGGGTCGGTCGGGCCGTCCGCGGTGTGCATGGTCATCGGACCCCCCGTCGATCGGTGCCCGTCCGGCGTTGCGTGGGAAAAGTTCAGGAGAAGTGCGGGAGAACGGTCTGGTCCGTCCGCCGACTGCCGGTTGCAGGGTGCACCCAGCCGCAGAAGTCTGCCGTAACTCGGCACCCGATGGGGAGTCGAGTGCCGGACAGGGGCCCGTCCGGCTCGTGGCGGGGGGCGTCCGGGCGCAGCGGCGGGTCGGCCGCCGAGCGCCGTTTCCGCCCGGAAACATGCGGAATGCCGCCCACGTCCGTTCCCGCGCCCCGGAGCGCCCGGATGCGGAGTGTGACGTTGCTCACGAACCGTCAGGAGCGGCCCGGGTCGGGCTCCGTGGCGGGTTCCGCCGGCAGCGGGGCGGCCAGCACCCGCTGCACCCGGGACCGCAGCCGCCAGTGCAGTCGGCGGACGTCCCGGCCGAGCCGGCCCGGCCGCCAGAGCTCCACCGCCAGCGTGGCCCCCGTCAGCACCACGGCCGCCGCCGCCCAGCCGGCCAGCACGTCGCTGGGGTAGTGCACGCCCAGCGCGAGCCTGGTCCAGCCGACGCCCAGCACGGTGAGCGCCGCGCCGGTGCTCGCCACCGCCCGCACCACCCGGTCCGCGCGCGGCCGGAGCAGCACCAGCAGGGCCCCGCAGGTCACCGCGGAGGCGATCGCGTGCCCGGACGGGAAGCCCGCGCCGGAGCCCACCGCGACCGGGTCGACGAAGTGCGGGCGGGGTCGGCCGATCAGCGCCCGGCCGCCCGCGCTGGCCGCCCAGCCCAGCAGGCACACCGCGAGCACCCACCCGGCCAGCACCCGGGCGCGCACGCACCACAGCCACAGCGCGGCGGCGCCGAGCAGGGCGCGCATGGTCCACGGCGCGCCCAGGTCGGCCAGGGTCTGCATGGCGGCCGTCCACACCGGGTGCCGCAGCGCGTACCGGTGCAGCGTCGCCACCCAGCCGTGGTCCAGCCGGGACAGCGGCGACCAGTCGGCTTTCACCAGGATCAGCAGCACCGTGAACAGCAGCAGGCTCGTCAGGCCGATCCAGGCACAACCGAGCAGGGTCCGGCGTTGAACCGGAGAGCGGCGGTCGCCGGCCGGGGGGCGGTCGGCCGCCGGGGAACCATCGTTGGACTGGTGCATGACAGAGACCTTCCCAGCGCCGGGAGGCGAACCGGGGGTCCGGTGATAGCGATTCGGCATCGGTTGTGCGGATGTGTCGCGAAGGCACCGCGCGGGTTCGGTGGCGTCCGGTGGACGCGCGGTGTGCGACTCGCGTCACGCTGCGTGTATCGATCGGATGAAAATCGGCAGGATACTGCATCGCTCACGAAAAACTGAGCCACTTGGGAATGTTGTCCGATTTCTGTGCGTTGGATCGTTACGTGTGAGCCGGGAAATGGCCCACACGGTTGTGCCAGGCGGCGGAACGGAGCCCCCGGCACCGTCAGTGAGGGAGCAAGCATGGCCACCCGTGCCGTCGTACGCGACAGGGCCGATCGGAGCCGCACCGCCCGACCGACCAACCTCGAGGCCGACCGCGACCTGGTCGGCATGTACCTCGACGAGATCGCCAGGACGCCCCTGCTCGACGCCGCCGAGGAGGTCGAGCTGTCCCTGCGCATCGAGGCCGGGGTCTTCGCCCAGCACCTGCTGGACGAGGAGGAGCAGCTCGACGGCGTCAGCGCGGAGGAGCTCCGGGTGATAGCCGACGACGCCGAGCGCGCCAAGGACGTCTTCATCCGCTCCAACCTGCGCCTGGTGGTCGCCGTCGCCCGCCGCTACCCGCGAAGCGGCCTGCCGCTGCTCGACCTGATCCAGGAGGGCAACGCCGGCCTGGTCCGCGCGGTGGAGAAGTTCGACTACTCCAAGGGCTTCAAGTTCTCCACCTACGCGACGTGGTGGATCCGCCAGGCGATCACCCGCTCGATCGCCGACCAGTCCCGCACCATCCGGCTGCCCGTCCACCTGGTCGAGGAGCTCGGCCGGATCCGCCGGGTGCAGCGCGAGAAGTCCAAGGAGCTGGGCCGCGAGGCCGAGCCGTCCGAGATCGCCGCCGAGCTGGACACCACCGAGCAGCGGATCAAGGACGTGCTGGACTGGGCCCGTGACCCGGTCAGCCTGAACATGGCGGTCGACGACGAGGGCGAGACCCAGTTCGGCGACCTGGTGGAGGACACCGGCGCCGTCTCGCCGGAGGACGCCGTGCTGGTGATGCTCCGCCGCGAGGAGCTGGACGATCTGATCGGCCGCCTCGACGACCGCACCGCGTCGATCATCCGCAGCCGCTACGGCATGGAGGACGGCCGGGAGCGGACGCTGACCGAGGTCGGCAAGCAGCACGGTCTGACGCGCGAGCGGATCCGCCAGATCGAGAAGCACGCGCTGGCCGAGCTCAAGAAGATCGCCGACCACGCCGGCTTCGAAGCCGCCTGAGCCAGGGCCTGTCCGGGCGTCCCCGCGGGGGCGCCCGGCAGTTCTACAGTGGACGGATGACCGAGCAGGACGAGAACAAGCCCAAGCCGCGACTGGTCTTCAAGGACCCGTTCGAGCAGCAGACCAGTGACGACACCGACCGCGGCTGGGGAGAGTCGCAGGGCGGGCGGGGGCTGGACTGGTACCTCGACCAGCGGCCCCCGCACCACGGGGAGAAGTAGCCGTCAGCGGCGGACCAGCGCGTCGCGGATCTCGGTGAGCAGCTGGACCTCCCTCACCTCGACCTCCATCGCCTCCTCCTCCGGCGTCTTGCGCTTCTCCAGGAAGTGGTTCATCGGCAGGACGATCAGGAAGTACACGACGGCCGCGATGATGATGAAGCTGATCACCGCGCTGATCACCGAGCCCCAGAGGATGAAGATGCCGGAGGTCACGTTGCCGCTGGCGTCCATCGAGCACGGGCCCCGGAGGCAGGACGCGTAGCTGTTCAGGTCCTTGGTGCCGATCAGACCGAGCAGCGGGTTGATGATGCCCTTGACGAACGCGTTGACGACGTTGGTGATCGCCGCGCCGATGACGACGGCGACGGCCAGGTCCACCACGTTGCCGCGGAGCAGGAAATTCTTGAAGCCTTTCATGCCGCGTCGAACGCTGTCCGCACGCAGAGGTCACGGGTGAATTCACGGCACTCCGGTTGACGCCCGGGGGCATTCGCCGGCCCCGGGGCCGGGCGGCGGGGCCGGCCGCAGCGGACCCGAGGTGAACGCGGCCGCCACCGCCAGACAGGCCACCGCGAACACGCCCGGCCGCCGACGCACGGCCTGCCGCAAGCGGTGGCGGCCCCGCGCGGTGCCCCGGATCGGCGGAAAATCGGGCACCTCGCGGCGCGGCGGCACCAGTGCGGCGGGCAACGGGGGGAGCACGAAAGCGGTCATGGCGGCAGGCCCTTCCTGGGGAGCGGCGGCCCCGGTCGAGGCCGCGGCAGCAATCCTGCGGCTGCCCGTCCGCCCCCGCCCGCGGATATCCGCAGCCTGTGGAAAACCCCGCCCTGTGGAAAACCGCCGTCACCCGCAGGGCTGAGCCGCTGCGCCGTTCGGAGCACACCCCGTGACCCGCCCCGCCCCACCGTCCGGAGGAACCCGCGTAACCACCCCGCACAACGCCGCAGGCCCCGCCCGGTCGAACCGGGCGGGGCCTGCGGCGATGCTTCGGACGGTCAGCTCGCGGCCGGGGCCGAGCTGCTGCTCGACGAGGACGACGAGGACGACGCCGACGACGAGGTCGAGGAGCCGGAGGTCGACGAGGACGAGGTCACCGAGCTGCTGGAGCTGGAACGGCTGTCGGTGCGGTAGAAGCCGGAGCCCTTGAAGACCACACCCACGGCCGAGAAGACCTTGCGGAGCTTCCCCTGGCAGTCGGGGCACGTGGTCAGCGCGTCGTCGCTGAACTTCTGCACCGCCTCGAGGCCGTTGCCGCACTCGGTGCACTGGTACTGGTACGTGGGCACTTTCCGCTTCCTCCTGCACTCCCCCTGGCACTCTCACGCTATGAGTGCTAACGACGGTCCATGATGCGGCATTCCGCTGGTGGAGTCCAGCGGCTCAGCCGTGCCGGGCGGCGCCGGCGGGCTGTTCGACCGCGCCGCCCCTGGCCACGGTACGGGTGACGGGGGCCGGGGCGAGCAGCAGGTGGCGCATCGTGACGAGCGCCACCAGGCCCAGGCCGGAGCCGATCAGCGGGACGGTGAAGCCCAGCGAGGGCCCGGAGTGGTCGATCAGCTGCCCGGCCGCGGTGGAGCCGACCGCCAGGCCGAGGCCGATCGCGCCGGTCAGCCAGGTGAACGCCTCGGTCTTGGCGCCGTCCGCGACCAGCGTCTCCACCAGGGTGTAGCCGGTGATCAGGGTGGGGGCGATGGCCAGGCCGCAGAACAGGCCGGCGATCGACAGCGAGACCAGGTTCGGCATCGCCCACAGCGTGGAGCAGCCGAGCATCAGCAGCGCGTAGCAGGCGAGCATCCGCTGCCGGGCCGAGCTGCGCCAGGGGATCAGGCCGTAGAGCACGCCGGCGACCATCGACCCGGCCGCGAAGATGCCGTAGACCGCGCCGCTGAGGCCCGGGGTGCCGGCGTCCTCGGCGAAGGCGGTGATGGAGACCTGGAGCGCACCGAACACGGTGCCGAGGCCGAGGAACCCGCCGGCCAGCAGGCGGACGCCGGGGGAGGCCAGCGCGGAGGCCTGGCGGCGGCCGGGTTCGGCGGGGCCGGTGGGGGAGGGGGCGGTGCCGCGGCGGGCGGCGAAGAGCAGGCCGCCGAGCACCGTGAGGGCGGCCTCGGCGATCAGCCCGGCGGACGGGTTCACCGCGGTGGCGACGCCCGTGGCCAGCACCGGGCCGACCACGAAGGTGAACTCGTCGGTGACGGACTCGAAGGCGAACGCGGTGTTCAGCAGCGCGGGCCGGTCGTTCAGCCGGTGCACCCAGCGGGCCCGCACCATGGCGCCGACCTGCGGCACCGACGCGCCGGCCGGGGCGGCGGCGAGGAACAGCGTCCAGTCGGGGGCGCCGCCGTGGGCGAGCGCGATCAGCGCGCCCACCGCGGCGGCGTGCACCAGGACGGCGGGGACCAGCACGGCGGCCTGGCCGTGCCGGTCGGCGAGTCGGCCGGTCTGCGGGCCGATCAGGGCCTGCGCGACGGCGGCGGTCGCGGCGACCGCGCCGGCCAGGCCGTAGGAGCCGGTGGTGTCGCGCACCAGCAGCACGATGCCGAGGCCGAGCATGGCGTACGGCAGTCGGGCGACCAGGGCGGGGAGCAGGAAGGTCCAGGCGCGGGGGGTGCGCAGCAGGGCTCCGTAGCCGGTGCTGCCAGTGGGGTCGTCGACCGGTCGGCGAGCCGCCACGGTCGGTCCTCTCTGCTGCCTGGTAGCGCGGGACCGGGCGTGCAGATGGGACCGGGACCGGCGCCGAGAGTCGTCCTCTCGCGCGTCGACCGGGGTTGTTACCGGGCCCGGGCGGAATGCCTCGGGGCCCGGCCGCCGAGCGGTCGCGCCGACTCTGCATCAGGCAGATGCGGGGGAATCGGGGTTTCTGCCTTCAGCTTAGCGGCTCAGCCCGCTTTCCTTCTGGGAACAGAAGGTGAAGCCTCCGCATTGTGCAGCCAGCCGGCCAGCTTGCCGCCCTGGTCGACGGCGCGCAGCCGGCGTTCGGCGGCCTCCGAGACCTCGTCGGTGGTGACCACCAGCAGTTCGTCGCCCTCGCGCAGCACCGTCATCCGGTCCGGCACGAAGCTGGAGCCCTCGCGGACCACCAGGGTGACCGCGGCGCCCTTGGGCAGGCGCAGTTCGGAGACCTCGACGCCGGACATCCGGGAGCCGGCGGCCAGCTGCACGGACAGCAGGTGGCCGTGCAGCTTCTCCAGCGGGGCGGACTCGATGCCCAGGTCCTGGCCGAGGTCGCCCTCGCCGATCTTCAGCCAGCGGGCGACCATCGGCAGGGTCGGGCCCTGGAGCAGGGTGAAGACCACGACCAGGATGAACACCACGTTGAACAGCTGCTGGGCGTCGGCCGCGCCGGACACCAGCGGGATGGTGGCGAGCACGATGGGCACGGCGCCGCGCAGACCGGCCCAGGACAGCAGGGCCTGCTCCTGCCAGGGGATCCGGAACGGCGTCATGCTGACCATCACCGACAGCGGCCGGGCGACGAACACCAGCACGGTGCCGGCCACCAGGCCCGGAATGATCGCCGAGCCCATGGTCGCGGGCGTGACCAGCAGGCCGAGCAGCACGAACATGCCGATCTGGCCGATCCAGGCGAGTCCGTCGGCGAAGCCGCGCACCGCGGGGCCGTGCGGCAGCTTGGAGTTTCCGAGGATCACCGAGGCGAGGTAGGCGGCCAGGAATCCGGAGGCGTGCAGCAGCGCGCCGCCCGCGTAGGCGAGCACGATCAGGCCGAGCACCGCGATCGGGTACAGGCCGGAGGAGGGCAGCGCGATCCGGCGCATCGCGTACGCGCCGAGCTTGCCGACCGCGAGGCCGACGGCCGCGCCGATCACCAGTTCCAGCGCGATGGTGCCGAGCAGCACGTACCAGGAGTCGAGTTCGCCGGTGGTGGCGAAGGCCACCACCAGGATCACCACGGGCGCGTCGTTGAAGCCGGACTCGGCCTCCAGCAGGCCGGTCAGGCGCTTGGGCAGCGGGACCGTCCGCAGCACCGAGAAGACCGCGGCGGCGTCGGTGGAGGAGACGATCGCGCCGAGCAGCAGCGCGGTGCGCCACTCCAGGCCGACCAGCCAGTGCGCGCCGGCGGCGGTGACGAACACCGAGACGGCGACGCCCACGGTGGCGAGCACGGCGGCTGCCGGCACGACCGGTTTGATCGCCTTCCAGCTGGTTTTGAGTCCACCCTCGGCGAGGATGACCACCAGGGCCGCGTAGCCCAGGACCTGGGTGAGTTCGGCGTTGTTGAAACTTATGCCGATGCCGTTCTGGCCGAGCAGGACGCCGATGCCGAGGTACAGCAGCAGTGACGGCAGTCCCGTACGGGTGGAGAGCCTGACGGCGCCGACGGCGACGAGCAGGATGACGGCGGACTCGAGAAGCAGCTCGTTCAGGTGGTCAACGGTCACGCAGGGGCACCTCGGGCAGGAAGGGCGGCTGACGGATCGTTACTCAGTCTAACATTTTACTTGATCTTTACGCTAGTCCCCGCTTTCCTCCCGGCCCGGTAGGGTCCGAACGGCGCCGCCGCAGCCTGGCGGTGTCCCCCGTGCACGGCTGCCGGTGCCGTCGCCCTAATGTGGTGACCTGTCACGGCCGCACGCTCCCTCATACAAGGACTCGGATGCCCCGCTCGAAGAAGTTCCGGCGCGCACGTCTGATCGTGATCCTGCTGGCCGTGCTGCTGGTGGCGGGTCTGGCCGGCGGCAGCTGGTGGGCGGTGGACACCGTCCGCTCGTCGTTCCCGCAGGTCAGCGGCACCGTCTCGGTGCCCGGCATGTCCGCTCCGGTGGACGTGGTACGCGACGACAAGGGCATCCCGCAGCTGTACGCCGACACCGACGCCGACCTGTTCCGCGCCCAGGGCTACGTCCAGGCGCAGGACCGGTTCTGGGAGATGGACGTCCGACGGCACATCACCTCGGGTCGGCTCGCCGAGATGTTCGGCTCCAGCGCGGTGGAGAACGACAGCTTCCTGCGCACCATGGGCTGGCGCCAGGTCGCCCAGAAGGAGTGGGACCACGTCCTGTCCGAGGACACCAAGCGCAACCTGACGGCCTACACCGAGGGCGTCAACGCCTGGCTCGCCGAGCACCCCGGCGGGGCCGGCGCCTCGGTCGAGTACGCGCTGCTGGGCGCCGTCAACTCCGGCTACCGGCCCGAGAAGTGGGACCCGGTCGACTCGGTGGCCTGGCTGAAGGCGATGGCCTGGAGCCTGTCCGGCAACATGCAGGAGGAGATCGACCGCTCGCTGCTGACGCAGAACTTCAGCGCCGAGCAGATCGCCCAGCTCTACCCGGACTACCCGTACGACCGCAACGGCACCATCGTGAAGACCGGCAAGGTCGGCGCCGACGGCACCTACACCCCCGGTGAGGGCGCCACCGTGCCCGCCCCGTCCGGCAGCGCCACCTCCGCGAGCACCTCGCAGGCCCGGGCCGTGACCCAGCAGCTGCTCGGCGACCTGTCCGGCAGGATGGGGGAGCTGCCGCAGCTGCTCGGCCCCAACGGGCAGGGCATCGGCTCCAACTCCTGGGTGGTCTCCGGCACCAACACCACCACCGGCAGGCCGCTGCTGGCCAACGACCCGCACCTCGGCCCCGGCATGCCGTCGATCTGGTACCAGATGGGCCTGCACTGCCGCAGCACCTCCAGCAGCTGCAACTACGACGTGGCCGGCTACACCTTCGCCGGCATGCCCGGTGTCGTCATCGGCCACAACAAGGACATCGCCTGGGGCTTCACCAACCTCGGCGCCGACGTCACCGACCTGTACCTGGAGAAGGTCACCGGCCCCGACACCTACCTGCTCGACGGCAAGGACACCAAGTTCACCGTCCGCAAGGAGACCATCAAGGTCGCCGGCGGCGAGGACCGCACCATCACCGTCCGCACCACGCAGGACGGCATGCCGATGATCTCCGACCAGTCCTCCGAGGAGCAGAAGGTCGGCAGCAACGCGCCCGCCGGCAACGCCGCCCCCGACCGGGCCACCGGCTACGGCGTCGCGCTGCGCTGGACCGCGCTCGTCCCCGGCAAGACCATGGACGCCGTCTTCAAGCTCGACCGGGCCACCGACTTCGCCTCGTTCCGGCTCGCCGCGCAGGACTTCGCCGTCCCCGCGCAGAACCTCATCTACGCCGACACCAAGGGCAACATCGGCTACCAGGCCCCCGGCCTGATCCCGGTCCGCGGCAAGGGCGACGGCCGCTACCCCGCCCCCGGCTGGGACTCCGGCTACGCCTGGAAGAGCGACTTCCTGCCGTTCAAGTCGCTGCCCTACGCGTACAACCCGCCCGAGGGCTACATCGTGACGGCCAACCAGGCCGTGGTCGACGAGACCTACAAGCCGATGCTCACCAAGGACTGGGAGTACGGCACCCGCGCCAAGGAGATCACCGACCAGATCCAGGCCAAGCTGAAGAACGGCGGCAAGATCTCCCCGAACGACATGCAGTCCATGCAGCTGGACAACACCAGCGTGCTCGCCAAGGACCTCGTCCCGCTGCTGCTGAAGATCAAGATCGACGACCCGTACGTGCGCGAGGCCCAGGACCTTTTGAAGGACTGGAACTACCACCAGGACGCCGACTCCGCCGCCGCCGCGTACTACAACGGCGTCTGGCGGGCCCTGCTCACGCTCTCCTTCGGCCAGAAGTTCCCGGCCGACCTGCGCGTGAAGGGCGACTGCCTGCTGGTCCGCCAGAAGCGCGACAACACGCTCCCCGACGACGCCCTCAACGGCGCCGCGCAGGCCGTCACCGAGTGCGGCACCCGCAAGCCCTCGCTGGCCCAGCCGGACGGCGGCGACCGCTGGACCGAGGTCGTCCGCCAGCAGCTCGGCGACCCCAAGTCGCAGTGGTGGGACTACATCGACTCCAACCACCAGCAGCAGCACGGCCTGAACAACCTGCTCGCCGAGGCCCTCAAGGACGCCCGCCAGGACCTCACCTCGCGCCTCGGCAAGGACATCTCCACCTGGAGCTGGGGCCGTCTCCACCAGTTGACCCTGCAGGAGCCCACGCTCGGCAGCGACGACTCCTCGATCGCGTCCCCCGCGATCCGCAAGCTGCTCAACCGGGGCCCCTACAAGCTCTCCGGCGGCAGCGCCGCGGTCAACGCCTCCGGCTGGAACGCCGCCGCCGGCTACGACGTCGACTGGATCCCCTCGATGCGCATGGTCGTCGACCTCAGCGACTTCGACGCCTCCCGCTGGATCAACGTCGGCGGCGCCTCCGGCCACGCCTTCCACCCCAACTACAACGACCAGACCGACCTCTGGACCAAGGGCGAACTCCTCCCCTGGGCCTACACCAAGGACGCCGTCACCAAGTCCGGCAAGAACACCCTCACCCTCACCGCCGGCTGACGCCCGACCCGCACCACCCGGAGGCGGACTCCCCGAGCGGGGGCCCGCCTCCGGCGTTTCCCGGCGGCGCTGACGCGCGGTTCGGCCCGGCAACGGAGGCGGGATCCCCTGCGGGGGGCTGCACCCGGTTGTTTCTGGATCGGGTCACCTCGGCCGCCCTGCTTGTGGGGGCGGGGCGAGTCGCGACGCGCTCCGGGCCGCGTGCCGACACGCCGCGCGCGTCGGGCGGCTGCTTCCGGGCTGGCTTCCTGCGGGCTCGGCCGTGCCGGCGGGCGGCACGCCGGTCGGCCCGAAGCCCGACTGCGGCCGGGCGCTGGGGTCGGACTTCCCGTAGACGGGTCTGCCGTTGGTGCGTCGGCAGGTGTTTGCTGCCTCGGGCCCGGGTGCCGAGCTTCGCTGGCCGGTTCGCTTGCGGCGCGGTTCCGCAGGTGGGATCGCTGCCGGTGCGTTGGGCGGCTGAGTGCCGCCTTCGGTCTGGCGCCAGGCTCCGTCGGGTGGCTGCTTTCGGGCGGGGTTTCGTCGGGCCGGTGGGCGGGCTTCCTGCGGGCTCGGCAGTGTCGGCGGGCGGTACGACGGTCAGCCCGAAGCCCGCCTGCGGCTCGGCGTTGGCGGCGGACTTCCCGCAGACGGGTTCGCCGTTGGTCGGCGGCGGGTGTTTGCTGCCTCGGCCCCGGGTGCCGAGCTTCGCCGGCCGGTTCGCCTGCGGCCCGGTTCCGTGGCGGTCCGGACCGGGCCTGTCGTGAACCGGGGGATACCGACCGTGGAGGGCGGTGGTTCAAGTGCGGGGCGCGGCTGTCCGAACCGCCGGCGCAGGCGGGATCGCCGCCTTCGGTCTGGCACCAGGCTCCGTCGGGCGGCTGCCTTCGGTGCCGGCCGATGGGTGGTCCGGTGGTGACGGACGGGCTTTCCGGGGTCCTCGCTCCATGTCGGCGAGGGGTGCCCCGGTCGGCCCGGGTTCCGTCGGGTGCTCTGTCCGGGTCCGTCGACGGTGCGTCGGCCGGTGCCTGTCGCGTCCTGTTCTTCGCTCCGTCAGGCGGTGAAGCGGGTGATGCCGGTCGGGGTGATGACAGCGTGGACGGGGTGGTCGTGGGGTTCGGTGGGGACGGCGGGGAGGAGTTCGTGGGGGTAGAGGAGGGTGGCGAGGAGGGGGTGGGCGTCGGCGCGGGCCAGGCGGGCGAGGACGCGGTCGTAGGAGCCGCCGCCGCGGCCGAGGCGGATGCCGTGGGCGTCGACGGCGAGGCCGGGGAGGAGGACGACGTCGGCGGTGCGGACGGCGTCGGGGCCGAGGCGGGGGGCGAGGGGTTCGAGCAGGCCCCGGGTGGCGGGTGCGAGCCGGGCCTCGCTCTCGTAGGGGGCCCAGTCCAGGTCGTTGTCGGGCAGCAGGACCGGCAGCAGCACGCGGACGCCGGCGGCGGCCAGCGCGGCGAGCAGCGGGCGGGTGCCGGGTTCGGCGCCGACCGAGACGTAGGCGGCGACGGTGCTGCCGGGCGGGACGAGGTCCGTCGCGTACGCGGCCAGTGTGCGGGCCGCCGCGGCCCGCTGCTCGGCGGTGAGGGCCCGCCGCTCGGCGAGCAGCCGTGACCTCAGTGCCACCTTGTCGTTGGACAACTGATCTGCAGACACCACCCGTATCCCTTCAGCTCTGTCATTCACAGTGACACGAGCCTGACACGTCGAGGCCGCCGCATGTCCACCCCGCTCCTGCTCCAGGCCCTGGCCGTGCTCGGCGCGGCCGCCCCGGTCGCGGCCGGTGTCACCGTGCTGCGCCGCCGCCGGGCGGGGGCCGGGCAGGGCGGGAGGGAGGCGGAACTTCTGGCGAAGATCGCGGAACTGGCGGCGGAACGGGACGAGTTGCGTCGGACCGCGTCCTGCGACCCGCTCACCGGGGTGTGGAACTACCGGCACCTCCAGCTGACCCTGGACCAGGAGATCGAGCGGGCCCGGCGGGCCGAGGCCACGGCCGCCGAGCCGCGCCCGCTGTCGGTGCTGATGGTGGAGCTGGTCGGGTTCGACGGGCTGGTCGCCGAGCACGGCCGGTCCCGTGCCAACGGGATGCTGCGCGACCTCGCCCAGCGGCTGGCGGTGGAGATCCGCAGCTGCGACACGCTGGGCCGATACGGCGGGGAGGAGTTCCTGGTGCTGCTGCCGGACACCGCCCCGGAGGGCGCCGCCCAGGTCGCCGAGCGGCTCTGCTGGTCGGTGCGCAGGCACCGGCTGACGGACCGCCACCCGGGCGAGCCGGCCGACCCGGAGGCCCGCAGCGGGCTGACCGCCGCGATCGGTCTGGCGGTGCTTCCCCGGGACGGCGCGCACGCCGCCGTCCTGCTGCGGGCGGCGGACCGCGCGCTGGCGGAGGCCCGGGCGGCCGGTGGGGACTGCTGGCGTCCCGCTCCGCCCGGTGAGCCCGCGTCGGGCGGTCCGGGCGCTTCATCGGTGCCCGGTAAGGTGTCTCCCGGCCCCGGCGAGGACTCCCTCACCCCGCACGCGACCACCGTCGGCCCCCGCCCGACCGGTGACCGGCCTTGACCGTAGATTCACCCGCCTCTCAGCAGGGTGGAATCCCTGCCTTAGTAAGGTCGACGCATGACGAACAAGCACGCCCGCACGCCGGTCACCAAGGCAGTCGTCCCCGCTGCCGGCCTCGGCACCCGGTTCCTCCCCGCCACCAAGGCCACGCCGAAGGAGATGCTCCCGGTCGTCGACAAGCCGGCCATCCAGTACGTCGTGGAGGAGGCCGCCTCGGCCGGACTGTCCGACATACTGATGGTCACCGGTCGCAACAAGCGTGCTCTGGAAGACCACTTCGACCGCGCGTACGAGCTGGAGGAGCTGCTCACCCGCAAGGGCGACCACGACCGGCTGCGCCGCGTCCAGGAGTCCGTGCAGCTGGCGAACATGCACTACGTGCGCCAGGGCGACCCGAAGGGCCTCGGCCACGCCGTCTCGGTCGCCGAACAGCACGTCGCCGGCCAGCCGTTCGCCGTCCTGCTCGGTGACGACCTGATCGACCCCCGGGACCCGCTGCTGGCCCGCATGATCGAGGTGCAGCAGGAACTCGGCGGCTCCGTGGTCGCGCTGATGGAGGTCGACCCCGCGCAGATCCACCTGTACGGCTGCGCCGCCGTCAAGGCCAACGGCTTCGGCGAGGACGTCTTCCAGGTGACCGACCTGGTCGAGAAGCCCGACACCGCCGACGCCCCGTCCAACTACGCGGTCATCGGCCGCTACGTGCTCGACCCGGCCGTCTTCGACGTGCTGCGCGAGACCCCGCCCGGCCGCGGCGGCGAGATCCAGCTGACCGACGCGCTGCGCGAACTCGCCACCCGCGACGAGAACACCGGCGGCCCGGTCTACGGCGTGCTGTTCAAGGGCCGCCGCTACGACACCGGCGACCGCGCCGACTACCTGCGCGCGATCGTCCGGCTGGCCGCCGAGCGCGACGACCTCGGCCCCGAATTCCGGACCTGGCTGCGGCAGTTCGTCGCCGCGGAGATGCAGGGCTGACCCACCACGAAGGCGAGTGTGAGGCGATGACCGGGAAGCACGACCCCTGCGGAGAGGGCGCCGGCTCCCCGGCCTCGCCGCGCCTGTGGAGCGTCGACGAGCACCTCGCCGACGTGCTGTTCGCCGCGGCCCCGCTGCCGCCGATCGAACTCCGCCTGCTGGACGCGCAGGGCTGCCGGCTCGCCGAGGACGTGCGGGCCGGCGCCGACCTGCCGCCCTTCGACAACAGCTCGATGGACGGCTACGCGCTGCGCACCGCCGACACCGTGCGGGCCACCGAGCAGTACCCGTCGGTGCTCGCGGTGGTCGGCGACATCGCCGCCGGCGCCGACGAGCTGCCCAAGGTCGGCCCCGGCCAGGCCGCCCGGATCATGACCGGCGCACCCGTCCCGCCCGGCGCCGAGGCCGTCGCCCCGGTCGAATGGACCGACGGCGGCACCGGCACCGGGCAGGCCGCCGACACGATGGGCGGCGACGAGGGCGCCCCCGGCGACGAGGTGCGGGTGCTGCGCCCGGTCGCGGAGGGCGCGTTCATCCGCCGCCGCGGCAGCGACGTCACCGCCGGGGACACCGTGCTGGAGGCCGGCGCCGTGCTCGGCCCCACCCAGCTCGGCCTGCTGGCCGCGATCGGCCGGGCCACCGTCCGGGTCCGCCCCCGGCCCCGGGTGGTGGTGCTCTCCACCGGCAGCGAACTCGTCCAGCCCGGCGAGGAGGCCGGCCCCGGCCGGATCCACGACTCCAACTCCTTCACCCTGACCGCCGCCGCGATCGCCGCCGGCGCGGTCGCCTACCGGGTCGGCGGCGTCCCCGACGACGCGGCGACGCTGCGCGCGGTGCTGGAGGACCAGCTCGGCCGGGCCGACCTGATCGTCACCAGCGGCGGCGTCTCGGTCGGCGCGTACGACGTGGTCAAGGAGGTGTTCGCGGACTACGCCGGAGTGGACTTCCGGCGGCTGCGGATGCAGCCCGGCAAGCCGCAGGGCTACGGCCGGATCGGCGGCGAGCGCGGCGTGCCGCTGCTCGCGCTGCCCGGCAACCCCGTCAGCGCGTACATCTCGTTCGAGCTGTTCGTCCGCCCCGTCATCCGCACCATGCTCGGCGCGCCCGACGTGCACCGGCCCGTGCTGCGCGCCGCCACCACCGCCGCGCTGCGCTCCCCGGCCGGGCGACGGCAGTTCCTGCGCGGCCGGTACCGTCCGGCGGACGGCGCCGTCAGCCCGGTCGGCGGCGAAGGATCGCACCTGGTCGGGGCGTTGGCGCAGGCCGACTGCCTGATCACGGTGCCCGAGGACACCACCGCGCTGCCGGCCGGCAGCACCGTCGATGTGGTCCTTCTCACGGACTGACCCGGACGGGGCGGTACGGTAGCGCGAGATTCGCACCGCGTTACTGGAGCCCATTCGTGACCGACACATCCCCCGGCGACCGCCTCACGCACGTCGACCACACCGGCGCCGCCCGGATGGTCGACGTCTCCGAGAAGGCCGCCACCACCCGGGTCGCGGTGGCGGCCGGACGCGTCCGGGTCGCCCCCCGGGTGGTCGAACTGCTGCGCGGCGAGGGTGTCCCCAAGGGCGACGCGCTCGCCGTCGCCCGGATCGCCGGCATCATGGGCGCCAAGCGGACGCCCGACCTGATCCCGCTCTGCCACCCGATCGCGCTCACCGGTACCACCGTCGACCTGGCGGTCACCGACACCGCCGTCGAGATCACCGCCACCGTCCGCACCGCCGACCGCACCGGCGTCGAGATGGAGGCGCTCACCGCCGTCGCGACCGCCGCGCTCACCGTCATCGACATGGTCAAGGCCGTCGACAAGGCCGCCGCCATCGAGGACGTCCGGGTGCTCAGCAAGACCGGCGGCAAGGGCGGCGACTGGGTGCGCGAGGACGCCCGATGAAGGCGCTCGCCGTCACCGTCTCCAACCGGGCCGCGGCCGGGGTGTACGAGGACCGGGGCGGGCCGCTGCTGGTCGCCGGCCTGCGCGAGCTGGGCTTCGCGGTCGACGGCCCGACGGTCGTCCCCGACGGCGACCCGGTCGAGGCCGTGCTGCGCGAGGCCGTCGCCGCCGGGTACGACGTGGTGCTCACCACCGGCGGCACCGGCATCTCCCCGCAGGACCTCACGCCCGAGATGACCGCCCGGGTGATCGACCGGCAGCTCCCCGGAATCCCCGAGGCGATCCGGGCGTACGGCCGCGAGAAGGTGCCGACCGCGGCGCTCTCCCGCGGCCTGGCGGGCTGCGCCGGACGCACCCTGATCGTCAACCTGCCCGGCTCCACCGGCGGCGTCCGGGACGGCCTCGCCGTCCTCGCCCCGCTGTTGCCGCACGCCGTCGACCAGTTGGCCGGCGGCGACCATCCGCGACCCGCGGGCGGTGCGCACTGAACGCGGGGTGGCCGACCGAGCTGGTCGAGGGGGACGTCGTGCTGCGGCCCATCCGCCGCCGCGACCAGGCCGAGTGGCAGGAGGTCAGCCGGCGCAACCGGGACTGGCTGCGCCGCTGGGAGGCCACCGTCCCGCCCGCCCCGGCCGGCCGCGCCCCGCTGCCCCGGCCCACCTTCCGGCAGATGGTCCGCTACCTGCGCGGGGAGGCCGCGGCCGGCCGGATGCTGCCCTTCGTGGTGCTCTACCGCGGCCGCCTGGTCGGCCAGCTGACCGTCGGCGGGATCACCTGGGGCTCGATGTGCTCCGCCAACGTCGGCTACTGGGTGGACGAGGCGGTGGCCGGCCGCGGCATCATGCCGACCGCCGTCGCGCTCGCCGTCGACCACTGCTTCCGTGACCTGGCGCTGCACCGGGTCGAGGTGTGCATCCGCCCCGAGAACCGACCCAGCCGCCGGGTGGTGGAGAAACTCGGCTTCCGCGCGGAGGGAATGCGCCCCCGCTATCTGCACATCGACGGCGACTGGCGCGACCACCTGGTCTACGCGCTGACCGCCGACGAGGCCGCCGACGGTCTGCTGCGGCGCTGGCACGCCCTCAGGAGCGGTCCGTCACAGGGGAATTGAATATTTGTTCGAAAAGCAGATATCGATATGGCATCGGCGGGTCGCCGGGGCCGGGGCGAGCCGTCACAAATACCGGCAAAATAGTCTGAGAATCAGCTTGATCGCACGACACGCCGTCCCAAATTGCTGCAGCGCCTTACCCCGCGCCCGTACCGTGTGAAACGTGAGCAGCAGCGGCCTTATCTACGCGGTCATCGTAGGGGCCTGGGCCGCCTATCTGGTGCCGATGTGGCTCCGCAGGCAGGACGAGCTCAACGAGTCGCGTCCGACGGAACGCTTCAGTACCGCGATCCGCCTGCTGGCCGGGCGATCGGCCATGGAACGGCGCGCGGCCCGAGCCCTCGGCGAACAGACCGCCGACCAGCAGCACCCCGCCGGTGAGCCGGACGGGGCCCCCGTCGACCCCGCGGACGTTCCCACCAGGCCCGCCGCGGCGGGCCCGGCGGAGCCCGTCGTGCCCGCGGAACCCGTCGTGCCCGCGGAGCCGGACCCGGTCGCCGAGCCGGGCGCGGACCGGGCCGGGAAGCGCGAGCGGGACCGGGGCGAGCAGGACGAGCGGCGCTCCGCCGAACGGCGGGCCCGGCTGCTGGCCAGACGGCGGCGGATGGTCACCCTGCTCTTCCTCGCCTTCGCACTCGGCGCGGTCGTCGCCGCGGTGGCCGGTTTCGCGTTCCTCTGGGTGCCGGCCGTGCCAGGCATCCTCCTCACTCTTTACATCGGACACCTGCGCCGGCTCGAACGGCAGCGTTACGAGGTCAAGTTCGACCGGGTGCGGGCCGCGCAGGCCGCCGAGCGGCTGCGGGAACGCGAGCGGGCCCGGGCGGCCGAGCCCGCGACCGCCCCCCATGCCGCCGACGTGGCGACCGAGCCCGCGACCCCGGCCAGCGTCCTCGCCGACGCCACCGAGCACGAGGAGTGGGTCGACGGCGTCCGCGCCCGCGCCGCGGCCGGCCCCGACTCCTGGGAGCCCGTCCCCGTCCCGCTGCCCACCTACGTCACCGCCCCCGTGGCCCCCCGGGTCACCCGGGGCCTCGACCTCTCCGCCCCCGGCACCTGGGACTCGGGCCGCCCCGTCACCCCGCTGTTCGACCAGTACGGCGAGCCCGGCCAGCAGTCGGCCCCCGAGTACCGCCCGCCCCGCGCCGCCAACGAGTAGCCCGCACCCCCGAACGCCCCGCCACCCGCGCGGGGCGTTCGCGTTCTCCCGCCCCGCTGCGGTGCCGGCGGTCCGGACGTCCTGTCATCCGGCCGTCGCGACCATGGTCATGAGTACCTCTTCAGGGGTGATAGAGTTCTTCTTGTTGGGGCTGTGGCGCAGTCCGGTAGCGCACCTCGTTCGCATCGAGGGGGTCAGGGGTTCGAATCCCCTCAGCTCCACCAACAGAAGTCCCGTCCGGGTGATCCGGGCGGGACTTCTTGCGTTCGGGGCGACGGCCCGTCAACGGGCCGGGCGCGGGTGTGCGAGGACCCGGCCCGCCGGGGGCGGGCCGGGGTCCGGGGCGGCGGGGCGGTCAGCGCTTCAGGTAGGCGAGGACGGCCAGTACCCGGCGGTTGGCGTCGGGGGTGTTGTCGATCCGGAGCTTGCCGAAGATCGCGGCGGTGTGTTTGGCCACCGCGCTCTCGCTGATGTGCAGTTCGGCCATCACGGCGGCGTTGGAGCGGCCCTCGGCCATCAGGCGCAGCACGTCGAGTTCGCGGGGCGACAGGTCGGCGGTGGTGCCGCGGGCGGTGGAGCGGGCCATCAGGCGGGCGATCACCTGCGGGTCCATCACGGTGCCTCCGGAGGCGACGGTGCGGACGGCGTCGACGAACTGCGCGGTGTGGGTGACCCGGTCCTTGAGCAGGTAGCCGACCGCGCCGTGCCCGTCGGCGAGCAGCTCTTGGGCGTACAGCTGCTCGACGTACTGGGACAGCACCAGCACCGGCAGGGCGGGGCGTTCGCGGCGGACGGTCAGCGCGGCCTGCAGGCCCTCGTCGGTGTGGGTGGGCGGCAGCCGGATGTCGACCACGGCCACGTCCGGCCGCAACTCGCGCAGGGCGCGCAGCAGTTCGGGGCCGGTTTCGACGGCGGCGGCGACATCGAAACCGTGTTCGGCGAGAGTGCGGCTCAGGCCGTCACGGAGGAGGAAGAGGTCTTCGGCGAGGACGACGCGCACGGGAGCTCCAGGGTCGCGGTGGTCGGTCCGCCCGGCGGGCTGACCAGGGCGAGGGTGCCGTCGAAGGCGGCCAGTCGGCGGCGCACCCCGGCCAGGCCGGAGCCGCGGGCCGGGTCGGCGCCGCCCCGGCCGTCGTCGGTGACGGTGGCGCGCAGCAGGCCGTCGGCGCAGCGCAGCCGGATCCGTACGGTGCTGCCGCCGGAGTGCTTGCCCGCGTTGGCGAGCAGTTCGGCGATCGCGAAGTAGGCGGCGCCCTCGACGGCGGCGGGCAGCCGGCCGGGCAGCTCGGCGTCCACCTCGACGTCCAGGAAGGCGTCCAGGGCGAGCGAGCGGACGGCGTCGGGCAGGCCGCGGTCGGCGAGCACCGGCGGCAGGATGCCGTGGACCAGGTCGCGCAGTTCCTGCAGGGCCCGCTCGGAGCTGGCCCGGACCTCGCCGAGCAGGCGGCGGGCGGCGGTCGGGTCGCTGTCCACCAGCCGGTCGGCCTGGTCGAGGGTCAGGCCGAGGGCGACCAGCCGGGCCTGCGCGCCGTCGTGCAGGTCGCGTTCGATCCGGCGCAGCTCGGCGGCCTGGGTGTCCAGCGCGTCGGCCCGGCTGTCCGTCAGCTGGCCGATCCGCCGCTCCAGCCGGGCCGCGTACGGGTCGCCGAGCAGCCGCCCGGTCCACTCGCCGTAGCGGACCAGCGCCGGGACGGACAGCCACAGGCCCGCCGCGACGAAACCCAGGCCGAGGGCGGCGGCGGCGATCGCGGTGGTGGTGGACTCGACCGGTATGAAGGCGTACCAGTTGCCCGGGCCGAGGTACGGCCACAGGAACGGCTGCGCCACGGCGCCGAACAGGCCGTAGCCGACCAGCGTCGGCGGGACGGAGACCAGCAGGCCGGTGCTCCACGGGCCGAAGCAGCACCAGGCCACGTCGCGCCAGAACGCGGTCGAGCCGAGCACCGCCGCCCCCCGGCCGGTGACGGTCGGCGCGGTGGGCAGCGGTTCGGGCGCGTCGATCACGGTGCCCGTCCAGCGGGCCGTGCGGTCGCGTTCGAGGTCGCTGCCGCGGCGCAGCATGCGGGCGGCGGGCGGCAGCAGCGGCAGACCCGCGCCGACCGGCAGCAGCGCCAGCGCGCCGAGCACCGCGAGCGACCGCAGCGACGTCACCAGGGAGGCCAGCGAGAGCAGTTGGCAGCGGACGAGGGCGACCAGCGGCCCCCGGAAACGCTTCTGTCGATCCGTCATGTCGTCGCGAGCCTATCCGTGCGGGCCGGGCGCAGGGCGGCCAGGACCCAGGGCAGGGCGACCAGCACGCCGGCGACGCCGAACAGCACCATCGGCTCCACCGCGCCGGACTCCTCGTCCAGGAACAGCAGCATGCCCAGGTTCACCAGGGTGTGGAAGCCGCCGGCCACCAGCAGCCGGTGGGCGCCGATCCGCTCCCAGGCCAGGCCCAGCAGCACCGACATGGCGGTGGTCGCCGCCAGGAAGCCGATCGCGTACGCCGGGGCCGCCGCGAAGATCTGCAGGTGCCAGCAGCCCCAGAGCAGGCCGACCGCCACGGACGAGCCGAGCGGCCCGAACCTGGTCCGCAGCAGCGGCTGGAGGAAGCAGCGCCAGCCGATCTCCTCGCCGCACGCGCCCACGAACTGGGCCACCGCCACCACCCAGAACGGGGCGACCAGCCCGTTCGGGTCGCGCACCGGGACGCTGCCGTGCAGCAGCAGCGAACCGGCCACCGCCACCGCGATGATCGCCAGGGCGCTCAGCAGCACCGCCCCGCGCGGGCCGCGCGGCCCGCCGGCCGTCAGCAGGCCCCGCACCTGCGACGGCCGCACCAGGGCGACCACGGCCACGCCCACCGCCGGGCCGAACTGCACCAGTTCGAGGACCTCGCCGGGCAGCCCGGTGAGCGGCTGGAGGGCCAGCATCAGGCCGGAGGCCATGACGGTCGCGGTCAGGAAGAGCGCGGCGGGGCCGAGCCAGCCGGGTCGTCGTTCTTGCACGGGAGTTCGCCTCTCGGTCGGGATCGTCGTGTCACCCATGACGATCCCGGGCGGGCGGCCCCGTGCCATTGCAGCCACCTGCCCGGCCGGGGTGTACCCAGCTGCACCCCCTGCGCTCAGGCGGCGGCCTGGGCGGGCTGCGTGGGCAGTCGGGAGGCCAGCAGGGCGAGCTGGACCTGTGAGCTGACACCGGACTTGGCGCGGATCCGGCGCAGATAGGTGTCGACGGTGTGCGGGCTGAGACCGAGCCGGCGGGCGATCGTCGCGTAGCTGGCGCCCTCGCCGACCAGGTGCAGGACCTGGAGCTCGCGGCGGCTGAACGCGATGCCGATGGTGTGCATGGAGGACTCCCGGGGCGAGGTGGTGGGGGCGGTCAGGACCAGGGCTTGCAGAGGGGCGTCTCGCAGGCGCCGCCCCACGAGGTGTCGCCGTCGAGCGGGGTGTTCGGCAGCCCGACCGACAGCTGCGTGGCGGATCCGGCCGGGGCGGGCACGGTGGTGGCGGAGGCCAGCGGAGCGGCCGCGAACAGGGCGGCGGCGGTGACGGCGACGAGGGCGAGGGCGCGCTTCATGGAGGCCTCCGAGGGCGGTTGCGGGGTGTGGGGAGCGGGCCTGCCGGGCGGCCCGCCCGGCGTTGATCGGCCTGCACCCAGCATGTCCGGGCGGGCCGCCCCGGGACCACCGTGCGCCCACCTCATCAACTGCGCTGGCAGCAAGGTGACCAGGGGGCGAACCGGCCCGAACCGGAGCAAAGGCCACGACCCTTGCGGCGCGGCGACGCGGGGTCCGGTGTCGCGCGATCTCGTGACTGGTCGTCAGATCCGCCACTGCCCAGGATGGTTCTCGGTGCCCGAGACGGTCCGGCGCCCGGTCCGGAGGGGTGGCACACGTGCAGTGGTACGAGGGGGAGGACCGGCCGTCCCCGGAACCGGGCGGCCAGGTCGCGGAGTTGGCGGCCTTCCTGCGGGGCGCCGCCGCCCGCTCCGCCCCGGCGCTGCTGTGGAGCGAACAGGAGCCGGCGCCGGACGGCTCGGCCGGCGCACTGGCCGCCGCGCTGGAGCGCGAACTGGCCCGCCCCGTCCGGCCCGTCCCCGAGCGGCCCGCCGGGCCGTGGCAGCGCGGCCGGTCCGCGGTGCTGCTGGTGCAGCGGCGCGCCGCCGCCGAGATCCACCTGAGCCCGCCCCCGGGCTCCGCCGCCCGCCGCAGCACGCTGCGCCTGCGCGCCTCCCAGTGCCTGCTGGTGCCCGCCGACTGGAGCTACCGCCTCGACCCCCGCAGCCCCGCGCAGCCGCTCGCGCTCGCACTGCCCTGACATCCCGCTCCGACAGCCCGCCCCGACGCCCTGCGCCGACGCCCCGGCGGGTCGACCCTTCGCAGGCGGAAGGTAATCTGCGCTTTGGTGTTCGAGCGCCGAACCACAGTTCGGCAAAGACCGCCACCGTGCGCCGGGGCCTCGCATTCCACGAATACCCAGGTCGGTCCGGCGCGGACGCGGGGGCGTCGACCGCTCGGACGCCTCATGTGAAGGAACGGCAAAGGCGCCCTTGCGGAATGTGCGCACGGCCACGGGAGTGGGCGTCGCGTCGCACTGCTCGGGCCCAGAGGGGATCAGCGCAGCATGGGGGCCTACTTCCGGGTCGAAGTGAGCGAACTCGACCGGCTGGTGAAGCAGCTGAAGAGCAGTCAGCAGGACATGCGCGAGGCGCTCCGCGCGATGAAGGACACCGGTCCGAAGACCACCGGGAGCAAGAACCTGGACCACGCCTGCGACGACTTCAACGACAGCTGGCAGGACGCCATCACCCGGATCTCGCAGGGCGTCGAGGCCCTGGAGGGCAAGCTCCAGGAGACCTGCAAGGGCTACTCGGAGACCGACCAGGCGATCCGGGACATGTTCACCGGAGCGGCCGCGTGAGCAGCAAGGCCGACTTCCCCACCCTGGGCTTCGACCCGGCCCCCGGCAGCCCCGAGAACGTCGACGGCCTGGTCGACAAGCTCAACCGGGCGTCCGTCGCGATGGAGAGCGCCCACCGCACCCTGGTCGCCGTCGGACAGGGCGGCAGCGTCTGGGAGGGCGACGCCGCCAAGGCGTTCGCCGGCAAGGTCGGCGAACTGCCGCGCTACCTGGCCGACAGCGTCGACGCGATGCGGCAGGCCTCCGGTCAGCTCGACAGCTGGAAGAACCAGCTGGTCTCGTACCAGGGGGTGGCCCGGCGCTACGAGGCCGAGGCGGCCGAGGCCAAGCGCCGGATGGAGAACGCGGAGAACGTCAAGCAGAACGCCGTCGAACGGTTCGACCTGGCGGCCGACTCCCCGGCGTTCGCGCTGATCGGCAAGCGGTTCGACGACGACGCCGCGCTCGCCGACGCCCAGCGCCGGATCGACGCGGCGAGCGCCGAATACAGCACCGCCGAACGCCAGTTGGAGGACGCCAACCGCGAGCTCCGGGCCATCAAGGACGAGCTGGAAGCGATCGTCAAGCAGGCCAAGGAACTGCACGAGCACCACCAGGACGACGCCGACCGGACCGCGAAGGCGCTCCGCCGGGCCAACCAGAACGCTCCCGAGATCAGCGCCTGGGAGAAGATCGGCAACGGCTTCAAGAGCGTCGGCAAGAAGATCAAGGACTGGGCCACCAAGCACGCCGACCTGCTGAAGAAGATCGGCGACATCGCGG
This sequence comes from Kitasatospora sp. CB02891, assembly GCF_002803145.1. NCBI lineage: Bacteria > Bacillati > Actinomycetota > Actinomycetes > Kitasatosporales > Streptomycetaceae > Kitasatospora > Kitasatospora sp. CB02891. Next base: position 60,868 of record NZ_NNBO01000008.1, on the reverse strand, counting down.
GCGGCGTCTCGGCGGTGCTCGGCATCGCGGCCCTCGCCACCCTGTGGTGCCCGCCGCTGTCCGCCGCCCTCGGCGTCGCGGCCGGCGGCGCGTCCGCGGTCGCGCTCGGTGCGCACGGGATGGCCAAACTCGGCGGCGCGGACGTCAGTTGGACCACCATCGCGCTGGACGGCGTCGGCGTGGTGCCGTTCGTGGGCGGTGCCGCCAAGGGCATCGGGGGCGCCGCCAAGGGCGTCACGGCCATCGCCAAGGGCGAGGGCCTGGCGGCCGGCGGAGCGAAGCTGATGGAAGCCGGGCAGGCCATCAAGGCCACCCACCTGGAGGGCGGCCTGCTGCACAACAAGGTGCTCACTCCGCTGTTCACCAAGACCCCGCTGAAGAAGCTGCCCGGCATCGGCTCGCTCGGGGAGGACGGCCAGAAGGTCTTCTCGCTCCCGGTCGAGTCCTGGTGGTCGCGCGGCACCCAGATCGGCATGAAGGGCAGCGGCCTGATCATGCACGCGCCCACCCTGTACCAGGAAGTGACCTCGTGACGACCCCGCAGAACGGCCCGGCCGAGAGTCTCCCGGCCGACATCCTCCCGGACGACGCGCTCGACATCCGGTGGGTGGTGCCGGCCCAGTTCCACTCGCTCGGCGTCGAACTGCCCGAGCAGGAGCGGGAGGCGCACCTCGCCGAAGTGGCCGCCGAGATCTGGTGCGGCGGCACCGAGTTCCAGCGCAGCACCGTCGCCTCCTGGTACAGCGACATCGCCGCCACCGCCGGGGAGGAGGGCGCGGTCTACTCCGGCTTCCTGCTGGCCGGCACCGAGGACGACCGGGTCACCGTCGCCACCCTGGTCATCCAGGCCGACCAGGCCGACACCGCGGACGCCGACACGGTCGCCGCCGCGATCCAGGACATGCTCTCCCTCGACCCCGCCAACGAGGTGTTCCGGGTGCCCGCCCCGGTCGGCCCGGTGGTGGTCGCCGTCGCCGGGTCGCTCGCCGAGGTCGACGACGAGTTCGGGAACAAGGCGAAGCTCGAACTGGCCCAGGCGTCCGCGTACATCCCGGTGCAGGGTGCGGACACCCTGGTCACCATGACCATCAGCACGCCCATGCTGATCGACTTCCCCGAGTACGTGACGATGCTCGCGGGCCTGGTCGAGACCGTGGTGTACGACCGGCCCGGCACACAGCCCGCGACCGCCCCGCCCGGGCCGGACCAGGCGAAGATCACGGAGGCGTTCGGATGAGCACCTGGCACCCACCGGCCCCGCCCGGCCTGAACACCGGCCCGCTGCCACGTCGCTCCGTGCTCGGGCTGTGGCTCCAGTTCGGCCTGCAGTGGTTCTGGCTGCCGTTCCGGATCGTCTGGGACTTCCTGGACAACTCGGTGGCGTTCGACGGCACGGCCGAGCCGGGCGTGGCCAAGTTCGTTCTCACGCCCAGCCGTTACCGCCTGGAGCGGCAGGGCACCCGCGAGGAGTGGGAGGCCTGGGCCGGGCGGGCGCTGGACCGCGGGATCGAGCGGGGACTGGCCACCGTGCGGAGGAACCAGGAGTTCAACGCCAACAAGTACCGGTACAAGTTCAAGGGCGACGAGCTGGTGCCCAGGACGACGATCCGCCGGCGCTACTACCGGGGCATCGGCCTCGACGGCCTCGCCGTCCTGGCCGCCCGCCGCGGCTGGCAGGTCGACTGGAGCAGCGGCACGGCGGAGGTCCGGGTCTTCCGGCCGCAGGCCGGCTGACGGACGATCAGTCGTCCTCGAACGGCTCCTCGCTGAAGCGGAACCAGGCCCGGGGCGGCTCGATGTGCAGCAGGAACTCCGCCATCGGGCCCTCCGGGGCGTGCAGCGTGAGTTCCTGCTCCAGCCTCAGGTGCACCTGACCCCAGGCGTCCCACTCCTCGGCCTCGGCCAGTTCGCGGCACTCGGCGAACCTGGGCGCGAACCCCGGCCAGCCCGGGCCGGGGGTGAACTCGCCGTGCAGCCAGGGGAAGTCGGCGTCGTCGATGCGGATCTCGCCGACCAGGTCCTCGCCGTGCACCAGGCGCCAGGTCTCGTCGGTGAACGCCATGTGCGGGCTCCTCGGTGCGGGGGCAGGACGGTGACAGTCTGCCGAAGGGGTACGACACCGGCGCGGTTCACTCGTTCGAGTGGATTGTGACGTGTGGGCTACGGAGTGGGGTTCCGGTGACCGAGGGTCGGAAGGCTCGTTAGGCATCGCGCCGATCTTCAGTCGTCGAAAAGGGGCGGGACCCAGTGGCTCAGCCGTTCGAACTGCCGGACTTCTACGTGCCGTACCCGGCGCGCATCAACCCGCACTACGAGAAGGCACGGGTGCACACCAAGGAGTGGGCACGCGACTTCGGCATGCTGGAGGGATCGGGCATCTGGGAGGAGCACGATCTCGACTCGCACGACTACGCGCTGCTCTGCTCCTACACCCACCCCGACTGCGACAGCGAGGCGCTCGACCTCGTCACCGACTGGTACACCTGGGTCTTCTTCTTCGACGACCACTTCCTGGAGATCTTCAAGCGCACCCTCGACCGCGAGGGCGGCAAGGCCTACCTGGACCGCCTGCCCGCCTTCATGCCGATGGACCTCGCCGACGGGTTCCCCGATCCCACCAACCCGGTCGAGGCGGGCCTGGCGGACCTGTGGCAGCGCACCGTCCCGCACATGTCCGCCGACTGGCGGTCCCGGTTCGCCGAGTCCACCCGGCACCTGCTGAACGAGTCCCTGTGGGAGCTCTCCAACATCAACGAGGGTCGGGTCTCCAACCCCGTCGAGTACATCGAGATGCGCCGCAAGGTCGGCGGCGCCCCCTGGTCGGCCGGCCTGATCGAGTACGCCGCGTACGCCGAGGTGCCCGAGTCGGTCGCGTACTCCCGGCCGCTGCGGGTGCTGCGCGACGCCTTCTCCGACGGCGTCCACCTGCGCAACGACCTGTTCTCGTACGAGCGCGAGATCCAGGAGGAGGGCGAACTCTCCAACGGCGTCCTGGTGTTGGAGACCTTCCTCGGCTGCTCCACCCAGGAGGCCGCGGACGCGGTCAACGACCTGCTGACCTCCCGCCTCCAGCAGTTCGAGAACACCGCGCTCACCGAACTGCCCGGCCTGTTCGCCGAGCACGCGCTCGACCCGGAGGAGATCGCCCGCGTCCTGGCGTACGTCAAGGGCATGCAGGACTGGCAGTCCGGCGGCCACGAATGGCACATGCGCTCCAGCCGCTACATGAACGGCGGCGGCGCGGCCGCCCCCACCTTCGGCCCCAAGGGCCTCGGCACCTCCGCCGCCAACATCCGCCTCGCGGCGGGCATCCGCGGCCTGCGCAGCTTCGCGCACGTCCCGCACCGCAGGGTCGGGCCGTCGTTGATGCCCGATTTCCCGATGCCGTACGCCGTCACGATCAACCCGCACGTGGACGCTTCCCGGGAGTACGTCGTCCGCTGGTCCCACGAGTTCGGCCTGCTCGACCCGGAACCCGGCGTCCCCGCCTCCGACATCTGGACCGAACAGAAGCTCCGCGACTACGACTTCCCGCTCTGCGCCGCCGGCATCGACCCCGACGGCACCGCCGCCGAACTCGACCTCAGCTCGGCCTGGCTGACCTGGGGCACCTACGCCGACGACTACTACCCCCCGGTCTTCGGCGCCCCCCGCGACCTGGCCGGCGCGAAGCTCGCCAACGAGCGGCTGTACGCGCTGATGACACTCGACGGCAGCCTCCCCTTCGAGCCGCGCAACGCCCTCGAAGCCGGCCTCGCCGACCTCTGGCAGCGCACCATCGTGCCCTTCTCCACCGCCGCCCGGGCCAAGTTCCGCAAGGCCGTCGGCGACATGATCGACAGCTGGCTCTGGGAGCTCGCCAACGGCGCGCAGAACCGGATCCCCGACCCCGTCGACTACATCGAGATGCGACGCGCCACCTTCGGCTCCGACCTGACGATGAGCCTGTCCCGGCTCGGTCGCGGCGAGACCATCCCCGACGAGGTGTACCGGAGCGGCACCATGCGGGCGATCGAGAACTCCGCGGCGGACTACGCCTGCCTGGTCAACGACCTGCACTCGTACCAGAAGGAGATCGAGTACGAGGGCGAGGTCCACAACCTGGTCCGGGTGGTGGAGAACTTCTTCTCCTGCGACTACCCCGTCGCCGTGGACATCGTCGCCGACCTGATGGGCTCCCGCCTGAGCCAGTTCCAGCACGTCGTGCAGGGAGAACTGCCGCTGCTGAAGCAGGACTTCGCCATCGACGGCGAGGCGTCGGAGGCGCTCGACGGGTACGTCCACGAGCTGGAGGACTGGATGGCCGCCGTCCTCCACTGGCACCAGCAGTGCCGGCGGTACTCGGAGGACGTGCTCAAGCGCCACTTCGCCCCGGAGGTCCCGGTGACGGCGGAACTGGGGATGTCGGCGATGCGGATCCTGGCAGAGCTCAGGGCGTGAACGGACAGGGGCGCGTGGGATACCCCCACGCGCCCCTGGTTGCAAGCCCTATTCGGACAGGTGCGGGTGATGGTGGTGCGGCCGGTGCCCGCGCGGGTGGCGGGTGAGGGTGTAGCCGAGGACGCCGGCGAGGGCGGCGAGGATGCCGCCGGCGACGGTCCACCACCAGCGGGTGTTCCAGCCGGAGAAGAGATCCGAGTACCAGTGGGTCTCTTCGGCGACGGGGGCGGCCGCGTAGGCGGCGCTCGAACTGGGGGCCGGGGTCGCGGCGGAGCCGCTCGCGGTGGATCCGGCGTTGACCGGCGGCACCAGCGGGGCCTTGAGCGAACCGCCCTCGGGCTGGGCGTCGTTGACGCCGCCCTTGGCGGCGACGTGCACGTGGACCTGGGAGGCGAGGCCGAGGTCCTGCTGCGGGATGTCGCTGGTGGAGAGCCGGATGTAGTAGGTGCCGGGCAGCGGGTCGCCGGACCAGGGCTCGGCCCAGGAGCGGATCTGGCGGAGCGTGCAGCTGAGGGCCACGGTGGTGGCGCTGTCCGCGGCGGTGCCGTTCTGCGGGCCGGAGGTGCAGGCCTGGCGGCGCCGCAGGCCGTCGAAGAGTTCGACGGTCCAGGTCTGCGGGCCGTGCCGGTCGGCGGCGTCCGGGAGGGTGACCTTGACCTCGACGGTGGCGGTCTGGCCCTCGGAGGCCGGGAACGCCCAGTACAGGTAGTCACCGGTGGAGACGGGGACGTCCGCGTCCTGGCCGGCGGCCAGCGTGGTGGCGGTGAGGAAGCTGGTGCCGACCGAGTTGAGCACCGGCTTGGCGGTGCCGCTCGCGGACGGCGACGGCGAGGCCGCCGTCGCGGTCGGGGCCAGCAGGAGCAGGCCGGTGAGCGCGGCGGCCGGGGCCGCGAGGGCGAAGAGCTTGCGCATCGTCAGTTCTCCCGCCAGACGGCGATCCGCCAGCGTGCCAGCCAGCCGAAGATCAGACCGGCGAGCAGGCCGGCCAGGGTGAGCACACCGAGCAGGATCCAGCCGCGGCCCAGGCCCATCGCGGGGCCGTCGGGCGCGGGGGAGGCGGCGGCGACGTCGACGGTCAGCTCCAGCGGCAGGCCGGCGTCGGCCTGGACGCCGGCCTGGCCGGCGAAGGAGTTGCTGACGATCAGGCAGACGGTGCGGTCGGTGCTCGCCGCGGCGCCGGAGGTCGGCGAGGGGGTGGCGGACTCGGTGCCCGGCGCGGACCAGCGGACGCCGGTGGACGCCACGTCGGTGCGGCCGGAGCCCGCGTCGCTGCCGCGGACCAGTTCCTGGCCGCTGCTGTCGGTGGCCTGCAGCAGGACCCCGTAGTCACGGGCGACGGCCCGGTCGGGGGTGACGCTGACCGAGGCGCGCAGTTCCTGGCCGGCCTTCACCGGCACCCGGTAGACGCGGTGCTCGGAGAACTTCTCGCGGTCGCTGTACACGCCGGGGGTCAGGATCGGCGCGCTGCTGCACTGCTCGGCGCCGGTCACCTTCGCGGGGGTGACGGTGTGGGTGTCCTGGGCCCGGGTGACGATCTGCTTGACGCGCTGGGTCAGCTGGTCCTGGCTGCGGACGTCGGTGAAGGTGCCGCCGGTCGCGTTGGCGATGCACAGCAGCTGCTGGCGGGTCTTGTCGTCGTGCGCCAGGCCGAGGGTGTCGATCACCAGGTGGATGCCCTGGCTGGCGAGTTCGCGGGCCACGTCGCACGGGTCCGGCGGGGCGCAGGTGTCCTCGCCGTCGGTGATCAGCACGATCCGGCGGGTGGTCGGGCCGGTGCCGAGGTCCTGGGCGGCGGCGCGCAGCGCCACGCCGATCGGGGTCCAGCCGGTCGGGCGGACGGTGGCGACGGCGGTCTTGGCCTCGACCTTGTTGGTCCTGCCGACCGGGAAGAGCTGCTTGGTGTCCTTGCAGCCCTCCTTCTGGTCGTTGCCCGGGTAGGTCGCGCCGAGGGTGCGCAGGCCGAACTCGGTCTCGGCGGGCAGCGCGTCGATGACCTCGTTGATGGACTGCTGGGCGACCGCGATCCGGCTCTTGCCCTGGATGTCGGCGGTCCGCATCGACCCCGACCCGTCCAAGATGAGGTCGACCTTGGGCGCTTCGGTCGCGGCGGGCGGTGCCCCGGGCTCGTCGGCGTGCGCGGGCAGCGTGCCGAGCACGGTGCCGGCGACTATTGTCAGCGCCCCGAGCAGGGCGGCTCCGCGGGCCGTCCGTCGTTTCTTGGTATGGGTGATCACTGCCGCATCCTAGGGACCGTCAGTTCCAATCGCCCAATGCGGGTGGTGAGCGCGACGTACCCTGAACTGGTCGACGGAGCAGGCGGGGAGAGCGCATGACGGTGCGTCTGGCGGGCGTCGGGAAACGCTACGGACGCGGGGGTCCGTGGGTGCTGCGGGAGGTCGAACTGACGCTCCGTCCGGGCGGCCTGGTGCGGATCGAGGGGGCCAACGGCAGCGGCAAGTCGACGCTGCTGAAGCTGCTCGCCGGGATCGAACGCGCCGAGCGGGGAACGGTCGAGGCGCCGGACGGCCGGGCGTACGTCCCGGAGCGGTTCCCGCCCGCGCTGCCGTTCGACGTCCGCGACTACCTGTGCCACCTGGGCCGGATCCGCGGCCTGGCTGCCGGGGAGGCGCGGCGGCGGGCCGACCACTGGCTGGAGCGGTTCGGCATCACCGGGTACGCGGGCACCCCGATCGGGCGGCTCTCCAAGGGCACCTGCCAGAAGGTCGCGGTGGCCCAGGCGCTGCTCGCCGAGGCCGAGTTGCTGCTGCTGGACGAGGCGTGGACGGGGCTCGACCAGGCCGCCCGCGGCGAACTCGACGGCGCGGTCGCCGAACGCGCCGCGGCAGGCGCCCTGGTGGTGTTCGTCGACCACGACCCGACCCGGCTGGCGGGCCTGACCACCGCCGTCCACCGGGTCGACGGCGGCACGCTGCACGAGGTCCCGCTGCCGGCCGCCGACGGCGACGGCCCGCGCACGGCGCTGGTGGTCGAGGCCGAGACGCTCCCCGAGTGGCTGCCGGGCCGGCCCGAGCGCAAGCCGCTGGCCGACGGCGCCACCCGGCTGGACGTGCCGGCCGCGCACTCCGACGCGCTGCTGCGCCGACTGCTGGCCGCGCACCCGCCGGTGCACATCAGGTCCGTCCAGGAGGAGGCGTCATGACGGTGCGGACGCTGACGCGCTACCACCTCGAACTGCTGCTGCGCTCGCAGCGCTGGCTGCCGCCCGGGCTGGTGTACCTGGTGCTGATGGGTCTCGGGGTGTCCGGCGGCGACGACGCGCTGTCGGCGGCGGCGTTCTCGGCGGGCCTGCTGGTGCCGGTGACGGGCTGGCTGGTGCGGGCGGCGGTGACCGCGGAGCCCGCGCAGTCCCGGGCCTGCCTGGTGGCGGCCGCGGGCTGGCGGCGGGTGCACCTGTCGGCGCTGGTGGCGGCCGCGCTGGCCGGGCTGGCCCTGGGCGTGGCGGGCCTGGCCGGGGTGCTGCTGGTGGGCAGCGGCGGTGGCGGCGGGGCGGTGGCGGCCGGCCTGTCGGCCACCGTGGTGTGCGTGCTGACGGGCGCGGCGGTGGGCGCGGTGTGCAACCGTCCGGTGGTGACGGGCGCGCAGTACGCGGTGCCGCTGGGGCTGGGCGCGATGGTGCTGGTGCTGCTGCTGCCGGGGTCGCCGGCGAACGCGGTGGTGCGGGCGCTGGTGCTGGGTTCGCGGCACGGCGCGACGGCCGTGCCGTGGTGGACGCTGCCGGGCGCGGCCCTGCTGGCGGGGGCGGCCGGGTGGGCGGCGGTGGCGGTCGCGGTGCGCCGCGGGGAGTGAGCGGCGGGGAACCGGACACACCGCAGGAGATGGGAATAAATATGGCGAATCCTGGCTAGGGTGCTGGGGGACGTGCCCGAAGCCCTGCTGGAAGGAACCCCCGCCGTGAGCAACCTGTTTGCGATCGCCTACCCCGATGTCGCCACCGCGCAGAAGGTCCGGGACGAGCTGATCGGCCTTCAGAAGCAGCGGCTGATCGACCTGGAGGACATCGTGGTGGTCGAGCGCCGCGAGGACGGGAAGATCAAGCTCCACCAGGCGGTCTCCAACACCGGTCTGGGCGCGGCCTCCGGCGCGCTGTGGGGCGGCGTGATCGGCCTGCTGTTCCTGATGCCGGTGATCGGCGCGGCGATCGGCGGCGCGACCGGCGCGGCCGTCGGCGCCTCCACCGACACCGGCGTGGACGACGACTTCATGCGGAAGGTCGGCGAGAAGCTGGCCCCGGGCTCCGCCGCGGTGTTCGCGCTGGTGCGCACCGCCACCCAGGACAAGGTGATCCCGGCGGTCGCGCAGTTCGGCGGCGAGCTGCTGCAGACCTCGCTCAGCCACGAGGAGGAGGAGCACCTGCGGGAGATCGCCCGGGCGGCGAACCCCGCGTCCACGCTCTGACGCCCCCTCAGGCAGTACTGGGCGGGGTGCCGGCCGGCACCCCGCCGTCCCTGCCCCATCGGGCCGGCGAGGACGGGAGGACGGCTGGTGGCCACTGACTCCGCGACCCGTGCGGCGGCCTGGACGCCCGGCGCCCGGCGGCCCCGGCGGTGGACCGAACTGGTGCTGGTGGTGGCCGCGGTGGGGCTGGCCGTGTTCGGCTACGTCGAGGTGGGCGTCGACATCGACGGCAAGGCGCCGCCGGACGCCGCCCAGTACGGCGCCGCGTTAGGGGTCCTGGCGCTGCTCGCGCACGGCGCGGTGCGCTGGCGGGCGAAGTGGGCGGACCCGCTGCTGCTGCCGATCGCGGTGCTGCTGAACGGCATCGGACTGGTCGTCATCTACCGGCTGGACCGCAACACCCCGCACCACGAGGCCGCCCCCACCCAACTGTTGTGGTCCACCCTCGGAGTGGGCCTGTTCATCGCGGTGCTGCTCCTGCTGCGCGACCACCGCCGGCTCCAGCGCTACGCGTACGTCGGGGCGTTCGTGGCCCTCGTCCTGCTGGTGCTGCCGGTGTTCTTCCCGCCGGTGTACGGCTCGCGGATCTGGATCACGCTGGGCCCGTTGTCCTTCCAGCCCGGCGAGTTCGCCAAGGTCCTGCTGGCGATCTTCTTCGCCGCCTACCTGGCGCGGCACCGGGACGCGCTCGCCCTGACCGGCCGTCGGGTGCTGTGGTTCCAGCTGCCGCTCGGCCGGGTGCTCGGGCCGGTGCTGCTGATCTGGGCGGCGTTCGTCGGCGTGCTGGTGCTGGAGACCGACCTCGGCACCTCGCTGCTGTTCTTCGGCCTGTTCGTGGTGATGCTGTACGTGGCCACCGCCCGCACCGGATGGATCGTCATCGGCCTGCTGCTGTCGGCCGTCGCCGCAGTCGGGGTGGGCTGGCTGTCGCCGCACGTGCACAGCCGGGTCACCGACTGGCTGCACCCGCTGGCGTCGATCCGGGCCGGGCAGGGCGCCAACCAGATCGCCCAGTCGCTGTTCGCGTTCGCCTGGGGAGGCCAGCTCGGCACCGGCCTGGGCCTCGGCCACTCCGCGCTGATCGGCTTCGCCACCAAGTCCGACTTCATCCTGGCCACCATCGGCGAGGAACTCGGCCTGACCGGCCTGCTCGCGGTGTTCCTGCTGTACGCGCTGTTGGTCTCCCGCGGCTTTCGCACCGGCATCGCGCTGCGCGACCCGTTCGGACGGCTGCTCGCCATCGGCCTGGCCGCGCTGGTCGCGATCCAGGTGTTCGTGGTGGCCGGCGGCGTCCTCGACCTGATCCCGCTGACCGGCATGACGCTGCCGTTCATCGCGCAGGGCGGGTCCTCGGTGGTCACCAACTGGATCATCGTGGCGCTGCTGGTGCGGATGAGCGACCTCGCCCGGCGTCCCGACCCCGGGGAGGCGGCGTGAGGTTCACCCGGCCCGAGGGCGCCAACGGCGGGCCGCAGGGCCTGCCCGGCATCTCCACCACCGGCCGGCGGGCCGCCACCTTCTGCATGCTGCTGATCATCCTGCTGGCCGTCCAGGCCACCCGGGTGCAGGTCTTCCAGAAGCAGGAGCTGGACCACAACAGCGCCAACCAGCGCGCCACCATCCAGCGGTACGCGCAGCCGCGCGGCAACCTGATCGCCGGTCAGCCCGTCACCGGCTCGGTCGCGACCGGCGGCCGCCTGGCGTACCAGCGCACCTACACCGACGGCCCGCTGTACGCCGCCGTCACCGGCTACTCCTCGCAGATCTACGGCAACACCCAGCTGGAGGGCGTCTACGACGACCTGCTCACCGGCACCGACCCCCGGCTGACCGGCTGGGCGGTCTGGGACGCCATCACCCGCAACCAGCAGCCCGGCGGCGACGTGGTCACCACCATCGACCCGGCCGTGCAGCGCGCCGCCATGCAGGGGCTCGGCGGCCAGCAGGGCGCCGTCGCCGCGATCGAACCCGCCACCGGCCGGATCCTCGCGCTGGCCTCCACCCCCAGCTACGACCCCGGCGCGATCGCCGGCGCCGGCGCCGCCGACCAGGCCGCCTGGGAGAAGCTGCAGGCCGACCCCGACCAGCCGATGCTCAACCGGGCGCTGCGGCAGATCTACCCGCCCGGCTCGACCTTCAAGGTGGTCACCGCCGCGGCCGCGCTGGCCAACGGCACGGTGACGGACATCCAGGCCCCCACCGGCGCGCCCTTCCCGTACGTGATGCCCGGCACCACCACCACGCTCAACAACGACACCAGCGCCTGCGACCGGGAGGGGCTGTCGCTGGACGAGGCGATGACGCTGTCCTGCAACAGCGTGCTGGGCTGGCTCGGCGTGCAGACCGGCCTCGACCCGATGGTCGCGATGGCGAAGAACTTCGGCTTCGACGACGCCAAGCTCGACGTCCCGGTGCGGGCCGCCCGCTCCAACTTCGACACCAGGATGAACAGCTCGCAGCTGGCGCTGTCCTCGATCGGCCAGTACAACACCGCCGCCACCCCGCTGGTGATGGCGATGGTCGCCGCCGGGGTCGCCGCCGACGGGCGGGTGATGCATCCGCAGCTGGTGGACCGGCTCACCAAGGCCGACGGCACCCAGGTCCAGCTGATGCGCCCCGCCCTGTACCGGCAGGCGTTCGGGCCCGGCGTCGCCGCCGAGCTGCGCCGGCTGATGGTGAACGTGGTGAACAACGGCACCGGAGGCAACGCGCAGATCCCGGGCGCCGAGGTCGGCGGCAAGACCGGCACCGCCGAGCACGGCGTCGACAACAGCGGCACCCCGTACGCCTGGTTCATCGCCTGGGCCCGCCCCGCCGGGTCCACCGCGACCCCGCCGGTCGCCGTCGCGGTGGTGGTGGCCGACAGCACGGCCACCGACGTCACCGGGGGACGGCTGGCCGCGCCGATCGCCAAGGCCGTCATGCAGGCCGTCCTCGACCGGTGACCGCCGGACCCGCGACCAAGATCTCATAACTATGCATATCGGCGTATTTGATACAGTCCGTGCCTGATCCCCACCAGAAGGACGACCGATGAGCACCACCCGCCTGCTGCGGCGCAAGCCCGTGGACACCCTGATCGCCGAAGCGGGCGGAACCGGAGCCGGACACCTGCGCCGATCCATCGGGCTGTGGCAACTCTCCGCCATCGGCATCGGCGCCACCGTCGGCACCGGCATCTTCTTCGTCCTCACCACCTCCGTCCCGGTGGCCGGGCCGGCCGTGGTGGTGTCCTTCGTGATCGCCGCCGTCACGGCCGGCCTCACCGCGCTCTGCTACGCCGAACTCGCCTCCGCCATCCCGGTGGCCGGCTCCTCCTACTCGTACGCGTACGCCACCATGGGCGAGCTGGTCGCGTTCGGCGTCGGCGTCTGCCTGCTGATGGAGTACGGCGTCTCCGCGTCCGCGATCGCCGTCACCTGGGGCCAGTACCTCGACCAGTTCGCCGACCTGGCGTTCGGCCTGCACCTGCCTGCGGCGCTCACCGCCCCGCCCGGCGAGAACGGCGTCTTCAACCTGCCCGCCGTGGTGCTGGTCGCCCTGGTCACCGTGCTGCTGATCCGCGGCGTCGGCGAGTCCGCCAAGGTCAACGCCGTGATGGTGACCATCAAGCTGGCCATCCTGGTGCTCTTCGTGGCCATCGGCCTGACCGGCTTCCACGCCGGCAACTTCACCCCGTTCGCCCCCAACGGCTGGGGCGGCGTGCAGACGGCCGCCTCCACCATCTTCTTCTCCTTCATCGGCCTGGACGCCGTCTCCACCGCCGGCGAGGAGGTCCGCGAGCCGCGCCGCACCATGCCGCTGGCCATCCTGATCTCGCTCGGCGTGGTCACCCTGCTGTACATCGCGGTCGCCGTCACCGCGGTCGGCGCCCAGCCCTGGCAGCAGTTCGACGGACAGAAGGCCGGCCTCGCGCAGATCCTCCAGGACGTCACCGGCCAGTCCTGGCCCGCCCTGGTGTTCGCCGGCGGCGCGATCGTCTCGATCTTCTCCATCACCCTGGTGGTGATCTACGGCCAGACCCGGATCCTCTACGCGATGGGCCGCGACGGCCTGCTGCCCCGCCCCTTCACCCGGGTCTCCCCGCGCACCGGCACCCCGGTCTGGAACACCGTCGTGGTCGGCGCCGCGGTCGCCCTGCTGGCCGCCGTCTTCCCGCTCAGGCTGCTGGCCGACATGACCTCGATGGGCACCCTGGTGGCGTTCACCGCCGTGTCCGTCGGCATCGTCGTGCTCCGCCGCACCCGCCCCGACCTCCCGCGCGGCTTCAAGGTCCCGTTCTACCCGGTCACCCCCGTGCTCAGCGCCGGCTTCTGCGTCTACCTGATCACCAAGCTGCACCGCGACACCTTCATCGCCTTCGCGATCGCCCTGGCCCTCGCCGCCGTCCTCTACTTCACCTACAGCGCCAAGCACTCCCGCCTGGCCGCCCCCCGCACCGAGGAGCCCGCCGACCCCAGCTGACCGGGGGTTCCGTCGAGGCGGTCAGTGCCCGCTGGTAGCTTCCGGCTGCCCTGATCAACGGATCGGTGGCGAAGGACCATTACCCGGGGGGTATTTCTCATGGCATCACGTCGTGCACTGGCGGCAGTGTCCGCCGCCGCGATCGCGGGCGCGCTCGTCCTGACCGGAGCGCCGGCCGCCCTGGCGGACGGCGCCGGGATCATCGTCCAGTCCGCCCACAACGACTGGACGAACAACGGCAAGCTGGTGGTCGAGCTCTCGGCGCCGAGCGCGATCAGCAACGTCAAGGTCAGCCTCTACTCGATGGACACGCAACAGACCGTCGCCACCCTGACCAACCTGGAGCTGACCGGCGGCACCACCACCAGCGGCAGCTGGAGCAACCGCGGCCGGGTCCAGTTGCCTGCGCTCGGCTCGTACCGCATGGACGTCTCGGCCACCGACGAAGGCGGCGACACGTTGAACACCACCGGTGTCGGCTACTTCGCCTACTCCGTCTCCACCAACCTCGACGACGCCACGGTGGACCGCACCACGGTCGACTACGAGCACCGCACCGTGACCATCGGCGGCCACCTGATGGGCCGGCTGCCAGGCACCGGAGAGGTCGTCCCGATGGGCGGTCTCGCCGTGGACGTCACCTCGTACGCGGAGTACACCCGGGTCACCACGGCGGACGACGGCAGTTTCAGCGCGACCCTGCCGGTCACCGACCAGTACCAGAACACCATTTTCGCGAAGTTCAACTACGACCCGAAGCACGTCTTCTACGACCAGTCGGAGACGAAGTTCTTCCCGATCCGGATCAAGAAGACCGCGACGAAGATCGTGGCGAACCCGAGCACCCGCAAGGTGCCGTACAAGGGCGTCGTCGACTCCACCAGCGCCACCCTGCTGTGGAACTCGCCGACCGCCGGCTGGCAGCCGCTGGCAGGCCGGACGATCGAGTCCAACTCCTTCGGGGACCACGTCCGGCGCACCACTGACGACCAGGGCAACGCGGTCTTCCCCGCCACCATGCCGCTGTACGGCAACTACCGGATCGGCGTCGGCTGGAGCGCGGACGACCTGTTCCTCGACAGCACCTCGGCCGAGGCGGCGATCACGGTCGTCCAGCCCGCCGCGTTCAACGCCTTCTCCGCAGCCCGCGCCGACGGCGGCAACGTCGAGGTGAGCGGCTCGATGGCGTTCGACGGCAACATGAGCCCCGGCACCATCCCGGTGGACATCCAGTACTCCGCCACGGGCAAGGGCGGCTGGACCACCGTCGCCACCACCACCCGGCTGCAGTGGAACGGCCAGGGCGAGGGGTTCACCCTCACCGTTCCGGGTGCGGCTGCGGGCTTCTGGCGGGCGTCCTACACCGGAGCCCCGCAGTTCGAGAACGCCCGCAGCACGGTCGTGTACGTTTCCGCCTCCTGAACCGCGGCTGCGGAGCGCCGGTCGGCCGTCGGCTGACGCTCCGTAGGCCGAGCGGTGTCGAAATCCGGGCAGAACCGATAAAACGGGCCCGAATCCCGCGACAGGGCGTGGCTTTCGCCCTAGCCTTCGAGCCATGGCGAGCACCCGACGGGCCCTGCGTGTGCTCGGACATCCGGTGGCGCAGGCGGGCGGGTGGGTGGCGGCTGCGGGCTGGGCGGCGGCGTTCCCGCTGATGTCGCACCTGGCCAACCAGGCCGCCTGGGGGCGCTTCGCGGCGCCCGGGTACCTGCTCGCCGCGGTGCTGACGCTGACGCTGCCGTGCGGGCTCGCGGCGCGGGCGGCCGGCGCGGCGGCGGCGCTGGGCGCGGCGCTGCTGCCGCTCGGGGCGCTGGCGCTGACCGGGCACCACCAGTCCGAGGTGACGGTGGTGGAACGGTCGGCGGCGCTGCTGCTGCACACCGGCAGCCCGTACCTGACCGAGACGCCGCACGTCGTCGACTACAACCCGTACCTGCCCGCGATGGCGCTGTTCGGCCTGCCCCGGGTGGTGCTCGGCGAGGCCGGTCCGGCGGCCCGGGTGCTGGGCGACGCCCGGCTGTGGTTCGCGGCGGCGTTCCTGGCCTGCCTGCTGACCGGGTGGCGGCTGCTGCGCCCCGGCGGCCCGCTGCGGGCGTCGGTGCTGCCGCTGACGGTGCTCACCGCCTCGCCGCTGGTCGCGCTCGCGCTGGCCGTCGGCGGCGTCGACCTGCCGCTGACCGGCGTCTGCTGCCTGGCGATGGCGCTCGCCGAACGCGGCCACCCGCTGCGCACCGGCCTGGTGCTGGCGCTGGCCTGCACGCTGAAGTGGACGGCCTGGCCGGCGCTGCCGGTCGCGCTGCTGCTGCTGCACCGCCGGCACGGCCCGCGGTCGGCGCTGCGGGCCGCCGTCCCGGCGCTGGCCGTCGGCGGGGCGGTGCTCGGCCCGGTCGCGGCGCTCCACCCGCACGAACTGTACGAGCAGGTGGTGCGCTTCCCGCTGGGCCTGACCGCCGTCCACACCCCGGCCGGCAGCCCGCTGCCGGGCAAGGTGCTGGCCGGTCTCGGCCCGTACGGCCACACCCTGTCGCTGACCCTGCTGGCCGTCGGCGCGCTGGCCGTCGCGGCGTGGCTGCCGACCCGTCCGCCGGCCACCGCGGTCGCCGCCTGCGACCTGCTGGCGGCGGGCCTGACGGTGGCGTTCGCGCTGGCCCCGGCCGGCCGGTTCGGCTACCTGGCGCTGCCCGCCGTGCTGGTGGTGTGGCCGCGGCTGGCGACCGCGCCCGGGCGGCCGGTTCCGGTGCCCCGGCGGAGGCCGACGCACCGCCGGGCGGCCGACGTGCCTATGGTGTCCCGGGACACCGTACGAACACGGGAGTGATCTTGGGCGCCACCGGACGACGCCGCTTCCTGGGCCTGGCCGCCGGCGCGGCCGCCTCGCTCACCGCCTGCGGCCCGGGCGGCCCGGGCCGCACCGCCGCCGGCTCCGCCGCACCCGGCGGCAGCGCCGCGGCCGCCGCGCCGAGCCCCGCGCCGTCCGCCGCCGCGGCGGAGAACGCCAGACCGGGCAACGCCGACTGGGCGATCACCAACGCCGGCCCGGCCGGTGCGATCGAGGGCTGGGCGGACCGGGCCAGCGTGCTGCCCGGCGAGCAGGTCGGCCTGCACGTCTCCACCACCGCGCCCGGCTTCACCGTCACCGCCTACCGGATGGGCTGGTACGGCGGCGCCCGGGCCCGTCAGGTGTGGAGGTCGGGGCGGCTGCCCGGCGCCAAGCAGCAGCCGTTCACCGTCGACCAGGCCACCCGCATGGTGATCACTTCCTGGTCGCGCTCCACCGCCGTCGACACCACCGGCTGGCCGGAGGGCTGCTACCTGCTGCGGCTGGACGCGGAGGGCGGCGCCGGGCAGCGCTACGTGCCGCTCACCGTGCGTTCGCGCAGCACCGCCGGCACCACCGTGGTGGTCAACGCGGTCGCCACCTGGCAGGCCTACAACGAGTGGGGCGGCTACAACCTGTACAACGGCCCGTCCGGCGGGCTGCCCACCCGCTCGTACCAGGTCAGCTTCGACCGGCCGTACCAGTACGACGACGGTGCGGGCCTGTTCCTGGTCTACGAGGCCCCGCTGGTCGCGCTCGCCGAGAAGCTCGGCATCCCGCTGTCGTACGCCACCTGCATCGACGTCGCCGCCGACCCGAACCTGCTGCGCGGCGCCAAGGCGGCGCTCTCGCTCGGCCACGACGAGTACTGGTCGCCCGAGCAGCGCGCCCACTTCACCGCGGCCCGCGACGCCGGCACCCACCTGGCGATCCTGGGCGCCAACTGCTGCTTCCGGCGGGTGCGGTACGAGCCGTCGCCGACCGGCCCGGACCGCACCGTGGTCTGCTGGAAGGGCGCCTGGAAGGACGACCCCGGCTACCGGGCGGGGCACCCGGCGACCACCGACTTCCGCTCCCCGCCCGGTGCCGACCCGGAGTCCTCGCTGCTCGGCGTGATCTACGACGGCTACCCGGTGGACGCCCCGTACGTGGTCACCGCGCCCGGCCACTGGCTGTTCGCGGGCACCGGCGCGAAGGCCGGCGACAGCTTCCCGCACCTGGTCGGCGTCGAGTACGACCGGGTCAACCCGTCCTACCCGACGCCGCAGGGCATCGAGGTGCTCTCGCACTCCCCGGTGGTCTGCGAGGGCCGGCACTCGTTCGCCGACACCGCGCTGTACCCGGCGGGCAGCGGCGCGCTGGTCTTCGCCACCGGCACCATGCGGTGGGTGGAGTCGCTGGAGGCGACCGGCCCGGCCGGCGGCAGCGCGATCCACGGCATCGACGGCCGGGCGGGCGCGTTCACCCGCCAGGTCACCGAGAACCTGCTGCGGCGCTTCGCGCAGTGAGACGCGGACGGGGCCCCGCTCCCGGGGCCCCGTCCGCCTGCGTCACTTGCGGTTGCCCACCGCCAGCACCTTGGACGAGGCCGGTCCGGCCGCCGCCGAGCCGTGCCCGGCGCCCTGGAACTCGGCGGCGACCGCCAGGTCGCCCGAGTAGGCGGTGAACCAGGAGTTCGCGTCGGTGCTGTTGTCGACCTCGGCGGTGCCGGTCTTCGCGCCGGAACCGGCCGGCAGGGCCGGCTTCACGGCTGCGGCGGTGCCGGACTTCACGGTCTGCGTCATCAGCGACCGCAGGCTGGAGAGCACGTCGGGGGAGAGCGTCCGGGCAGCCTTCACCTGGTCCATGCCGGGCACCAGGATCGGCTGCTTGAACACCCCGGACTGCACGGTCGCGGCGATCGACGCCATGCCCAGCGGGTTGGCGCGCACCTTGCCCTGACCGATGAACTCGCTGGCCGCGCCCGCCATGCTGGTCTCGACCGGGATGTCGGTGTCGAAGTTCGACAGGCCGGTCTTCCAGACCAGCCCGATGCCGAACACGTCCTTGGCGAGCGAGGGCAGCGAGTTCGCCTTGAGGACGTCCTTGCCCTTCTCGATGAAGGAGGTGTTGCAGGAGTTGATGAACGCGTCGGTGAGCGTGTACTCGGGGTGCGCGCCCTTGAAGTCGTTGGCGATGGACTTGCCGGTGACCATGGTGGTCTCCGGGCAGGGCATCGAGGTGGTCGGCGTGATCCCGGCCTCCAGCAGCGCGGCGGCGGTCAGCACCTTCAGGGTGGAGCCGGGCGCGGTCGCCCCGGAGAACGCCCGGTTCTGGCCGGTGGTGGGGGAGAAGGCATAGGCCAGGATGCCGCCGGTGCTGGGCTCGATCGCCACCAGCGAGCCCGGCTTGCCCTGGGCGGCGACCGCGGACTCGGCGGCCGCCTGGAGGTCCGCGTCCAGGGTCAGCTTCAGGTTGGGGACGGGCTTGGGCTCCTTCAGCGTGAAGACCTTCTCCGCGGGCCCGTTGCCGGACGCGGGGGAGATCACCACGGCGGTGCCGGCGTCCTCCGGGCTGCCGCCCTGCGGGGCGGCGGCCTTCAGCTGGTTGAGCAGGCCGGTGAGCGAGGCGTAGCCGGCCAGCGGCTTGCCCTTGCGGTCGGTGACGGCGGCGGGCGCGGCGAACACCGGCTTGACGCCGATGGTCTCGGTGGCGTCCAGCTTCGGGTGGATCACGGTGGGCGCCCAGTGCACGGCGGCGGTGCCGTCGCTCATCTTCACCACCCCGAGCACGCCGTCGTAGTTCCACGGGGAGCCGGCCTCGGCGAACTCCAGCGAGGCCTTGAAGCTCTCCAGCACCCCGGTCGGCCCGGCGGCGGCCGTCGAGGACGCCGACGCCGACGCGGACGGCGCGGCGGACTTGGACGCGGCCGGGCTGGGCGCGGTGGTCGGGCCGCCGACGGTGAGGTGGACGGCGGAGGGCTTCACGTTGTCGTGGAAGGCCTGCAGCGCGGCCTGCGCCTTGTCCGGGTCGTCGGTGAGCTTGGCGGCGGCGGACAGGTCGCCCTTGGCCCAGGCGTCCAGGAAGGCCTTGGCGCCGGACGCGGCGAGTTCGGGGCCGGGGGGCTCGGCGACCACGGTGCGCGGCTTCTTGGCGGCGTCCTTGCCGGCGGAGTCGCCGGAGACCAGGGCGTAGGCACCGTAGCCGCCGGCGAGCAGCAGCACCGTGGCGGCCGAGGCGATGCCGATCTTCGCGCCGTTGTTCACGTCGAGTCCCCCCTGGTGTGTCGTGGCCGCCAGGAATCAGCGGCCACGACACCATAGGCAGACACCATCCGTGCACTCACGACACGCCGCCGGTTTGTGACAGATCCGGTACACGCTCTCCGGTGTGGATCAGATCCACGTACTGAGCCACATCCGGCCGTTCCAGTCCGACATTGGGATCGTCTGACCGGTGAAGATCGGATAGAAGTACAGGAAGTTCCACATGATGCCCACGACCAGCAGTCCCGCGCCGGTGGCGCCCGCCAACCTGCGGTCCGGCGAGGCGTGGGCCGGGCCCAGCATCGCGCCGATCATCATGGTCACCGCCAGCACCAGGAACGGCACGAAGCACACCGCGTAGAACAGGAAGATGGTGCGCTCCTGGTACTGGAACCAGGGCAGGTAGCCGGCCGCCAGGGCGGCCAGCAGCGCCCCCGCCCGCCAGTCGCGGCGCATCAGCCAGCGGTACAGGCAGTACAGCAGCGCGGCGATGCCCGCCCACCACAGCAGCGGGGTGCCGATCGCCAGCACCTCGCGGGCGCAGTCGGAGGTGGTGCAGCCGGCCTGGCCGTTCTTCGGCGACTCGTAGAAGAACGACACCGGGCGGCCGAGGAGCAGCCAGCTCCACGGGTTCGACTGGTAGGTGTGCGGGCTGTGCAGGTTGGTGTGGAAGTCCAGCATCGTGGAGTGGTAGTGCCACAGGCTGCGCCACCAGTCCGGGCCGAACCCGCCCGGGTGCTGCACCGCCCAGTCGCGGAAGTAGCCGCCCTTGCCGGGCTCCGTCGAGGACATGATCCAGCCGGTCCAGCTGACCAGGTAGGTGACCGCCGCGGTGAGGCCGAGGGAGGCCGCCGAGCAGACCCAGTCCACGCAGTGCCGCAGGATCCGCAGGCCCTCGACGATCGGCTGCCCGCCCGGGCCGCGGATCCCGCCGACCATCCGGCGGGCCGAGGTGTCCCAGAAGGCGACGAGCAGGACGAAGACGGCGATCGCCGGGCCGCCGCTCCACTTGGTGGCCGTCATCAGGCCGAGGCTGACGCCCGCCGCCAGCCGGTAGGGCCGCAGGCCGAGCTGCCACCAGTCGGTGCCCAGCCCGGCGTCCAGCCGCTTCGCGATCAGCGCCCGGGTGCGGTCCCGGTCGATCAGCAGCAGGCCGAACGCGGCCAGGAACCAGAACATCACGACCAGGTCGAGGATCGCGGTGCGGCTGAGCACGAAGTGCAGGCCGTCGACCGACATCAGCAGCCCGGCCACGCAGCCCAGCAGCGTCGAGCGGAACAGCCGCCGTCCGATCCGGGCCAGCATCAGCACCGACAGGGTGCCGAGCACGGCCATCATGAACCGCCAGCCGAACGGGTTCATGCCGTAGATCTGCTCGCCCAGGCCGATGATCCACTTACCGACCGGCGGGTGCACGATGTACGCCGGGTCGGTGCGGAACGGGACGGTCGGGTTCGGCGCGGTGATCAGGCCGTTGGCGTCGTCCGCCCAGTTGGTCTCGTAGCCGACCTGCCAGAGCGCGTACGCGTCCTTGGCGTAGTACGTCTCGTCGAAGATCAGCGCGTGCGGCCCGCCGAGGTTCACGAAGCGCAGCACGCCCGCGAAGACCGCCACCGCGATCGGGCCGAGCCAGCCGGACCAGCGGCACAGCCACGACCACAGCGCGTCCGGCAGCCGGATGCCGAGCCGGGCCAGCAGCGGCGACGGCGGGACCACGTCCGGGGTGACGCCGGGGCCGTCCGGCATCGGCGGCACCAACTGCTCGTCCAGGGGCGTGCGCCGCGGCGCGCGGTAGCCCGCGCCGGACAGCGCCCGGGCCCACCGGGAGGCCGGTTCGGGATCGGCGCGCGGCCTCGGAACGGCGGCCGGATCGGCCGATTCCAGCACGGTCACGCCACCCCGCTCGGGGTGGTCCACACCACTGTCCATGTCGCCGCTCACGGGCCACATCGTAGGGGCAATGGCTGAAGTCACAAGGGGTCCCCGCACGGCTCGCACCGCACCGGGCCGCGTCCGTCCCGGTGAGGACCCCCGCCGGTAGGGGAGGATGGTGCCGTGACTGGTGTTCTCGTACTGGCAGGTACCCCCATCGGCGACGTCGAGGACGCGCCGCCCCGACTGCGCGCCGAACTCGCCGAGGCGGACGTCATC
Source organism: Kitasatospora sp. CB02891 (assembly GCF_002803145.1). Lineage (NCBI taxonomy): Bacteria > Bacillati > Actinomycetota > Actinomycetes > Kitasatosporales > Streptomycetaceae > Kitasatospora > Kitasatospora sp. CB02891. The sequence continues at coordinate 39,334 of NZ_NNBO01000008.1, read as the reverse complement.
GCCGCCGAGGACACCCGGCGGCTGCGCCGGCTCACCCAGGCGCTCGGCGTGACGCCGACCGGCCGGGTGGTGTCCTACTTCGAGGGCAACGAGGTCGGCCGCACCCCCGAACTGGTCGCCGCGCTCCAGGGCGGGGCCCGGGTGCTGCTGGTCACCGACGCCGGCATGCCCTCGGTCTCCGACCCCGGCTACCGGCTGGTCGACGCGGCCGTGGCCGCCGGGATCAAGGTGACCGCGGTGCCCGGCCCGTCCGCGGTGCTCACCGCGCTGGCGCTGTCCGCGCTGCCGGTGGACCGCTTCACCTTCGAGGGCTTCCTGCCCCGCAAGGCCGGCGACCGCTCCCGGCAGCTCGCCCAGATCGCCGCCGAACCGCGCACCATGGTGTTCTTCGAGGCCCCGCACCGGATCGCCGAGACCCTCGCCGCGATGGCCGAGGCGTTCGGCGCCGAGCGGCCCGCAGCGGTCTGCCGCGAGCTCACCAAGACCTACGAGGAGGTCAAGCGCGGCCCGCTCGCCGAACTCGCCGCCTGGGCCGCCGACGGCGTCAGGGGCGAGATCACCGTGGTGGTGGCCGGCGCCCCGCCCGCCGCCCCCGAGGAGGTCGGCCCCGCCGAGCTGGCCCGCCGGGTCGCCGCCCGCGAGGAGGCCGGCGAGCGCCGCAAGGAGGCGATCGCCGCGGTCGCCGCCGAACTGGGCCTGCGCAAGTCCGTGGTCTTCGACGCCGTGGTGGCCGCCAAGCACGCCGGCTGACCCGTCGAGTGCCCATGGCCGGATTCGGTCGTACGTTGGAATGAGCAACCCCAGCGGAGGGCCAATTCGGAACCAAGACTTGGCAAGCCGGGCATCGGACGGACCCTCCCGGGCATTCCCTGGGATGGAAAGACCCGCGCCGGGCCCGCCAGGTCGGGCGACGGGCTCCGAGCGAAGCGAGGTGGCGCATGAGCGACACGATCGACAGCCCCCTGGACGGTGGAGCGCCCAGCGGCCTCGGGCTGACCACCCGACCGCGCATCCCCGTGGAGACGGTCCGCGAGGCCTACTCCTTCGTCTGCCTCAACTGCGGCTACGGCTGGGAGCAGGCGTACGACATCGAGCACCACACCGGCCGCGACGGACACACCGTGGTCGAGTACAAGGCGAACGGGGTCAAGGTCCCGTCCCCGCTGCGTGAACTGGTCTGCCCCGGCTGCGGCGGCGAACGGGTCCGGATCATGCGGGCCGGCCGGGTCGCCGAGGTGGCCGCCGGCGTCGCCCCCGGCTACGCCCCCACCGCCGAACCCGAGGGCCCGCAGAAGCCCCGCAAGCCGCGCGTCCTGCACTGGTGGAACCGGTTGTTCCGCCGCCACCGCGCCGCCTGACCCCGCTCCGACGCCCGCACCGGCCCCGGACCGCCGCCGCGGTCCGGGGCCGCGGCGCGCCCGGCGACTAGGATCCCCGCTATGGCGGCCTTCGCAGAGCACCCCAGCACCGACGCGTACTACGTCACCACGCCGATCTACTACGTGAACGACCGCCCCCACCTGGGCCACGCGTACACCACCGTCGCGGGCGACGTGCTGACCCGCTGGCACCGCCAGCGCGGCGAGGACGTCTGGTACCTCACCGGTACCGACGAGCACGGCCAGAAGATCCTGCGCACCGCCGAAGCGCACGGCGTCACCCCGCAGGAGTGGTGCGACCGGCTGGTCGAGGAGGCCTGGAAGCCGCTCTGGCAGCACCTGGAGATCGCCAACGACGACTTCGTCCGGACCACCCAGGCGCGGCACACCGACCGCGTCCAGGAGTTCGTCCAGGACCTGTACGACAAGGGCGAGATCTACCGGGGCAGCTACACCGGCCCCTACTGCGTCGGCTGCGAGGAGTACAAGCTCCCCGGCGAACTGCTGCCCGGCGCCGGCGAGGACGAAAAGCTCTGCCCCGTCCACAAGCGCCCGGTCGAGTGGCTGGAGGAGGAGAACTACTTCTTCAAGCTCTCCGCGTACGGCCCGAAGCTGCTGGAGTTCTACGCCGCCAACCCCGGCTTCATCCAGCCCGCCGCCGCCCGCAACGAGGTGCTGCGCTTCGTCGAACAGGACCTCAAGGACCTGTCGATCTCCCGCTCCACCTTCGACTGGGGCGTGCCGCTGCCCTGGGACGACAAGCACGTCCTGTACGTGTGGGTCGACGCCCTGCAGAACTACATCACCGCCGCCGGGTACGGCGCCGACCCCGAACGGTTCGCCCGGCTCTGGCCCGCCTCCGTGCACCTGGTCGGCAAGGACATCCTGCGCTTCCACGCCGTCATCTGGCCCGCCATGCTGATGGCCGCCGGGCTGCCGCTGCCGAAGCGGGTGGTCGCCAACGGCTGGCTGATGGTCGGCGGCGAGAAGATGTCCAAGTCCAACCTGACCGGCATCGCGCCCACCGACCTCACCTCGCACTTCGGCGTCGACGCCTACCGCTACTACTTCCTGCGGGCCATCCCGTTCGGCACCGACGGGTCGTTCTCCTGGGAGGACTTCACCGCCCGCTACACCTCCGAACTCGCCAACGACTTCGGCAACCTGGCCTCCCGGGCCGCCGCGATGGTCGGCAAGTACTACGACGGCGTGCTGCCCGCGGCCGCCGCCCACGGCGAGGCCGAGCAGGCCGTCGCGGACGCCCTGGTCCGGGCCGCGGAGGAGGCCGACCGGAGGATCGGCGAAGAGCTGGACTTCGCGGGCGGCATCGCCGCGATCTTCGAGTTCATCAAGACCGTCAACGGCTACCTGACCGCGCAGGAACCCTGGAAGATCGCCGGATCCACCGCCGAGGACGACCGGGCCCGGCTCGCCACCGTCCTCTACACCGCCGCCGAAGCGCTGCGGGCCACCGCCGTCCTGCTCAACCCCGTGATGCCCGCCGCCGCGGCCAGGCTCTGGGACTCCCTGGGCGCCGAGCCCGCGCTCGGCCCGCTCGCCGACCAGCGCATCGCCACCGTCGCCGACTGGGGACGCCTGCCCGCCGGCGTCCTCGTCACCAAGGGCGACGTCCTGTTCCCCCGCCTCGAAGAGAAGACCGCCTCCTGATGGCCGCCAACGCCAAGAAGAACGACGACCGCTCGACCCCGCCGCCGCTGCCCGAGCCGCTCGCCGTCCCCGTCGCCGACTCGCACACCCACCTCGACATGCAGTCCGGCACCCCCGCCGAGGGGCTGGCCCGCGCCGCGTCCGTCGGCGTCACCACCGTCGTCCAGGTCGGCTGCGACGTGCCCGGCTCGCAGTGGGCCGCGGACCTCGCCGCCGAGTACGAGCAGGTGCACGCCGCCGTCGCCCTGCACCCCAACGAGGCCCCCCGGATCTTCCTCGGCGACCCTGGGGGCACCTCCCAGCCCCCTGGGGCTGGGGGAGGCTGGTCCGGGCAGCGGCGCACGCCCGGCGGCCGGGCCGCGCTCGACGCCGCCCTCGCGGAGATCGACCGCCTCGCCGCCCTCCCGCACGTCCTCGCCGTCGGCGAGACCGGCCTCGACTACTTCCGCACCGGCCCCGAGGGCGTCGACCTGCAGAAGGAGTCCTTCCGCCGCCACATCGAGATCGCCAAGCGCCACGGCAAGGCCCTCGTCATCCACGACCGCGAGGCCCACGAGGACGTCATCGCCGTCCTCCTCGAAGAGGGCGCCCCCGAGCGCACGATCTTCCACTGCTACTCCGGCGACGCCGCCATGGCCAGGACCTGCGCCGAGCACGGCTGGTACCTCTCCTTCGCCGGCCCCGTCACCTACAAGGCCAACCACCCCCTCCGCGAGGCCCTCACCGCCACCCCCCTCGACCGCGTCCTGATCGAGACCGACGCCCCCTTCCTCACCCCCCACCCCTACCGCGGCCGCCCCAACGCCCCCTACCTCATCCCGGTCACCCTGCGCGCGATGGCGGCCCATCTGGCCCTGGAGGAGGACGTGTTGGCGACGGCGATCGCGGCGAACACGGCACGGGCGTTCGGTTACTGACCGTGCCGGTCCGGCTACGATGAGGGCGGGTGGAGCAAGTGGATGAACGCGCCCTCGCGCGGTTGGACCGGCGACGAGATCGGTGACGTCGAGTTCCCGTTCAGCTGGGAGCTGGTGGACGGGGTGATCACCCCGGTGCCGCCGAACGACATGTGGCACTGCCGGGTGCGGGACCGCCTGACGGTGGCCACGGACCGGCAACAGGTGCAACCGCTGGTCGTGATGGGCTCCGCAACGCTCGTGTTCGACCCGCGCAACTGGGTTCGACCCGACGCGGTGGTGTACGACAAGTCCGGGCTCGATATCCGCACCATGGACACCCTGCCGCTGCGGTCGGTGCTGCTCGCCGTCGAGGTGGTCGTTCCGGCCACTCGCACCGCCGACCGTCTCCGCAAACCGGCGCAGTACGCCGAGGCCGGCGTTCCGTCCTACTGGCGCATCGAACGGGGCGAGGACGACATCCCTGTCGTGCACGAGTTCCGGCTCGACCGGGAGCAGGGCGGCCACCTGCGGGTCGCCGTGCACGAAGGACGGCTCCGCACCGACCTGCCGTTCCCCGTCGAGATCGATCTCAAGCAGTTGGTGGAACTCTGATCCCCGTATCCTTGGCGGGTGAGCACCACCGAACCCACCTCCGACGGCCACCTGCTGGGCGCTGCCGACATCCGCGCGCTGGCTGAGGCGTTCGGCGTGAAGCCGACCAAGCAGCGCGGGCAGAACTTCGTCATCGACGGGAACACCGTGCGGCGGATCGTGCGGGCGGCGGAGGTGACGGAGCAGGACGCGGTGGTCGAGGTCGGGCCGGGGCTCGGGTCGCTGACGCTGGCGCTGCTGGAGGTGGCGCGGCACGTGACGGCGGTGGAGATCGACCCGGTGCTGGCGCGGCACCTGCCGGACACCGTCAAGGGCCGGATGCCCGGCAAGGCCGACAACTTCGACCTAGTGCTGAGCGACGCCATGGACGTCACCGAGCTGCCCGGCCCCGAGCCGACCGCGCTGGTGGCGAACCTGCCGTACAACGTCGCCGTGCCGGTGCTGCTGCACATGCTGGAGACGTTCCCCAGCATCGAGCGCACGCTGGTGATGGTGCAGAGCGAGGTCGCCGACCGGCTCGCCGCCAAGCCCGGCAACAAGGTCTACGGCGTGCCGTCCGTGAAGGCCAACTGGTACGCGGACGTGAAGCGGGCCGGCGCGATCGGGCGGAACGTGTTCTGGCCCGCGCCGAACGTCGACTCCGGACTGGTCTCGCTGATCCGCCGCGACCCGCCGTCCACCACCGCCACCCGCCGCGAGGTGTTCGCCGTCGTGGACGCCGCGTTCGCGCAGCGCCGCAAGACCCTGCGGGCCGCGCTGGCGGGCTGGGCCGGCTCGCCGGCCGCCGCCGAGGAGGCGCTGCGCGGGGCGGGCATCGACCACACGCTGCGCGGCGAGATGCTGACGGTGGAGCAGTTCGCCGCGATCGCCGAGCACAAGCCGAAGACTCCGGAGCAGTGATGGTCACCGTCCGCGTCCCCGCCAAGGTCAACGTCCAGCTCGGCGTCGGCGGGGTCCGCCCCGACGGCTACCACGACCTGGCGAACGTGTTCTTCGCCGTCGCCCTCGGCGACGAGGTCACCGCGACGCCCGGCGACGGCGTCACCCTGACCTGCACCGGCCCCGACGCGGACGCCGTCCCGCTGGACGACACCAACCTGGCCGCCCGCGCCGCCCGCCTGCTCGCCGCCCACCACGGCCTGCCCGCCCCCGGCGTCCACCTGCACATCGCCAAGGCCATCCCGGTGGCCGGCGGCATGGCCGGCGGCAGCGCCGACGGAGCGGCCGCGCTGCTCGCCTGCGACGCCCTCTGGGGCCTCGACACCCCCCTCGACACCCTGCTGGAACTCGCCGCCGAACTCGGCTCCGACGTCCCGTTCGCACTGCTCGGCGGCGTCGCCCTGGGCCGCGGCCGGGGCGAGATCCTGGAGGCGCTGCCCGTCTCCGGCACCTTCCACTGGGTGTTCGCGGTCGCCGACGGGGGACTCTCCACCCCGGCGGTGTTCCGCGAGTGCGACCGGCTGCGCGAGGAGTCCGGCACCGGCGCCACGATCGAGGACGTTCCCACCCCCGACGCCGACCCCGAGCTGCTCGCCGCCCTCGCCGACGGCGACCCCGTCGCGCTGGCCGCCGCCCTCAGCAACGACCTGCAGGCCGCCGCCGTCTCGCTGCGCCCGTCCCTCGCCGACACCCTGCACGCCGGCACCGAGGCCGGCGCCCTCGCCGCCCTGGTCTCCGGCTCCGGCCCGACCTGCGCCTTCCTGGCCAAGGACGCCGACGCCGCCGCCCACATCGCCGCCGCCCTCCGCGCCTCCGACACCTGCCGCACCGCCCACGCCACCCACGGCCCGGTGCCCGGCGCGCAGGTGGTCAGCGCACCCAGGCCTTGAACGGCTCGGTGTCCAGGCTGATCCCGACCGGATCCGGCAGCGCGACGGTCTTGCCGAACGGACGCCGGATGAGGCTCACGTACTGACCGTCCTCGGGTTCGCTGTGGACCAGCACCTCGCAGCTGTCCCGGTCGACCAGGAGGTAGACCGGGATGCCGGTCTCCGCGTAGGCCCGCGGCTTCTCATTCCGGTCGCGGCGATCGGTGTCGGTGTCGTACGAGGTCACCTCGACCACCATGACGGCCCGGTCGGGGTCGGCCCATTCGCCCTGGCCGGCGAAGCTGCCCTTCGGAACGAGCACGCCGTCCGGCTTGGCGTGGCCCTTGCGGTAGGTCTCCACCCGCAGCCCGCGTTCGGGGTACAGCCACAGGTCGGGGCGCTGCTGCATGCACTGCTCCATGACCCAGCGGATGATCTCGTCGTGGTCGCCGTCGGGCACTGCCTTGACTCCGATCCGCCCGTGGATGAACTCCATCCGCACGCCCTCACGCTCGGCCGCCAGGGCGATGCGTTCGAACTCCTCGACCAGCATCTGCGGCCGGTCCTCCACTGCCGTCATCGCACACCTCCCGCTCTCCGCTTCGCCGTTGTGCTCTTCGCACGGTACCGCTCCGCACGAGCGGGCTGGGAGCTTACGGGCGCTCGCCGTGCGCCGTGCGGTGGTACGGCGCCGCCACGCGCCCTCGCAGGTCGGTGCCGGGGGCGCAGGTGGTTCAGACCTCTGCTTGACCTGGAGCGCGCTCCGGGTTCCAGACTCCTGTTCGCGGCCCGCACCGGGCGGGCTGCGAGACGAGGGGAACCCGGATGCGCAAGCGCACCATTGGAACCGACCCGCGCACCCGTCGCGAGGTGAGTGTGCTCAGCCTCGGCGCGATGCTGTTCGGCACGCTCACCGACGAGGCCACGTCCTTCGCGGTGCTGGACCGGTACGTCGAGGCCGGGGGCACGTTCATCGACACCTCCAACAACTACGCGTACTGGCAGGACGGCAGCCAGGGCGGCATCAGCGAAGAGGTGCTGGGCCGGTGGCGGGCCAGCCGGGGGATCACCGACGAGGTGGTGATCGCGACCAAGCTCGGGGCGCGGCCGAAGGCCCCCGGCACCGGGTTCGTCGAGAACGGCGAGGGACTGTCCGCCGAGGTGGTCCGGGCGTCCTCCGAGGCCAGTAGGAAGCGTCTCGGCGTCGAGAAGCTCGACCTGCTGTACGCGCACGTCGAGGACACCGAGGCGCCGCTCGCCGAGACCGTGCAGGCCTTCGGCGAACTCGTCGAGGAGGGGACGGTCGGGCTGCTCGGCGTCTCCAACCACTGGTCCTGGCGGGTCGAGCGGGCCCGCAACCTCGCCGCGCAGGCCGGGCTGCCCGGGTACGAGGTGCTCCAGTACGGCCACACCTACCTGCGGCGGCGCGGCGACTGGCCCGGGCTGCTCAACCAGGACGGCGACCAGGCCGCCGTCCAGGGCGACCTGATCACCTACCTCAAGGAGAGCCCCGAACTCACCCTGGTCGCCTACTCCCCGCTGCTCGGCGGCGGCTACGTCCGCGACGACAAGCCGCTCGGCCCGTCCTTCGACCACGCGGGGACGCCGGCCCGCCTCGCCGCGCTCGATACGGTGGCCCGCGAGACCGGGGCGACGCGCAACCAGGTGGTGCTGGCGTGGCTGCTCGGCGGCGAGCTGCCGGTGATTCCGCTGGTGGGGGCTTCGTCGGTGGCGCAGCTGGAGGAGAGCCTGGGGGCGCTGGACCTGGAGCTGACGGCGGAGCAGCGGGCACTGATGGACGCGGCCAGGTAGCGGCGCGGCCGGGCGGGAACCGCGGGTGGGTGCGAGGACGTGGGCGCCTTCCGCTGCGCGCACCCCGCGGCCGCTGGTCGTGTGCGCTCCCCGGTTTCGCACCGCCACTAGGCTGGGGGTGTTCTTCCCCCTTTCCCCAGGAGCGCAGCTTCGTGGCCGTCAACCTCGCCACCATCGAGTCCGTCACCAAGGTGTACGGCACCAGGGCCCTGCTGGACGGGGTGAGCCTCGGCGTCAGCGAGGGCGACCGGATCGGGGTGGTGGGCCGCAACGGTGACGGCAAGACGACGTTGATCCGGATGCTGGCGAAGCTGGAGGAGCCGGACAGCGGGCGGATCACCTGGTCCGGGGGGCTGCAGCTGGCCGTGCTGACGCAGCACGACTCGTTGGACCCGAAGGCGACCATTCGGCACGAGGTGATCGCGGACCGGGCCGACCACGAGTGGCTGGGCGACGCCCGGATCCGGGACATCATCCAGGGGCTGTTCGGCGGGCTGGACCTGCCGGGGTTCGCGGACGGCCTGGACACCGTGATCGGGCCGCTCTCGGGCGGTGAGCGCAGGCGAATCGCGCTGGCCAAGCTGCTGCTCGGCGAGTGGGACCTGATCGTGCTGGACGAGCCCACCAACCACCTGGACGTGGAGGGCATCGCCTGGCTGGCGAAGCACTTGCAGGGCCGCCGTTCGGGGCTGGTCTGCGTCACCCACGACCGGTGGTTCCTGGACCAGGTCTGCACCCGGATGTGGGACGTCCAGCGCGGTGAGGTCCGGGAGTACGAGGGCGGCTACTCGGACTACGTGTTCGCCCGTGCGGAGCGCTCGCGGATCGAGGCGACGGAGGAGCAGAAGCGGCAGAACCTGGCCCGCAAGGAGCTGGCGTGGCTGCGCCGCGGCGCCCCGGCCCGGACGTCCAAGCCGCGGTACCGGATCGAGGCGGCGAACGCGCTGATCGCGGACGTGCCGGAGCCGCGCGACAAGTCCGAGCTGATGAAGTTCGCCAACGCGCGGCTGGGCCGGACGGTCTTCGAGCTGGAGGACGTGACCGTCAAGGCGGGCGAGAAGCTGCTGCTGGAGCGGCTGACCTGGCAGCTCGGCCCGGGTGACCGGATCGGTCTGCTGGGCGTCAACGGCGCGGGCAAGACCTCGCTGCTGCGGGCGATGCAGGCCGCGTACGCGACGGACGGGGACGTGCAGCCGGCGGGCGGTGTGATCAAGGTCGGCAAGACGGTGCGGCTGGCGTACCTCTCGCAGGAGGTGGCCGAGCTGGACCCGACCACCCGGGTGCTGCAGGCGGTCGAGCAGGTCCGCGGCCGGGTCGACCTCGGCAAGGGCCGGGAGATGAGCGCCGGCCAGCTGTGCGAGCAGTTCGGTTTCGGCAAGGACAAGCAGTGGACGCCGGTCGGCGACCTGTCCGGTGGCGAGCGCCGCCGGCTGCAGCTGCTGCGGCTGCTGATGGACGAGCCCAACGTGCTGTTCCTGGACGAGCCGACCAACGACCTGGACATCGAGACCCTCAACCAGCTGGAGGACGTGCTCGACGGCTGGCCGGGCTCGATGGTCGTGATCAGCCACGACCGGTTCTTCATCGAGCGGACCACCGACACCGCGTACGCGCTGCTCGGCGACCGCCGGATGCGGATGCTGCCGAACGGCGTGGACGAGTACCTGGAGCGCCGGACCGCGATGGCGGAGGCCGCCGCCGCGGCCGCGGCCGCGCAGGTTCCGGCCGTCGGTCCGGAGACCTCCGGGCTGTCGGCGGGGGACCTGCGGGCGGCGAAGAAGGAGCTGCAGAAGCTGGAGCGGCAGATCGCCAAGCTGGACCAGCAGGAGTCCAAGCTGCACGCCCAACTGGCCGAGCACGCCGCCGACTTCTCCAAGGTCGCCGAGCTGGACGCGCAGCTGCGCAAGGTCCGCGAGGAGAAGGAGGAGCTGGAGCTGGCCTGGCTGGAGCTGGCCGAGCAGGTCTGAGCACGGCGAGGGCCGCGCACCACGGGTGCGCGGCCCTCGGTGTGACGGCGGGTCAGCCCTTGCGGAGCGACACCGTGACGGTCTTGGTGTCGCTCACCGTGACCTGGTAGTCGGGGTCGACGGCGCCGGCGTTGGCGACCACCGCGACGTCGCCCTTCTGGAACGGGGTGGTGCCGGTCGGGTCGGCCTGGGCGGTCCAGGCCACCGGAGCGCCCGGGGTGCAGTTGACGCTGGTGCTGTAGGCGCCGCGGATCAGGGTCTTGTGGGCGACCTGGGTGACCTGGCCGCTGACCGACACCGGGACGGCCTTGTTGCAGGTGACGGTGCCCTGCACGGTCGCCTTGCCGTCGAGGGTGCCGGCGGTGCCCGTCACCGCGACGCCGACGCCGAGGCCGAGCTCCGCCGGGGCCGGCGGGTTGGCGATGTGGATCTCGCCGCGCAGCGCGGGGGCCATGCCCTCGCAGTGCTGCTCGTAGCTGGCGTCGAAGGCCTGCACGTAGCCGTGCGGGCCGAACACCGCGTTGGTGACGGTGAAGGAGCCGGTCAGGGTGTTGCAGCCGCGGCCGTCGCCGGTGATGTCCAGCCCGGGCTCGGTCGGGCCGGAGAACGGGGCGCGGGTGGCGCCGGTGTACGTGCCGACGGCCAGCGTGGAGTTCTCCGGCGCCTTGAAGTCGAGGTACCACCAGTTGCCGTGGGCGCCCCAGACCGAGACGTTCAGCGAGCGGTGGTCCTCCGACGCGGTGACGTTCAGCTGGTCCTGGGCGGCGGTGGAGTAGCTGTGCGGCTGGCCGAGGCTGATGTAGTCGCCCGGGTCGCCGGTGAAGTCGACGGAGCCGGTGGTGACGGTCTGCGCGTGTGCGGCGGTGCCGGTGAACAGGGCCGTTCCGGCGGCGAGCGCGAGCGCCAGGCCGAGGCCGGCCGCTCCCCGTCCGAAGGCCCGGGCGTTCGGTCGAAGTGCCATGGTTCTTCCCCCCAGTCGAAGACATGCACGAGCTGCCCCGACCGGAGTGCTCCGGCGGGACGAGGAGAAGCCTGGCACCGGCCCGTGACGCTGCCAATCCCTTTTTCGTACGAGCTTTCGGTACGAACGAGCCGGTGCTGGGGCGTCAGTCGAGCAGGACGTCCAGCTCGTCCGCGGCGCGGGCCAGGGCGCTGCGGGTCGGGTCGTGCGGCCCGGTCGGGCGGGCGGCGCGGCCGGAGGGCGGGTGGTGCGCGCGGGCGGCGTCGGTGAGGCGGTCCAGTGAGTGCAGCACCCGCTCGATCACCTCCGGTTCGGGCTCCCGTCCGCCGTAGCGGAGCTGGGCGGCGTACGCGGCGACCGCGCCGGACAGGCGTTCCAGGGCGGCGGTGGCGGGCAGCCACTGCTCGGCGAGGCGGCCGGCCGGCGGCGGTTCGGTCAGGCCGAGCTGGACCTGCTTCCGGGCGTCGGCCAGCGCCCGGTAGGCGGTGCGGCGCAGCCAGACCTCGGCGACGGGTTCGACCCGGGCGACGGAGGCCAGGTAGGCGCGGACGGTGGTGGCGGCCGTGACGATGCCGGGCTCGATCCGGTGCGGGGCGCGTTCGGGCCACAGCAGGTAGCCGAAGACCAGCACGATGGCGCTGGCCAGCGTGGTGTCCAGCACCCGGGGCCAGAACTCGGCGGCGCCGCTCCCGCCGCCGAGCTGCACCAGGATCAGCGCCACCGGCGTCATCACCGCGGTGTTCAGCCCGTAGTGGGCGGCCGTCGAGTACGGCAGCAGCGCCACGCACAGCGACACGGCGACGCTCAGCGCCCAGGACTCGGTGGTGACGGCCAGCAGGGCCGCGGTGACGGCGATGCCCAGCACGGTGCCCAGCACCCGGCTGACGGCCCGCTGGAACACCGAGCCCAGGTCCGGCTTGAGGACGAACGCCACCGTCAGCGGCACCCAGTAACTGCGGCTCAGCGTCAGCGCGTTGACGGCCGCCTCGGCGACCGCCACGCACAGCGCGACCCGCAGGCCGTAGCGCACCGAGCCGCGGGAGAGCAGGCGGGCGCGCAGCCGCCACGGGTCGGGCGGGGGCGGGGCGGCGGTGTCCAGCGGGGCCCAGCGGCCGGCGACGGTGTCGGCGGCGGCCCGCAGCGCGGTGTCGAACGCCGTCCGGGACGGGGTGTCGGGCTGCCAGTCGGGGTAGGCGGGCTCGGGGCCGCCGGTGATCTGCCGGGCCAGTTCCGCGGGGAACCCGGCGATCCCGGGCGGCACCGGACGCCACGCCCAGAGCAGTCCGGCGGCGGCCTCGGTGGCGCCGAGCGCGGCCTCGTAGGAGCGGCGCAGCCACCGCAGCCGCTCCGACTCGTGGCGGCCCGGGCGGGCCGGCGGCAGCAGGTCCTGCATCTGGTTGAGGCGCGCCGTCAGCACCTGCCGGGCCGCTGCCCCGTCCGGCGTGCCGAGGGCGGCCAGCATGCCGCCGAGCGCCCGGTAGGCCTCGGCGAGGGCGACGGTGCGCGGGTCGGTCCGGACATCGGTGCGGTAGCGCAGGCCCAGCAGCAGGACCAGCGCCGCGCCGCACGGCATCATCGCGGGCGCCGCCCACCACGGGTGCGGGAGCGCCATGCCGCCGCCCAGCGAGGCGGACACCAGCAGCAGCATCCCGGCCGCCGAGCCGCGCGGGCCGGTCGCGGACAGCGCGCCGCCGACGAAGCCGATCAGGGTGAGGGCGACGCCGACCGCCGGCCCGCCCGCGCCGTGGTGCTGGAGCGCCGCGCCGATCAGCATGCCGGTGGTGGAGGCGGTCAGCGCCAGCGCGATCCGCGGGGCGCGCAGCCGCAGCGGCTCGACCCGGTCGTTCATGGTCGCGTGCATCGCGCCGAGCGCGGCGAAGACCCCCAGGTCCAGCCGTCCGGTCAGCAGGCCGGCCGCCAGCGGCACCGCCATCCCGACCGCCGCCCGCACCGTCTGCCGCCACGGCACCGGCGGCCGGGCCGGCCGAAACGCCAGGGCCCACCAGGAGGATCGGTCGCCGGTTCGGCGGCTGCGGCCGGGGGCTGACACGGGATCACGCGCCTTTGCTGCACGAGAGCTTCGCGGCTGCTGGGCGACATTGCACGGCAGATCGGGTCTTCTCGGGCAGTTTAGCCCTCTGACCGGCGCAGAGCCGATTTCCCATGGGGTCCGCGGACCATGTAATGTCTTCCTCGTCGCAAGGGGAACCGCAAGGGACCCGGAGCAACAAGCCCCTATAGCTCAGTCGGTAGAGCGTCTCCATGGTAAGGAGAAGGTCTGCGGTTCGATTCCGCATGGGGGCTCAGCAGACGAAGGCCCCGCCACTCGGCGGGGCCTTCGGCGTTTCCGCGGGTTTCCCAACTCTTCGCCAAACCGGGGGTCGGCCCGGTACGTCCCCTGGCGGCCCGCGCACGGATGCGCTGTGATGGTGCGTCTGTCGGCCGGACCGGGGAGGGACGGATGAGCGTGCGGCTCGTGGTCGCGGACGATCACCGGCTGATGGCCGAGGCCCTCGGCACAGCCCTGCAGCAGCGCGGCCACCGGGTGCTGGGGGTGGGATCGCCGTGCGGTGCGGTGCTGGACCTGGTGATCGGGCGCCGTCCGGAGGTGTGTCTGCTCGGGACGGCGGGCGGGTCGGACGATTCGTTCGACGCGCTGCGCCGGTTACGCCGGGAGCGGCCGGAGATCTCCGTGGTGGTGCTGGGTCCGCTGGGCGCGCCCGGCCGGGTGGCGGCCGCGTTCGCGGCGGGCGCGGCGGGCTACGTCCGCAGCGACGAGCGGATCGAGGTGGTGGACCGGGCGATCGCGCGGGTCCGGGCGGGGGAGGCCGCCGTCGCGGTGGAGGTCCTGCGCGCGGCGTTCGAGCACCTGCTGTGGCCGGTCGCCGAGCCCGACGACGAGGCGGTGCGGCTGCTGCGGCTGCTGACCCGCCGTGAGGTGCAGGTGCTGGCGAGGATCGCGGACGGGGAGGACACCGCGGCGATCGCCGCCGCGATGCGGATCGCCCCGTCCACCGCGCGCACCCACGTCCAGCGGGTGCTGACCAAGCTCGGCGCCCGGTCCCGGCTGGAGGCCGCCGCGCTGGCCGCCCGGACCGGGATGCTGGACCAACTCGCCTGAAGGCCAAGGGCGTTCGGCGGGCCGTGCGGGGCGGGACGCCGACGGTGCGGGTGAACCCGCGCATCGGGCGGGCGGGGTCGCGGCAGCCGGGGCCGGCGGCGGTCCGGGCCGGTCCGCTCAGCCGAGTGCCCTATGCTCCGAACGAGGAACACCCGAGTGTGTGCGGAGGTCGAGGGCATGAGCAAGTACCTGGTCACGGGCGGAGCCGGCTACGTGGGCAGCGTGGTGGCGGCGCACCTGCTGGAGGCAGGCCACCGGGTGACGGTACTGGACGACCTGTCGACCGGTTTCGCGGAGGCCGTGCCGGACGGCGCGGAGTTCGTCCGCGGTCGGATCCAGGACGCCGGCGACGTGCTCGACGCGTCCTTCGACGGTGTGCTGCACTTCGCCGCGTCCTCGCAGGTCGGTGAGTCGGTGGCGGACCCGGAGAAGTACTGGCGCAACAACGTGGCCGGCTCGCTGGAGCTGGTGTCGGCGATGCGCAAGGCCGGGGTCGGCAAGCTGGTGTTCTCCTCCACCGCGGCCGTGTACGGCGAGCCGGAGGAGGTGCCGATCAAGGAGACCGCGCGCACCTCGCCGACCAACGCCTACGGCGCCACCAAGCTCGCGGTGGACCACCTGATCACCTCCGAGGCGATCGCCCACGGCCTGGCCGCGGTCAGCCTGCGCTACTTCAACGTGGCCGGGGCGTACGGCCGTTACGGCGAGCGCCACGAGCCGGAGTCGCACCTGATCCCGCTGGTGTTCCAGGCGGCGCTGGGTCAGCGCCCGTACATCTCGGTGTTCGGCGAGGACTACCCGACGCCGGACGGCACCTGCATCCGCGACTACATCCACATCGCCGACCTGGCCGCCGCGCACCTGCTGGCGCTGGACGCCGCCAAGCCGAGCGAGCACCTGATCTGCAACCTCGGCAACGGCACCGGCTTCTCGGTGCGCGAGGTGATCGAGTCGGTCAAGCGGGTCACCGGCCGGGAGATCCCGGTGCAGGCGGCCGGCCGCCGCCCGGGCGACCCGGCGGTGCTGGTGGCCGCCGCCGACCGGGCCCGGGAGGCCCTCGGCTGGACGCCGCTCCACCCGGAGCTGGACCGGATCGTCGCCGACGCCTGGGAGTTCACCCTCGCCCACCGCGCCTGACCAGCCCCGCTCCGGGCCCGACTTCCACCTCTGAAGTCCCTGCGTACAGGAACTTCACCAAACCCCCACGCGTCACCGGCGGCCGCCCGTACGCTGAGTGAGGCACCGGTGGGGGTCGGGCCACGAGCAGGGGGGCAGGACGATGGGGCGGATTCGCGTCCTGGTGGTCGACGGCCACCGCATTTTCGCCGAGGCGCTCGCCACGGCACTCGCCGCCGAACCCGACGTGGACGTCGGGGCGGCCGGCAGCGCCGTGGCGGCCGAACGCGCGCTGGAACGGGCGGCGGCCGAACGCCGCCCCTACGACGTGGTGCTGGTCGACGCCGACCTCGGCGCCGCTCCGCCGCCACCGGCCCGCGGCGGCCCGCCGCATCCCCGCCGTGTCCCCGTGCCGTCCCAACACCGGCCCGCCGCCGGGCAGTTGACCCGCCCGCCGATCGCTCCGGCCCGGCCGTCCGCCGACCCGGCGCGGCCACCGGGCGACGGGATCGCCCTGGTCGGCCGGGCCTGCCGGGCCCACCCGGCGCTGCGCGCCGTCATGCTGGCCGCCGCCGACGACCCGCAGCGGGCCGTCCGCGCCCTGCAGGCCGGAGCCACCGGCTGGGTGGCCCGGGAGAGCTCGCTGGGCGCGCTGATGGCCGTGATCCGCGGCGTGCTGCGCGAGGAGACCCACCTGCCGCCCGCCCTGCTGACCGGCGTGGTCCGCGAACTCACCTCCGCCCGGCGGGACCGCTCGGAGAGCGAACGCCTGGTCGCCGCGCTCACCCCGCGCGAGGAGGAGGTGCTGCGCTGCATGGTCGCCGGCCTGGGCAGACAGGCGGTGGCCGAGCGGCTGTTCCTGTCCCCGCACACCGTCCGCACCCACATGCAGAACGTCCTGGGCAAACTGGGGGTGCACTCCACGCTCGCGGCGGTCGCGGTCGCCCGCCGGGCCGGGATCGCCCCCTCGGAACCGCCCGGGCCGCTCGCCGTGCCCGCCCCCGCCCCACCGCCGACCGTCGCCTCGACCGCAGGCCCCGGCGCGGGCTGAACGAGCCCCGCCTTCCGAGCAGGTTCCACTCCGTGAGTCAGCGAGACCGGAGGTCTGATGTCGCCGAACCGCACTTCCGCACGCCTGCAGGCAGCCCGCACCCGCATCCCCGAGCAGCGCGCCGACTCGTCCGGCCTGCGCACCCTGGTCGTCGGGGCCGGCGCGGCCGGCACGGCCCTGGTCCGCGACCTGGACCGGACCCCGGAGTTCGGCCTCATCCCCGTCGGGGTGCTGGACGACGACCCCGCCAAGGCCGGCCGGGACGTCTCCGGCAGCCCCGTCCTCGGCCCGCTCGCCGATCTCACCGCCCTCGCCCTCGCCCACCACGCCCAGGTGGTCGTCCTCGCCATCCCCGGCCTCCCGCACCAGCGGGTCCGGGAACTCGCCACCGCGGCGGCGGCGGCCGGCGCGGCCGTCCGCTACCTGCCGTCCTTCCTGTCCGCGCTGCGCCGCGAAGTCGTCGGCTCCGACCTGCGCACCCTGGACGTCAACCGGCTGATCGGCCGCCAGGAGGTGCACGTCGTCTCGCCCGACGTCCGCACCGTGATCGAGGGCCGCCGCATCCTGGTGACCGGCGCGGGCGGTTCCATCGGCAGCGAACTCTGCCGCCAGGTCCAGGCGTTCGGGCCGGCCGAGCTCTACATGCTCGACCACGACGAGTCCAATCTGCACCGGCTCCAACTCGACATCTGGGGCGAGGCGTTGCTCACCGACGAGTCCCTGGTGATCGCCGACATCCGGGACCGCCCGCGGATCCAGCAGATCTTCCGCGACCTGCGCCCCGAAGTGGTCTTCCACGCCGCCGCCCACAAGCACCTGCCGCTGCTGGAGCGCCACCCCAGCGAGGCCGTCAAGTCCAACGTCCTCGGCACCGACCACCTGGTCGAGGCCGCACTCGCCACCGGCGTCGAACGCTTCGTCCTCATCTCCACCGACAAGGCCGCCGACCCCACCTCCGTCCTCGGCGCCAGCAAGCGCCTCGCCGAGCTGATCGTCCAGGCCAACGCCCGCGACGCCCGCAACCTCGGCACCGGCGTGTTCGCCGCCGTCCGTTTCGGCAACGTCCTCGGCTCCCGCGGCTCGCTGCTCTCCGTCCTGGAGGAACAACTGCGCAGCGGCGGCCCGGTGACGGTCACCCATCCCGACGTCACCCGCTTCTTCATGACCATCGAGGAAGCCGTCGGACTGGTTCTGGAAGCCGGCCGGATGGCCGAGGGCGGCGAGGTCTTCGTCCTCGACATGGGCGAACCGGTGCGGATCGTCGACCTGGTCCACAACTTCGCCGAGCAGGTCCAACTGGGGGCGGACGAGGTCGAGATCCGCTACACCGGGCTGCGGGCGGGGGAGAAGCTCAACGAGGCGCTGTTCTCCGACACGGAGGAGCGGCTGCCCACCGCCCACCCGCGGATCTACGCCACCGCGGCGAACGCCACCGGCGTCGAGGATCTGGCGGGGGGTCTCACGGCGTTGTACGGGGCGGCGACCGGGAACGCCGACCCCGTCGTCCGCGACTGCCTGGCGGCGCTGCTCCCCGGCTACCAGAGCGCCCCGACACGGCCTCCGGCCCTGGCCACCCCGTACCCGGACGGCTTCTAGCTGTCAGGGTGCGAAAACAGGGGGCCTCCCCGGCGCGCTCACCCGCCGGCGCGGTCGAACGGGATGACCAACTGCCGTAGCAGGGAGGCGAGTTCACCGCGCTGGGTGGGCGCCAGCCGGGCGAGGATCTCACGTTCGTGGGCGAGGAGGCCGGCCAGGGCCTGGTCGGCCCTGTCGCGGCCGGCGTCGGTGAGGCGGACCAGGACGCCGCGGCGGTCGTCGGGGTCGGGGAGGCGGACGACCAGGCCCTTGGTGGTGAGGCGGTCGATCCGGTTGGTCATGGTGCCGGAGGTGACCAGGGTCTGGGTGAGGAGCTGGCCG
The DNA here is from genome assembly GCF_002803145.1 of Kitasatospora sp. CB02891. NCBI lineage: Bacteria > Bacillati > Actinomycetota > Actinomycetes > Kitasatosporales > Streptomycetaceae > Kitasatospora > Kitasatospora sp. CB02891. The sequence goes on along the minus strand of NZ_NNBO01000008.1, from coordinate 21,023 downwards.
GGGGAGAGCTGGTAGGGGTCGCCGGCCCGGCGCAGCGCGGTGAGGACGTCGAACTCCCAGGGTTCGAGGCCGTGCTCGGCGAACGCGGTGCGGCGGGCGCGGTCCAGGTGGCGGGCGAGCCGGCTCACCCGACTGAGGACCTCAAGGGGCTCCACGTCGAGGTCGGGGCGCTCTCGGCGCCATGCTGCGACCAGGCGGTCGACCTCGTCCTCCATGACGATCAGTGTATCGGGGGATGTGTCGATGTGAAGTCTCTTGACATCAAGAGATAACAAAGGAACGCTCGGCGCTCGAAAGATATCTTGACGTCGAGATACCTCTGGAGGTCCGCCGTGTCCGCCGACTGGGACGCCCGCCAGTACCTGCGCTACGCCGAGGAGCGCATCCGTCCGCTGAACGAACTCCTCGCCCGGGTCCCCGAGCTCCCGGACCGCCCCACCGTGCTGGATCTCGGCTGCGGCCCCGGCAACTCCACCGCCGTGCTCCGCCGCCGCTGGCCCGACGCCCGTCTGCTGGGCCTGGACACCTCGCCCGCCCTGCTGGAGACCGCCCGCACCGCCGGGGAGCCCTCCGCCGAGTACCGGCAGCAGGACGTCACCGGGTACGACCCGGCGCCCGAGCGGCCCGACCTGATCGCGTCCAACGCCGCCCTGCACTGGATGGACACCCCGACCGCCGACCACCTCGCCCTGCTGCCGCGCTGGGCGGCGGCGCTGCGCCCCGGCGGGGTGATCGCCTTCCAGTTGCCCGGCAACTTCGCCGCCCCCAGCCACACCCTGCTCGCCGAACTGCGGCACGGCGCCCGCTGGCGCGGGCGACTGGGCACCGTCCGCCCGGACGCGTCCTGCCACGCCCCGGCCCGCTACCTGGAGGTGCTGCTGGCCGCGGGCTGCACCGCCGACGTCTGGGAGACCACGTACCTGACGGTGCTGGAGGGGGCGGACCCGGTGCTGGAGTGGGTCAAGGGCAGCACGCTGCGCCCGGTGCTGGAGCGGCTGCCGGACCCGGACGAGCGGGCGGAGTTCCTGGCGGACTACGGGGCGCTGCTGCGCGAGGCGTACCCGGCGACCGAGCACGGCACGGTGTTCCCGTTCCGGAGGGTCTTCGCGGTCGCCGTGAAGAACTGAGCCGGGACGGAGCGGAACTGACGGGCCGTCACTTCGTGCCGGGCAGGGCCGGGTGCCGGCCCAGCACCACCACGCCGACCACGATCGCGGCCATCCCGGCGCTCTGCCAGGCCAGTGCGGCGGGGGTGATCCGGACCCGGTCGCCGAGGAAGCCGACCGCGCAGGCGATGCCGGCCAGCGGCTGGGCGGCGGTGAGGGCGGGCAGGGACATCCGTAGGGGGGCGGCTTCGAACGCGGACTGGACGAGGAGCAGTCCGACCACGCCGATGCCGATCACGGTGTACGGCTGCCAGGAGACGAACGCGGCGGTGGCGCCGTGCTGGTCGATCAGGTCGAAGGTGGCGCGGGTGAGGGCGTCCTGCAGGCCGTAGAGCAGGCCGGCGGCCAGGGCGAGCAGGGTGGCCTCCTCGAACAGCGGGAGGCGGCGGGCCACCGAGACCAGCGCCAGGGCGAGGCCGGCGACGGTGCCGATGACCAGCCACTGGCGCAGCGGGCCGACGCCGGGGCCGCCGCCCTGGGGCTGGCCGGCGGCGATGAACGCGGTGACGCCGAGGGCGATCATCGCGACGCCGATCCAGCCGGAGCGGCCGAGCCGGGTGCCGGTGATCCGGCGGGCCAGCAGCATCGCCCAGACCAGGTTGGTGGCCAGCAGCGGTTCGACCAGGGTGACTTCGCCCTGGCTGAGCGCCAGTGCGGACAGCACCTGGCCGGCGATCATGAACGCGATGCCGAGCAGCCAGTCGGGCATCCGCATCAGGTCGAGCAGCAGCCGCCAGCGCAGCATGTCGCCCTTGGGGGCGCGCTGGGCGGCGTGCTGCTGCAGGACGAAGCCGAGTCCGAGGCAGCAGGCCGCGCCGAGGGCCAGCAGGAAGACCGCCAACGGGTTCCCCTGTCGTGCGTGTCGGCCCGGCGGCCCCGGTGGCGGGGCCGGGCCGGTCAGTTCTTGCGGTCGCCGACCAGTTTGGGGTGCCGCTCCAGGCCCTCCAGGCCGTGCCAGGCGAGGTTGACCAGGTGGGCGGCGACCTCCGCCTTGGCGGGCTTGCGCACTTCCAGCCACCACTGGCCGGTCAGCGCCACCATGCCGACCAGCATCTGCGAGTACATCGGCGCCAGCCTGGCGTCGAAGCCCCGGGACTTGAACTCCAGGCCGAGGATGTCCTCGACCTGGGTGGCGATGTCGCTGATCAGCGAGGCGAACGAGCCGGTGGACTGGGCCACCGGCGAGTCCCGGACCAGGATCTTGAAGCCGTCGGTGGAGGTGTCGATGTAGTCCATCAACGCGAACGCGGCCTGCTCCAGCAGCTCCCGGGAGTGTCCGCCGGTGAGTGCGCCGGTGACCATGTCCAGCAGGAGCTGCATCTCGCGGTCGACGACCACCGCGTACAGGCCCTCCTTGCCGCCGAAGTGCTCGTAGACGACCGGCTTGGAGACCCCGGCGCGTTCGGCGATCTCCTCCACCGAGGTGCCGTCGTAGCCGCGTTCGGCGAAGACCGACCGGCCGATCTCCAGCAGCTGCTCGCGACGCTGCTTGCCGGTCATCCGCACCCGGCCGCCGCTCCTCCTGCCGCCGGCCCCGCCGCGCTGAGAAGGCTGCTGATGGCCGGCGCTGTCTCCGTTGGTCCCGTTCACCCCTCCATCATGCTGTAGGCGCTGCCTCATGCGGCGCGGCGGGCGGCGATCCGCTCCGCACCCGGCCAGCGGACGTCGGTGGCCCAGCCCGCCTTCTCGAACCAGCGGATGACGCGCGCCGAGGAGTCGACCTGGCCGGGCAGTACGCCGTGCCGGGCCGAGGTCGGATCGGCGTGGTGCAGGTTGTGCCAGGACTCGCCGCAGGACAGCACGGCCAGCCACCACACGTTGCCGGACTTGTCGCGGGACCTGAAGGGGCGCGAACCGACCGCGTGGCAGATCGAGTTGATCGACCAGGTGACGTGGTGCAGCAGCGCGACCCGGACCAGCGAGCCCCAGAAGAAGGCGGACAGCGCGCCCTGCCAGCTCCAGGTGGCCAGGCCGCCGATCACCGCGGGCAGGGCCAGCGACAGCGTCGTCCAGAGCCAGAACAGCCGGGAGATGCGCCTTATGGCCGGGTCGCGGACCAGGTCGGGCGCGTACTTGAGCTGCGGGGTCTGCTCCTCGTCGAACATCCAGCCCATGTGCGCCCACCACAGGCCCTTGAGCAGGGCGGGCAGGCTCTCGCCGTAGCGCCACGGGGAGTGCGGGTCGCCCTGCTTGTCGGAGAACCGGTGGTGCCTGCGGTGGTCGGCGACCCAGCGCACCAGCGGGCCCTCGACGGCGAACGAGCCGAGCACGGCCAGGCCCAGGCGCAGCGCGCGGTTGGCCTTGAACGCGCTGTGGGTGAAGTAGCGGTGGTAGCCGACGGTGATGCCGTGGCAGGTGAGGAAGTACATGGCGACGGCGATGCCGGCGTCCAGCCAGGACAGCCCCCGGCCCCAGGCCACCGGGACGGCGGCCAGCAGGGCGAGGAACGGCACCGCGATGAACAGGGCGAGGGTGAGGCGTTCCAGGGGGCCCTGTTTCTCGCCGCCCCTGGTGGCGGACAGTCGGGGGATGAGGTCCTCGGCGGCGCTCGGCGGCGCCTGCCCGGCCTGGATGGTCATGGCGCGTCCCGGGGGGAGGAGGGTGGTGCCAGCGGATACCTACGTTTCCGTAACCTACGGCATCGTAGGTACCGGACCCGGGGAGGCGGAAGGCTCCTGCGCGGACGTGTCGCGGTGTTCGCCCGCCGGATCCCCCTCGGACGGCCGCCGGGGGCCGGGGCGTCGTTCGTGTGCTTCGCGGAAGGTGGTGGAGCTACGGGCCGTCAACCCGTAGGCTGTGCTGGGCGCGGCAACCGCGCTTTTCCGCCGTGGTGTAATGGCAGCACAGGGCCCTTTGGAGGCCTTTGTCTGGGTTCGAATCCTAGCGGCGGAGCCCTTCCCGACCGTTTCGGTCGCATTCCGTCCATCTCGTCTCGGTATTCTCGGTGCACCCTCACCCCGCATCGACCGAGGAGTCTTCCCGCGTGAGTGCAAACCAGCCCGCTGCCGTGATCGTGCTCGCCGCCGGGGGCGGTACGCGGATGAAGTCCAAGGCCCTGCCGAAGGTGCTGCACGAGATCTGCGGTCGCTCGTTGGTGGGCCACGCGGTGTCCGCCGCCGAGGAGTTGACGCCCGGTCAGCTGGTCGTGGTGATCGGCCACCTGCGCGAGCTGGTGCAGGCGCACCTGGCCGAGCACTGCCCGGCGGCCCGTCCGGTCGTGCAGACCGAGCAGCTCGGCACCGGCCACGCGGTGCGCACCGCCCTGCAGGCGCTGGCCGCCGACGGCGTGGAGCTGGACGGCACCGTGCTGGTCACCACCGGCGACGCCCCGCTGCTGACCGGCGGCACGCTGCAGGCGCTGGCCGCCGCGCACGCCGAGCAGGGCAACGGCGTCACCGTGCTGACCGCGCTCGTCCCGGACGCCACCGGCTACGGCCGGATCCTGCGCGAGGCGGACGGCGCGGTCGCCGCGATCGTCGAGCACAAGGACGCGAGCCCCGCGCAGCTGGCGGTCTCCGAGATCAACTCCGGGGTGTTCGCGTTCGACGCCAAGCTGCTGGCGCACGCGCTGTCGCTGGTCGGCACCGACAACTCGCAGGGCGAGGAGTACCTGACCGACACCCTGGAGATCCTCCGCCGGGAGGGCCACCGGGTGGGCGCGGTGGTGGCCGCCGACCACCGGGAGATCGTCGGCATCAACGACCGGGTGCAGCTGGCCCAGGCCCGCCGGCTGCTCAACGACCGGCTGCTGGAGCGGGCGATGCGGGCCGGCGTGACGGTGGTCGACCCGGCCTCCACCTGGCTGGACGTCCAGGTCACCTACGAGCCGGACGCACTGGTGCACCCCGGCACCCAGCTGTACGGCGCGACCCACCTGGGCGAGGGCTGCGAGGTCGGCCCGAACTCCACGCTGACCGCCACCGCGGTCGGCGCGGGAGCCCGTGTGAGCAACACCACGGCGGAGCGCGCGGAGATCGGCCCGGAGGCCTCGGTCGGCCCGTACGCGTACCTGCGGCCGGGCACCGTGCTGGCCCGGAAGGCGAAGGTCGGCGCCTACGTGGAGATCAAGAACTCGGAGCTCGGCGAGGGCGCCAAGGTGCCGCACCTGTCGTACATCGGGGACGCCACGATCGGCGAGGGCAGCAATGTCGGTGCGGCGTCGGTCACAGTGAACTACGACGGGGTGAAGAAGCACCGGACGGTCATCGGGGCCCACTGCCGCACGGGTTCCGACAACATGTTCATCGCCCCGGTGACGGTGGGTGACGGCGCCTACACCGCCGCCGGATCCGTGATCACCAACGACGTTCCGGCCGGTTCGCTGGCCGTCGCGCGGGCCCAGCAGCGCAACATCGCGGGCTGGGTTGAGCGGAAGCGGCCCGGTTCGGCGTCCGCCCGCGCGGCCGCCGAGGCGTCCTCCGCGGAGTAGTGGGACGCGGCGGCCGGGGGCCCTGAGGACAGGTCCCCGGCCGTCGGTCGCGGTCCGGGGCGCGTAACCTGAAGTACATACGTGCGCCATCGGGCCTGCTGGGCCGTGCCTCGGCGTACTCACCCTGAGTGGCAATAACACGAGGAGACGGTGCAGTGAGCGGGATCACGACCTCCGGTGAGAAGAAGCTCAAACTCTTCTCCGGTCGAGCCCACCCCGAACTTGCCGAGGAGGTCGCCCGCGTCCTGGGCACCGAACTCGTCCCGACCAAGGCCCTGGACTTCGCCAACGGCGAGATCTACGTCCGCTTCCTGGACTCCGCGCGCGGCGCCGACTGCTTCGTGATCCAGAGCCACACGGCTCCGATCAACCAGTGGATCATGGAGCAGCTGATCATGATCGACGCGCTGAAGCGCGCGTCGGCCCGCAGCATCACCGCGATCCTCCCGTTCTACGGCTACGCCCGGCAGGACAAGAAGCACCTCGGCCGCGAGCCCATCTCGGCCCGCCTGGTCGCCGACCTGCTGCGCCAGGCCGGCGCCGACCGCCTGATGGCCGTGGACCTGCACACCGCGCAGATCCAGGGCTTCTTCGACGGCCCGGTGGACCACCTGTTCGCGCTGCCGATGCTCGCCGACTACGTGGGCGACCGGGTCGCCGACCGGTCCAAGCTGACCATCGTCTCGCCGGACGCCGGCCGCGTGAAGGTCGCCGACCAGTGGTGCGACCGGCTGGACGCCCCGCTGGCGATCATCCACAAGCGCCGCGACATGACGCAGGCCAACACCATCCTCTCCGCCGAGGTGGTCGGTGACGTCCGCGGCCGCACCTGCGTGCTGGTCGACGACATGATCGACACCGCGGGCACCATCTGCGCCGCCGCCGACGCGCTGTTCGACGCCGGCGCCGCCGACGTCATCGTGGCCGCCACCCACGGCGTGCTCTCCGGCCCGGCCGCGGACCGCCTGAAGAACTCCCGGGTCAGCGAGTTCGTGTTCACCAACACCCTGCCGACCCCGGCCCAGCTCCAGCTGGACAAGATCACCACGCTGTCGATCGCCCCGTCGATCGCCGCCGCCGTGCGCGAGGTGTTCGAGGACGGCTCGGTCACCAGCCTGTTCGAGGGCGTGCACTGACCCGAAAGGGCCCCGACCCCTCGTCGGACCCTTGATCGGCCCCCGGTTCCGCACTGGAACCGGGGGCCGATTTCACGTCCGCGCCACCGCCCGGTTAGTCTGGGGAGACTGCTCGGCGAGGGATGCCCGTTTTCGGTGCTCCGTGATCGACGCGCGAGAACGATGCGCTTTGATCGAACCGCCGAGTGTCCCCCCAAACGTACTTGAGGGTGTGGCCCGGCGGTTCTGTCGTTCCTGCACCCCTTCGCATTTTCGAGGAGTGCAGTCGTGTCCGAGATCCGCATCGCCGCTGAGTCCCGTACCGAGTTCGGCAAGGGTGCCGCCCGTCGCGCCCGCCGCGCCGGCTTCGTCCCCGGTGTCGTCTACGGCCACGGCCACGCCCCGGTTCACCTGAACCTGCCCGGCCACGACCTGATGATGGCCCTGAAGACCCCGAACGCCCTGCTGGTCGTCCCGATCGACGGCAAGGACGAGTACGTGCTGCCGAAGGCCGTCCAGCGCGAGGCCATCAAGCGCTCCATCGAGCACGTCGACCTGCTGCTGGTCAAGCGCGGCGAGAAGGTCACCGTCGAGATCCCGGTCCACACCGAGGGCGAGCTGGCCCCCGGCGGCAACCTGATCGAGAACGTGCTGAACGCCCTCCCGATCGAGGCCGAGGCCACCCACCTGCCCGAGTCGGTCACCGTCTCGGTCGAGGGCCTGGAGGCCGGCGCCGCCATCACCGCCGGCGACATCGCCCTGCCGGCCGGCGTCACCCTGGCCGTCGAGGCCGACGCCGTCGTCCTGCAGGTCATCGGCGCCCAGGCCCCCGAGGCCACCGAGGAAGAGGCCGCCGAGGCCGTCGAGGGCGAAGAGGCCGCTGTCGAGGCCTGATCCTCGCGATCTTTTCCCGCCGCTGCCCCGGCCGCCCCGCTTCCCAGCGGGCGGCCGGGGCAGCGGCGTGTCCGGGATGATGGACGACGCAACGACACCCGCGTGAGGAGCGGCATGAGCGAGTACGACGGCCCCTGGCTGGTGGTGGGCCTCGGCAACCCCGGCGACGGCTACGCCCGCAACCGGCACAACATCGGCTTCATGGTGGTCGACCTGCTGGCCCAGCGGATGGGCGCCAAGTTCAAGGCGCACAAGAGCCGCGCCCAGGTCGCCGAGGGGCGGCTCTCCGGCAAGCGGGCGATCCTGGCCAAGCCGATGAGCTTCATGAACCTCTCCGGCGGTCCGGTCACCGCGCTGCGCGACTTCTACAAGGTGCCCGCCTCCGCGATCGTCGCCGTCCACGACGAGCTCGACCTGGACTACGCGGCGCTGCGGCTCAAGCTCGGCGGCGGCGACAACGGCCACAACGGCCTGAAGTCGATCACCAAGTCGCTCGGCCCCGACTACCACCGGGTGCGCTGCGGCATCGGCCGCCCGCCCGGCCGGATGGAGGTCGCCGACTTCGTGCTCAAGGACTTCTCGTCCACCGAGCGCAAGGACCTCGACTGGTTCGTCGACCGCTCCGCGGACGCCGTCGAGGCGCTGCTCGCCGACGGCCTGGAACGCGCCCAGCAGAACTACAACGCCTGACCTGCTTCGACCACCCTCCGTACACAACATTCATACAACGCTTGCCTCGTGGAAGCTGACTGATGGTCAGAACCCGCGCGGAATCGGATACCGTCGGTCCCGATCCACAAGGGTTGAAGTGCCGTCACTGGGGGTATGGAGCGTGATCCGCTCGAAGCGCGTGGGCAAGGTCGTCGGTGGCACCGTGCTGTGCCTGGCCGCCGGGGGGTTCGCCGCCTCGCCGGCGCTGGCCGCCGAACCCGTCGGCTCCGTCACCCCCGAGCCGGCCGCCGCCAAGCTCGCCCCGCCCACCGGCTCCGTCGGCTCGGCCGGCGTGTACGCCGTCGGCGGCGGCCTGGTGGTGGTGGCAGGCGGCGCGGCGACCTGGCTGCGCAAGCGCAAGAAGGCCTGACGCCCTTCCGGGCACCGTACGGACGAGGTCCGCCCCGCCGGGGATTCCCCCCCCCGCGGAGCGGACCTCGTCGTGCGTCCGGGCCCGGCCGGTCAGCCGGTGTTGCGCAGGCCGGCCGCGATGCCGTTGACGGTCAGCAGCAGGGCGCGGGCCCGCAGCGGGTCCTCGGGGCGGCCGAGCGCCACCTCCTCGCGCTGGCGGCGCAGCAGCGCCACCTGCAGGTAGGAGATCGGGTCGAGGTAGGCGTCGCGGACGGTGAACGTCTGCTTCAGGACCTCGTTGTGCTCCAGCAGCTCCGACTCGCCGGTCAGCCGCAGCACCTCACGCATCGTCAGGTCGTGCTCGGCGACGATCTGGTCGAACACGTGCCGCAGCTCGCCCGGCACCAGCTGCTCGACGTAGTGGCGGGCGATCCGCAGGTCGGTCTTGGCCAGCGTCATGGCGACGTTGGACAGGAAGTTGCGGAAGAAGTGCCAGTTCCCGTGCATCTCGTCGAGCACGTCCGACAGGCCCGCCGCGCGGGCCGCCGCCAGGCCGGAGCCGACGCCGTACCAGCCGGGGACGATCTGCCGGGACTGGGTCCAGCCGAACACCCACGGGATGGCCCGCAGGCCGTCCAGGCCCGCGCCGCTGTCGGGGCGCCGGGACGGGCGGGAGCCCAGGTGCAGCGAGGCCAGCTGGTCGACCGGGGTGGAGGCGAAGAAGTACTTCGGCAGGTCCTCCTGCTCCACCAGCCCGCGGTACGCGGTGTGCGCGGCCTCCGAGACCCGGTCCATCGCCGCGTCCCAGCGGGCCAGCTCCTCCGGGGCCTGCCGCGGCGCGGTGTGCAGCGCGGACGCGGCCAGCGTGGCGGAGAGGGTCAGCTCCAGGTTCTCCCGGGCCAGCGACGGCAGCAGGTACTTGTCGGAGATCACCTCGCCCTGCTCGGTGACCTTGATCTCGCCCTCCAGGGTGCCCCACGGCTGGGCGAGGATCGCCTCGTGCGAGGGGCCGCCGCCGCGGCCCACGGTGCCGCCGCGGCCGTGGAACAGCCGCAGCCGGATCCCGTACCGGTGCGCGACGTCGCGCAGCCGGCGCTGGGCCCGGTGGATCTCCCACTGCGAGGTGGTGATGCCGCCGAACTTCGACGAGTCCGAGTAGCCGAGCATGACCTCCTGGACGTCGCCGCGCAGCGACACCAGCAGCCGGTACGACGGGTCGGCCAGCATCTCCTCCAGGATCCGGTCGGCCTGCTGGAGTTCGTCGGTGGTCTCCAGCAGCGGCACGATGCCGATCTTGGCGATCCCCGCGTGCAGGTCGATCAGCCCCGCCTCGCGGGCCAGCACCACGGCCGCGAACACGTCGTCCGCGCCCTGGCACATCGAGATGATGTACGACTCGACGATCTCGTCGCCGAACCGCTCGAAGCCCTGCCGGATGGTGCTGAACACGCCCAGCGTCTTGGCGCCCGCCGGGTCCAGCGGCGCCGGGGTCGGGGCCAGCGGACGGCGCGAGCGCATCTCCTTCGACAGCAGGCGCTGGCGGTACTCGCGCGGCATGTCGGTGTAGCGCCACGCCTCCTCGCCGAGCCGGTCGAACAGCTGGCCCAGCGCGTGGTGGTGCGCCTCGGCGTGCTCCCGGACGTCCATGGTGGCCAGCTGCAGGCCGAACGCCTCGATGGTGCGGATCGCGCGGGCCAGGCGGCCGTCCGCGATCAGGCCGCCGCGGTGGGCGCGCAGCGAGTCCTGGATCCGCTTCAGGTCGGCGATCAGGTCCCGGGTGCCGACGTAGTCGCGGCCGACCACGTGCGGCGTGCCGGCGGCCAGCCGGTCACGGGTGTTCTCCAGCTTGATCCGGATGCAGGTGGCCTTCAGCCGGTACGGCTCCTCGGCGTTCATCCGCTTGTACCGCGGGCTCAGCTCCGGAAGGTGCGTCAGATCGGCCTCCAGCGAGGCCAGCAGCTCCGCCGACGCGCCCGCCAGCCGCACCGACGTCGACAGCGACGCCCGCAGGTCGTCGATCGCCGCCAGCGCGTCCTTGATGCCGTACTCGTGCTGGAGGTTCAGCACGTCCCAGGTGACCTGCGGGGTGACGTTCGGGTTGCCGTCGCGGTCGCCGCCGATCCAGGTGCCGAAGGTCAGCGGGCGCACCCCCTCCGGCAGCGTCAGCCCGATCCGGGCGAGCTCCTCGTGCAGCTCCTCCAGCACGGCCGGCACCGCCTCGCGGTACAGCTCGTCCAGGTAGTAGACGGCGTTGCGGGCCTCGTCGGTCGGCTCCGGGCGGGCGATCCGCAACTCGTCGGTCTGCCACAGCAGATCGATCACCTCGGCGAGGCGGCGGTCCGCCTGCCGGCGCGCCGACGTCTGCCGCGCCGAATCCACCTGGCCGGTCGCCGCCTGCTCGCGGTGGATCCGCTCCAGCAGCTCGCCGACCCGGCGCAGCTTGTTCAGCACACTGCGACGCGCCGCCTCGGTCGGGTGCGCGGTGAACACCGGACGCACCGCGAGGTTCGCCAGCGTGTCCGACAGGTGCTTCGGGTCCGCCTCCTGCAACTGGTCGACGGTCTGCGCCAGCACCGAGCCCTCGCGGGCCCGACGCGACGCGAACTCCCGGCCGCGGTGCACCTGTTCGGTGACGTTCGCGAGATGGAAGTAGGTCGAGAACGCGCGCACCAGCTTCGCGGCGGTGTCCAGATCGATCGACGCCAGCAACTGGGCCGTCGCCTCGCCGTCCGTCCGGCTCAGCAGGCGCACCTGTTCGACCAGGCCCAGCAGTTCCGGGCCCTCCTGACGCACGAGAGTCTCTCCGAGCAGGTCGCCGAGGCGGCGGATGTCCGCACGCAGCGCGGCATTGTCTGCCGGGTCGGCGATCGGGGATGGGTTGTCCGCCGAAGTGGGGACCGGAGCGGTCACGGCTGGCTCCCTGTGGTGGTGGGGTGTTCGGCAACGGCTCTGCCATCACCGCAGTGCGGGTGACGGGTGCGGACCGCGCTGTCCGACGGGCAACAGCATAGGTGGCACCCGGTGCCAGAACGGAGAGGTGGCCGGATGGCGGACACGGAGCGGGAGCAGGTGCCCCCACGAGCCCCTGTGCGGCATCCCGCACTGCGTATGGTGTTCCCATGAGTAAGAAGCCGGCGGGGGACGGCCTGTGGTGGTGGGCGCGGAGGCGCAGCGCGGCGTTGGACGTGGCGTTGGCGCTGGCGGCGGCGACGGAGTGTGCGGCCGGGGCGTACGGGCTGGTCCGGGTGCGGTTGGACCTGGGCCTCGGGGCAGCCGTGGCCGGGGTGGTGCTCGGCGCGCTCGCCGGCCTCTCGCTGCTGGTGCGGCGCCGGTGGCCGGTGCTGCCGGTGGTGGTGGCGCTGGTGTTCGTGCCGGGGTTCTTCGGCGTGGTGCTGCTGGTGGTGTCGCTGTACACGCTGGCGGCGACCTGGGAGTGGCCGTCCCGGCGGGCCCGGGTGATCGTGCTGTCGACGGTCGCCGCGGCGGAGACGTTCGGCATGGTGGTGCTGGCGATGTTCGCGCCGAACCCGTCGCCGCCGCGGGAGCCGCTGCCGCCGGGGTGGGTGCTGGTGATCGTGTCCGCGTTCGTGGCGGTGGGCATGGCGGTCGCCCCGGTGGTGACCGGCCTGTACATGGGGGCGCGGCGCCGCCTGGTGGTGTCGTTGCGGGACCGCGCGGAGGGCCTGGAGACGGAGTTGACGCTGCTCGCCGAGCAGGCCCGGGAGCGGGCCTGGCGGGCCCGGGTCGAGGAGCGGACGCTGATCGCCCGGGAGATGCACGACGTGGTCGCGCACCGGGTCAGCCTGATGGTGGTGCACGCGGCGGCGGTGGAACGGATCATTCCGAAGGACCCGGCGAAGGCCCAGCAGTCGGCGAACCTGATCGGCGAGGTCGGCCGGCAGGCGCTGGACGAGCTGCGGGAGATCCTCGGGGTGCTGCGGATGACCGAAGCGCAGGACCAGGTGGAGGCGCCGGTCGGCGGCCTCGGGGAGCTGCCGGAGCTGGTGGAGCAGTCCCGGGCGGCCGGCATGGCGGTCTCGCTGACCGTCAGCGGCGAGCACCTGGTGTACGTCGCGGAGGCCGAGCAGACCGCGTTCCGGGTGGTGCAGGAGGGGCTGACGAACGCCCACAAGTACGCGGGCGGGGCGCGGGTGGCGGTGCTGCTGGCGTACGTGCCGAACGGGGTGCGGGTGTCGGTGACCAACGACTGCCCCGGTGGTGCGGCCGTGCCGGTGGCGCTGCCGAGCGGCGGCAACGGGCTGGTCGGGATGCGCGAGCGGGTGCTGGCGCTGGGCGGGATGTTCCACGCCGGGCCGGAGGACGACGGCGGCTTCCGGGTCGAGGCGGTGCTGCCGTCCCGGCTGCGGCTGGCCGTCGAGCCGCTGAACTGACCTGGCGTCAGCTCTCGGCGGTGCGCAGCCGGTGCGGGGCCAGGCCGAGCACCAGGGTGGCCAGCGCCTGGTCGACGCTGTGGCCGAGGAACCACTCGCCGGTGTGGTCGAGGCTGTAGACCCGGCCCTGCTCGTCGATGGCCAGCAGGGCCTGCCCGTACAGCTCCTCGCCGAGCGGGGCGAGCCGGGTGTCCAGGGCGCGGCCGAGGTCGACGAAGGTGCGCGCGGCGTGCAGGCCGCAGCGCGGGTCGAGCAGGAACGGGGTCCGGGCCAGGGTGCGGCCGGGGCCCGGGACGTCGAAGGCCAGGCCGCCGAACTCGGCCCAGGCCTCGATCGCGGCGGGGAACACCGAGTGCTGCGGGTCCTGCGGACCGCCGTGCGCGACCATCGCATCGGCCCACTGCTCGGCCTGACGGATCTCCCACCGGCCCGGGTGCCAGCCGGCCTGCTTGAGGGCGGCGGCCACGTCGGCCGGGAAACGGGGCTGGGTGCGGACGGTGCTGGCGTTCAGGACGTGCTCCGGTGGTTCGGGGACGGGGACGAGGGGCGGGTTCAGCGGCCGGGCGGCGCGACCGCGACGACGGTCACGTTCAGATGATCCAGCAGCGGAGCGCAGGAACGGCACGGCGGCGCGTGCGTGCCGTGCGCGGGATCGCCCTCCTCGCGGATCCGCACCGTGGTCATCCGGGCCCCCTTCAGTGCCTTGCGGGCCTCCTGCACCGTCATCGGCTTGCGCGAGGCCCGCTTCGAGCGGGACCCGTCGACCTGCCCCAGGTACTGCGACAGCAGCGCCGGCTCCGGGCAGCGGCCGAGGAAGCGCTCGCGCTTGTCGACCGGCAGCGCGGCCAGGAACTCGCCGACCAGCGGGTGCAGCATCGGCGCCAGGTCGGACTTCTCCCCGGCGAGCGTGTGCACCTCGCCGCCGCGCAGCATCAGTGCCGCGGCCACCGCGGGCAGCAGGCTGTCGCGCTGGTGACGCAACACGGGCGGCGGGCCCGACCGTTCCATGACTGCTCCTCGACGTTGTGCGGCGCACCGGCAGTTCTCCGCTGCCGGGGGTCTGCTGACGGACGGTGAATCCTCACCCCGAAGCGTCCAGCCTGCCAAACCGATCCGTCATTCGCCGCGCCGGGGTGCGACACGGGGGCGCACTGGGGTGTACGGAGGGCCGAACTGCCGTACCGCACGCCCCTGGTGGCGTTCACCGGTTTTTCCGATTGTGCCTCGACGGGCCCGGCCGGGCCGGTACCGTTCGAGCGACGCGGCGGCAAGGGGGGTCTTGCAATGGGGTCGAACGTCGTGGCGCACGAGGCGCCTGGGGAACACGTGCCCACACCGGGCAGCACCGACCGAGCACCCGACCGGCGGATCGGACTGGCCGTCGTCGGAGCCGGCTACTGGGGTCCGAACCTGGTCCGCAACGCCCAACAGACCGCCGCCCTGCACCTGCACTGGCTGTGCGACCTGGACGAACAGCGCTCCCGCAAGGTCCTCGGCGAGTACTCCACCGTCGCCGCCACCACCTCCTTCGAACAGGTGCTGGCCGACGACCGGGTGCAGGCCGTCGCCATCGCCACCCCCGCCGCCGCCCACCACCGCCTGGCCCGGGCCGCCCTGGAGGCCGGCAAGCACGTCCTGGTGGAGAAGCCGATCACCACCACCGTCGAGGAGGCCGCCGACCTGGTGGCCCTCGCCGAGGAGCGCGGCCTGGTCCTGATGTGCGACCACACCTTCTGCTACACCCCCGTGGTGCGCCGCATCCGCGAACTGGTCCACGCGGGCGAGATCGGCGACGTCCAGTTCTTCGACTCGGTCCGGATCAACCTCGGACTCGTCCAACCGGACGTCGACGTGCTGTGGGACCTCGCCCCGCACGACCTGTCCATCCTCGACTTCGTCCTGCCGCCCGGCGTCGAACCCGTCGGCGTCAGCGCCCAGGCCGCCGACCCGATCGGCGCGGGCCGCGCCTGCGTCGCCTACCTGACGCTGCGCCTGTCCAACGGCGCGCTCGCCCACTGCCACGTCAACTGGCTCTCCCCGACCAAGGTCCGCACCACCCTGATCGGCGGCTCCCGCCGCACCCTGGTCTGGGACGACCTCAACCCGCAGGCCCGCCTGGCGATCCACGACCGCGGCGTCGACCTCACCCCGCCCGACGAACTCACCGACGCCATCCGGCACCGCGCCCTGATCTCCTACCGGGTCGGCGACATGGTCGCCCCCGCCCTGGTCGAACAGGAAGCCCTGCGCAACGTGATGACCGAGTTCGCCGCCGCCATCGACGAGGGCCGCCGCCCGCTCACCGACGGCCGGGCCGGCCTGCGCGTGCTGCGCCTGCTGCACGCCGCCTCCCTCAGCCTCGAACTCGGCGGCGCGACCGTCCCCGTCCCCGTCACCGATTTCGCCCAGGAGAGGGCCGCAGTCCGATGAACGCCGCCGTTCCGCTCGAAGGATCCCGCTGCCTGGTCACCGGCGGCGCCGGAACCATCGGCTCCACCGTCGTCGACCAACTGATCGAGGCCGGCGCCCGCGAGGTCGTGGTGCTCGACAACTTCGTCCGCGGCCGCACCGAGAACCTGGCCCGCGCCCGCGAACTCGCCGCCCCCGGCCAACTGATCGTGGTGGACGGCGACATCCGCGACCGCGCCCTGCTGCGCGAACTCCTCGCCCCCGGCACCGACGCGCTGTTCCACCTCGCCGCGATCCGGATCACCCAGTGCGCGGCCGAACCCCGGCTCGCACTGGAGATCATGGTGGACGGGACCTTCGACGTGGTGGAGGCCGCGGCCGAGACCGGCGTCCGCAAGGTCGTCGCCTCCTCCACCGCGTCCGTCTACGGCCTGGCCGACGTCTTCCCGACGCCGGAGAGCCAGCACCCGTACCACAACGACACCCTGTACGGGGCCGCCAAGGTCTTCAACGAAGGCCTGCTGCGCAGCTTCCACGCCATGTACGGCCTGGACTACGTCGCCCTGCGGTACTTCAACGTGTACGGCCCCCGGATGGACGTGCACGGCCGCTACACCGAGGTCTTCATCCGCTGGATGGAACGCATCGCCGCCGGACAGCCGCCGCTGATCTTCGGCGACGGCGCCCAGACCATGGACTTCGTCTACACCGAGGACATCGCCCGCGCCAACCTGCTCGCCGCCACCGCCCCCGTCACCGACCGGGTCTACAACATCGCCTCCGGCACCGAAGTCTCCCTGCGCGGCCTCGCGGACGCGCTGCTGGAGGCCATGGAGTCGAGCCTCCACGTCGAGCACGGGCCCGCCCGCGACACCGCCGGCGGCGTGGTCCGGCGGCTCGCGGACATCTCCGCCGCCGAACGCGATCTCGGCTGGAAGCCGGAGCTGGGGCTGACGGACGGGCTGCGGAGGCTGGTCGGCTGGTGGCAGGGCGAGACAGCGGGGGCGCGGAGCGGAAGGAACCTGCCGGAAAGCTCGCCGCCGAGCGAGTGACCTGACCGTGGGCGCGATCCAGCGAAGGAGCAACCCGATGTCCACCATCCCCGTCATGATCCCGTGGCTCGGCGAGGAAGAAGCCCGGGCCGCCGCCGAAGCCGTCCGCTCGGGCTGGGTCGCGCAGGGCCCTCGCGTCGCCGAGTTCGAGCGGGCGTTCGCCGCGGCCGTGGGCGTGCCGCACGCCGTCGCGGTCTCCTCCTGCACCACCGCCCTGCACCTGGCGCTGGTGGGCGCCGGCCTCGGTCCCGGCGACGAGGTCGTCGTCCCGTCGCTGTCCTTCATCGCCACCGCCAACGCCGTCACCTACGTCGGCGCGACCCCCGTCTTCGCGGACGTCGACCCGGCCACCGGCAACCTCACCCCCGAGACCGTCGCCCCGCTGCTCACCGGCCGCACCCGTGCGGTGATCGCCGTCGACCAGGGCGGCGTCCCCGTCGACCTGGACGCCATCGAGGAGCTGGCCCGGCCGCGCGGCATCGCGGTGATCGAGGACGCCGCGTGCGCCGCGGGCTCCGTCCGCCGCGGCCGCCCGGCCGGGGCGGACGCGGACCTCGCCGCGTTCTCCTTCCACCCGCGCAAGCTGCTCACCACCGGCGAGGGCGGCATGGTCACCTGCCAGGACGGCGAACTCGCGGCCCGACTGCGGCGGTTGCGGGAGCACGGCATGAGCGTCTCGGCCGCGGACCGGCACGCCGGGACGGGCGGGGCGGCCGTGCTGGAGACGTACGACGAGATCGGCTTCAACCACCGGATGACCGACGTCCAGGCGGCGATCGGGCTGGTGCAGCTCGGGAAGCTTCCGGCGATGGTCGCTCGACGGCGCGAACTCGCCGCTGGGTACCGGGAGTTGCTGGGGGCGGAGCTCGCAGGGCGGCTGGTGGCCGAGCCGACGTACGGCACGTCCAACTTCCAGTCGCTGTGGCTGCTGCTGCCGGACGAGGCGCCGGACCGGGGGCAGGTGCTGGCTGCGATGGCGGCGGAGGGGGTCTCGGCGCGGCGGGGGATCATGGCCGCGCATCTGGAGGCGCCGTACAAGGGGGCGGCGAGGGCGCCGTTGCCCGTCACGGAACTGCTGACCTCGCGGACGTTGATCCTGCCGCTGTTCCACTCGTTGACGGCGGAGCAGCAGGAGCGGGTCGTCGCCGCGCTGAAGGGAGCGCTCTGACCGCTCGCGGCGCCCGCACGTGCAAGTCGTCCTCTCCGGCGCGATCTTCCGACATCGGTCCGCCGGCTTCTCGCAGTTCTCCCCCAGCCCCGGCGGGCTGGGGGTGTCCCCCGAGCCCCTGGTGGTGAACCCAGTGAACGACATTCCCCTGGTCGATCTGCACGCCTCCCACGCCGAGATCGCCGACGAGGTCCGTGCGGGCTTCGATGCGGTGCTGGCGAGTGGGGCCTACATCAAGGGGCCCGAGGTGGCCGCATTCGAGCGGGAGTTCGCGGGGTTCTGCGGGGTCGGGCATGCCGTGGGGACGGCGAACGGGACGGATGCGCTCGAACTTGCGCTGCGGGCGCTGGAGTTGGAGCCCGGGGGCGGGGTGGTGCTGCCGGCGAACACGTTCGTGGCGACGGCGGAGGCGGTGGTGCGGGCGGGGCTGACGCCGGTGCTGGTGGACGTGGACGAGGAGCACCTGCTGATCGACGTCGAGCAGGCAGCCGAGCGGGTGCGGGGGGCCGTCGCGGTGATGCCGGTGCACCTGAACGGTCAACTCGCGCCGATGGAGCGGGTGCTGGAGGTCGCGGACGGGCTTCCGGTGGTGGAGGACGGGGCGCAGTCGCAGGGGGCGGCGCGGCACGGGCGGGCGTCGGGGAGCTGGGGGCGGATCTCGGCGACGAGTTTCTACCCGGGGAAGAACCTGGGCGCGTACGGGGACGCCGGCGCGGTGGTGACGGACGAGGTCGAGCTCGCCGAGGCGGTGCGGCTGATCGGGGACCACGGCTCGGCGCGGAAGTACGTGCACGAGCGGTTCGGGTTCAACTCGCGGATGGACACCCTGCAGGCGGTGGTGCTGCGCAGCAAGTTGCGGCGGCTGCCGGCGTGGAACGAGGCCCGGCGGACGGCCGCCGAGCGGTACGACAAGCTGTTGGGCGGGCTGGAGGGGGTCGCGTTGCCGCGGACGCTGCCCGGCAACGAGCACGTCTGGCACCTGTACGCGGTGCGGATCGAGCGGGACCGGGACGGGGTGCTCGCGGAGTTGCAGCAGGCCGGGATCGGAGTGGGCGTGCACTACCCGGTGCCGGTGCACCTGCAGCCGGCGTTCCGGCAGCTGGGGTACCGCGAGGGCGCGTTCCCGGTCACCGAGCGGGCCGCCGGGCAGCTGCTCACGCTGCCGATGTTCCCGCAGCTCACCGAGGGGCAGCAGGTGCGGGTGGCGGAGACGTTGGCCGCCGCGGTGCGCCGTCGCTGACGTGGCGTCGGTACCCGGCCGGGCGGGCTTCGGTCGGGTACCCCCGTGACCCCGAACGCGGACGGTCGTTGCCCTACCCTGGTCTCCGAGGATTTCGGCTTCTGCTGTGGGGGACCCCAGATGACGACAGGTCGGCCCGGCACCGCCGCCGTGCCCAACGCGGCCTACGCGGGCCAGGTGGTGCAGTTCCCGGACCCGGTCCGGGCCGAGCGGCACCCCGGGGGCGTGCGGGTCGACGAGCACGGGTACCCGGACTTCTCGCCGTACGCGGCCGCCGCCGCCGAGGTCGCCGACCCGCCGGAGGGCTTCGGCGTGGACGAGCTGCGGCTCACCGACTACGTGTCGGCGAACGCCGCGCTCTACACCCGGGGCCACGAGCTGTGGGCCGACCTGGACACCGCCGTCGCCACCCCGCCCGGCTGGACGTGGCACCACGTGGTCGGCCGCGCCCCCGCGGGCTGGCGGCGGATGGAGCTGGTCCCGGTCGAGGTGAAGGCGCTGCTGCGGCACCACGGCGGCCTGGCGATCTCCACCGCCGACCACACCCGGCGCGGCACCCGCCCGCTCCAGGAGCGCCGCGCCGTGCACTTTCCGCTGGCGAAGGACGGCGGCGACCCGCTGGTCGTCACCGAGGACCTGGTGCAGCGCGCCGAGCAGCGCCTGGGCCACCCGCTGCCGCCGGTGTACCGCGACTTCCTGAAGCTGGCCGGCGGCCGCGGCCCGGTCGGCGCCGCGCTGGACGTCGACCTCGGCCTGCTGGTCGACCAGCCGTTCCTCACCCTCAGCGAGGAGTACGGCGTCCAGGACCTGGTGTACGCCAACAAGTGCCTGCGCGACCACCTGACCAAGGACTACCTGGCGGTCGCCTACCAGCAGGGCGGCCTGCTCGCCCTCAAGGTCCGCGGCGAGCAGACCGGTTCGGTCTGGTTCCTGCCCTACGACGACGCCCGCGACGAGGGCGCGGACGAGTCCCCGGAGCAGCGGGTGGCCCGGCTGCTGCTGCCCTGCGGCGACAGCTTCGACGCCTTCCTGCTGCGGCTCGCGGGCAGCCCCCCGGAGCTGGAGACCGTCGCCGAACTCATGGTGGACGGCGGCTTCGCGCGCGCCGTCCCGGTGAACTGACCGAACGACAGGGGTGGGACGAGACGTGGTGACCACGTACGCGCAGGCGCAGGAGACCGCCGAGGACTGGATCAACGCCGGTGTGCCGCGCTCGCTCCAACGCGAGGTGCGGGTCCGGGAGTTCGACCTCGGTTACGTCTGTTGGGCGGTGGACGGCAGCGAGCACGCCGGTGGGACCGGCAGCTCGCCGCGGCTGGTGATCGCCCGCGACAGCGGCGTCAGCATGCTCTGGCCGCCGCTGCCGATCAACGAGGTGGTCCGGCAGTTCGAGGAGCTGTACGGGACGCCCGCCGAGCCCAACCCGGCCGGTGCCGCCAAGCCGGTGCGCGGGGCGGTCGAGGCGACGTCCTTCCTGCTCAGCCCACCGCAGTGGCTTCAGGACGCGGGCGCCGCCGCGGTGGCCGCCGAGGCCGCGCAGCTGTCCGCGCCGCCGGTGCCGCCCGCGCCGATGGCGGCTGCCGCCGGCCCGGGGGAGGGTCCCGACCACTTCCCGCCGGCCGGTACGCCCGCCCCCGGCACGCCCGTGCCGCCGCCGTTCCCGGTGGGCGGCTCGTCGACCCCCGTGCCCGGGGTGCCGGTGCCGCCGCCCGGCCCGGTGTCCGGGATGCCGGTGCCGCCGCCGATGCCCGCGCCGGTCGGGGCGACGCCGCCGTTCCCGGTGGGCGCTCCGTCGACTCCGGTCCCCGGCACGCCCGTTCCGCCGGACGCGCCCGCGCCGTCGATCGACTACGCGCCGACCATGCTGGCCACCGACGGCCCGCCCGGGCTGATGGGGCTGCCCGGTGCGCCCGGCACGCCCGCGCAGGGGGTGCAGCTCGGCCGGTCCGGCCCGACCGCTCCGCCGCCGCCCCCGCCGAACGACCTGCTGCCCCCGGGCGGCGGCCCCGTGCCCGTCGGGCTCGGCCGGTCCGGTCCGACCGCTCCGCCGCCGCCCCCGCCGAACGACCTGCTGCCCCCGGGCGGCGGCCCCGTGCC